>NZ_JBQERA010000011.1:0-278099 GCF_053813445.1 Actinokineospora lacus
GGTTTTAGCGGTGGGGAAACGCCCGGTCCCATTCCGAACCCGGAAGCTAAGCCCATCAGCGCCGATGGTACTGCACTCGTGAGGGTGTGGGAGAGTAGGACACCGCCGGACTTCTTTACCAGAAAGGCCGTTCTCTTATCAGTTCCGATCACTCGGACCGGTAAGAGAACGGCCTTTCTGGCTTTTCAGCCCCGTGGGCCCAGCCGTCGCCGCAGCTCGGCGAGGTCGGCGACGAACCAGACGTGCCTGCCGCGGTTGCTCTCGCGGACGAAGTCGGTCAGCGCCCCGCTGCGGGCGAGGTGCTCGCCGATGTCGCCGACGATGGCGACACCCAGCTGGTAGTTCACCAGCTTCTGCAGCACCTCCCCGGCCAGCCGGGTGCTCAGGTCGAAGAACTCCGGCGTCAGCCGACCGACCGGGAGCGCGACCCACTCGACCGCGGCGCCGTACGTCGGCGCGATGACGTTGTCCAGCACATCGTCGACACGTGCCAGCACGGGCGCGTCGGCGGCGTAGACCATGACCCGCGTCCCACCGGCGTCGTGGACGGCGCCCAGCGGCACGGCGATCTCGGCCGTGACCTTCCCCGTGCCCGCTTTCCCAGTGCCTGCGTTCCCGGTGCCACCCTCAGGGCCAGTCTTGCCCGTGCCGGCTTCCTCGGGGTCGGCCTGGATGGCCGCGCCACAGGTGGCCAGCAGCCCCACGGCGGCGGCGTTGTCCGCGGTGGTCTCGGCCACGACGACGCGATAGCCCAACCCGCGGGCGGCCTCCAGCACCGCGAGCACGGCGGCCTTGCCGATGCCTCGGCCCCGCGCCTCGCGTCCCAGCCAGATCCCCGTCTCCGCGGTCGCCGCGTCCACGCCCCGCAGCCGGATGACCCCGGCGACCGCGTCGCCCGCACAGACCAGGTAGGACACGGTGGCCGCGTCGGCGAGCTGGCCGTCGAGGAACGCGCGGTAGGCGGCCCGCGCCGCTGGGCTCCAGGAATCGTGGCCCGCGGGCATGACGTCGGCGGGATGGGCGGCCGCGACCGCGGCGGCGACCAGCCGCTCGGCGTTCGCGGTGGTCAGCGGGCTCAGCTCGACCGCTGTGTCTGTGGTGTCCACCTCTCCGATTCTCCGGCGAGCGCAACGGGATTTCCGGCGGGATGTCCGGCGCTCACCCCGACGGGGCGCTCACCGGACATCGCCCGCGCCACCTCGCCCAGCACGCGCTGGGTGGCGGCCAGGTCGGCGGGATCGCAGCGGTCCAGGGCGCCGAGGGCGTCGTGGGAGGTGGCGTCGGCGGCCTGGCCGCCCAGCTCCACGGCTCGCGCGTGGACGGAGAGCAGCACCCGCCGCCGGTCGTGCTCGTCGCGGGTGCGGGCGACCATGCCCGCGCGGACCAGGCGGTCCACCAGGGCGGTCACCGAGGCGGAGTTGAGGCCGAGCCGCCCGCAGAGCCAGCCGGGGGTGGCCGGGGTGCCCGCCCTGCGGGCTTCGAGCAGGTGGGTGAGGGCGCGCAGGTCCGTGGGGTGCAGGTCGTGCGCCACGGCGAAGCGGGCGTCGAGGAGGTCCAGGCGGGCGGCGATGGTCCGCAGCAGCCGGACGGTGTGTTGGCGGGGGTCGAGGTCGTCCACCCTGGCCGTCTCCTTCACGATCGGATCGGCGGGTGACCACGGCCACGTGGGCAGGCCGCCAACGGGAAGTCAGTTCACGGCTCGGCGTCCTGGTCTCCGGTGAACAGGCCGTGACGCGGGTGAGCGGCCCGCCAGGAGAACCTGGCGGGCCGCCCACATCCGGCCCGTCCCGACCGGAGTCGAGTCAGCCACGCATTCAGCCGCGCATCGCGGTGATCAGCTCACCGTTGGTGGTGTCGCCGGACAGCTCCCAGAAGAACATGCCGCCGAGACCCTGCGAGTTGCGGTAGTTGCGCTTGCCCGCGATCGTCGCCGGGGTGTCGTAGCTCCACCACTGGTTGCCGCAGTGCGCGTACGCCGTTCCCGCCACCGTGCCGTTGGCCGGGCAGCGCGTCTTGAGGACCTTGTAGTCCTCGATGCCCTGCTCGTAGGCGCCGGGGGCGGGGCCGGTCGCGGTGCCGCCCGGGGCCGACTGGGTGACGCCGGTCCAGCCGCGGCCGTAGAAGCCGATGCCCAGCAGCAGCTTGCTCGCCGGAACACCCTTGCTCTTGAGCTTCTGGATGGCCGCGTCGGAGTTGAAGCCCTGCTGGGGGATGCCCGGGTAGGACGTCAATGGCGAGTGCGGGGCCGTCGGGCCCTGCGCCGCCCAGGCGCCGAAGAAGTCGTACGTCATCGGCATGTACCAGTCGACGTACTGCGCGGCGCCGCCGTAGTCGGCGGCGTCGATCTTGCCGCCGGTGGAGCCGTCCGCGGTGATGGCCGCGGTCAGCAGGTTGTTCGCCCCGAAGCGCGCCCGCAGGCCCTGCATCAGGTTCTTGAACGCGGCCGGACCGCTGGTGTCACAGGTCAGGCCACAGGCGTTCGGGTACTCCCAGTCGATGTCGATGCCGTCGAAGACATCGGCCCAGCGCGGGTCCTCGACCAGGTTGTGGCAGCTCTCGGCGAACGCGGCCGGGTTCTGCGCGGCCTGGCCGAAGCCGCCGGACCAGGTCCAGCCGCCGAAGGACCAGACGACCTTGATGTGCGGGTACATCTTCTTGAGCTTGCGCAGCTGGTTGAAGCTGCCGCGCAGCGGCTGGTCCCAGGTGTCGGCGACACCGTCGACGCTGTCCGCGGCGGTGTAGGCCTTGTCGTAGTCGGCGTAGGAGTCACCGATGGTGCAGCGGCCGTTGGACACGTTGCCGAACGCGTACATGATGTGCGTCAGCTTCGAGGCCGAGCCCGAGGTGTGGATGTTCTTCACGTGGTAGTTGCGGCCGTAGACGCCCCACTGCGCGAAGTAGCCCACGACCTTCTGCCCCGGCGGCGGGGGCGGCTGCGTCGTGGTCGTGGTGGTGGTCGTCGTTGTGGTGCTGGTGGTGGGCGTCGTCGTGGAGGTGGGCGGCTGGCCACCCGCGCACGGCGCGCCGTTCAGCGTGCAGTTGGTCGGCGAGGCCGATCCGGAGGCGTTGAAGCCGAAGGAGACCGAGCCGCCCGGCGGGACCGAGGCGTTCCAGGACAGGTTCGTGAACGTGTACCGGGTGCCGGACTGGGAGCGCTGGGCGTCCCAGGACGAGCTGATGGCGCCGGAGGCGAGGGTGAACTCGACTCGCCAGCTGGTCAGGGCGGTGTCACCAGCGTTGCGGATGGTGTACTTGCCCTCCCAGCCCGAACCCCAGTCCTGGGTCTTCTGGAACGTGGCGGTGGGCACCGGGGCGCCGCTGGCCGGGGACGCGACGACGAGTCCGAGGGAGATCGTGGCCGCGGCCACCAGGGCCGCGGTCACATGCCATCGGGTTCTGGACACGTGGGTCACCTCGCAGGGAGAGGGGTGTATCGGCAGGGGTGTTGGGTTGACTTTGGTCCAGACCAAACGACGGAACAAGGTCTAGACCACTGGTCTCACTCGAATGGAGTAGTCATCCGGTGAGGTCACAGGCCGCGGCGACGATCTCCGCGGCGGCTCGCAGACCGGGGCGGGACGCCCCGAAGGTGTCGATCCGGGCGGCGGCCCCCAGGTCGGGGCCGGACACGCCGGTTTCGACGTGCACGGTGACCGCATTGGTGTGAACCAATTCGGCCACCAGGGCGAGCACCGCGGGATGCCGGTGCGCGTCCCGGGTCACGACGACGACGGCCCCGGCGGTGCGGGCCGCGGCCAGCGCGGCGGCGGGGTCGGCGGCGTCGACCCGCAGCGCGCTCGCCCCGGGGACCAGGGCGAGCAGGTGCGGGCCGAGACCCCACGGAACAGGCCCGGCGGCGATGGTCGGGTCGACCTCGACGTCGAGCACGAGCGGGTCGGGCAGTGCGGGCAGGGCGGTGGCGCGGACGGCTTTCCGGGCCACGGTGATGCCGAGCGCCGCCCGGTCGTCAGGCGACGGGACGGTGTTCGCCCTGGCCTCGGGTGGCGCGCCGAGGGACCGTGTCCGCTCAGCGGCCTCGGCGAGGCGCTGTTCGTCCAGGGTGCCCCCGACCACGGCGGCGACGATCTGGTCCACGAGCCGGGCGACCACCTCGGGGCCCGCGACCTCCCCGCCGACGCACAGCGCGTCAGCGCCCGCGCGCAGCGCGCGCACGGCGGCCGAGGTCAGGCCCTCGGTGTCGCCGAGGGAGCCCGCGACCGCGCCCATCTCCAGCGCGTCGGTGATGACCGCGCCGGTGAAGCCGAGTTCGCCGCGCAGGACCTCGTTGATGGCCACCGGGTTCAGCGTGGCCGGGTCCTCGCCCCACGCGGGCACCACCAGGTGCCCGGTCATCACTGCCCGCACCCCGGCGGCCAGCGCGGCGCGGAACGGGACCAGTTCCGTGACGCGCAGCTCATCCGGGGTGCGGGGCAGGACCGGCAGCGCCACATGGGAGTCCGATGTGGACGCGCCGTGACCGGGGAAGTGCTTGGCGCAGGCGGCCACCCCGCCGCGCTGGTGCCCGCGGACGAACGCCCCGACGTGCGCGGCGGCGGCGTACGGGTCGGACCCGAACGCGCGCACACCGATGATCGGGTCCTGCGGGGTGAGGGTCAGGTCCGCGCACGGGGCCAGGTTGACCGTCACCCCGCACGCGGCCAGCCGGGCGCCCAGCGCGGCGCCCACCTCGGCGGTCAGGCCGAGGTCGCCCGCCGAGGCCATGGCCAGCGGGCCGGGCAGGTCGCTGCCGGTCGCGGCGTCGAGGCGGGTGACGTCGCCGCCCTCCTCGTCGATGCCGACCACCACGTCGCCGCGCTCGGCGCGCAGGGCCGCGGTCAGCGCCGCGACCTGCCCGTCGTCGAGGACGTTGCGGCCGAACAGGACCACGCCGCCGAGTCCGGCCGCGACCCTGGCGCGCACCCAGTCCGGGGCGGTGGTGCCCGCGAAGCCGGGCAGCAGCACCGCCTCGGCGAGGGCGCGCAGCCGGGTGTCCGTTGTGGACAGTGCCAGTGTCATGTCGGATCAGCCCTTCACGGCGCCAGCGGTGGCGCCGGAGACGAGTTTGCGCTGCACCAGCATGAAGAACAGCAGGGCGGGGACGGCGTAGATCACCGAGGCGGCCATGACGCCGCCCCAGTCGGTGCCGAACGCCGTGCGGAAGGACGACAGCCAGACCGGCAGCGTCTGCTTGGACTGGTCGCGGATGAACACCAGGGCGAAGAGGAACTCGTTCCACGCGGTGACGAAGCTGAACACCGAGGTGGCCACCAGCCCCGGCCCCAGCAGCGGCAGCGTCACCCTGCGGAAGACGCCCCAGCGGCCACAGCCGTCGACCATCGCCGCCTCCTCCAGCTCCACCGGGATGCCCTTGACGAACCCGCGCAGGGTCCAGACCGTGAAGGGCAGGGTGAAGGCGACGTAGACCAGCAGCAGCGACGGCAGCTTGTCGAGCAGGTTGGCGTCGCGCATGATCAGGTAGAGCGGGACGAACAGCGCTTCCAGCGGCGCGAGCTGGGCGATGAGCACGAGCAGGACGAACCCCCTGCGCCCGCGGAACCGCATGCGCGCCAGGGGAACCGCCGCGAGCAGGCCCGCGACCAGCGCCACCGACACCGCGCCGAGGGTGACGATGAGGCTGTTGGTCAGGAACTGGGTGAACCCGTCCTTGCCGAACGCCGAGGTGAAGTTGTCGAAGGTGATCGACAGCGGGATCAGGTCGTAGTCGGGGGACAGGATCTGCGCCGGGGTCTTCAGCGCCGTGGTGATCATCCAGTACGTCGGGAAGAAGAAGAACACCGTGGCCACCACGCCGAGCGCCGCGAGGCCGACTCGCTGTCCGCGGGTCTTGTGCATCACAGCTCCGTTTCCTGCGAGCGGACCAGCAGGCGCATGTACCGCCAGGTCACCAAGATCAGGACGAGCAGCATCAGCACCGCCACCGCGGCGGCGACGCCGAACCCGCTGCCGGAGATGCCCTTGAGGTAGAGCAGCACGGGCAGGGTCGTGCTCTCCCCGTCGGGGCCGCCCTGGCGGATGGCCCAGACCTGGGTGAACACCTTGAAGTCCCACAGGACCGACAGGAAGACCACGATCGCCAGCACCGGCTTGAGCGCGGGCCAGCTGACCGCGCGGAACGCCTGCCAGCCGGTGGCCCCGTCGATCGACGCGGCCTCGTAGAGGTCCTTGGACGCGCCCAGCAGGCCCGCGTACAGGGTGAACGCCACGAACGGCACCGCCTGCCAGAGCACGAGCAGGCCGATCACGGTCAGCGTGCTGGTGCCGCTGGCGAACCAGGAGTGGCCCTGGAAGCTGTCGAAGCCGAGCAGCACCAGTGTCTTGTTGAGGATGCCGTACTGCTGGTCGAACATCCACTGGAAGACCGTGGTGGTGGCGATGATCGGGGTGGCCCAGGCCAGCACCAGGCTGACCTGCAGCGCCATCCGCACGCCACGGCTGAGGTGGCGCATCATCACCGCGAGGCCGAGGCCGGTGAGGATGGTGCCCGCGACGACCGCGACGGTGAAGACCGCCGTGCGCAGCGTGATCGCCCAGAACTCCGGGTCGGAGAGCACCTCGGCGTAGTTCGCCAGCCCGATCCAGACCACCTCGCCGCGCACGAGTTCGCCGAGGTTGAGCTTGCGGAAGCTGATGGCCACCACTTGCAGCGCGGGCCAGCCCAGCAGGGCCAGCAGGAACACCAGCGCGGGGGCCAGCATCAGGTAGGGGACGGCCCGCTCGCCGAGGCCGAGGAAGCGGCGGGGCTTGCGCGGGCCGTGCTGAAGTCGTCGACGTCATGTCGTCCCGATCAACCGGTGAATGCCTTGTTGAGCGCGGCGTTGGCGTCGGCGGTGGCCTGGTCGATGTTCTTGGCACCGGTCAGGTAGGCGGTGAGCATGTCCTTGAGGGGGTTCTGGCCCGCCTCGATGGTGGCCCAGCCCGGGGTCGCCGGGACGCCCTTGCCGTTGGTGGACGCCTTGGCCATGGCCGCGTTCACATCGCCGCTGCCCTCCAGGGCGGCCACGTCGGACGAGGTGCCCGGGATGAGGCCGGCCTTGGCGAACTCGCTCTGGTACTTCGCGCTGCTGATCAGCTTGATGTACGCCTGGGCGAGGTCCTGGTCCTTGCTGTTGGCCGGGATCGCCAGGTTCGAGCCACCCTGGAAGACCGGCGCGGAGCCCGCCTTGCCCGGGATCGGGAACGCGGAGGTCAGGTCCGTCAGCTTCGGGTCGCTCTTGGCGGCCGTGGCGACCTCCCACGGCAGGCCGATGAACATGGCGACCTTGCCGCCGCCGTAGATGCCCGCCTGCTCGGGGGTCTGCTCGTCGGCGTCCTTGGGCGCCTTGGTGCCCGAGGACTCCACGAGCTGCTTGTAGAACTCCAGGCCCGCCTTGGCCTGCGGGCTGTCGAGCGACGCCTTGAAGGCGGTGCCCTCGCTGGTGGCGATGTCGCCGCCCTCGTCCCAGATGAACGACAGCAGCGTGTACCAGTTCTGGCCGGGCAGGTAGAGCGCCTGGAAGTCCTTGTCCGAGCCGAACTTGGCCTTCAGCTTCTCGATGGCGGCCAGCCACTCGGCGCGGGTGGCGGGCGGCGCGGTGATGCCCGCCTGCTCGAACATGTCCTTGCGGTAGAGCACGACGCGGTTGGCGGCGTAGAACGGCACCGCGTAGGACTTGCCGTCCCAGGACGCCGAGGCGGCCAGGCCGGAGAGCCACTGGTCCTTGTTGAAGTCACCGGCGGCGGCGGTGACGTCCATCAGGACGCCCTCAGCCGCGAACTTGGGGCTCTGGGTGTTGCCCAGCTCGATGACGTCCGGGGCGTCGTTGCTGGCCAGCGCGGTGGTCAGCTTGTCCTGGATGCCGTTCCACTGCTGGACCTCGTACTTGACGGTGACGCCCGGGTTGGAGTCCTGGAACTCCTTGTGCAGCGCGGTGGTGAGGGGGTCCGGGGCCGACCCGTTCATCAGCCACACGGTCAGCTCGCGGGGGCCGCTCGGGGTGGTGGTGCTCTCGTTCGCGGTGTCGCCACCGGACCCCGCGCAGCCCGCGACCGCGAGTGCGACCGCGACTCCCCCGATCACCGACTTCGACCAACTTCTCACTGGGTACATCCTTTCGAGCACTGCCCGTCCGGGGAACGAAGGGCTTGAGTGGTTTAGACCATTGCGGCTAGAGTGGTCCGTAGTTCTCGGGCTTGTCAAGATAAATGCGGAACCGTGACCTTTCGCCCCCGCGACGGCCCACCCTGCCCAACAGTGCGCGAGCAAGGAACGACATGGGTGACAACCTCGCGGGCGAGACCGCGGAAAACGGCCGGAAATCGGCGCGGACGCCCAAGCATTGGGCGCTGAAGGATCGGCTGCTCGCCCTCGTGGCCGCGGCCGGTCCCGGCGGCCCGCTGCCCGGCGAGCGGGCCTTGGCCGAGGGGTTCGGGGTCTCCAGGACCACCGTCCGAAAGGCACTGACCGAGCTGATGGCCGAGGGCAGGCTGACCCGCGTCCACGGCAGCGGCACCTACGCCGGGGCGGGGAAGGTGACCCAGCGGCTGCAACTGTCCTCCTACACCGAGGACATGCGCTCGCACGGGATGAACCCGACATCCGCGCTGCTCGAAGCGGCCATCGAGGCCGCGGAACCGGACGTGGCCGCCCTGCTGGCCGTGCCGGTCGGGGTCGACGTGCTGCGGCTGAAGCGGCTGCGCAGCGCCGACGGCGAGCCGATGGCGATCGAGACGTCGCGGCTTCCGCTGACCCGGTTCCCCGGTCTGGAGCTGCGCGTCGGCGACACGTCCCTGTACCGCGTGCTGTGGGAGCACTACGGTGTCAGCCTGGGCCACGCCGAGGAGACCATCGAGACCGCGCTGGCGACCCCGGCCGACGCCGCGCTGCTCGGGAATGAGGTCGGCGCGGTGATGCTGCGGTTGTCGCGGCATTCCTTCGACACCGAGAAACGGCCCGTCGAATGGGTCCGCTCGGTTTACCGTGGCGACCGGTACAAGTTTGTGGCGACGCTGCTTTCCCCGCGCGTGGCGAGATAGGGAAAGCGGTTTCCGGCCCGGTCGAACACGGCCGGGCCTGTTTCCTCGCGACGCGTCGAAAGCGGCTCCTCTCAGCGCGCTCGGCCGGGGACTCCCGGCCGGGTCTGCCAGGGCAGCGGGCCGCCCGGTGGGCGGTACTCCACGCCGAGGGCGTCCAGCCTGGGCAGGTGGTGGTCGGTGAGCCGCCGGGAGAACCCGGTGGGGTCACGGCGTTGCGCGGGGGTCCAGACCACTTCGGCGAACGCGGCCAGGCGGGGGAAGGCGGCGTAGTCCACCCGGCGCGGGCTGTCGAGGTGCTCGGTCCAGATCTGGGCCTGGGCGCCGAGAACGCGGTGCCGCGCCGACTCCGCCAGCGCGGCGGGCACCGGGTCGTAGGCGTAGACGTCCTCGACGGTGCGCGCGTGGCCGACCGGGATCGGCTCGTCGGGGTGCTCGGACTGGCGGTGGTCGAGGTAGACGTGCTGTTCGGGGCACATGACCACGTCGTGGCCCGCCTCGGCGGCGGCGATGCCCGCCTCCTCCCCGCGCCAGGACGCGATGATCACCCCGTCCGGCAGGCCCGCGAGACCGGTGGCGTCCAGGATGTCGTCCCAGCCCAGCGTGCGGCGGCCGTGCCGGGCCAGGTGCCCGCCGAGGGTGCGCAGGAACCAGCCGGGCAGGGCGTCGACGGAGTCGAGGCCGAGTTCGGCGGCGCGGGCGCGGGCGAGCGGGCTTTCCCGCCACTGCTTGGTCGGCACCTCGTCGCCGCCGAGGCAGACGACGGGGGAGTCGAACACCTCGACGAGGTGGTCCAGCACGGTCCGGTAGAAGTCGATCACGTGCTCGGTCGGGGCGAGGACGTGGTCGCTGACGCCCCACGCGTGCCAGACCCCGACCGGGCCGCCGCCCGCGCCCAGCTCCGGGTACGCGGCGATGGCGGCCTGGCTGTGGCCGGGCACGTCCACCTCCGGCACCACGGTGATGTGGCGGGCGCGGGCGTGGGCGACGATCTCGCGCAGGTCGGCGGTGGAGTAGTAGCCGCCGTGCGGGCGGCCGTCGTGGCTCGGGTCGCCGTCGGCCTGCCTGCCGGTCCAGGAGCCGGCGCGCCAGGCGCCGACCTCGGTCAGGCGGGGGTGGGCGGGGATCTCGACGCGCCAGCCCTGGTCGTCGGTCAGGTGCAGGTGCAGGACGTTGAGCTTGTGCGCGGCCATGAGGTCCAGGAACCGCAGGACCGCGGCCTTGGGCTGGAAGTGGCGCGCCACGTCGAGCAGCACCCCGCGCCACGGGAAGCGGGGGTGGTCGGCGACCTCGCCGCAGGGCAGCGTCCACGCGCCGCTGTGGATGTCGGCGGCGCGGAAGGCGTCCGGGCCCAGCAGCTGGCGCAGCGACTGGGTGGCGTGGAACGCCCCCGCCGCGTCGCCCGCGACCGCCAGGACGATGGAAAGTCGGTATGCCCCCGGATGTGGCAGGGCGGCCGGGTCGATGACCACAGTGGAGGGATCGAGGAGCCTGGCCGGACTGTCGACTGTGAACGATCCGCCGGCCTGCCGGGCCGAGACCGGGCGGGGGAGCAGGGTGTCGAAGGCGGCCATCCCCGATCCCTCCCCGCTGTTGCGTGGCACGCAACCTGGATTTCACTGGCGACAATGGAGAGGATCGTAGAACGGCCGCCTGCCCGGCACAAGACGGCTCCGCTCAGGCGAAGGCCACCACGCAGGCGCCACGCACAGTGACACTTCCGACCCGGTCGCCGAGCCTTCCGGTTGCCGGATCACGGGGCAGCCACACGACTTCGCCCGCGCGCTGGTTGGCGACGTACATCCAGCGGCCGGACGGATCGATCGCGCAGTGTCGCGGCCAGCTGCCGCCGGTCGGCGTGCTCTGGAGCAGGACGCCGTCGTGGTCGAGCAGCGCGATGGCGTCCTCGCCGCGGTTGCTGGTGTAGACGTGCTGGTTGGTCACGACGATCTCGGCGGGGGAGGTCTCCGGCGCGTCCGGGGCGGTGACCAGGCTGTGGCCGGTGATGGTGAAGGTCCCGGCGAGCCAGTCCAGCCGGGTCACGCCGGGGATGTGCTCCCCGAGCAGGAAAGCCTTGTCGCCGTGGAAGGCCAGGTGCCGCGGCCCGGTGCCCGCGGGGAGGTCCAGCCGGGCGTGTTGGGTGAGCGCCCCGTTGTCGACGCGGTGGGTGAAGACGGCGTCGGCGCCCAGGTCGACGGCGATGAGCCAGTCGCCGTGGGAGACGACCTGGTGGGCGTGCGGCTCGTCGGCGTCGTGGCGCAGGCGGGTGGACTCGGCGAGGTTGTTGAGCGGGTGCGCGGTGACTGTGCCGTCGGTGTAGTGGGCGACGGCGAGGTGGTCCCCGTGGACGCAGAGGTGGGTGGGGCCCGCGGCGCCGGTCGCGACGACCTGGCGGACGCGCGGGTCGCCGGGGTCGGTGGTGTCGAGCTCGGTGACGGCGCCCTCGTTCTCCTCCACGACGGCGTAAAGCGTGCGGCGGTCCTCGGAGAAGGCGAGGAACGACGGCTCGCGGGCCTCGGTCACCCTGCCGGTGACGCTGAGCGCGCCGGTGTCGGGGTCGGCGGTGGCGACGGTCAGGCCGTCGCCGTCGATCGCTCCGATGTAGACAGTGTTGATCACGTGTTTCCTCGGCGGATGCTGTGGCCCGGCAGGGCCCCGGTGGGATGGCCGTCCTCGATCACCGGCACGCCGTTGACGAGGACGTGGTGGATGCCCGCCGCGCGGGTGCGCGGCTCGGCGTGGGTGGCGGTGTCGGCGACCGTGTCGGGGTCGAACAGCACCAGGTCGGCGACGTGGCCCGCGCGGACGAGTCCGCGGTCGGTCAGGCCGAGGCGGCGGGCGGGCCTGCCGGTGAGGTGGGCGACGCACTCGGGCAGGTCCAGCACGCCGAGGTCGCGGCAGTAGTGGCCCAGGTAGCGGGGGAAGGTGCCCCACGCGCGCGGGTGCGGGCGGTCGCCGACGAGCAGGCCGTCACTGCCGCCGGTGTGGGCGCGGTGGCGCATGATCGCCCGGACGTTGTCCTCGTGGCCGACGTGCATGAGGCACGCCGTGCCGAGGCGGTCGGCGGTGAGCAGGTCGGCGAACAGGCCGAAGGGGTTGGGAGCGCTGCCGATCCGGGTGCCGACGTGGTGGCCGTGCTCGGGCAGGAGCACCCCGCTGACCTCGATGGCCGACCAGTCCACCGGCACGCCGTGGCAGCCGTCGGAGCCGGTGTCCTCGATCTCGGCCCGGATGCGCTCCCGGGTGGCCGGGTCGGCGAGGCGGGCCAGGGTGGCGTCGGGGCCGCCCGCCGACGCCCAGCCGGGCAGCAGCGCCGACAGGGAGGTGGCGCCCGCCAGGTAGGGGTAGGTGTCGAGGGTGAGGTCGCAGCCCTCGGCGATGGCGGAGTCCAGCAGCGCCAGCAGCTCCGGCGCGCGCCCGGCGTTGACCGGGAAGTTCATGGTGGCGTGCGCCAGGTGCAGCGGGCACCGCGACGCCTGGGAGACCGCGATCATCTCCGCGTACGCCCGCACCGCGCCCGCGCCGTAGCTGCGGTGGTGCGGGCTGAAGTACCCGCCGTGCGCGGCGACCACCTCGCACAGGGCGACCAGTTCCGCGGTGTCGGCGTACATGCCGGGTGAGTAGGTCAGGCCCGCGGACAGGCCGACCGCGCCCTCGGCGAGGCCGGTCGCGGTGAGCTCGCGCATCCGGTCCAGCTCGGCGGCGGTCGGGGCGCGGTCATCGGCGCCCATCGCCAGCATCCGCACGCTGCCGTGCGGGACGAGGTAGGCGGCGTTGACGGCGATGCCGCGGTCGAGGCGGTCCAGGTACTCCCCGACGGTGCGCCAGTCCCAGTCGACGCCGTCGGGGTCGCCGTTCCAGCTCGCGAGCTGTCCACGCAGGACGGTCAGGGTGGAGTCGTCGACCGGGGCGTAGGACAGCCCGTCCTGGCCCAGGACCTCGAAGGTGACGCCCTGGGAGACCTTGGCGAGGTGGTCGGGCTCGGCGAGCAGCCGCAGGTCCGAGTGCGAGTGCATGTCGATGAACCCCGGCGCCAGCACCAGGCCCCCGGCGTCGGTGACGACCGGGGCGCCGAGGCGGTGGCCGATCTCGGTGACGCGGCCCCCGGCGACCCGGACGTCGGCGCGGTACCCGGGCGCGCCCGTGCCGTCGACCACCGTGGCGCCCCGGAACACGCGGACCACTAGAAAAAGGTCCGCACGAAGTCGACCACGGTCTCGCCGTCGTCGGCGGTGACCGGCAGCAGCGGCCACTTGTCGAAGGTGGTGCACGGGTGCGAGAGCCCCAGGCCCACCCAGTCGCCCACCGCCAGCCGCCCGGCGGGGACGGAGAGGTAGGCGTGCTGGTCGTTGAGCGCGGTGACCCGGCAGCCGGTCAGCGGCTCGACGCCCGAGGCGGTGCGCAGCAGGCGGGGGACGGGCAGGCCGAGGTCGTGGGGCAGGTCGCGCTTGCCCGCGGCGAGCAGGGCCAGCTCCGGCTCCGGGCGGGAGATGACCTGCGCCCACCCGGTCAGCGCGGGCCGCAGCGCCGGGACGCCCTCCAGCCGCGGGGTGGCGCCCAGCGGGGACATGCCGCGGTAGTAACCGTCGTCGTGGGTGACGTAAGCGCCGCTGCGCAGCACGGGCAGGACGTCGATGGGCCAGTCCTCGGTGAGCCGCTCGGCGACGACGTCGAAGAACGCGCTGCCGCCCGCCGAGACGATGGTCCTCGGCGCCTCGACCAGGGGGTGCAGGCTCACCGCCGCGGCGCGCATGGCGTCGAGGTAGCCCGAGACCGCGGCCAGCCCGGCCGGGTCCGCC
The DNA here is from genome assembly GCF_053813445.1 of Actinokineospora lacus. Lineage (NCBI taxonomy): Bacteria > Bacillati > Actinomycetota > Actinomycetes > Pseudonocardiales > Pseudonocardiaceae > Actinokineospora > Actinokineospora lacus. The sequence goes on from NZ_JBQERA010000011.1 coordinate 13,830, forward strand.
GCCGCCGCCGCGGGCCCCTCGTACCCGCCGACCCCCGCCAGCCGCAGCGCCGGGCTGGCCGCGACCGCCTCGGCCACCGCGGTCGCGCCCGCGAGGTCGCGGACCCCGGCGCGCCCGCCCGCCAGGCCGATCTCGACCAGCACGTCCGGCCGCCGCGGCGCGCCCGCCAGCCCGGCGGTCATCAGGTCGACGGCCTCGACGGAGTCGGCGAAGCACAGGAACTCGAACGCCGGGTCGGCCAGCTCGGCGGCCAGCCACGCCAGCGCGCCCGGGTCGGTGAACTCGTTGGCGACCAGCACGCGGGTCACCCCGAAGGCCCGGCACACGCGGGCCTGCCCGCCGTGCGCCACGGTGATCGCCCACGCCCCGAGGTCGAGCTGGCGGGCGAACAGGGCGGGCGCCATCGTCGTCTTGCCGTGCGGGGCCAGCGCCAGGCCGGTCTCCGCGCACCAACGCGCCATGGTGGTCAGGTTGTGCTCGACGGCGGCGTCGTCCAGCACGACCACCGGGCCGAGGAACCCGTCGCGGAACAGGTTCGGCCTCCTGGCGGCGGCCTCGCCGACGCTCAGCCCGGCGAACGCGGCCGGGGCCTGGCGGAAGCGCCAGTCCAGCGGCTCGTCCTTCAGGCGGTCGACGGCGGCGCTGTCCAGACGCGCGGACGACATCCCACCTCCAAGTTGCCGGGTACACCCCAGATCCGACCAGACCACCCCAGTGAAGACCAACAGTTGCGAGGAGCGCAACGGGTGGTGCGCCTGGTGATATGTGATGTGTAGCATCAGCGCGGACGAGGTGGGGGTGCGCGTGGAACGGGTCGGCGGTCCCGAAGTGGTGTGCCTCGGGGAGACCATGGCGGTGTTCCTGCCCGCCGAGGACGGCCCGGCGGACGAGGTGCGCACCTGGCTGCGCGGCGTCGGCGGCGCGGAGTCCAACGTGGCCTGCGCCCTGGCCGGGCTCGGGGTGCCGGTGGCCTGGGTGAGCGCGGTCGGCGACGACCCGTTCGGCAGGGCCGTGGTCGCCGCCGTCGCCGCGGCCGGGGTGGACGTCTCCGGCGTCGCCGTCGACCCGGGCAGGCCGACCGGGATGTACGTCAAGGAGACCAACGCCCACGGCAGCCCCACGCGCTACTACCGCGCGGGCTCGGCCGCCTCCGACATGGGACCCGACGTGCTCGACCGGGTCGACGTCGCCGCCGCCCGGCTGGTGCACCTGACCGGCATCACCGCCGCGCTGTCCCCGCGCTGCCTCGCCCTGCTCGACGCCGTCCTCGACCGCGCCGCGATGGTGTCCTTCGACGTCAACTGGCGCCCCGCGCTCTGGGCGGGCGGCGCCGCCAACGCCGCCGATGTCCTCGCCGGGCTGGCGTCGCGGGCGGACATCGCGCTGGTCGGGGCGGACGAGGCCGAGGCGCTGTGGGGCGTGTCCGAGCCCGCCGACGTGCGCGCGGTGCTGCCGGGGCCCGCCGTTGTCGTGGTCAAGCAGGGCGGTCTCGGCGCGACCGTGCTGGAGCACGGCCGCGACCCGGTGTTCGAGCCCGCGCTGCGGGTGGACGTCGTCGAGCCGGTCGGCGCGGGCGACGCCTTCGCCGCCGGGTTCCTCGCGGCCACCCTGGCGGGCGAGCCGGTGAGCCGTCGGCTGCGCGCCGGGCACCTGCAGGCGGTGGGGGCGCTGCGCACCCAGCATGATGTGGCGGTCCCGCTGCCCAGGGACCTCGTCGCCCGGCTGCTCGACGCCGACGCCGCGACCTGGGCCACGACGCACGTGACCGCCGAAGGGGTGCGATGAGCCAGAGCCTCGACCGCGCGCTGACCGTGCTCACCGCCCTCGCCGAGGGACCCCGCACGCTCGACCAGCTCGCCGAGGCCGCGGGCGTGCACAAGACCACCGTGCTGAGGCTGCTGCGGACCCTGGAGGCGCACCGGTTCGTCCACCGCGCCGACGCCCGCCACTACCGCCTCGGGGCGAGCCTGTTCGACCTGGCCTCGCGCGCCCTGGACCAGCGCGACGTCCGCCGCCTCGCCGAGCCCGCGCTGCGCGCGCTGAACGACGCCACCGGCCACACCGTGCACCTGGCCAGCTACGAAAGCGGCGAGGTCGTCTACATCGACAAGTACGAGAGCAGGCACCCGGTGCGGATGTACTCCCGCGTCGGCAAGCGCGCCGCGCTGCACTGCACCGCCGTGGCGAAGGTGCTGGTGGCGGCCTTCGACGAGCCCCGCCGCCGCGAGATCGCCGGGTCGATCACCTACTCCCGGCTGACCGCCACCACCATCACCACCCCCGACGCCTACCTGGCCGAGCTGGCGGCCGTCGCCGAGCGCGGCTACGCCGTCGACGACTCCGAGCACGAGGACTTCATCCACTGCGTCGCCGCCCCGATCCGCGACCAGGGCGGGACGGTGCTGGCCGCGGTGTCGCTGTCGGTGCCCAGGATCATGCTCGACCGCCCCGGCCTGCTGGCCTTGGTGCCCGACCTGCTCGCCGCCGCCGACACCGCGTCCGTGGCGTGCGGCTGGACCCCCGACCGAGAGGACTAGACGATGAGGACCGCGATCACCCCACCCGGCGCCCTGCCGCCGCCCGTGCCGCTCTCACCGGGGGTGCGCAAGGGCAACATCGTGCAGGTCGCGGGCCAGGTCGCCATCGACCCGGCCACCGGGCGGCGGGTGGGCGAGAGCGTCGCCGAGCAGACCCGCGCCTGCCTGCGCAACGTCGTCGCCGTGCTGGAGGCCGCGGGCGCGGGCGAGCAGGACGTGGTGATGCTGCGCGTGTACCTGACCGACGTGGCCCACTTCGCCGAGATGAACGCCGCGTACGCCGAACTGCTGAGCGAGCCCTACCCGGCGCGCACGACGGTCTACGTGGGACTGCCCGAGGGGCTGCTCGTGGAGATCGACGCGCTGGCCGTGGTGGACTGACCCGGGCGTACCCCGACACGCCGGGCGTCCTGTCGGCGACGTACTGGGCGGAACCCCCGGTACGGTCCGCGCGTCCTGATGAGGCAGGGACCGCAAATGGGGACCGGCAAACGGCGAAGGAGTCACGAACCGCGATGGTGTTCAAGAAAATGCTGCGCGCTCTGGGCGTGGGCGGCCCGTCAGTGGACACCGTGCTGTCCGGTGGCCGGGCGGTGCCCGGCGGGATGGTCAGCGGCGAGGTCAGGATGAAGGGCGGCGAGGAGGACGCCGACATCGACTACGTCGCCCTCTCGCTGGTGACCCGCGTCGAGCGCAGCGACGACAGCCAGGGCCACGTCGAGTTCGACCGCCACGTCGTCGCGGGGCGCTTCCCGCTGCGCGCGGGCCAGGTGCACGCGATCCCCTTCCAGGTCCCGCTGCCGTGGGAGACCCCGGTGACGGCGATCGGGGGCAACCGCCTGCACGGCATGTCGCTGGGCCTGCGCACCGAGCTGGCGGTGGCCAAGGCCATCGACAAGGGCGACCTCGACCCACTGCACGTCGAGCCGCTCCCGTCGCAGGCCGCGGTGCTGGCCGCCTTCGAGCGGATGGGCTTCCACTTCCGCGGCGCGGACCTGGAGCTGGGCCGCATCCACGGTGTCACCCAGCACCTGCCGTTCTACCAGGAGGTCGAGTACATCCCGCCCGCGCAGTTCGCCCGCGGCATCAGCCAGGTCGAGCTGACCTTCATCACCGACCCCCAGGGCATCGTGGTGGTCCTGGAGGCCGACAAGCGCGGCGGGCTGTTCACCCAGGGCGGTGACGTCTACGGCCGCTTCCAGGTCAGCCACGCCGAGGCCGAGCGCACCGACTGGACCGCGCACATCGGCGAGTGGCTCACGCGGACCGCGGGCAGGCGTTCCTCCTTCGGCTGACACGGCGACCGGCGAGGGGTGACCGGCTGACACGGCGACCGGCAAGGGTGACGCGGGCGGGGGTGGGCGCGACCCCGCCCGCGCCATTACGCTTGCCGACCGTGTCGACAACGCCGAGCGGGTGGCAGCCCGACGCGGAGTTCCTGGCGTTCTGGGCCGAACGCCACCTCTGCACCCTGACGACCCGCCGCCCGGACGGCTCGCCCCACGTGGCGCCGGTGGGCGCGACCCTCGACGCGACCCTCGACGGGGGCCTGGTCCGGGTGATCACCTCCCGGCACTCGCGCAAGGTCCGCAACGTGCTCAACGACCCCGCGGTCGCGCTCTGCCAGCTCGACGGCCGCCGCTGGTCCACAGTGGAGGGCCACGCCACCGTCCGCGACGACGCGGAGTCCGTCGCCGAGGCCGTGCGCCGCTACGCCCTGCGCTACCGCGAACCCCGGCCCAACCCCGAGCGCGTGGTCCTGGAAATCGCGATCACCCGGGTGATGGGCACGGTCAAGGGGTCCAGCTGACGTCGGCGGGCCAGGCACGGCCTCGCGCGAGGGGGTGGGTCGACGACGCTTCGCGCGGCCCGTTCGCGGACAAAAGTCCACGTCACCGTCACGCCGAGTCGCCCTATCGGACACCTGTTCTGGCCCATTCGGGTGGTACCGACTGAATCGGGGGTGTCACGTACGCCATCGGGTGAACCGGTACGCTCCGAATGCGCGTACCGCAGGCGTTCATTAGCTCTCCGTTATATTGATCATGTTGAGTGCGCAATGACCACCTGATGGGGCGACCACCCAACAGAGGGACGGCTGGAGAGGGAATCGTGAAGCTGACTAGTGGTCCGCGGGCCGCCGATGCGGGCGACACCCGGGCGACCACGACGATTCGATCCCGGCTCGCGGGCGTCGTCGTCGTTCCCAGCGTGATCCTGCTGGTGATCTGGGCGGCGTTCTCCTCCAACATCGTCTTCGACGGCATCTACCTCAAGGCGGTCGCGGGCGGCGTCAAGGAAGTCTCGCTGCCCGGCATCAACGCCTTCTCCGCCCTGCAGCGCGAGCGCCAGCTGACGATGGCGGTGCTCAGCTCCTCGGCCCCCGACCGCGTCGGCCTCGACAACCAGCAGCGGGCCACCGACCGCGCCATGGCCGAACTGCAGTCGGTGATGTCCGGCCTGGCCGCGAACGCGCCCGCCGAGGTCAACGCCAAGATCCAGGTGCTCAACGACGTCCTCGGCCCGCTCGACCAGCGCCGCGCCGAGGTCTCGGCGGGCAACGCCAACGCCACCGAGATCTACCGCTACTACAACAGCGTCCTGGACGCGGGCACCGCGCTGGCCGACATCCAGGCCAGGATCGTGCCCGATCCCGTGGTGCTCCAGGAAGCGCTCAACGCGGTCACCCTCTTCCAGGCGACCGACCGCATGTCGCGCGCGTCCTCGCTCGCCGCCGCCGCGATCGCCGCGGGCCGGTTCGACCCGGCCCAGCACGTGCAGTTCACCACGCTCGTCGGCGCCTACCGCACGGACCTGGCCACCACGGCCCCCGGCTCCAGCCAGCAGGTCAGGGCGCACTACGCGGAGATCACCTCGGCCGACTTCTGGAAGCGGATGACCGCGGCGGAGAACCGGCTCATCGGCTCGTCGCCCACCGCGGTCGAGCCGGAGCCGGACACCGGGAACACCGGGGAGGACGCCGAAGCGCCCACCCTGCCCGTCGGCGGCCAGGAGTGGCAGGACCTCAGCTCCCGGGTGTCCGAGGAGCTGATCAAGCTGTCCATCGAGCAGACCAGCGCGGGCGTCGAGCTGGGCCTCGAACGGGCCAACGACCAGTTCGTCGAGGTGATCGTCGGCAGCCTGGTCGCCCTGCTCGCCGTCATCGGCGGCATCTTCTTCGCGGTGCGGGTCTCCCGCCGCCTGGTCAACAAGGCGCTGGTCACCCGCCTGGAGAAGCTGAAGAACGAGTCGCTGCGGCTGGCCCACGAACGGCTGCCCGCGCTGATCGACCGGCTCAGGGCGGGCGACCGGGTCGACGTCGCCGCCGAGGTCCCGCCGCTGGACTACGGCACCGACGAGATCGGCCAGGTGGCCGACGCGTTCAACGCCGCGCAGTACACCGCCGTCGCCGCGGCCGTGAAGGAGTCGCAGGCGCGCGAGGGCGTCAACCGGGTCTTCCTCGGCATCGCCCACCGCCACCAGGGCCTGGTGCACCGCCAGCTCAAGATCCTGGACCGGATGGAGCGCGAGGAGGAGAACCCCGAGCACCTCGACGCGCTCTTCCAGCTCGACCACCTCGCCACCCGGGCCCGCCGCAACGCCGAGAACCTGATCATCCTCGCCGGTGAGCAGCCGGGCCGCCAGTGGCGCAAGCCGGTGCGCCTGCTGGACATCCTGCGCGCCGCCGTCGCCGAGACCGAGCAGTACGTGCGCGTGCGGATCAACCAGGTGCCGGAGGTGTCGCTGCACGGCGTCGCCGTCGCCGACACCATCCACCTGGTCGCCGAGCTGGTCGACAACGCCGCGTCGTTCTCCCCGCCGCGCTCGCAGGTCGAGGTGTACACCAGCCAGGTCTCCGGCGGCGTGGTCGTGGAGATCGAGGACCACGGGCTGGGCATGCCCGCCGAGGACCGCGACCAGTCCAACCGGATGCTCTCCCACCCGCCCGAGTTCGACGCGATGGCGCTGCGCGGGGAATCCCGCCTCGGGCTGTTCGTCGTGGCCCGGCTGGCCGCGCGCCGCTCGATCCGGGTCGAACTCCGGGAATCCCCGTACGGTGGGACCGTGGCCCTGGTCTTCCTCCCCGCCGACATCGTCGCCGAGACCGTGGAACCGGTCGATCCCGAGCCGCCCAGCCCGCGCCCGCGCCGGTCCACAGAGCGGCGCCCCGGGGTGGTGCCCGCCGCCCGCGAGCCCGCCTCGTCGGTGCTCACCGAACACGCCCCGCCCGGGCGGTCCCACCAGTGGGCCGACGCCGACCGGTTCGAGGCCCAGTGGCCCCTCGTCGACGACGAGGTTCCCGGGTCGCACCAGACCGCTGCTGAGAACGGAGCCGGTCCATCGCAGCACCGCGCTGATCACACCAGCCAGGACGAGCGGGAAGCGCAGACCTCCGGGCGCAACGGGAACGGCGGGCGCCCGGAACTGCCGCGCAGGCAGCGCCAGCAGAACCTGGCCCCGCAACTGCGCGAGGAGCCACTGCTTCCGGACTGGACCGACGTTCCGGGACTGGACGACGACGAGGACACCGCGGAACGGGTTCGCGACACCATGTCCGCGTTCCAACGCGGCACCCGGCAGGCCCGCAAGGCCGATCCCGGGGTCGAGTCATGATCGCCGCCACGATGTCCGGCTACTTGGGGAAGGACCGCGCAAGGTGAACGACAAGATCGGCCAGGACCAGCAGCTGAACTGGCTTTTGGACGACCTGGTTCGCAGGGTGGTCGGCATCCGACACTCGGTTGTGCTCTCGGCCGACGGCCTGCTGCTCGGCCGCTCCGCCGAGCTGTCCAAGGACGACTCCGAACACCTCTCGGCGATGGCGTCGGCGTTCCAGAGCCTCGCCCGCGGCACCGGCAGGCACTTCGGCGGCGGGCAGGTGCGCCAGACCATCGTGGAGATGGACCACGCGTTCCTGTTCGTCACCGCGGCGGGCCGCGGCGCCTGCCTCGCGGTGCTCGCCGAGGAGGACGCCGACGTCGGCATGATCGCCTACGAGATGAACATGCTGGTCAAGCGGGTCGGCGCGCACCTGGCCTCGGCGCCGCGCTCCGGCTCGGGCAGCACCCAGCCGCCGATGGCGGTTCCTGGCCGACGCCCGTCGTGAGGTCGTGGAGATGACCCCTGACCAGGACTGGTGGTACGACGAGGCGGCCGGCCCCCTGGTCCGCCCATACGCGATGACCAGGGGGCGGACGCGGCCCAACGCGCCCAACCTCAACCTGGTCACCCAGGTCCGGGCCTCGGCGGTCCCGGCCGACCCGGCCGCGCTCAACCCCGAGCACCTGCAGATCCTGGAGATCTGCGCCGTGCCGCTCTCGGTCGCCGAGGTCGCGGCCTACCTCGATGTCCCGCTGGTCGTGGTCAAGGTCCTGCTCGGCGACCTGATCGAGCGTGGCCACGTGGTCGCCGGAACGATGTTCCAGACCTCCGACATCAACGACATCACGCTGCTGCAAGCCGTTCTCGATGGCATTCGGAGGATCTGAACAGGTGAGTGACACGCCGCTGATCCCCACCTCGATCAAGATTGTGGTGGCGGGCGGGTTCGGGGTCGGCAAGACCACGCTGGTCAACGCGGTCAGCGAGATCCCCCCGCTGCGCACGGAGGAGATCCTGACCGAGGCCAGCGTCGGGGTCGACGAGATGGTCGCGGGCAAGGAGACCACCACGGTCGCCCTCGACTTCGGGCGCATCACGATCAACACCAAGGTCGTGCTGTACCTGTTCGGCACCCCCGGGCAGAACCGCTTCTGGTTCATGTGGGACGAGCTGGCCCGCGGGGCGCTGGGCGCGATCGTCCTGGTCGACACCCGCCGCCTGGACTCCAGCTTCCCGTCGATCGACTTCTTCGAGCGCCGCGGAATCCCGTTCATCGTCGCGGTCAACGAGTTCGACGGCTCGTGGCCGCACACCCTGGACGAGGTGCGCCAGGCCCTGGACATCGACTCGGCCGTCCCCGTGGTGCCCTGCGACGCCCGGGACCGCGAGTCGGCCAAGCTCGTGCTGGTGGAACTGGTCCACCACACGATGCGGCGCCTGGAGAGCACCCCGGCCTGACCCGGGCCTGACGCACCCGGCGCGCGCCGGCCGTGCCGAGCGCGCGCGGACACTCTCTAGGTGAGCGGCCCCTGGGCAATCGGCTCCGTGCGGCAGTGGAAGTGCCGCAGCAGGGGAGGCGAGGACACCACCCGCTGGCCCGGGACGCGCTCGGGCTCCTTCGCGATCTCGGCGATGACCTCGGCGACGTACTCCAGGTGGCTCTGGGTGTAGACCCGGCGCGGGATGGCCAGGCGGACCAGTTCCTGGGCGGCGGGCCTGGTCAGGGCGCCCGACTCGTCCAGCTCGCCCATGTAAAGCGAACCCGCCTCGGCGCAGCGGATACCGCCCGCCACGTACAGCTCGCAGGCCAGCGAGTGGCCCGGGAACTGCGCGGGAGACAGGTGCCGCAGCAGCCTGCCCGCGTTGACGTACAGCGCGTGGATGCCCGGCGGGCGCACGATCGACACCCCGGCGGCCTGGATCAGCTCGGCCAGGTACGCCGTCTGCGCCGCCCGCGCCCGCAGGTAGTCCGGCTCCACGACCTCGCGCAGCCCGACCGCGATCATCTCCAGGTCCCGGCCCGCCAGCCCGCCGTAGGTGCGGAAGCCCTCGGTGGCCACCAGGATGGCCTCGCACCGGGTGGCCAGTTCCGCGTCGCGCAGGCCGAGGAAGCCGCCGATGTGGACGATCGCGTCCTTCTTCAGGCTGCCCACCGCGCCGTCGGCGAGGTCGAACGCGGCGCGGGCCACCTCGGCGGGGGTGCGCCCCGACCAGCCGGGCTCGCGCTGGATCACCAGCCAGGCGTTCTCGGCGAACCGGGCGGCGTCGAGGATGAACGGCACCCGGTGCTCGCGGCACAGGGCCGCGGTGGCCTCGATGTTGGCCATGGACACCGGCTGCCCGCCGCCGCCGTTGTTGGTGATCGTCAGCACCACCATGCCGACGTCCTCGGGACCGGCCAGCAGCGCGGCCAGGGCGTCGAGGTCGATGTCGCCCTTGAAGGGGTCGTCGCTGTCGAGGTCGGCCGCCGCCGCGCAGCGCAGGTCGACCGCGCGCCCCCCCAGCAGCTCGACATTGGCCCGGGTGGTGTCGAAGTGCATGTTCGACGCCGATACCTGACCCGGCCTCAGCAGTGCCCCGAACAGTATCCGCTCGGCGGCGCGGCCCTGGTGCACCGGCATGATGTGCGGGAAGCCGGTGATATCGGCGACCGCGTCACGGAATCGGAAAAAGGAACGCGCCCCCGCATATGTTTCGTCCCCGATGGCGGCCGCGGCCTGCTGGGCCGCTGATAGGGCGCCCGTTCCCGAATCGCTGAGCAGATCAATTGTGATCCGGTCGGCCGACAAGTTGAAGGGATTGTAGCCCGCCGCCCGCATGGCGGCGGTCCGCTCGTCCCGCGTCAGCACGGGAATGGGCTCGACCACCTTGATCCGGTAGGGCTCCATGAGCGGCATGGACGACGATCCTTTGTTCGAGTGGACTTCGACGACAGGTCAGGCGGCGCCGACGCGGCTCGCCGCGCTGGGCTGGGCCATGCCGTAGCCCTCCGCGGAGAGGTAGACGGTCATGCCCGGCCGGGGCGGCCCGGTGCGCAGCGACAGGTGGGCGATCAGCCCCGGCCCGGCCGCGAGGTCGCGGCCGCGGACCGCCTCGACCGCCCCGCGCACGGCGTCGGGCGTGATGCCGTAGCGGCGGGCCAGGTTCAGGGTTCGGTCCAGGGCGACGGTGTCGTCGGCGACGTAGTCGCGCACGGGGACGTAGAGGGAATAGCCGCTGGGCGTGGCGCCGTCGCCTTCCAGGAACGTGTACGCCGACACCAGTGGGCGCCCGTCGAGCGGGCCGTCGGTGCCCGCCGCGCGCGAGCAGAACTCGCTGACCTCCACCGCGTTGCCCTCCCGGCTCGCGGTCGCGGCGCGTCGCATGTCGGCGCCGGTGGCGTGGTAGTGCGAGATGTAGACCTTCGCCCGCGCGGCCGGGCGGTCGTCGAGGTCCAGGGCGAAGAACGAGTAGCGGTCCACTGTGTGCAGACCGCGCATCTTGGAGCGCAGTTGCTGCTCCCCGCCGGTGAAGCCCAGCCGGTCGAGCGCCTGGGCCACCAGGGTGGGCGCCTGCATCGGTCCCCGCGCGTTCGGGTTGAGGTAGACCTTCAGCACCGGTGTGCTGTCCGGGCGGGCGACCACGGAGAACCCGACCGAGAACGGGCCCACGGGGTCCTCGGGCAGGAACTGGCCCGACACCGCGGCGAAGCGGTCCAGGGCCAGCGGCAGCGTGCTGCCCAGGCGGGCCATCGCGGCCAGCGCCGCCTGCTGGTTGGCCCTCGGCGAGGGCTGCTCGGCCAGGCACTCGACGAGGACGCGCAGCGTGGGGACGCCCTGGGCGTCGAAGGCCACCGAGTACTCCAGCGGCGAGTGGTCGTCGGCGACCTCGGAGGGCCAGCGCGGGTGGTCGAGCGGCCAGTGCCCGGACTCCCCGAGCAGTTCCCGCACCAGTGCGCGCACCTCGTCGGTGGTCGGCCCCAAGCCGATGGCGTCGCCGAGCGCCGATAATTGGGCGTCGGCGTTTTCACCGAGCGTTTTCCCACGCATCATGACTCCAGGATTGTGCACACGACTGGCCGACGTCCGTCAGCAAACGTACGGGTGACGCGCAAGCCTCACCACCCGCCAAGCTGGTGATCTCCCCCTCACCGCTCATCACCGAGGGTGAGAGATTACGACAAAGGAATGTAATGTTGCCCGTTTCGCCGTTTCTGTGCTATGACGGCCCAATCGGTTACTCTCAGTTGCTCCAGACTATTGCTGCGCTGAATGGCAATTTGGCGAATACGCGCCCGCGGTGCGCGGGGTGATCTGTATTGACGCCGATCGTTCGACAGCTCCGTCCGTCGCCGTGACCTGCTTGTGATGATCACTATACGTGTGGGGACGGGTGCGCTCCCGGGTCGGCGCGCGGTCCGCCGAACGCGGCGCCGCCCGATTCGTCGTGTTAGCGTGAGGCGCATGAGTTCCGAGGGCTGTAGTCCCGCGCCGGGTAGCGCCCGGCCTCCCGCGGCGGGTCCGCCGTGCTGATCCTGCTCGGCATCGCGTCGATCCTGCTGCTCACCGTCGCCACCGGGTACTTCGTCGCGCAGGAGTTCGCCTACGTCGCCGTCGACCGCAGCAAGCTGCGCACCGCCGCGGCGGCGGGCGACAAGGCCGCCGAGCGCGCCCACCGGGTCACCGAGCGCCTGTCGTTCATGCTCTCCGGCGCCCAGCTCGGCATCACCGTCACCGCGCTGCTCGTCGGCTACGTGTCCGAGCCGTTCCTCGGGCGGGGGATCGCCGAGCTGATCGGGGCGGGCGGCCTGCCCGCGGGTGTGACGACCGCGTTGTCGGTCGTGCTGGCACTGCTGTTCTCCACCGGCGTGCAGATGGTCTTCGGCGAGCTGGCCCCGAAGAACCTCGCCATCGCCAAGCCCGAGGCGCTGGCCCGCTCGCTGAGCCGCTCGACGCTGATCTACCTGGCCGTCTTCGGGCCGGTCATCCGGCTGTTCGACAGCGCGTCCAACCGGCTGCTGCGCGCGGTGGGCATCGAGCCCGTCGAGGAGCTGCCCACCGGCGCCACCGCGGAGGACCTGCGCGGCATCATCGACGAGTCGCGCACCGGCGGGCACCTGGACGAGGGCACCTCGCGGCTGCTCGAAGGCGGCCTCGACTTCCGCACCCTGGTCGCGGGACAGGTCATGACCCCGAGGGTGGACGTGCACACCCTGCTCGCCGACGAGCCCGCCAGCCGGGTGGTCGAGCTGCTCGACACCGGCCGCTCGCGGTTCCCGGTGATCGGCGGGGACGTCGACGACGTCGTCGGGGTGGTCGGCATCGCCGAACTCCTCACGGTGCCGGTCGCCGAGCGCGGGTCGGTGCCGGTGGGCGCGATCGCCGCCCCGCCGCTGCTGCTGCCCGACAGCCTGCCCCTGCCGGAGGTGCTGGAGCGGCTGCGCGCCGAGCACCGCCAGCTCGCCGTCGTCGTGGACGAGTTCGGCGGGTTCGCGGGCGTGGTCAGCTTCGAGGACGTCGCCGAGGAGGTCGTCGGCGAGATCCTGGACGAGGACGACACCGCCGAGGCCGCCGCCGTCGCCCACCCCGACGGCTCGTGGTCGCTGCCCGCGCGCTGGCGCGTGGACGAGATCGCCGAGGCGACCAGCATCGAGCTGCCCGCGGGCCCGTCCTACGACACCGTCGGCGGGCTCGTGCTGGAGCGGCTGGGCCGCACGGCCCGCCCGGGGGACCGGGTCGAGGTCCCCGCGGCGCTCCCGGAGGAGTCCGACGGCGGGCAGGACGAGCCGCCGCGGCGCCACGTCGCGGTGATCGAGGTCGTGGACGTGGCGCGGCACGTGCCCGCCAACGTGACGATCAGGGTCCGGGACGCGGAGGTGAGCGCGTGAGCGTCGGCTGGTCCCTCGTCGTCTCCCTGTTCCTGCTGGTGGGCAGCGCGTTCTTCGTCGCGGCCGAGTTCGCCCTCGTGGCGAGCAAGCGCCACCGGCTCGAGGAGCACGCGGCCGCGGGCAGCCGGGCGGCGCGCGCGGCGGTGCACGGCAGCCGCAACCTGTCGCTGATGCTCGCGGGCGCCCAGCTCGGCATCACCCTGGCCACCCTGGGCCTCGGCGCCCTGGCCAAGCCCGCGTTCGCCGAGCTGCTGTCTCCGCTGTTCGCCATGGTCGGCCTGCCCGAGGGCTGGGCGGGCGCGGTGGGGCTGGTGCTCGCCGTGGTCATCGTCGTCTTCCTGCACATGGTGGTCGGCGAGATGGCGCCCAAGTCGTGGGCCATCTCGCACCCGGAGAAGTCCGCGATGATGCTGGCGCTGCCCTTCCGCGCGTTCACGACCTTCACCAAGCCCCTGTTGCTGGCGCTGAACAAGGTGGCCAACGCGACACTGCGGCTGGCCCGCGTGGAGCCGCAGGACACCCTCGCCCAGGCGCACGGCCCCGACGACCTCGCCGTCCTGCTGCGCGAGTCCCGCGAACACGGCCTGCTGCCCGAGCAGCAGGCCCGGATGCTCGCGGGCGCGCTGGACGTCCGCCGGATCACCGTCACCGACGTCATGGCCCCCCGTGCCGACCTCGTCGCCGTCCCGGTGGGCGCCGACACCGCCGAGATCGAGGCGGTCAGCCGCGACAGCGGGCGCTCCCGCCTCGTCGTCCTCGACCCGGCCGACCCGTCGGGGGACCCCCTGGGCATCGTCCACGTCCGCGAGGCCGTCCGCGCCGCGTCGTCGGGCCGCCGCGCCACCGCGCGCGAGCTGATGACCGAGGCGCTGGTCCTGCCCGCCGGGCAGACCGCGGCCGAGGCGGTCGCGGTGATGCGCGCCGAACGCGCCCAGCTGTGCCTGGTGCGCGGCGACTCCGGCGCGGTCGTCGGCCTGGCCGCCATGGAGGACCTGCTGGAGGAGATCCTCGGCGAGTTCGACGACGAGACGGATCGGTAGGCCGGGCGTTCACAGTCTTCTTTCAGGGTGGTTGCCTACGCTGTCCTTGTGGATCGCCTCCGGCCCGCACTGGGACTGTCCGCCCTGCTGGGCGGAGTCGCGGTCTTCCTCGTGCTGCACGTCGTGCCGCCGACCAGCGGCATCAGCCCGGTGCGGCGCACGCTCAGCGAGTACGCCCTCGGCCCCGGCAAGTGGGCCTTCGACCTGGCGGTCATCCTGATCGCGGCGGGCTCTGCCCTGGTGTTCGCCGAGCTGGCGCGCCGCGGCCACGGGCGCTTCGCCGTGCTGTTGGGTGCGGTGTGGACGGTCAGCCTGCTGCTGGTGGTGGTCTTCACCAAGACGAACTGGTCGGTGGGCCCGAGTGTGGGCGGGCTCATCCACCGCTACGCGAGCGTCGCCGCCTTCGTGTCCCTGCCGCTGGCGGTCCTGGTCGCGGCGGGGGCGGTCTTTCCCGCCGCCGCGGGCTGGCGCCTGCTCGCCCGCGCGCTGAGCGCGGCGTCGCTGGCCTGGTTCGGCACCATCGTCGTCGGCGTGGTGAACATGGCCATGGGCGGCGTCAGCTGGTGGCGCTTCGTCCCGCTCGGGTTGGTGGAGCGGATGATCGCCGGGTTCGGCGTCGCCGGGCTGGCCGTGCTGGTGGTGGGTCTGCTGCGGGTCAACCGTCGGGCAGCAGTCCCACAGTGAGGGCGGCGACGCCTTGCCGCGCAGCCGGTCCGCGGCCATGAGCCAGTCGGAGAACACCGTCCCGGTCTGGCCGATGACCGCTCGGCGCACCGTCACAGCCCGCGGTTGCGCGCACCGCGAGCGTGCCGCCACCCTGGGCCGGTGACCATCGCGCGTCCCGTGGTGGCACCGGGCTCGCGTGCGACTACGATCGCAAAGCCTTGTCAGACCCCGTCAGTCACCATGGAGCCGGTTACATGGATGTGTCCGTGGCCGCACGCGACGTCGTCAGCGTTCTGCTGGTCGAGGACGACCCCGGTGACGCCCTGCTGGTGCGCGAGCTGCTCGTCGACAGCGGGGCGGATATCCGGCTCACCACCGTGCGATCGGTTGCCGAGGCCAGGCAGCACCTGAGCGGCCAGGACTGCGTCCTGCTCGACCTCGACCTGCCCGACGCCTCGGGGCTGGAGGGCCTGCGCCTGCTCGACAACCCCGACGGGGTGGCCGTGGTGGTGCTCACCGGCCGGGCGGACGCCCAGCTCGGCGTGGCCGCCGTCGCCGCGGGCGCGCAGGACTACCTCCTCAAGGGCGAGGTGGACGGCGACCTGCTCGCCCGCGTCATCCGCTACGCCGTCGGCCGGGTGCGGGCCGAGGAGATGCAGCGGCAGCTGCGCGAGGAACGCCTGCTCGCGATGGAGAAGGCCCGCCTGGAGCGCGGCCTGCTGCCCTCGCCGCTGATGGACGACCCGCGCCTGCAGGCCGACTTCCGCTACCAGCCGGGCCGCCAGCGCGCCCTGCTCGGCGGCGACTTCTACGACGTCGTCCAGGGCAACGACGGCACCGTGCACTGCATGGTCGGCGACGTCTGCGGCCACGGCCCCGACGAGGCCGCCCTGGGCGTCTACCTGCGCGTCGCCTGGCGGGCCCTGGTCCTGGCCGGGCGCCCTGTCGACGAGGTCTTCAACACCATGCAGCGCGTCCTGGTCCACGAACGCCACCTCGACGGCCTCTTCGCCACCGTCTGCACCCTCTCCGTCAATCCCGACCGGGAGACCGCCGACCTGCGGATGGCGGGCCACCCGGCGCCCGTCGTGCTCACCCCGGACGGCGCCTCCCTGCTCACCGCGCCGATCGGCGTCCCGCTCGGCGTGCTCGACTCCGCCAAGTGGGAGGCCCGCACGGTGAAGCTGGGTCCGCAGTGGTCGGTCCTGATGTTCACCGACGGCCTCATCGAGGGCCGCATCGGCGCGGGCGCCGAACGCCTGGGCCCCGAGCGCCTCGCGGAGATGGCGGGGCAGTTCGCCACCGCGGGGGGCGGCTGGCGCGTCACCCTGCTCGACGACCTCATCCGCACGGTGTGCGCGCTCAACCAGGGAGACCTTGTGGACGACGTGGCCGCTCTGATGCTGACCAGGATCGCCGATGCTTGACCGCGGCCGAGGCCGTTGGCCGTTGCGACGCTGGATCACCGTCACCATTGGCGTAGCCGTCACGATGTGCCTGGCCGCCCTCGTGGTCGGCGCGCTGGCCATCGCGTCGCTGTCGGCGAACCGCACCGACCTGGTCGACCGCATCGACCCGGCCGTGCAGGAGGCCCTGCGGCTGGACGCGGCGCTGCTCGACCAGGAGAGCGGGGTGCGCGGCTACGTCCTCACCGGGGACGACACCTTCCTGGAGCCCTACGTCGAGGGGGTCGACCGGCAGGTGAGCGCCGCCGAGGCGCTGCGGTCGCACTCCGACGGGCGCCCGGGCATCCTGATCCGCCTGGAGCGGGTGGAAGCGCAGGTCAACGCCTGGCGCACCGAGTACGCCACGCCCGTCATCGGCCTGGTCCAGCGGGGCATCAAGGAGCCACTGCCCGAGCGCACCGAGGACGCCAAGCAGCGCTTCGACGCCGTCCGCGGCGCATCCGAGCGGCTCCAGCGCGACCTGGGCATCTTCCGGGAGCGGGCCCGCACCCAGCTCGACCTGGCCTCCAACCGGTTCGTGACCGTGTCGGTGAGCTTCGCCGTGATCCTGCTCCTGGTGTTCGTGCTGCTCATCCTGGTCCTGCGCGGCGCCGTCGTCGGCCCCCTGACCAGCCTGGCCGACCAAGTCCGCCGGGTCTCCGACGGCGACTTCCAACACGCGCCGACAGTCGGGGGTCCACGCGAGATCGTCACCCTCGCCGGGCACGTGGACTCCATGCGGACCCGCATCCTGGACGAACTGGCCGCGCAGCGCCGCGTCAACGCCCAACTCGACCTGCGGACCGAGGACCTCGCCCGCTCCAACTCCGAGCTCGAGCAGTTCGCCTACGTCGCCTCGCACGACCTGCAGGAGCCGCTGCGCAAGGTCGCCAGCTTCTGCCAGCTGCTCGAACGCCGGTACAAGGGGCAGCTGGACGACCGCGCCGACCAGTACATCGGGTTCGCCGTCGACGGCGCCAAGCGCATGCAGGGACTGATCAACGACCTGCTCGCGTTCAGCCGGGTCGGCAGGCACGTCAACGACCACGTGACCGTCTCCACCGCGGACATGGTGGGGCAGGCCACCGCCAACCTCGCCACCGTCATCGAGGAGTCGGCGACGGTGATCGAGACCGGCGAGCTGCCCGCCGTCCGCGGTGAGTCCGCCCTGCTGACCGCGGTGTTCCAGAACCTCATCGGCAACGCGGTGAAGTTCCGCGGCCCGCAGGCCCCCCGCATCCGGGTCGACGCGGTCCGCGAGGGTGACACCTGGGAGTTCTCGGTCACCGACAACGGCATCGGCATCAAGCCGGAGTACGCCGAGCGGGTGTTCGTGATCTTCCAGCGGCTCCACGCCAAGGGGGACTACCCCGGGACGGGGATCGGCCTGTCCATGTGCCGCAAGATCGTCGAGTACCACGGTGGCCGCATCTGGCTGGACCAGGAGCACACTGGGGGCACGCGCTTCCGGTTCACCCTCCCGGCAGCGGATACCCTTGTCGACGCCGAGTCGCCCGAGAACGACGGCGAATCGCCCGGAAACACTGAAAAGAGCGAGGAATCCCGGTGACCGAAGCGGACATGAAGATCATCGACGTCCTGCTGGTCGAGGACGACGACGGCGACGTCCTGATGACGCGCGAGGCGTTCGAGCACTACAAGATCCGCAACGAGCTCCACGTCGTCCGCGACGGCGAGCAGGCCGTCCAGTTCCTCCGCCGCGAGGGCGAGTACGCCGACGCCCCCCGCCCGGACCTGGTCCTCCTCGACCTGAACCTGCCCCGTTTCGACGGCCGCCAGGTACTGGCCGAGATCAAGTCCGACGCCGCCCTGCGCGCCATCCCCGTCGTGGTCCTCACCACCTCCGAGGCGGAGGAGGACATCGAGCGCAGCTACGAGCTGCACGCCAACGCCTACGTCACCAAACCCGTCGACTTCGACCGGTTCATCGAGGTCATCCGGAAGATCGACGAGTTCTTCGTGACGGTCGTCAAGCTGCCCTGATCACCACGCGGCGGGGGCGAAGTCCTTGAGGAAGACGCCGTAGAGGTCTTCGCCCCCCTCGCCGCGCACGATGGGGTCATAGACGCGGGCGGCGCCGTCGACGAGGTCCAGCGGGGCGTGGAAGCCCTCGTCGGCCAGCCGTTCCTTGGTGGGCTGCGGGCGCTCGTCGGTGATCCAGCCGGTGTCGACGGCGGTCATGAGGATGCCGTCGCCGCGCAGGTCCTCGGCGCTGGTGCGGGTGAGCATGTTGAGGGCGGCCTTGGCCATGTTGGTATGCGGGTGGCCCGCGCCCTTGTAGCCGCGGGCGAAGACGCCCTCCATCGCCGAGACGTTCACCACGTACTTGCGGCGCGCGCTGGAGCGCGTCATCGCCGGGCGCAGCCTGCTGACGAGGATGAACGGCGCGGTCTGGTTGCACAGCTGGACTTCGAGCAGCTCCACGGGGTCGACGTCGTGGACGCGGTGGGTCCAGCTGTTCTCCGGGTGCGGGTCGGGGATCAGGCCGCCCGCGTCGATGCCGTCCCCGGTGCCCGCGGTGAGGGCGCGCGCGGTGACCTCGTCCGGCGCGACCATCCCGGTGATCGCGGTCGGGTGCGCGCGGTCGGCGCGGCCCAGGGCGATGACCTCCGGGAGCGGGCCCGCCGGGAGCGGGGCGCTCTCGGCCGCGGCCAGCGCGGCGTACGAGGCGGGGGAGCGGCGGACCGTCTGGGCGGCGTTGTTGATCAGGATGTCCAGCGGGCCGCTGCCGCCGACCAGGTCGGTCAGGGCCACCACCTGGGCGGGGTCGCGCAGGTCGATCCCGACGACGCGCAGGCGGTGCAGCCAGTCGGCGCTGTCGGGCTCGGCGGCGAAGCGGCGCACGGCGTCGGTGGGGAAGCGGGTGGTGATGGTCGTGTGGGCGCCGTCGCGCAGCAGGCGCAGGGCGATGTACATGCCGATCTTGGCGCGGCCGCCGGTGAGCAGGGCGGTGCGGCCGGAGAGGTCGGTGCGGGCGTCGCGCTTGGCGCGGTTGAGGGCCGCGCAGTCGGGGCAGAGCTGGTGGTAGAAGGCGTCGACCAGGGTGTAGCGCTGCTTGCAGACGTAGCAGGCGCCCGCCTTGAGCAGCCTGCCCGCGACGGCCCCGGGCGCGTTGGAGATCAGCGGGATGCCGCGGGTCTCGTCATCGATGCGCTGGGGCGAGCCGGTCGCGGTCGCGGCGATCACCGCGCGGTCGTTGGCCTGGACGGCGGCCCGCTTGGTGGCCTTGCGCTGCTTGCGGACGGCCTTGTAGATCCCCGCGGTGGCCCTGCGCACGGCCACGGCGTGCGGGTGGTCGTCGGGCAGGGCCTCGACCTCGGCGAGCACGTCGAGGCAGGTGCGCAGCCGTTCGGCGTCGATGCCCGCTTCGCCCGCGTCGACCGTGTCCTCGAATGTGGCTGTCATGTGGTCCCTGCCTAGACGTCTCTTGTGCGGCCCCACTGTAGAAGATCCTGGCCTGGGGAAAATCCCGGACAGCGGGAGATCCCGGACAGGGAACCGCCCGCCGCGCACCGGGCGCGACGGGCGGGTACGGCTGTGGACCTCAGCCCTCCTGGAGATCGGCCAGGGCGGCCTTGACCTTGTTCAGCTCGGCTTCCAGCTCCGCCATCCGGACCCGGTGCTGCTCGCGGGCGGTCTCCAGGACCGACTCGATGGCCTCGGAGATGTCGGTGTGGAGTTCGGCGGCGGCGCGGGAGACGGCGGCGGCCGGGACGGCGAGGCCCTGGACGACGCGCTTGCCACCCTGGCTCAGCTCGGCCTGCCACTCGCCGTCGGCGGTGCCGGTGACGGTCAGGGTCAGTTCGACAGTGCGGGTCTTCTTGGCCGTGCTGGCGGGCGCCTTGGCCGCCCGGGGCTTCTTCGCCGGGGCGGGCGCGGGGGCCTCGGGCTCCGGGGCGGCCTGCGCCTCGGGCTCGGCCGCCGGGGCTGGGTCAGCTCCCGCGGACACCCCGTTCAGCGCTGGGGCGTGCTCCACGGGCACGGTCTCGGTATCGGTGGACACCATCCACTCCCTCTCAGACTCCTGCTGGACCGGAGTGAATTAGAACACCCGTTCGCATGTTCGACAGCGGCGGGGGCGGCCGACGCGGACGGCCCGCAGGTCAGCGGTCTGTGCGGCGGGCGCGCCCACGTCGGCGGGGCCGCGGGCCGCCGCCATCGGAAACCGGATGAACTCTCAGCCGGGCATTGCTTAGGCTGGTGTCGAGATGAGCACTGACCTCGACGCCTCGCCCGCGGACCTGCGCGACCGGCTGGCCGGGCTGATGGCCCACGACCACGACCGGCTCGGCCGCAGGCTCGAGGGCCTGCGGAAGCTGCGCGACCCCCACAAGCGCCGGGCGGTCCTGGCCCGCCTCGCCGCCGACGTGGCCGCCGCCGAGGCCCGCGTCGCCGCCCGCCGGGCCGTCGTGCCGGTGCCGCGCTACCCCGAGGAACTGCCGGTCAGCGCGAAGCGGGCCGACATCATGGCCGCCATCCGCGATCACCAGGTGGTGATCGTGGCGGGCGAGACCGGCTCGGGCAAGACCACCCAGATCCCCAAGATGTGCCTGGAGCTGGGCCGCGGGGTCACCGGGCACATCGGGCACACCCAGCCCCGGCGGATCGCCGCGCGCACGGTGGCCGAGCGGGTGGCCGAGGAGCTGGGCACCGACCTCGGCGAGGTCGTGGGCTGGCGGGTGCGCTTCACCGACCAGGTCGGGCCCAACACCCTCGTCAAGATCATGACCGACGGCATCCTGCTCGCCGAGATCCAGAGCGACCGGCTGCTGCGCCAGTACGACACGATCATCATCGACGAGGCGCACGAGCGCAGCCTCAACATCGACTTCCTGCTCGGCTACCTGGCCAGGCTGCTGCCGAGGCGCCCGGACCTGAAGGTCGTCATCACCTCGGCGACGATCGACCCCGAGCGCTTCTCCCGCCACTTCGGCGACGCCCCGATCGTCGAGGTCTCCGGCCGCACGTACCCCGTCGAGGTGCGCTACCGGCCGCTGGTCGACCCCGAGGACCCCGACGCCGACCCCGACCGCGACCAGGTGCAGGGCATCCTCGACGCCGTCGACGAGCTGTGCGCCGAGGGCCCCGGCGACATCCTGGTGTTCCTCTCCGGTGAGCGCGAGATCCGCGACACCGCCGACGCGCTGACCGCGCGCAAACTCCGCGACACCGAGATCCTGCCGCTCTACGCCCGCCTGTCCGCCGCCGAGCAGCACCGGGTCTTCCAGGCGCACCGCGGCAGGCGGGTCGTGCTGGCCACCAACGTCGCCGAGACGTCGCTGACCGTGCCCGGCATCCGCTACGTGGTCGATCCCGGGACCGCGCGCATCTCCCGCTACAGCAACCGCCTCAAGGTGCAGCGCCTGCCGATCGAGCCGGTCTCGCAGGCCTCGGCCAACCAGCGCAAGGGCCGCTGCGGCCGGACCTCCGACGGCATCTGCGTCCGCCTCTACACCGAGGACGACTTCCTCGCCCGCCCCGAGTTCACCGAACCGGAGATCCTGCGCACCAACCTGGCCTCGGTCATCCTGGCCATGACCGCCGCCGACCTCGGCGACATGGCCGACTTCCCGTTCCTCGAGCCGCCCGACCGCCGCAACATCGCCGACGGCGTCAACCTGCTGCACGAGCTCGGCGCGCTCACCGCCGACGGCAAGGCGCTCACCCCGGTGGGCCGCACCCTCTCCCAGCTCCCGGTCGACCCGCGCATGGGCCGCATGGTGGTCGAGGCGGGCAGGACCGGCGCGGTGGCCGAGGTCATGGTCATCGCCGCCGCGCTGTCCATCCAGGACCCGCGCGAGCGCCCACAGGAGCAGCAGCAGGCCGCCGCGGAGAAGCACGCCCGCTTCGCCGACCCCGACTCGGACTTCCTGTCCTACCTCAACCTGTGGAACCACCTGCGGGAGCAGCAGAAGGAGCTGTCCAGCAACCGGTTCCGCAAGACGTGCAGGGCGGAGTTCCTGAACTACCTGCGGGTGCGCGAGTGGCAGGACATCCACTCCCAGCTGCGCCAGGTCGTGCGCCAGCTCGACATGGCGGTCAACGACACCCCGGCCGAGCCGCGCAACGTGCACACGGCGCTGCTGGCCGGGCTGCTGTCGCACGTCGGTTTCCGCGACCCGCAGGGCCGGGAGTTCTTCGGCGCCCGCAACGCCAAGTTCGCCATCTTCCCCGGGTCGACGCTGGCCAAGAAGCCGCCGCGCTGGGTGATGGCCGCCGAGCTGGTGGAGACCTCGCGGCTGTGGGGCCGCATCGCCGCGCGCATCGAGCCGGAGTGGATCGAGCCGCTGGCCGAGCACCTGGTCAAGCGCACCCACAGCGAGCCGCACTGGGAGGCCAAGCAGGGCTCGGTCGTGGCGATGGAGAAGGTCACCCTCTACGGGCTGCCGATCGTGGTCTCCCGGAAAGTCCAGTATGGACGGATCGATCCGGTGCTGTCCCGCGACCTGTTCATCCGGCACGCCCTGGTCGAGGGGGACTGGCAGACCCGGCACCGGTTCTTCCACGCCAACCGCGAACTGCTGCGCGAGGTGGAGGAGCTGGAGCACCGGGCCCGCAGGCGGGACATCCTCGTCGACGAGGAGACCCTGTTCGCCTTCTACGACCAGCGCATCCCGGCCACCGCCGTCTCCGCGCGCCATTTCGACACCTGGTGGAAGAAGACCCGCCACGAGCAGCCCGACCTGCTGACCTACCCCAAAGAGCTGCTGGTCAACGATTCCGCGCGCGACGTCACCCCGGAGTCGTTCCCGGACACCATGACCCAGCGCGGGCTGACGCTGCCGCTGACCTACCGCTTCGAGCCCGGCCGCGCCGACGACGGCGTCACCGCCACGGTGCCGATCGCGGTGCTCAACCAGCTCACCGGCGACGGGTTCTCCCTGACCGTGCCGGGACTGCGCGCCGAGGCGGTCACCGCGCTGATCCGCTCGCTGCCCAAGCCGCTGCGCCGCGCGTTCGTCCCGGTGCCGGACTTCGCCAAGGCCGTCGTCGCCCGGCTGGCCCCCGACGAGCCGTCCCTGCCCGACGCCGTCGCCCGCGAGCTGAAGGCCCTCACCGGCGTCGCGGTCCCGCGCGACGCCTGGAACCTCGACGCCGTCCCCGACCACCTGCGCACCACGTTCGAGGTCGTCGACGACGGCAGGACGCTGGCCGCGGGCAAGGACCTCGAAGCGCTCAAGCGCACTCTCAAGGCCCGCCTGCGCGAGTCCCTGACCGCCGCGTCGGCCGACCTGGCCCGCACCGGCCTGACCGACTGGAAGATCGGCGCGCTGCCGAAGGTGGCGCGCACCGAGCAGAACGGCATGGCCGTCACCGCGTACCCGGCCCTGGTGGACGAGGGCACGTCGGTGTCGGTGCGGATGTTCGACACCGAGCCCGAGCAGCGCCAGGCCATGTGGCTCGGCACCAGGCGGCTGGTGCGCCTCGGCGTGCCGTCGCCGGTCAAGCCGGTCGTGCGCGCGCTGTCCAACCAGGCCAAGCTGACCCTGTCGCACAACCCGCACGGCAGCGTGAACGCCCTGCTCGCCGACTGCGTCGACTGCGCGACCGACCACCTGGTCACCGCCGCGGGCGGCCCGGCGTGGGACGAGCCCGGGTTCACCCGCCTGCGCGAGTCCGTCCGCAAGGGCATGGTCGCGACGGTGATGGACACCCTCGACCAGGTCCGCGCCGTGGTCGCGGCCTGGCAGTCGGTCACCGCCAGGCTGGGCGCCACCCGCGGCCCGATCTTCACCGAGCCGCTCGCCGACGTCCGCGAGCAGGTCGCGGGCCTGGTGTTCCCCGGCTTCGTCACCGCCACCGGCCTGGCCCGCCTCGGCGACGTCGAGCGGTACCTGCGCGGCATCGAGCGCAGGCTGGACAAGCTGCCCGAGCGCCCCGACCGCGACCGGACCTGGATGCACATCGTGCAGGACCTGGAGGACGCCTACCACGAACTGCTGGCCAAGCTCCCGCAGTGGGCCCAGGACAGCGACCGGGTGCGGAACGTGCGGTGGATGATCGAGGAGCTGCGGATCAGCTACTTCGCCCAGACCCTCGGCACCAGCGGCCCGGTCTCGGACAAGCGCGTCCACACGGCGATCGCCGAGCTGACGCCCTAGAACGCGCTGCCCTGGAACGCGGCGCCTCAGAAGACGGTGCCCCAGAGGACGGCACCCTGGAACATGAGGACGGCGCTCTAGAACATCATGTAGAGCCGCACGACCGTGCCGCGCTTGGGGCACGAGCGGATGCGCACCAGGTCGCACAGCTGGTTGGCCAGCCAGACGCCGCGGCCGCCGCGGACCGAGGGCAGCGGGGCGATCCGGCCGATCAGGGCGGAGTCCAGGTGGCCGCTGTCGCTGACCTCGCAGACGACCGCCTCCGGCTCGGTCCACAGGCGCAGGGTGCCGCGCTCGCCGCCGTGGCAGACGCTGTTGGTGACGATCTCGTTGGCCGCCAGGGTCAGGTCGAGGGCGCGGTCGCGGTCCAGGCCCGCCGCGCCTGCCCGGATCGTCACCAGGTCGCGCAGCTCGGGGAGGTCGTCCAGGCTGAAGTGGGCGATGTCGACCGAGGCGACCGGGTCGTCGTCCAGCGGGGCGCAGAACGTGTCGGCGGCCAGGTCGGGGTCGTAGCCGACGCCGGGCCGCTCGCCATCGGCCTCGACCACGGTGCGGTGGCAGGACTCCATCCACCGCGGCGCGCCGACGGGGTACGGGCAGCGCAGCTGGAAGTCCGCGGTGTCGGCGAAGGCGATGTCCAGCAGCGCCTCGTGCAGCATGACCTCCGCGGCGGCGGCGGCGCTGCGCTCGGACCACCACGACTGGCCGATCCCGCGCACGCGCCCGCCCTCGGCGGTGTCGGCGAGCTCGCGCAGCGCGGGGACGATCCTCGCCGGGTTCGCGCCGACCTCGGCCATGTTCAGGATGCGCACCGAGGGCGCGTCATCGCCCAAGGCCGCGCGTAATGGCTCGGCGGTGGTGGGCGGGACGAGCGCGAACACCGACTCGCCTTCGGCGAGACCGGCGCGCAGAAACGACACCGACCCGGAAACCAGGTCAGCGGTGTCGGTGTACACGAGGGCTTGGTGCGCGAATCCTCGTGCGGTCATGGGGCGTCCTCCGCATCGGCCGGGCTCGGGGGCCCCGGACGACCGACGCCAGGGTACCCAAAGCGGCGACCCGCTGCGACCTGTCCGGTGTGGCCCGCGTTCCCCGGCCGTGCGATCGTGTCGGACCATGGTCGTCTCCCTGGCGGGCTCGCCGAAGAAGCTCCGTGTCAGCCTCGACGACTGGCTGATGATGGTCCTCGCCGTGGTCTCGGTCGGCCTGCTGGTGTACCGGACGTTCTTCGACCCGCCCGCCGAGGTGGCGGCGATCATCGTGCGCGTCGACTGGGGCTTCTGCGCGGTGTTCCTGGTCGAGTTCCTCTGGCGTTGGCGGGCCACCGGGTTCCAGGCCCGGTTCCTGCGCGTGAACTGGTACGACGTGGTCGGCATGGTCCCGGTCGCGCACCTGGCCTTGCGCTCCTTCCGCCTGCTGCGCGTGGTGCGCATCGCCGTGCTGCTCACCCGGGTGGGCAGGCCGGTGCACCGGTCGGTGGGGGAGGAGCTGGCCTACCGCGCCCTCGGCCGCTTCGGCGGCGCGCTGATCGACCCGGTGGTCGACCTGATCAAGAAGCCGCTGACGGTCGCGGTCCTCGAGGAGGTCGTCTCGGTGCTGCGCACCGGCCACTACGCCCGCAACATCTCCGCTGCCCTTGAGGAGAACCGGGCCGAGATCCGGGCGATGGTGCTGGAGAAGATCAAGCACGACCGGCAGGTGGGCAGGCTCTCGATCCTCCCGTTCCACGACGAGATCCTCGGCACCGTGACCGACGCCGTGCTGCGGGTGTTCCTGGAGATCCTCGCCGACCCGCGCACCGACGAGCTGATCAGCGACATGCTCAGGGAGAACATCGACCAGATCCGCGGCGCCGTGCGCGCGGGCGACCACCGCGACCTGCCCGAGCCGTCGCCACCGGGTCTCTAGCCCGCGGTGGTTTCGCTGCTGGAGGTCGCTTACTGGAGTTCACTGTCGGGGTGGGGCAGCTGGACCGTGGTGACCGGCTCGATGTCGTCCACCCCGTCGATCGCCAGCAGGGCGCTGATGGCGCCGTGCTCGATCGTGCCCGTGATCACCCCCACGGCGTCGAGGATCTCCTCCACCAGCAGGCCCGCGGCCTCCAGCCCGGCCACCACCTCGGGCAGCCGGGCCAGTCCGGAGTCGGCCAGGACGACGAGCACCCGCTCGACGGGATCGGTCACGGAGCCTGCACCAGGCCACAGCCGACGTCGGTGGAGGGCAGCGGCATCCGGCGCGCGGTCTGCGCCAGCCGCGCCCACAGCTCGAGGCCGCGCGCGCCGGTGGCCTGCGCGATCAGCGCGGCGATCCCGGCGACGTGCGGGGTGGCCATGCTCGTCCCGCTGATCCGGTTGTGCCGCAGCGGCATCGGCCAGGCCGAGTGCACGTCGACGCCGGGCGCGGCGAGGTCCACCGCGCCGATGGTGTCGACCGTGCCGCAGGAGAACCAGGCCAGCCGCGAGGCCACGTCGGTCGCGCCGACGGCCAGGATCGACGGGCAGTTCGCGGGGTGCCCGACCGGGGCCACGACGCCGTCCTCCCGCTTGGACTCGTTGCCCGCGGCGGCGATGATCAGCGTGCCCTGGGCGAGCGCCCTGGCCGCGACCCGCTCGTAGGTGCGCGAGTACGGGTCCCCGGGCCGGGTGCGCGCGCCGAGCGACATCGACACGACCGGGCAGTTGTTGCCCAGCGCCCACGCGATGCCCGAGAGGATGCCGCCGTCGGAGCCGGACCCCTCGTTGCTGAGCACCTTCCCGGCGAAGATCTCCGACTCGTACGCCACGCCGTAGCCGGGGCCCTCGGCGGGCTCCCGCGGCCCGCACGCGGTGCCGACGCAGTGCGTGCCGTGGCCGTGCCCGTCCTGAACCTCCTGGCCGGGCACGAACGAGCTGGACTCGACCTCGCGGCCCGCGAAGTCCGGGTGGGCCAGGTCGAACCCGGTGTCGAGCACCGCGATCCGGATGCCCCTGCCCGTCGCCGTGCTCAGCTGCGCGCACACGGCCTGCAGGCCCCAGGTGAACACCGACTCGTCGAGGGTGTCGGAGTTCCCGGCCGGGGCGGGTGCGGCGATGGCGTACACCCGCCGCTCCTGCTCGAGCACGGCGATCGGGCCGGGCCCGATGGCGGCCCTGGCCAGCGCCATGGCCTGGTCCTCGTCGGCGTTGACCACCGCGACGCCGAGCTGGTGCAGCACCACGCCCTGGCTCGCGTCGAAACTCATGTCGACACCGGCGTCCGCGGTGCTGGCCGCGGTGATGCCCGCGACCTGGCTGAGTGCCTTGGTGCCCGCCGCGACCGAGTCGTCCTCCAGCAGCACCAGGTATCGGCCGGTGACGTCATTCTCCGCCGTGGTCATGTTCCCGCCTCGATTCCTTGGACGTTCCTGCCCCACCTGTTGATTAGGTCGCACGACGGCCTGTCAATGTAATGGGCATCACACAAATGGACGCATGGCTGTTCCGGTATTCGGCCAGGCCACCCCGAACAGACGAGGGACGTTTACTGTCGGGACCATGCAGACTTGGCTCTCCCAGCCGGTTCCGCGGGTGCCGGGGGCACCGCGGCCCCTCCGGCTGCACGACACCGCGACCGGTGAGGTCCGGCCCACCGCGCCGGGGCCCACCGCGACGATGTACGTCTGCGGGATCACCCCGTACGACGCCACCCACCTCGGCCACGCGGCGACGTACCTCGCCTTCGACCTCGTGCACCGGCTCTGGCTCGACAACGGCCACGACGTGCACTACGTCCAGAACGTCACCGACGTCGACGACCCGCTGCTGGAGCGCGCCGCCCGCGACCAGGACGACTGGGTGGTCCTGGCCATGCGCGAGACCGCGCTCTTCCGCGAGGACATGGAAGCGCTGCGGGTGCTGCCGCCGCGGGAGTTCGTCGGCGCGGTGGAGGCCGTCCCGGAGATCGTCGAGGCGGTGGCGAAGCTGATGGCGGGCGGCAGCGCCTACCGAGCCGACGACCCGGAGTACCCCGATGTCTACTTCGACCACACCGCGGGCGGGCACTTCGGCTACGAGTCCAACTACGACGCCGACACCATGGCGACGCTGTTCGCCGAGCGCGGCGGTGACCCGGACCGGCCGGGCAAGCGCCACCCGCTCGACGCGCTGCTGTGGCGCTCGGCGCGCCCCGGCGAGCCGAGCTGGGACAGCGAGCTGGGCGCCGGGCGGCCGGGCTGGCACGTGGAGTGCAGCGTGATCGCGCTGAACCGCCTCGGCATGGGGATCGACCTGCAGGGCGGCGGCTCGGACCTGATCTTCCCGCACCACGAGTTCAGCGCCGCGCACGCCGAGTGCCTGACCGGCGAGCACCCCTTCGCCCGGCACTACACGCACTCGGCGATGATCGGGCTGGACGGGGAGAAGATGTCGAAGTCGCGGGGCAACCTCGTCTTCGTCTCCCGGCTGCGCGCCGACGGGGTCGACTCGATGGCGGTGCGGCTGGCGCTGCTGTCCGGGCACTACCGCACCGACCGCGCCTGGACCGACGACCTGCTCGCCGAAGGCGTGGCCAGGCTGGAGCGCTGGCGCGCGGCGGCGGCCAGGGACTCCGGGCCCGACGGCGCCGCGCTCGTCGCCCGCCTGCGCGATCACCTCGCCGACGACCTCGACACCCCGGGCGCGCTCGCGGCCGTGGACGCGTGGGCCGGGCAGGCGCTGCGCGGCGTCGGCTCCGACCCCGAAGCGCCCGCCCTGGTCCGCGTCGCGGTGGACGCCCTGGTCGGGGTGACGCTCTAAGTGACCTGATTGTCAGGTGACCTGGCTGCCGGGTGACTTAACTGCCGGGTGGTTTGGCTGCCCGGGTCTAGATGCCGGTGGGGCCGGGGCCGGACTGGCCCCGGCCCGGACCGCGGCGGCGCAGGTAGCGCTCGAACTCCGCGGCGATGGTCTCGCCGCTGGTCTCCCCGAGGGTGTCCTCGGCGTCGCCGCGCTCCTCGAGGGCGCGCACGTAGTTGCGGACGTCCTCGTCCTCCTCGGCCATCTCGCTGACCGTGCGCTGCCACTCCTCGGCCTGCTCGGGCAGGGTGCCCAGCGGGACCTCGACGTCGAGCACCTCCTCGACCCGGTGCAGGAGCGCGAGGGTCGCCTTGGGGGAGGGCGGCTGGGAGACGTAGTGCGGCACCGCGGCCCAGATGGAGATGGCGGGAACACCCGCGCGCACGCACGCGTCCTGGAAGACGCCGACAATGCCCGTCGGGCCCTCGTACCGCGAGCGCTCCAGCCCGAAGCGGGCGGCGGACTCGGCGTCGTAGGCGGTGCCGGTGACCGGGACGGGACGGGTGTGCGGGGTGTCGGCCAGCAGCGCGCCCAGGGTCACCACCGTCGTGACACCGAGATCCTCGACGTGGCCCAGCAGTTCGGCGCAGAACTTGCGCCAGCGCATGTTCGGCTCGATGCCGTGCACCAGGACCACGTCGCGGCGCGAGCCCGGCGGGCGGCACACCGACAGCCGGGTGGTCGGCCACTCGACCCTGCGGGTGACACCGTCGATCATCCGGACCGTGGGCCTGCTGACCTGGAAGTCGTAGTAGTCATCCGGGTCCAGTTCGAGCAGGGGGGTGGCGTCCCAGGTCAGCTGCAGGTGCTCGACGGCCGTCGTGGCGGCGTCCCCGGCGTCGTTCCAGCCCTCGAAGGCCGCCACGAGTACCGGTTCGTCCAGGTCCGGGCGGTCGAGTCGGGCGTCGGCCTGGGGCGGGTCCTCGTGGTTCACCGGGCAAGCCTACGACCCGGGTACCGTGGCGGGCAGTTGTGCCTGGCTGATCTGATGGAGGACCGGTTGACCACGCCCGCCGCCGTGCTGTGGGACATGGACGGCACGCTGCTGGACTCCGAGAAGCTGTGGGACATCCCGCTCTACGAGTACGCCGACAAGCTCGGCGCGCCGCTGTCGAAGGAGACGCGCGGCGCCATGGTCGGCTCGAACATCCCGACCACGATGGCGCTGTTGTTCGGCGCGGCGGGCATCGAGCCGGGCGAGGCCGAGGTGCGCGAGGCGATGGCCTGGATCGACCGGCGCATGACGGACCTGTTCGCCACCGACCTGCGGTTCCGGCCCGGCGCGGTCGAAGCGCTGCGCGCCGTGCGCGAGTCGGGCGTGCCCACGGCGCTGGTCACCTCGACACAGCGGGCGCTGACGGAGATCGCGCTGGACTTCATCGGCCGCGAGCACTTCGACGTGACCGTGTGCGGCGACGAGGTCGACGGCATGAACAAACCGCTGCCCGAGCCGTACCTGCGGGCGGCGCGTCTGCTCGGAGTGGACGCCGCGGCGGCTGTCGCGGTCGAGGACTCCCCGACCGGGACGGCGTCGGCGGTGGCCGCGGGCTGCGCGGTGCTCGTGGTGCCGTGCGATGTGGACGTCGAGCCGGGGGAGCGGCGGGTGCTGCGGGAAAGCCTTGTCGGGGTGGACATCGCGGTGCTGGCCGCCGTGCGTCAGGGCAGCAGCGCGCCGATCAGGTAGTCGACGGCGGTGTCGGGAGTGGACGGCGGGACCGCGCGGCGCAGCACCATCCAGCCGACGTAGGTGGCGTAGGCGACCCGCGCGCGGTCCTCGGCGTCCTCGGCGCCCGCGGCGGCGTACGCCCCGGCCAGGTAGGCGACGCGGCGCTCGGTGACGCGGTGCAGCACGGGCGCGACGACCGGGTCGTCGGCGTGGGCGACCAGCGCGGCCTCCAGGCCGTCGGTCGGGTCCTCGGTCACCGCGACGCGGAACAGCCGGGCCAGCCGCGCGCGCGGGTCGGCGATCGCCTCGACCTGCTCGATCACCGCGGTCGTGCCCTCCCGCTCCCACCAGTCGAGCGCGGCCTCCAGCAGGGCCCGCCGGTCGGCGAAGTGCCAGTAGAAGCTGCCGCGGGTCACCCCGAGCCGGGTCGCCAGCGGGTCAACGGCGACCGCGCCGACCCCACCGGCGGCCAGCGCCTGTAGCGCGGCGGTGATCCAGCTCTCCCGGCTCAACCTGGGCTTGGGCATCTCCATACAGTACTGTACGGATGACCATACAGGGGTGTATGGAAGGAGTCGGCTGATGACCGTCGTCGTGTGGGTGGTCGTGATCGCGCTGGTGCTGGTCGGTGCTCTGCACGTGGTGTGGATGTTCTCGCCGTGGCCGCTGCGCACGCCCGAGGAGTTCGCCCGGCGGGTCGTCGGGGTGGGGGTCGAGCGGCTGCCGAGCAGGGCGATGACCTTCGGCGTGGTCGTCCTGCTGGCCGTCGCGGCGTACCTGATGGCCGCGCGCGGCGGTCTGCTCGACGCGCCGGGCCCGTGGTGGGCGGCCGCCGTCGGCGCCGGGGGAGTGGCCGCGGTGCTGCTGGCCCGCGGGCTGGGCGGGCTGGCGGCGTCGGCGGGCGGGGACACCGAGTTCGCGCGCTGGGACGTGCGCCTGTACTCGCCGCTGTGCCTGCTGCTCGGCGGGTTGGGCGCCGCGGTGGCCCTGGTGGGGTGAGCCGGGCGCGGGGATGGAAGGATTGGCAAACGTGAAGACGTTCGACGAGCTGTTCGCCGAGCTCAGCGACCGCGCCACGACCCGGCCCGCTGGCTCGGGCACCGTGGCCGCGCTGGACGCGGGTGTGCACGCCCAGGGCAAGAAGGTGCTCGAGGAGGCAGGCGAGGTGTGGATCGCCGCCGAGCACGAGTCCGATGAGCGCTTGGCCGAGGAAGTCTCCCAGCTGCTGTACCGGGTGCAGGTGCTCATGCTCGGTCGCGGCCTGAGCCTGCGGGACGTGTACCGACATCTCTGAGGTGGTCCCGGCCGTCCTGTCCCACCCCTCCCGCTGGAGCACCCCATGCTGCGCGTCGCAGTCCCGAACAAAGGCGCCCTCGCCGCCGCCGCGTCCGACATGCTCGCCGAGGCCGGCTACCGCAGGCGCCACGAGCCCCGCGACCTGACCGTCATCGACCCCAACAACGAGGTCGAGTTCTTCTTCCTGCGCCCCAAGGACATCGCCATCTACGTCGGCTCGGGCGAGCTCGACCTGGGCATCACCGGCCGCGACCTGGCCCTGGACTCCCGTGCCCCGGTCACCGAGCGCCTCGCCCTCGGCTTCGGCGGCTCCACCTTCCGCTACGCGGGGCCCGCGGGCCACGACTGGAAGGTCGCCGACCTGGCGGGCAAGCGCCTGGCCACCAGCTACCCGCGGCTCGTCGCCGACGACCTCGCCCGCCACGGCCTCACCGCCGAGGTGATCCGCCTCGACGGCGCGGTGGAGATCTCCATCCAGCTCGGCGTGGCCGACGCCGTCGCCGACGTGGTGGGCTCCGGCCGGACCCTGCGCCAGCACAACCTGGTCGCCTTCGGCGACCCGATCTGCGTGTCGGAGGCGGTGCTCGTGGAGCGCGGCACCGCCCCGCCGTCGGCCGCCCGCGACCAGCTCACTGCCCGCCTGCAGGGCGTGGTCTTCGCCCAGCAGTACATGATGCTGGACTACGACTGCCCCAAGTCCCTGCTGGAGGCGGCCATCAAGATCACCCCGGGCCTGGAGTCGCCCACGGTCGCCCCGCTGGCCAGCGCCGACTGGGTGGCGGTGCGGGCGATGGTGCCGAGGAAGGACGTCAACGGCACCATGGACCACCTCGCCGCCCTGGGCGCGAAAGCCGTGCTGGCCTCCGACATCCGCTCCTGCAGGCTCTGACCCAAGCGAACACCGCACCCAGTCGCTCCTCACGGGAGCGGCTGGGTGCTCCGCGTTGGCTGGGCCGTGTTTCAGGTGTGGAGCACGTCATAGCCGCGCCCCACACCTGAAACACGGCCTACCGAGGCCGGACGAGCAGGGCTTGGGCGCCGCGGGCCACGGGGCCTGCCAGGTCGTGCAGGACGGTGTGCGCGGCGCCGGTGCCCGCGGTGCCGATGACGGTGTGCGCGGCCATCCCCACCCACTCGCCCCGCACCGCGCGGTGGATGTGGACGGTCAGCTCGGTGTTGATGAAGTACCACTCGCGCGGGTCCAGGACGCCGGAGACGCCGTTGCCCGAGTCGGCCACGGCCATCAGGCGCTGGAGGCCGGTGGGGGTCTCGCCCGCCACCAGGTCCACCCGCTGACGCGCCCAGACCGTGGCCGGGCCCGGCTCGCCCAGGTTGCCCACGAGGGCGCGCCACTCCAGGACGTCGAGGTACCCGGGGCCCCAGCCGTCCGGGCGGCCGGTGGGCACGCCCTGCTCGGGCGGGGCCAGGGGAACGCCGTCGGGAGTGCGGACCGAGGCGGTGTCCGAGCACGCCATCCGCCAGGCCGAGCAGGTGGCCACCGGCCTGTCCCCGGCGTGGAGCCCGGCGTGGAGTTCAGCGCGCAGCAGCTCGACCGAGCGGCCGGGCCGGACCACCGACGCGGTGACCGTGAGGTCGGCGACCGGGACCGGGCCCAGGACCTCCACCGTCACGCGGCCGATCGACATGGGCGCGGGGGCGGGCAGGTTCTCCAGCGCGCGGACGAGCAGGGCCGACGGCGGGCCGACGTGCTGGCTCTCGGCCGCCCACGGGCCGGCCGTGTGGGCGGTGGAGGCGAAGCGGCCGTCGCCGAGGGGTTCGTAGAACGCCGCGCCCACTGGTCCGCCCACTAGTCCGCCCTGTCCACAAGGGACTCATCGCCCGGGTCGGGCTCCGGCCAGCCGGGGTAGGCGGGCGGGGTGCCGCCGAACTCGGGGCAGTGGGCCTGGTGCGAGCACCAGCCGCACAGCCGGGACCGGTTGGGGCGGAAGTCGCCGGTGCGCCCCGCGCGCAGGATGGCCTGCCAGATGGCGTCGAGCGTGCGCTCGAAGCGGGTCAGCTCCGCTTCGTCCGGGGTGTAGGCCAGGGACTGGCGGTCGGCCAGGTACATCAGCCGCAGCTGCCTCGGCACGACGCCGCGCAGCCGCCACAGGGCCAGGGCGTAGAACTTCATCTGGAACAGCGCCTTGCCCTCGCCGATCTCCCGGGGGGCCGCGCCGGTCTTGTAGTCCACCACCCGGATCTCGCCGGTCGGGGCCACGTCCAGCCGGTCGATGTAGCCGCGCAGCAGCACGCCGCTGGGCAGCTCGGTCTCCACCAGCAGCTCGCACGCCTCCGGCTCGAGCCTGCGCGGGTCCTCCAGCTCGAAGTACCCCTCCAGCAGGGTCCCCGCCGAGTCCAGCCAGCCCGCGTCCTCGGCGAACAGCTCCGCCAGCTCCGGCTGCTCGCCCAGCAGCCGCGCCCACGTCGGCGCCACCAGCTCCCGCGCCCGCTCCGGGCACCGCTCCTGCCTCGGCAGGCCGAAGAGCCGCTCCAGCACCGCGTGCACCACCGTGCCGCGCATCTGCGCCGGGCTGGGCGTCTCGGGCAGCTTGTCGATGGCGCGGAAGCGGTACAGCAGCGGGCACTGCTTGAAGTCCCCCGCGCGCGAAGGCGACAGCGCGGGCCTGCGCGGCGCGGCGCCGGGGGCCACGGCGCCGGAGACCCCCGTGGTGGGCGTGGGGCCTGCGCTCTGCCCGGAGGCGACTTCGGGAACCATGGCCCGACCATATAGTCGACCACCGACGGTGTCCGGCCCGGCTCGTGTGCCCGGCTCCTGTGGCGGTGGGCGGATCACCGCCATCCCACACCCCCGGCCGTACCCTTGGCGGCGATGTCGAGCCCGGCGCTGTTCGCCCCGCCCGGCGGCGGACTCCTGCTGTTCCGCTACCGCGGCGTCCCCGTCGTGCTCGCACCGTCCTGGTGGCTGGGCGCGGTCGCCATCATCGTGCTCTACGCCCCGTTGGTCGGCAGGCTGCTGCCCGGCGCCACCGCCGTGTCCTCCATCGCCTTGGCCGCGGCGTTCGCGGTGCTGCTGGGGCTCTCCGTGCTGGCCCACGAGCTGGGCCACTGCGTCACCGCGCTGCGCATCGGGCTGCCGGTGCGGCGGCTGCGGCTGTTCCTGCTCGGCGGGCTCTCCGAGATCGCCAGGGCGCCGCGCCGCCCCGCGCACGAGGGCATCGTCGCCGCGGCGGGCCCCGCGGTCTCGATCCTGCTCGCGATGGTGTTCGGCGCGCTGGTGCTCGTCGTGCCCGGGCGCGGCGCGCTGTGGCTGCTCGTGCTGGAGTGCGCCTTCGCCAACATCGCCGTGGCCGTGTTCAACCTCTTGCCGGGACTGCCCCTCGACGGCGGCCGGATGCTGCGCGCGGGCGTCTGGGCGATCACCGGCCGCCGCGCCACCGGCACCAAGGCGGCGGCGGTCGGCGGCTGGGTCGTGGCCGGGCTGCTGGTCGCCTGGGCGCTGTGGGGTGTCGTCGACGACGCCCCCGACCGCTGGCTGCGGCTGGGGATCTGCCTGTTCACCGCGTGGTTCGTCGTGGCGGGCGCGGGCGGGGAGCTGGCCGCCGAACGGCGGGACTGGCCCGACGGGCTGCGCCTGG
Organism: Actinokineospora lacus; assembly: GCF_053813445.1. Taxonomy (NCBI): domain Bacteria; kingdom Bacillati; phylum Actinomycetota; class Actinomycetes; order Pseudonocardiales; family Pseudonocardiaceae; genus Actinokineospora; species Actinokineospora lacus. The sequence goes on from NZ_JBQERA010000011.1 coordinate 49,457, forward strand.
CCGACCTGGTGCGGCCGATCCTCCAGCTGCCCGCGGAGAGCCCGGTCGCCGACGCGCTGGCCGCCTCCGCCGGGCGCGGCGTCGTGCTGGTGCGCGCCGACGGGGTGGCCGCCGGGCTGCTCGACCAGGCCGCCGCCGAGCGGCTGGCCGCCACCTCGCCGTTCTCCCCGGCCGAGCTGGCCGCCGAGCCGATCCGGCCGGAGTCGGTGTTGCTGGCCTCCGAGCCGGTGGACGAGATCATCGACCGCGTCCGCGAGACCGCGGCGTGGCAGTTCGTGGTGGTCGACGACGAGGGCAGGCCATCAGGAGTGCTGCACCGCGACGACCTGCGCGCCGCCCTCGACGGGGCTGGCTGACGGGGCTGCCTGACGGGCCCGGGTCGCGCTCTGCGAGCATGGCCCGGTTTTGTAGTCGCGGAAAGCGAGGACGCCGGGTGACGCGCAGGATCAGCGGTCCCTTCCGGGCAGGGGACCGGGTACAGCTCACCGACCCGAAGGGACGGCACTACACGCTGGTGCTGGCCCCGGGGGAGAAGTACCACACGCACCGCGGCGCCCTGGCCCACGACGACCTCATCGGACTGCCCGAGGGCTCGGTCGTGACCTCCGCCGTCGGCACCGGCTACCTCGCCCTGCGGCCCCTGCTGTCGGACTACGTGCTCTCCATGCCCCGCGGCGCGCAGGTCATCTACCCCAAGGACGCCGCCCAGATCGTCATGCAGGGCGACATCTTCCCCGGCGCGCGCGTGCTGGAGGCGGGCGCGGGCTCCGGCGCCCTGACCTGCTCGCTGCTGCGCGCGGTCGGTCCGGAGGGGACGGTGACGTCCTATGAGGTCCGCGAGGACCACGCCGTCCACGCCGTCCGCAACGTCGTGGAGTTCTACGGCGAGCACCCGCCGAACTGGACGCTCACCGTCGCCGACCTGGTCACGCACACCGGCGAGGTCGACCGGATCGTGCTGGACATGCTGTCCCCGTGGGACGTCCTGCCCACCGTCGCGGCCAACCTCATCCCCGGCGGGGTCCTGGTGACCTACGTGGCCACGACGACGCAGCTGTCCAAGGTCACCGAGGCGCTGCGCGAGCAGCAGTGCTGGACCGAGCCGACCGCCTGGGAGACGCTGATCCGCCCGTGGCACGTGGTCGGGCTGGCCGTGCGCCCCGAGCACCGGATGATCGGCCACACCGCGTTCCTGCTGACCACCCGCCGCCTGGCCGACGGCGTCACCGCGCCCCGGCCGCAGCGCAGGCCGAGCAAGGGCTGAGAGACGCCTGTGGCGGCCCGTCCACCGGACGGGCCGCCACAGGTCGTACCACTGCCGCTCTGCTCAGAGCGAGATGCACCAGCCGGAGGCGCTCTTCTCGAACAGCATCGGAAAGGGGATCGGCGCGCCGCCACCGGGGATGGTGACCTCGGCGTCAACGCTGCCGTTCTCGCCGAAGACGTCGGGCTCGCCGGTGATCTCCACCTTGCCGTCGCCCGGGACGACGCTGGTGTACATGATGCCCGGCTCCTTGCCCTCGCAGGTCAGGGCCTTGGCCGCGGACTCGTCCTGGTCGTTGACCGCCTGGGCGTACTCCTCGGCCGCGGCGGCGAGGTCCGCGCCGCCCCCTCCGCCACCGCTGCCGCCACCGCCGCCGCCGGACCCGGTGGTCGTCTCCTCGGTGGAGGTCTCCCGGGTCGTGGTCTCCTCTTCGGTCGTGCGCTCCGTGGTGCGCTGCGCCGTCGTGCTCGTGCCGCCGCCCGCGGTCGGCTTGCTGTCCTTGGTCAGGAAGTAGACCCCGACCCCGGCGCCCACGAGGACCAGCAGGGCGATCGCGACGATGGCGATGACCTTGCCGGTGTTGTTCTTGGGCGGCTCGCCGCCGTAGCCGGGCTGGCCGTAGGGCTGCTGGCCGTAGCCGTACTGCTGGGTCTGATCGTAGCCGGGCTGGCCATAGGGCTGCTTGGGGTCGTAACCGGGCTGCTGGCCGTAGGGCTGGTTGGGGTCATAGCCGGGCTGCTGGCCGTAGGGCTGGTTGGGGTCATAGCCGGGCTGCTGGCCGTACGCGGGCTGCGGGTAGCCGGGCTGCGGCTGACCGTACGGGTCGGGCTGCTGGCCGTAGGGGTTCTGGCCGTACGGGCCAGGCTGCTGGGGTGGGGTGGTCATGGGGCCCGACTCCTCGGATCGCCGCTCAGGGTGTGTGGAGATGGTGCGAAGGGGTGGCGCGGTCAGGCCGTTTCCTCCCCGCAGAACCGCCACTCGCCGTCTTCTTTGACGATCTTGATCTCGATGTCGACGTTGTTCACGTCGGCGCCGTCGGCCAGCTCGAGGGCGATGCGCGCGGTGGCGACCTCGTCCTTGATCACGGGCGCGCCCTGGGCGGTGCCGGTGATCGCGTACTTCGCCAGCTGGCTCTCCAGCTGGGCGGTGTTCATGCCGTACTTCTTCTTGTAGGCCGCGCACGCCTCCTCGGTGACCGCGGCGAAGCTCTTGGTCTCGTAGGCGGTGATGTACTCCTCGACGACGGCCTCGGGCCCGACCGCCGGTTCCTGCTCGGCCTCCGAGGTGGACGCCGGTCCCGGCGCGGTGGAGTCGGCCGACATGGTCGGCCCCGCCTCGCGGGTGAGAAAGTACACACCCGCCCCGACGCCGCCGACAAGCAGCACCGCGATGGCGACGATCGCGACGATCTTGCCCACATTGCGCTGCGGTTCCTCCGGGGGAGGAGGTGGCGGGTACCCGCCGGGGTGCTGGCCCTGCCAGGGGTGGTGACCGTAGCCCTGCGGCGGTGGCCCCCCGTACGGACCCGGCTGCTGGGGTGGGTAGGTCATGCTCGGCCTCTGGACTCGTCTGGTGGTGTGGTCATCGTATGGGTCGCGTCCGCGGCCCCCGACACCGCCGCCGGTCACGTCGTCCCCGGTCGATCGCGGTGAATGGGAGTGCGAAACGGCGGCGCAAGTGGCCTAATACACCGACGCACGGTAGCGGTCCCCGGGTTCCCCCTCGTACCGGAACGGCCCAGTGGCTGCCGCCGAGCGGGTGTTGCGGTCCGGTGACACGCCGGTTCCGGCCCAAGGATGCTCTGTTGTTGACGGTGATCGCCGGTACCGTAGTGGGTACGAGTTCGGGAGGAGGTGCCGACATGCAGCACGATCGTCCCGGCAGTCGGCCTGAAGATGCCGACGATCAGCATGGTGACATGCCCGGCCCTGATGGCGAGCGCGAAGACCGCTCGACCGCCGCGCAGGTCCGATTCCTGGAAGAGGAAGTCGCCCTGCTGCGCCGGAAACTGACGGAATCGCCGCGGCATTCGCGGCTGGTGGAGCAACGGTTGGCCGAGGCGACGGAGCGGGTGAACCAGCTCACAGAGCGGAACACCAAGCTGGTCGACACGCTGCGGGAAGCCCGCGGCCAACTGCTCGCCCTGCGCGAGGAGGTCGACCGCTTGGCGCAACCGCCCAGCGGGTACGGCGTCTTCCTCGAGCGTCATGAGGACAGCACGGTCGACGTGTTCACCGCGGGGCGCAAGATGCGGGTCTCCGTGTCTCCCGCGGTCGAGGGCGAGGACCTGCGCCGGGGCCAGTCGGTGCGGCTCAACGAGGCGCTCACGGTCGTCGAGGGAGGTGGCTTCGAGCGCACGGGCGAGGTCTGCGCGCTGCGCGAGCTGCTCACCATCGACGGCGAGCAACAGCCGACCAGGGCGCTGGTCGTCGGCCACGCCGACGAGGAGCGCGTGGTCTGGCTGGCCGACCCGCTGTTCAGCGCGCCGCTCAAGCCGGGCGACTCGCTGCTGGTGGACGCCAAGTCCGGCTACGCCTACGAGCGGGTGCCCAAGGCGGAGGTCGAGGACCTGGTGCTGGAAGAGGTGCCCGATGTCGACTACGCCGACATCGGCGGCCTGTTCCGGCAGATCGAGCAGATCCGCGACGCCGTCGAACTGCCGTTCCTGCACAAGGACCTCTTCGCCGAGTACGAGCTGCGTCCCCCCAAGGGCGTGCTCCTCTACGGCCCGCCCGGCTGCGGCAAGACGCTCATCGCCAAAGCCGTGGCGAACTCCCTGGCCAAGAAGGTCGCCGCGGCGCGCGGTGACTCCTCTCCGGCCGACGCCAAGTCCTACTTCCTCAACATCAAGGGCCCTGAGCTGCTCAACAAGTTCGTCGGCGAGACCGAGCGGCACATCCGGCTGATCTTCCAGCGGGCGCGTGAGAAGGCGTCCGAGGGCACTCCGGTGATCGTGTTCTTCGACGAGATGGACTCGATCTTCCGCACCCGCGGCAGCGGCGTGTCCTCCGACGTCGAGACCACGATCGTGCCGCAGTTGCTCAGTGAGATCGACGGTGTCGAGGGCCTGGAGAACGTCATCGTCATCGGCGCCTCCAACCGCGAGGACATGATCGACCCGGCGATCCTGCGACCCGGCAGGCTCGACGTGAAGATCAAGATTGAGCGGCCGGACGCCGAGGCGGCACGGGACATCTTCTCCAAGTACCTCACCGCCACCCTGCCCATCCACGCCGACGACCTCGCCGAGTTCGGCGGCGACACCCGGGCCTGCCTCGACGCCATGATCCAGCACACCGTCGAGCGCATGTACGAGGAGACCGAGGACAACCGGTTCCTGGAGGTCACCTACGCCAACGGTGACAAGGAGATCCTGTACTTCCGGGACTTCAACTCCGGGGCCATGATCCAGAACATCGTGGACCGGGCGAAGAAGTCGGCGATCAAGGCGGTGCTGGAGACCCAGCAGCGCGGTCTGCGCGTGCAGCACCTGCTGGACGCCATCGTCGACGAGTTCGCCGAGAACGAGGACCTGCCCAACACGACCAACCCGGACGACTGGGCCCGGATCTCGGGCAAGAAGGGCGAGCGCATCGTCTACATCCGCACCCTGGTGACCGGCAAGAACCAGGAGGCGGGCCGGGCGATCGACACCGCCAGCAACACCGGCCAGTACCTCTAGGCACCCCACGCGTCGGCCCCGGGAACCCCAGCGGTTCCCGGGGCCGACGCGCATAATCTGTCCCCGTGCCCTCGATCAGCAGGTTCGGCCTTGGCCTCGCCGCGCTCGGCAGGCCCGCCTACCTCAACCTCGGCCGCGACCTGCCCGCCGACCGCGGCGTGCTGTCGCTGCGGGCGCTCACCTGGGCGGTGCTGGACGCCGCCCACGCCGCGGGTGTGCGCCGGGTGGACGTGGCCCGCTCGTACGGGCTCGCCGAGGAGTTCCTGGCGGGCTGGCTGGCCTCGCGCGGGCGCTCCGACGTCGAGGTCTCCTCGAAGTGGGGCTACGCCTACGTCGGGCAGTGGCGGGTCGACGCGGCGGTGCACGAGGTCAAGGAGCACACCCTCCAGCGGTTCCGGACCCAGCTCGCCGAGACCGCGGCCTGCTGGACGTGGCGCTGTACCAGGTGCACTCCCTGACCCCGGACAGCCCGCTGTTCACCGACGACGCGCTGCTCGACGCCTTGGCCGAGCTGGCGGCCTCCGGGCAGCGGCTGGGGTTCTCGACCTCCGGTCCCGCGCAGCCCGAGGCCATCCGCCGCGGCGTGGCGCTGGAGCGGGCGGGCGTGCGGGTCTTCACCGCGGTGCAGTCCACCTGGAACCTGCTGGAGACCTCGGCGGGGCAGGCCCTGGCGGAGGCCCACGCCGGGGGCGCGCACGTCACGGTCAAGGAGGCCCTGGCCAACGGCAGGCTCGCGGCGACCCCGCCCGCGGCGGTCCGCGAGGTCGCCGACCGCCACGGCGTCGGCCCCGACGCGGTCGCCCTGGCCGCCGCGGCGGCCCAGCCCTGGGCCGACAGCGTCCTGCTCGGCCCGACCAGCCTCGCCCAGCTGAGCGCCAACCTGCGTGCGCTGGACCTCCCGGCCACTCTCGACCTGCCCGACCTGTCCCAGGACGCCCGCCGGTACTGGACCGACCGGTCCCGGCTGGTCTGGGACTGACCGGTCTGGACTGACCGGTCTGGACTGACGGGGCTAGGACTGACGGGGACAGGACTGACGGGGACAGGCGCGCCGGTCCCGGCTCACCGGCCGACACCGGGCACCGGTAAGTTTCGCTGCCGTGTCGCTGTCGATCTCCGGGAGATCCGTGCTCCGCCGAGCGCTCGCGCCCGCCGCGGTGTTATTGCTGGTCACCGCCTGTTCTGGGCGGGCGAACAACCTCTACACCTACTACGACGACCCCACCACCGAGGGCACGACCGCGCCCGCGGAGCTCACCGGGGGCCAAGCCGCGCCCGCGGCGGTCACCACGACAACCACGCCCCCGGTGGCCACGACGACCTCGGCGGCGCCCAGCGTCGACGCGGCGAGCGCGCTGCTCGGCCCCCAGGACCTGGCCGGGGAGGGCGTCGAGTCCGCCTCCTACTCCTCCGACGCCGCGCCCGCCTGCGCTCCCGAGACCGGCGCTTCCTGGGCCTACCCGAGCGGGTCGACCATGGAGCAGACGGTGCACGTCCTGCCCGACGCCGCCGAGCGGATCGTGGAGATGCGCGCGGCGGGCACCTGCGTCGGCGAGCCGGGTTCCACCCTCTCCGATGGCCCCGAGCTGGGCGAGCTGGGCGACGACCGGTACAGCTGGTGCGTGGTCGCCGCGGCGGACCCCGGCTGCGGGGCCGCCGTGGCCAAGGACGGCCTGCTGACCGTCATCGTGGTCAAGGCGGCGAGCACCGACCGGGCGGGCGCGGCCATCACCAGGATCGCCCCGCTCGCGGCGGCCGCGCTGGACCGGGAGTAGTCAGGGCTCACCCCTGGAGCGCGAACCAGCGCTCCATCACGAGGCGGTTGTCGGGCACGAACGGCCATTCCCGGCCCGCCAGCCGGGCGCGCAGCTCCTCCAGCGGCATCCACCAGCCCTCGGCGATCTCGCTCGCCTGCGGGACGATCGGGCCGTCCCAGCGGGTCTCGTAGGCGTGGAGGTGCGTGCGCACCGGCGGCAGCTCGACCCGCATGGTGAACACCGGGGTCAGCTCCACCCCGCGCACGCCGTACTCCTCGGCCAGCTCCCGCTCCGCGGCCGCCGCCGGGTCCTCGCCCGCGCCCACCACGCCGCCCGCCGCGCAGTCGTGCAGGCCGGGGAAGACGTCCTTGGTGTCGGTGCGGCGGTGCACGTAGACCCGCTCGCCGTCGCCGGAGCGGACCAGGACGGCCGTCGCCGCGTGCCACAGGCCCTCGGCGCGCATCCGCGCCCTGGTCGCCGACCCGACCGCCTGGCCTGCGGCGTCGTACAAAGCCACCAACTCCCGCGCGCTCACCTCTCCCATCCTGCCCTTCCCGGCCCGGCTCACCACCGGTGTGCCGGGCCGGCACCGTAGGGTGGCGGTATGCGGCGGATCATGGGAACCGAGGTCGAGTACGGCATCTCCGTGCCGGGCGACCCGACGGCCAACCCGGTGTTGACATCGACCCAGGTCGTGCTGGCCTACGCCGCGGCGGCGGACATCCCCCGCGCGCGGCGGGCACGATGGGACTACGAGGTGGAGTCGCCGCTGCGGGACGCGCGCGGGTTCGACCTCGGGGCGCCCGGACTGGCCCCCTCCGACCCCGACGTCGAGGACCTCGGCGCGGCCAACGTCATCCTCACCAACGGCGCCCGGCTCTACGTCGACCACGCCCACCCGGAGTACTCCGCCCCCGAGGTGACCAACGCGCGCGACGCGGTGATCTGGGACAAGGCGGGGGAGCGGGTGATGGAGGAGGCCGCCATGCGCGCGGCCACCGTGCCGGGGCAGCCCCGCCTGCAGCTCTACAAGAACAACGTCGACGGCAAGGGCGCCAGCTACGGCACCCACGAGAACTACCTGATGGCGCGCAACACCCCGTTCACCGCGGTGATCGCCGGGCTGACCCCGTTCTTCGCCTCCCGGCAGGTGATCTGCGGCTCCGGCCGGGTCGGGCTCGGCGTGGCGGGGGAGGACGCGGGCTTCCAGCTCTCCCAGCGCGCCGACTACATCGAGGTCGAGGTCGGCCTGGAGACCACCCTCAAGCGCGGCATCATCAACACCCGCGACGAGCCGCACGCCGACGCCGACAAGTACCGCCGCCTGCACGTGATCATCGGCGACGCGAACCTGGCCGAGATGTCGACCTACCTCAAGGTGGGCACGGCCGCGCTGGTGCTCGACCTCATCGAGGCGGGCGTGCGCTTCGACCACCTCAAGCTCGCCGACCCGGTGCGCGCGGTCCACCAGATCAGCCACGACCCCACCCTCAAGACCAAGGTCGAGCTGGCCAACGGCCGCAAGTACTCCGGCCTGGACATCCAGTTCGCCTACCACGAGCTGGTCGCCGAGAAGCTGGGCCGCGCCGACATCGACCGGGTGTCCCTCGACGTCCTCGACAACTGGGGCAAGATCCTCGACGCGCTGGCCCGCGACCCCCTGGAGTGCGCCGACCGGCTGGACTGGCCCGCCAAGCTGCGCCTGCTGGAGGGCTACCGCTCGCGCGACGGCCTGGCCTGGTCCTCGCCCCGGCTGCACCTGGTCGACCTGCAGTACTCCGACGTGCGCCTGGACAAGGGCCTCTACAACCGCCTGGTGGCCCGCGGCTCGATGAAGCGCCTGGTCAGCGAGGAGGAGGTGCGCGCGGCGATCACCACCCCGCCCTCGGACACCCGCGCCTACTTCCGCGGCCGCTGCCTGGAGCGCTACCCGAACGCGATCGCGGCGGCGTCGTGGGACTCGGTCATCTTCGACCTCGGCCGCGAGTCCCTGGTCCGCATCCCGACCCTGGAGCCCCTGCGCGGGACCAAGGCCCACGTCGGGGCTCTGCTCGACGCGGCCAACACCGCCGAGGAACTGGTCGACGCGCTCACCGGAGCGCGTCGCTAGCGGCGTTCACTGAGGGCGAATTTCGATCTCGGTCCCGCCGGGGACCGCGACGAAAGTCGGTCCTGCTGGGTACTGTTCGGTATAGGCCAGATGACCGGGAGGCGAGATGTCCCAGGAGCAGACGCAGCGCCAGGGCGGCGGCGACGGCGACGAGGGTGCCGACGACACCACCGCGGCGGGCCAGGAGCGCCGGGAAAAGCTCAGCGACGACACCGACGCGATCCTGGACGAGATCGACGACGTCCTCGAGGAGAACGCCGAGGACTTCGTCCGCGCGTACGTCCAGAAGGGCGGCCAGTAGCCGCTCCCCGCCAGGCCCCGCCCCGCGACCGAAACGAAAGCAGGCATGGATCACACCTCGTCCCGAGGGCAGTCCGGCACGGCACTGCCCGCCGCGTACCTCTCGGCAGGCACGTCGTCGTTCACCGACTTCCTGCGCGTCCAGGCCCCGGAGCTGCTGCCCGGCAACCGCGCGGTCGGGACCGCCCCGCCGGACATCCCGCACGGCACCACGATCGTCGCCGTCGCCTTCTCCGGCGGCGTCCTCATCGCCGGTGACCGGCGGGCCACCGCGGGCAACCTGATCGCGCAGCGGGACATCGAGAAGGTGTACGTCACCGACGCCTACTCGTCGGTCGGCATCGCGGGCACGGCGGGCCTGGCGGTGGAGATGGTCCGCCTCTACGCCGTCGAGCTGCAGCACTACGAGAAGATCGAGGGCGTCTCGCTGTCCCTGGACGGCAAGACGAACAAGCTGGCCAGCATGGTCCGCAACAACCTCCCCGTCGCCCTGCAGGGCCTGGCCGTCGTCCCGCTGTTCGTCGGCTACGACGTCGACGCCGCCGACCCGGCGCACGCGGGCCGGATCGTGTCCTTCGACGTCACCGGCGGCCGGTACGAGGAGCGGGCGGGCTTCCACGCCGTCGGCTCGGGCTCGAACTTCGCCAAGTCGGCGCTGAAGAAGCTCTACGACCCCGACAGCGACCGCGAGCGGGCCGTGCGCATCGCCGTCGAGGCCCTGTTCGACGCCGCCGACGACGACTCCGCCACCGGCGGCCCGGACCTGGCCCGGCGGATCTACCCCAGCATCGTCACCATCACCGCCGAGCAGGGCGCGGTGCGCCTGGCCGAGGCCGAGACGGCCGCGGTCGCCCAGGCCGTGGTCACCGAGCGGTCCGACCGCCCGCGCGGCTGACCCGATCGTTCCCCTTCTCCTGTAAGACCCTTCTCCCGTAAGACAAGGAGCCCACTGTCGTGACGATGCCGCTGTACGCCTCCCCCGAGCAGCTGATGCGCGACCGCTCGGAGTACGCCCGCAAGGGCATCGCCCGAGGCCGCAGTGTCGTCGCGCTCAAGTACTCCGACGGCGTGCTGTTCGTGGCCGAGAACCCCTCGGCCACGCTGCACAAGGTCTCCGAGATCTACGACCGCATCGGCTTCGCCGCCGCGGGCCGCTACAGCGAGTACGAGAGCCTGCGCCGCGGCGGCATCCGGCACGTGGACCTGTGGGGCTACTCCTACGACCGCCGCGACGTCTCCGCCCGGCAGCTGGCCAACGTCTACGCCCAGACCCTCGGCACCTTCTTCACCGAGCAGGTCAAGCCGCTCGAGGTCGAGCTGTGCGTGGCCGAGGTCGGCACGACCCCGGCCCAGGACCAGCTCTACCGCCTCACCTACGACGGCTCCATCGTCGACGAGCCCCAGTTCCTGGTGATGGGCGGCCAGACCGACCCGATCATCGCGTCGCTGAAGGAGACCTTCACCGACGGCATCGCCCTCGGCGACGCCGTCGCCACGGCGATCAAGGCCTTCAGCGCGGGCGGGGCCAACGGCCAGGGCACCCCGCTCGCGGTGGACAAGCTGGAGGTCGCGGTCCTGGACCGCCACCGCCCGACGCGCGCCTTCCGGCGGATTACCGGCGCGGCCCTGACCGCCCTGCTGCCCACGGACACACCGGTGGAGGGCGCCGCCGAGTCCCCGGCCAAGCCGATCGAGGACGTGGAGCTCCCGCCTGCTCCGGAGGAGTAGGGGCAAGCAGTGGTGCCGCTCACTGGCGCTACGTTACGTCTGGATCAAGAAAGCTGTTGTTTCCGCAGGTCGCGTAGATGTTATGGGCATCCGGGATGGGATCGGCGGGGTGCGGACGGGCCATAGTGCCCGTCAACGGATTCGCTCGATCGGGTGATATATCGGGTGTCCGGACCACCCTGCGTAACCCGAGGAAGCACCATGCCGCGTTCCAGGCCGAGACGGCTCGCCGTTCTCGCCGTTGTCCCCGCGCTCGTCGGCGCCGCCCTGGCGGGCGGCAGTGCCGCGGGCCAGGCCGCGGAGCCCGCCGAGGCGCCGATCCGCCTCGTGAGCGGGGAGTTCCACCCGAGCACGGTGTCCGCCAACCAGGCCAACGGCCTCGGCGCCACCGAGCGCGGCTCCTGGCTGGTGCAGTTCGCCGGACCGGTCCGCGAGGACTGGAAGGCGGGGCTGACCGCGCTGGGCGCGCGGCTCGTCGAGTACGTGCCCGACCTCGCGTTCAAGGTCCGGATGAACCCGGGCCAGGCGCGGCGGGCGGCGACCCTGCCCGGTGTGCGCTGGGTCGGCCGCTACCAGGCGGCCTGGAAGGTGACGGCGGCGGCCAGGGCCGAGATCGCCCAGGGTGAGCCCGCCGTCTACGAGGTCCGCGCCGAGAAGGACGCCGACCTCGCCGAGGTCCGCGAGGCCGCGACGGCGACCGGCGCCGTGGTCAGCCTGGCGGGCGAGGCCACCCTGCTGCTGGCCGCCACCCCCGACCAGGCCACGAGCGTGGCGGGGATCGAGGGCGTGGCCGTCATCGACCGGTTCCGCGTCCACGAGAAGCACAACGAGCACGCCGCGGGCACCATCATGCGCGGCGGACAGGCCAACGCGCGCGGCTACGACGGCTCCACCCAGGTCGTCGCGGTCGCCGACACCGGGCTCGGCGGCGGAACAGCCGCCACCGGGCACCCGGACATCCCCACCGCCCGCGTCCAGGCCATCCACGCCTGGGCGGGCGCGGACGCCACCGGCTGCTACGACGTGCGGCCCGATGGCGCCCAGGACGTCGACAGCGGCCACGGCACCCACGTGGCGGTCTCAGCGGTCGGCGACGGCATGGCCGACGGCCGGGGCAGGGCGGCGGCGTCCTCGGCCCGCCTGGTGTTCCAGGCGATCGAGGACTACGTCGACTTCGTCGGCGACTGCGCGTGGCAGTACAGCGACGGCTACTACCTGCTCGGCATCCCGACCGACCTCGGGCAGCTGTTCCAGCAGGCCTACGACGGGGGCGCGCGCATCCACGCGAACTCGTGGGGCTCGGACATGGCGGGCGTCTACACCGAGGACTCCCGCTATGCCGACAAGTTCGTCAACGAGCACCGCGACATGCTCATCACCTTCTCCGCGGGCAACGCGGGCGCCGACGCCAACGGCGACGGGGTCATCGACACCGACTCCACCGGCGCCCCCGCCACCGCGAAGAACGTGCTGTCCGTCGGCGCGTCGGAGAACGGCAAGGCCACATCGCCCTGCGACCCGTCGCTGACCTACCAGGCGCAGGGCGCGAACGAGCGCACCACCATGGGCAACCGGTCGTGCCTGCAGGCGGGCGGCGCCAACGTCATCCCCACCTGGGGTGACTGGTGGTCGTCGGACTACCCGGCCAACCCGATCCGGTCCGACCCGCAGACGGGCAACCCGCAGCAGGTGGCCGCCTTCTCCAGCCGCGGCCCGACCGACGACGGGCGCATCAAGCCCGACGTCGTCGCGCCCGGCTCCTGGATCGTGTCCGGCTACTCCGACGCGCACCAGCAGCAGTACGACGGCACGGTCAACCCGACGACCGGCGTGGCGCAGCACGACGGCTACGGCTTCCCGCTGAACGACGACTACAAGTACTTCAGCGGCACGTCGATGTCGAACCCGCTCGCGGCGGGCGGGGCCGCGGTGGTGCGGGACTTCTACAAGGAGCACCACTCCACCGACGCCTCGGCCGCGCTGGTGAAGGGCACCCTCGTCAACAGCGCGACCGACCTGCTCGACGAGAACGGCGACGGCGCCGACGACAACGACCTGCCGGTGCCCAACGCCCACGAGGGCTGGGGCCTGGTGAACCTGGACAAGGCGACCGCGGGCACCGCCCGCTTCGCCGACGAGGCCGCGGGCCTGGCCACCGGCGGGGTGTCCGAGACGCGTCACAACGTCGTCCCGGGGAGCCCGCTGAAGATCACGCTGGCGTACTCCGACAAGGAGGCCGCCACCACCTCGGCGGTCAGCCTGGTCAACGACCTCGACCTCGAGGTGGTCTCGCCCAGCGGCGTGCTCTACCGCGGCAACGTGTTCTCAGGCGGCTGGTCGGCGGCCGGCGGCGCCGCGGACCGGCGCAACAACCTGGAGAACGTCCACCTCCGGAACCCGGCGGCGGGGGAGTGGACCGTGCGGGTGCGCGGCCACAACGTCCCCGCGGGCCCGCAGCGCTACGCCCTGGTGACCGACGCCGCGTTCGGCGTGCCCGGCAACGCCAACCCCGTCGTGACCAACCCCGGCAACCGCTCCACCGAGCGCGGCGCCGCGGTGGGCCTGCAGATCCAGGCCACCGACGCCGACGGCGACCCGCTGGCCTACGCGGCCACCGGGCTCCCCGCCGGGCTGTCGATCAACGCGGGCACCGGCCTGGTCTCGGGCACGCCCACCGGCGGCGGCGCGTCATCGGTCAGCGTGACCGTCGCCGACGGCCGCGGCGGGTCGGCCACGGTGGCGTTCACCTGGACGGTCACCGTGCCGCAGCAGCTGGTGCGGAACCCGGGCTTCGAGTCCGGCGCCGCCAACTGGAGCGGCGCGACCTCGGTGATCACCAGCGGCACGGCGCGCCCGGCGCGCGGCGGGGCGTGGTGGGCGCACCTGGGCGGCACCGGCAGGGCGGCCACCGAGACGCTGTACCAGCAGGTGGCCGTCCCGGCCACGGCGACGGCGGCGACGGCGTCGTACTGGGTGCGGGTGGACACCGCCGAGCAGAGCGCCACCCGCGCCTACGACACCCTGCGCCTGCGGGTCCTCGACACCAACGGCGCCGTGCTGGGCACCCTCGGCACGGTCTCCAACCTCGACGCGGGCACCGGCTACGTCCAGAAGACGTACAGCCTGCTCGCCTACAAGGGCCGCACGATCCGGCTGGCCTGGGTGGCGACCGAGGACAGCTCGCTGCAGACGACCTTCGCCGTCGACGACACCTCGCTGGTGACGGTGTCGTAACAGAGCGCCGCGGCGCGAGCGGGCCTCGCGTCGCGGTATCCACCCCGTGCTCCGGGGGCGTCGTCCCCATACGACGCCCCCGGAGCCGTTTCGACACGCCGCCGCGCCGAAATGTGGCGCTGTTCCCAAAGGGCGACCGGGATTTGCATAACGTCGGCGAAGGGGGCATAACACTGGTGTGAACGAGCTGGAGTTGCGTCATCTCCGAGTCATCTGCGCCGTCGCCGACGCCGGGAGCCTGTCCAAGGCCGCCGTGCAGCTCGGGGTGTCCCAGCCCGCGCTGACCGCCCAGCTCCAACGCCTCGAACGCCGCGTCGGCGGCCTGCTCTTCGCCCGCACCGGGACCGGGGTCGTCCCCACCGACCTGGGCAGCTACGTCCTCACCACCGCCCGGCTCCTGCTGGGCGAGGTGGACGACCTGATGGCGGGCATCAAGCAGCGCACCCAGACGACCACCGCCGCGGGCGTCGTCCGCATCGGCGGCCCGCCCGGCCTGATCGTCCCGCTGTTCGCCACCGCCATCGCCGACCGCCTCGGCGGCGCGGAGGCCGCCATCGACATCGAGACCCAGCCCACCGAGCTGCTGCGCAAGCTCGCCGACCGCAAACTCGACTTCGCGGTGCTGGAGGAGAACCCCGGCTTCCGCACCCCGCTGCCCTCGCACCTCTACGCCCGGGTCATGCTCCGCGCCCCGCTGTTCGTCGCCCTCGCGGAGGACCACCGACTGGCCCAGCGCGACGACATCGACCTGGCGGAGCTGGCCGACGAGAACTGGGTGATGCCGCCGGTGGCCGAGGGCACCGAGCAACTGGCCTTCGTCCGGGCCTGCGCCGCCCGGGGGTTCACCCCCCGCATCAAGCACCAGATGTCGGACTCCACCACCACCCGCGCCCTGGTGCAGGCGGGCGCGGTCACCCTGGCGAAACCCGTGGCCCGCGAGGGCAACGGCCTGGTGATCCGCAGCCTCGCGGGCAACCCGATGCGCCAGGAGATCGTGCTGGTGTGGCACGAGGACAGCACCCTCGCGGGCGCGGCGAAGGAGGCCCCGGAATCGCTGCTGGCCGCCTACGGCCAGCTGACCGACACCAACCCCCTGTTCGCGGCCTGGTGGGCGGAGAACAAGGACAGCCCGGTGGAACCCGAGGTCACCCAGCCCCGGTGACGTCCTCGGCGGGGCGGTAGATCGACAGGGCGTGGGGCCGGGAGCGGAAGCGGAAGTGGTGCCCCACGGGGCCGACCTCGCCATCGGTGGCCACCCGGCGCTCCATGCCGTCGAGCAGGCGGATCTCCAGGTCCGCGATGTCGCACTGCCGGTAGACGTGGCTGGTGTGCAGGGTGCGGGTGATCGTCGCCAGGACGAAGCGCAGGCGGGAGTGGGAGACGTCGGCGCGGAGGTAGCGGACGTCGAGCAGGCCGGAGTCCAGGGCGGGGCGGTGGGTGGGGGCGAAGCCCTTCGGGGAGTACGTCCCGTTGCCGACGAACAGCCACCACACCAGGTGCGGCTTGCCGTTCACCGACATCCGGATCGGGGTCGCGCTGCGGAGGCTGCGGTGCAGGGCGACCGCGGCGGCGGGCCACCGGGGCCAGCCGCGGGCCTCCAGGCGCTCGCGGAGGCGGACCATCTCCGGGTAGCCGCCCAGACTCGCGGTGTTGACGAACCAGCGGTGGCTCTCCCCGTCGATGTCCACCTCGGCCAGGTCCACGATCACGCCCTCACCCGCGGTGACCGCCGCGGCGGCGGCGTCGATGCCGTCGACACCGATGTCGCGGGCGAAGTGGTTGAGCGTCCCGGCGGGCACCACGACCAGGGGCAGGCGGAACTCCGCCGCCACCGCGGCGACCGCGGCCACCGTGCCGTCCCCGCCCGCGACGCCGATGGCGCGGATGTCCGCGGGCCCCGCCGACAGCTCGTCGGACAGCTGCTCGACCAGGTCGGCGCCGGGGCGCGGGTGGACGACCGTCGCCCGCGGCCAGCGCTGCTTGACCAGGTCGGTGGCGTCCTCGCCCGCGATCCCGGCGTTGGGGTTGACCAGCACGAGCAGGCCGTCACCCGCCTCGAGCGCGGCGACCTCGGCGGCGTGCGCGGTGCGCGCGGGGCCCTCGGGGGTGCCCGGCCACCAGTGCAGCGTCGCGTAGGCGGCACCCACCCCGATCGCCGCGCCCGCGATGACGTCAGTGGGCCAGTGCACCCCGTTGTGCACGCGGGAGTACGCCACCGCGCCCGCCAGCGGCGCGATGGCCTTGCCCAGGCCGCGGTGCTCCAGCGCGACCGCGGTGGCGAACGCCGCGGCCGAGGCCGCGTGCCCGGAGGGGAAGGACGAGCTCGTCGGCCGCCGCGCCAGGCGCCTGGCCAGCGGCAACAGCTCGGCGGCCGGGCGCCTGCGCGGGAACAGGTTCTTGGCGACGAGGTTCGCCGAGGTGCTGGCGAAGGCGATCGCGCCGACCCCGCGCACCGCCGCCCGCCGGGTCGGCCCCTTCCGCACCGCCAGCAGCGCGGCCAGGGCGAACCACAGCCTGCCCTTGTTCGCCGAGCGCGACAGCGCCATCAGCCACGAGTCCGCCACGGTCGGGCGCAGCGCGCCACTGCGCACCACCAGCTCCCGGTCGACCCGGTTGACCTGGCGCGCCGAGCGTCGAACGTGTCGCATCACGATCGCCGATTGAACCCGACCACGGGTGGACACGCCGAAGCAGCCCTCGTGAAATGGTCACGGATCGCCACATCCCCGAACGGCGCACGGCTTTAGTCGGTCCCAGCACCTAGGCTGTGGGAATGCAGCGGCGGATCTTCGGCATCGAGACCGAATTCGGCGTGACCTGTACGTTCCACGGACAGCGCAGGCTGTCTCCGGACGAGGTCGCGCGCTACCTGTTCCGGCGGGTGGTGTCGTGGGGGCGTTCCTCCAACGTGTTCCTGCGCAATGGCTCGCGTCTCTACCTCGACGTCGGCTCCCACCCGGAGTACGCCACGGCCGAGTGCGACGACCTCGTCCAGCTGGTCACCCACGACAAGGCGGGCGAGCGGATCCTGGAGGACCTGCTCGTCGACGCCGAGCGGCGGCTGGCCGACGAGGGCATCGGCGGCGACATCTACCTGTTCAAGAACAACACCGACTCGGCGGGCAACTCCTACGGCTGCCACGAGAACTTCCTGGTCACCCGGGCCGGGGAGTTCTCCAGGATCGCCGACGTGCTGCTGCCGTTCCTGGTCACCCGCCAGCTGATCTGCGGCGCGGGCAAGGTCCTGCAGACCCCGCGCGGCGCGGTGTACTGCCTGTCCCAGCGCGCCGAGCACATCTGGGAGGGCGTCTCCAGCGCGACCACCCGCTCGCGCCCGATCATCAACACCCGCGACGAGCCGCACGCCGACGCCGAGCGCTACCGGCGCCTGCACGTCATCGTCGGCGACTCGAACATGGCCGAGCCGACCACCCTGCTCAAGGTCGGCACCGCCAACCTGGTGCTGGAGATGATCGAGGAGGGCGTGCAGTTCCGCGACTTCAGCCTCGACAACCCCATCCGCGCCATCCGCGAGATCAGCCACGACCTGACCGGCAAGCGCCTGGTCCGGCTCGCGGGCGGGCGCGAGGCCAGCGCCCTGGACATCCAGCGCGAGTACTACAGCAAGGCCGTCGAGCACGTCGCCCGCCGCTCGCCCGACCCGCTGGCCGACCGGGTGATCGAGCTGTGGGGCCGGGTGCTCGACGCCGTCGAGGCCCAGGACCTCAGCCGCATCGACCGGGAGATCGACTGGGCGATCAAGCACCGCCTGATCGAGCGGTACCGCGGCAAGCACGACCTGGACCTGTCCAGCCCGCGCATCGCCCAGCTGGACCTGGCCTACCACGACATCCGCCGCGGCCGGGGCATCTTCGACCTGCTCCAGCGCAAGGACCTGGTGGTCAGGGTGACCGACGACGGCGAGATCGAGGCCGCCAAGGACACCCCGCCGCAGACCACCCGCGCGAAGCTGCGCGGCGACTTCATCGCCGCGGCGCAGCAGGCGGGCCGCGACTTCACCGTCGACTGGGTGCACCTCAAGCTGAACGACCAGGCCCAGCGCACGGTCCTGTGCAAGGACCCGTTCCGGGCCGTCGACGAGCGGGTGGAGCGGCTGATCGCCTCCCTGTGAGGCTCCCAGCGAGGCTCCCGGTGAGACTCCGGATGTGAGATCAGGGCCGGGCCCTGTGCGAGGACTCCTCGCACAGGGCCCGGCCCTTTGTGGTCATTGGCGCGCGTGCCGACGCGCCACGCCGCTCCAGGCTCCGCGTTGTCCACGCGCGACAGCACCGACAACAGGACCGTGCTATCAGCTATGCGCTATCAAGATATTAGAGAAGAGTGCTGCCGAGGAGAGCGCGCGAGTGAGGGCGCACCCAGCGGGTGGAAGCGACTCGCGACTCCGGGGCTCGGTGACAAGCGCAGCGACGTGAGGGCCTGGGGGAGAGGCCACGCGACCGGCCAGCCTACGCCCCGCGTTCGCACACATGTTCGGTGTGTTGGGTGTCGGGGCCGGTGGCGGGGGCGTTAGGGTGCGCTGGTGTCCGTTGCCCGCGCAGAGCGCTTGGTGAACCTGGTGCTGTGCCTGCTGTCCACCCGGCAGTTCCTCAGTGCGGACCGCGTCCGGGGGATCGTGCCGGGGTACAACGACGCGCCCTCCGACGAGGCGTTCTTCCGGACCTTCGAGCGCGACAAGACCGAGCTGCGCGAACTCGGGATTCCGCTGGAGGTCGGGCGCAACTCGATGTTCGACACAGTGGACGGCTACCGCATCGCCCGCCGCGACTACGAACTCGGCGAGATCGACCTCGAACCCGACGAGGCCGCGGCCGTCGCGCTGGCCGTGCGGCTGTGGGACTCCCCCGAGCTGACCGGCGCGGCGCACGGGGCGCTGCTGAAGCTGCGCGCGGCCGGGGTGGACGTCGACCAGGGCGCGCCCGCGATCGTCGAGCCGAAGGTGCGCACGACCGAACCGGCGTTCGCGCCACTGCTCGGCGCCGTCCAAACCGGACAGGCGGTGGCCTTCGACTACCGCAGGCCGTCCTCCGCGGAACTGCGCGCCCGGACCCTGGAGCCGTGGGGCGTGGTGTCCTGGCGCGGGCGCTGGTACGTCGTCGGGCAGGACCGCGACCGGGGCGCGCCGCGGTGCTTCCGGCTCTCGCGCGTCGTCGGCGAGGTGCGCAAGGTGGGCAGGGCGGGGCAGGTGCGCAGGCCCGAGGGCGTGAACCTGATGGCGTTCGTCGCCTCCTTCGACCACGAGCAGCGGCCCGGCACCCCCGTGCGGCTGTGGGTCGCCGAGGGGCGCGCGGCCGGGGTGCGCAGGCGGGCCACCGTGATCGGCGCCCGCGAGATCGATGGGACACCGGGGGACGTGGTGGAGCTGGACCTGGCCTACCCGGACTCGGCGGCCAAGTGGCTGGCCGGGTACGGGCCGGACGTGGTGGTGCTGTCGCCGGACGTGCTCGCCAAGGGCGTGCGCGAGCGGCTGCTCGCCGTCGCCGAGGACGCGCGGTGACCGCCGCGCAGGAGCGCCTGCCCCGGCTGCTGGCGCTGGTGCCCTACCTGATCGCCCGCCCCGGCATCCAGATCGACGAGGCGGCGGCCGACTTCGGGGTCACGGCCAAGCAGCTGCGCAAGGACCTGGAGCTGCTGTGGATGTGCGGGCTGCCGGGCTACGGCCCCGGCGACCTCATCGACATCTCCTTCGACGAGGACACCGTCACGGTCACCTTCGACGCCGGGATGCGCAGGCCGCTGCGGCTCACCGGCGCGGAGGCGACCGCGCTGGTGGTGGCCCTGCGCGCCCTGGTCGACACCCCGGGGGTGGCCGACGCCGACGCGATCCGGCGGGCGCTGGCCAAGATCGAGGCCGCCGCGGGGCAGGCCGAGCCCGCGGGCGTGGCCGTGGGCCTCGGGGTGCGGGAGGGCGCGGCGACGGCCGGGGTCCGCGAGGTCGTCCAGTCGGCGCTGCTGCGCGGTCGGGCGGTGCGCATGTCGTACTACACCGCCTCGAAGGACGAGATGACCGAGCGCGTCGTCGACCCGATGCGGGTGATGATCGTGCAGGGCCGCGGGTACCTGGAGGCGTGGTGCAGGCGCGCCGAGGCGGTGCGGCTGTTCCGGCTGGACCGCATCGACGACGTGGTCGTGCTCGATGAGCCCTCCGCTCCGCCCCCGCACGCGCGGCCCACCGACCTGACCGAGGGGTTCTTCCAGCCCGAGCCGAACCAGCGCGTCGCCCGGCTGGTGCTGGAGCCCGACGCCCGCTGGGTGTCGGAGTACTACCCCGTCGACGACGTCCAGGAGCTTCCCGGCGCACGTCAGCGGGTCGTCATGCGCTACGCCGACGAGTCGTGGATGACCAGGATGCTGCTCGGCCTCGGCGGCGACGTGCGCGTGGAGGAGCCCGAGGGCCTGGCCGCCGCGCTGCGGGCGCGGGCGGCCGCAGCGGTGCGCCGGATCGACCTGGTCCAGCCCTGACGCCGGACGGTCACCTCTGCGCAACGTGGTCGGTCCGCCCCGGTTGGTTTCCCGGTCATCCGCGCACCGGTAGAGTTCGGGCTGTGCCGTTCCTGCTCAGCGCCGCCGTGCTAGTCGTGCTGGTGCTGTTCGCCGTGGTCGGGGTCGGAGTGCTCCGCCGGGCAGGCCGCGCACGGGCCGCGCTGGGCGCGGTGAGTTCGGGCTTGGCCGACCGGTCGGGCCTGTTGCGAGCCAGGGCCGCGGCGCTTCGCGTGGCGATCGGCGACAGAAAGATGTCAGCCGGGCACGTAGAATCGATGCAGCGAGGCGAGACAGGAGGACGGCCGTGAACCTGGGACCGTGGGAGATCCTCATCATCGCGGTGGTGATCGTGCTGCTCTTCGGGGCGCGCAAGATGCCGCAGATGGCGAGGTCGCTCGGGCAGTCCATGCGCATCCTGAAGGCCGAGACCAAGGTCATGAAGGACGAGGACCCCGAGACGGTGGCGCAGGCGAAGGCGGAGACCCCCGCCCCGGTGCCGCCGCAGCAGCTGGCTCCCGCCAAGGCGGAGCAGACGCCGGAGGAGCTGCAGCGCAGGCTCGACGAGCTGCAGCGCAAGGTGGAGCAGCAGGACGCGGACGCCGCGCGCAAGAACGCCAGCTGAGCGGGCGGATACGGTGGTGCAAGATCCGCCCCGCCGGTCCGGTCGCCGCGAGAAGAAGAAGCTGCGCAGCCGTCGGCACAACCCCGACGGCACGATGTCGCTGCGCGAGCACCTCTACGAGCTGCGGCACCGGCTCGGCCTGGCCGTCCTGTTCGTCATGCTGGGCGCGGTATTCGGCTTCGTCTGGTTCCTGATCCCGATCGGCCCGGTGCCCTCGCTGGGCGACATCCTGCTCAAGCCGTACTGCGCGCTGCCCACCGACATCCGGTTCGAACCGGTGCCCGGGGACTGCCAGCTGCTCCAGACGAAGCCGTTCGAGGCGTTCATGGTGCAGTTCAAGGTGGGCATCGCCGTCGGCATGGTCGTGATGGCGCCTGCCTGGCTGTACCAGGTGTGGGCCTTCATCACCCCTGGTCTCTACCTCCGCGAGCGCCGCCTGGCGCTGATGTTCGTGATGATCGGGTCGGTGCTGTTCGCCGCCGGTGGCTTCCTGGCGTTCTTCGTCATCCCGCAGGGCCTGGAAGTCCTGATGAGCTTCGGCGGCGGGGTGTTCATCACCGCGCTGAACGCCACGGAGTACATCTCGTTCGTCCTGGTCATGCTGATGATCTTCGGCGTGAGCTTCCTGCTGCCGCTGCTGATCACGATGCTCAACATGGTCGGCGTCCTGCCCTACGAGAACCTCAGGCGCTGGCGGCGCTACATCATCTTCGCGCTGTTCATCTTCGCCGCGTTCGCCACGCCGGGCACCGACCCGGTGTCGATGATCGCGCTGGGCGTCGCGATGACGGTGCTGTTCGAGGTCGCCGTGCAGATCGCCCGGTTCCACGACAAGCGCAAGGCCAAGCGGGAGGCGCTGGAAGACGAGGCCAACGCCACCGACGTGGACGCGCCGTCGCGGCTGGACCTGGCGCCCGAGCCGGTGGAGCCCGTGCGGAACCTCGACGACGTCACCTGAGCCCCTTGAGTCTTCCCGGCCGGTCTGCTGGAGTTGCCCCTCCGGTAGAGGGAGGGCTCATGCGGGTGGCTTTGGCCGTGCATCCGGCGTCCGGGCACGGGGTCGCCGGTCGGGTGGCCGATGCGGTCGCGGGCAGACTGCGCGCGGTCGTGGACGATCTGACCGTGGTCTCGGCGGCGAGCGTCGAGGAGTCGCGCGTTCTGATGCTGCGCGCCCGCGACGCCGGTCTGGACCTGGTCGTGGTCCTCGGCGGCGACGGGTCGGCGCACCAGGGCGTGCAGTTCTGCGCCGAGCACGACGTCGCCTTGGCGGTCGTCCCGGCGGGCACCGGCAACGACCTGGCGCGGGCGCTGGGCGGGCCGGGCGAGCCGCTGGCCGCCGCGGACGCGCTGGTCGCCGCCATCGGCACGGGCGCGGTGCGCAAGCTGGACCTGGGCCGCGTCGAGGGCGGGCCGTGGTTCGCGACCGTGCTGTGCGCGGGGTTCGACTCGGCGGTCAACGAGCGGGTGAACCGGATGCGGTGGCCGCACGGGCGCCGCCGCTACGACCTGGCGATCGTGGCCGAGCTGGCGGCGCTGCGGCCCCGGCGCCTCGTCGCCGACACCGACACCGGCCGGGTGGAGCTGGACGCCGTGCTGGTCGCGGTGGGCAACACGGCGTACTACGGCGGCGGCATCCCGGTGTGCCCGAACGCCGACCCGGCCGACGGGCTGCTGGACATCACCGTCGTGGGCCGGGTGTCGCGGCTGGACCTGCTGCGCATCCTGCCCAGCCTGCGCACCGGCAGGCACGTGGCCCACCCGGCGGTGCGGACTCTGCGGGCGCGGCGGGTGGCCCTCGGCGGGGACACCGGGTGGATGGCCTACGCCGACGGGGAGCCGATGGCGCCGCTGCCGGTCACGGTGGAGTGCGTGCCAGGGGCGTTGTCCGTGGTCGGGTAGCACGGACACGACGGACGTCGGCCAGGTGTGAAAGCCTTGCGGGGTGTCCGCTGGTGCAACCCCCTCCCCGGCCGAGGCGTACGCCGCATCCCGGCGCCGCGCGAGCCACCCCAAGCTCACCGATTTCACCGGTGAGCTGTCCTTCGAGCTCGACCCCTTCCAGTACCAGGCGTGCGCCTCCCTGGAGGACGGGCACGGGGTGCTGGTGTGCGCGCCGACCGGCGCGGGCAAGACGGTGGTCGGCGAGTTCGCGGTGCACCTGGCGCTCTCCGAGGGCCGCAAGTGCTTCTACACCACCCCGATCAAGGCCCTGTCGAACCAGAAGTTCGCCGACTTCACCGCCCGCTACGGGGCCAAGTCGGTCGGCCTGCTGACAGGGGACACCGCGATCAACGGCAGCGCGCCCATCGTCGTCATGACGACCGAGGTGCTGCGCAACATGCTCTACGCGGAGTCCTCCGCCCTCGACGGCCTCGGGTACGTGGTCATGGACGAGGTGCACTACCTCGCCGACCGGTTCCGCGGCGCGGTGTGGGAGGAGGTGATCCTGCACCTGCCGGAGTGGGTCACCCTGGTCAGCCTGTCGGCGACGGTCAGCAACGCCGAGGAGTTCGGCGAGTGGCTGGTGGAGGTGCGCGGCGACACCGCGGTCGTGGTCGACGAGCACCGGCCGGTGCCGCTGTGGCAGCACATGCTGGTCGGCAACCGGATGCTCGACATCTTCGCCGACGGCGAGCCCGGCGGTGACGCGCGGATCAACGCGCAGCTGCTGCGCCGGGTGGAGGAGGTCAGCCGCCAGCACGCGCCGTGGCGCGGCCCCCGCCAGCGGGGCGGGCGCCCGGAGCGGGCGCCGCGCTCGCGGTTCCGGCCGCCGTCGCGGGTGGAGGTGGTCGGGCGGCTGGACGCGGCCGGGCTGCTGCCCGCGATCGTGTTCGTGTTCAGCCGGGCGGGGTGCGAGGCCGCGGTGACCCAGTGCGTGCGCTCGGGGCTGCGGCTCAACGACGAGGCCGAGGTCGCCGAGGTGCGCCGGATCGTCGAGCGGCGCACGAAGGACCTGCCCGACGCCGACCTGACCGTGCTGGGGTTCTGGGAGTGGCGCGAGGCGCTGGAGCGCGGGTTCGCGGGCCACCACGCCGGGCTGCTGCCCGCCTTCAAGGAGACGGTGGAGGAGCTGTTCGTGCACGGCCTGGTCAAGGCCGTCTTCGCCACCGAGACGCTGGCGCTGGGCATCAACATGCCCGCCCGCACCGTCGTGCTGGAGCGGCTGGTCAAGTACAACGGCGAGGCCCACGTCGACCTGACCCCGGGGGAGTACACCCAGCTCACCGGGCGGGCGGGGCGGCGCGGCATCGACGTCGAGGGCCACGCGGTTGTGCTGTGGCAGCCGGGGATGGACCCGAAGGCGGTCGGCGGGCTGGCCTCCACCAGGACCTATCCGCTGCGCTCGTCGTTCAAGCCCGGCTACAACATGGCGATCAACCTCGTGGACCGGCTCGGGGTGGCGCAGGCGCGCGACATCCTGGAGCAGTCCTTCGCCCAGTTCCAGGCCGACCGCTCGGTGGTGGGGCTCTCCAGGCGGGTCGACCGCAACGAGGAGGCGCTGGCGGGCTACGCCGAGTCGATGGTCTGCCACCTGGGCGACTTCGCCGAGTACGCCGAGCTGCGCAAGCGGATCACCGATCGGGAGAAGCTGCTGGCCAGGCAGAACAGCGCCGCGCGGCGCTCGGAGACGGCCCAGTCGCTCGAGGCGCTGCGCAAGGGCGACGTCATCGCGGTGCCCGCGGGCAGGCGCTCCGGGCTGGCCATCGTGATCGACCCCGGCCTCGACCCGATGGGGGAGCCGCGGCCGCTGGTGGTGACCGAGGACCGCTGGGCCGGGCGGCTGTCGGTGGCCGACTTCCCCGCGCCGGTGGAGGCGCTGGGCCGGGTGCGGCTGCCCAAGCAGGTCGACACCCGCTCGCCGAAGTCGCGCCGCGACCTCGCCGCCGCGCTGCGGGAGACCGGGATCGAGGCGCCCGGTCGCGGACGGCGGCGCTCCGGGGCCGATGAGGACAGCGAGCTGCTGTCGCTGCGCCGGGCGCTGCGCGCGCACCCCTGCCACGGCTGCGACGACCGGGAGGCGCACGCCCGCTGGGCGGAGCGCTACCACCGGTTGCGCTCGGAGACCGACCAGGTCTCGCGCAAGGTCGCGGCCACGACGCACTCGCTGGCCCGCCAGTTCGACCGCATCCGGGCGCTGCTGGGCGAGCGCGGCTACCTGGCCCCCGACCCGGAGCAGCCGGGCGAGCAGGTGGTGACCGAGCACGGCAAGCGCCTGGCCCGCCTCTACAGCGAGTCCGACCTGGTGGCCGCGGAGTGCCTGCGGCACGGGGTGTGGGACGGCCTGGACGCCGCCGAGCTGGCCGCGGTGGTCTCGGCGCTGGTGTACGAAGCGCGCCGGGACGGCCCGATGGAGGCGCGGGTGCCCGGTGGCGCGGTGACCGACGCGCTGACCGCGACCGCGCGGCTGTGGGCGGAGTTGGAGGCCGACGAGCGCCACCACCGCCTGGACCGCACGCGCGAGCCCGACGCCGGGTTCGCCTGGACGGTCTACCGCTGGGTGCGCGGGGAGACGCTGGAGCGGGTGATCACCGCGGCCGAGTCGGCGGGGCAGGAGCTCTCCGCGGGGGACTTCGTGCGCTGGTGCAGGCAGGTCGTCGACCTGCTCGACCAGATCCGCGACGTCGTGGGCCGCGAGGAGCCCGTCGGGGCGGCCGCCGCGGCGGCGGTGAAGGCGATCAGGCGCGGGGTCATCGCACTCGCCTCGACATGAGCGCGGGTCGCCAGGCGCGGGAGGTCGGCGCTGTGGTTTGATCGCGGCGAGGTCTGGGCGGTGGAGTCCCGGGCGGTCGCGCGCGACACCAGGCGGAGGCGAACGATGAGCAGCCCTTACGGGCCGTCCGGCGGACAGGACCCGCAGCAGCCGTGGGGGCAGCAGCCCTACGGTGGCGGCCAGGTCCCCGGTCCGCCGTCCGGCGGGTTCCCGGCCCAGGGGTACCCGCACCAGCAGCCGGGCCAGCCGCCCTACGGCTACCCGCAGCAGCCGCAGCCGACCCAGCAGTACCCCAGCGGCTACCCCCAGCAGTACGGCGACCCGTCGCAGCAGCAGCACCACAACCCTTACGGCGACCCCTCGCAGCAGCACCAGCAGCAGCCCTACCCTGGCTACGGCCAGCAGCAGCAGCCCTATCCCGGTCAGGCGCCGCCGCAGAAGAAGAAGTCCAGCGGACTGCTCTGGGCCGTGGTGGCGGTCCTGGTGCTGGCCGTCGGCGCGGTGCTCGTGCTCGGCTTCGTCACCCCCGGCTGGTTCACCAAGCGGGTCTTCGACCACACCGCGGTGCAGGACGGCGTGCAGCGCGTCCTGGTCAACGACTACAAGGCGGACTCGGCCAAGATCGAGTCGGTGACCTGCCCCGAGGGCGAGCCGGTCACCAAGGACCACCGCTTCACCTGCCAGCTCAAGTACGACGGCCAGGAGTTCAAGGTCGACATCACCGTCCGGGACGAGTCCAACGGCCAGTACGAGGTGGCCAACCCGAACCTGCCGAGCTGACGCTGTCCCCCGAGGTACGCGCCCTCACCGACGACGAGGTCAGGGCGGCGCACACGCTGTTCCGCGCCTCCCTGCACCGCGGTCCGATGTCGGCCGACCAGTGGGAGTTCACCCGGCACTCCTTCGAGCCGGGGCGGACCCTGGGCGCCTTCGACGGCGCCCGGATGGTCGGCACGGCGCTGGCGTGGTCATCGGACCTGGTGGTGCCGGGCGGCGCGGTGCTGCCGATGGCCGCCGTGACCCGGGTCGGCGTGCGCGCCGACCACCGCCGCCGCGGTGTGCTGAGGTCGCTGATGCGCGCGCAGCTGGACGACCTGGCCGCCCGCGGCGACGTGCTGGCCGGTCTGCACGCCAGTGAACCCGGGATCTACGGCCGTTTCGGCTACGGGATCGGGACCAGGGCCCACCGGGTCGCCGCCCGGCGCGCCCTGCTGCGCGCGGAGGTGCCCGCCACCGGCTCGGTGCGGATCGTCGACGCGGACGAGGTGTCGCTGCCGGAGGTGTACGCCAGGGCGCGCGCGGGCAGGCTCGGCTCGATGGCCCGGCCGCGGGCGTGGTGGGCGACCTTCTACGAGCGCTCGCTGGGTGTCGGCGAGAACCTCGTCGTGGCCGTCCACACCGGACCCGACGGCGATGACGGCTTCGTGGCCTGGCGTCCGTCGGCGGTCGAGGACCCCGGCGCGGGTGTCACGCTGGCGGTGGACGACTTCGTCGCCGCGACCCCGTCGGCGGCGTTCGCCCTGTGGCGCTTCCTGTTCGGCGCGGACCTGGTCGAGTGCGTGCGCTCCTGGCTGCGCCCGGTAGACGACCCGCTCTCGGCCGCCGTCGTCGACCCGCGCGCGATCACGGTGGAGGCGCTGACCGACGACCTGTGGGTCCGCCTCGTCGACGTGCCCGCCGCGCTGGCCTGCCGGTCCTATCAGGACGGTGACCCGGTGGTGGTCGAGGTCGCCGACCCGTTCCTGCCCGCCAACTCCGGGCACTACCGCATCGGCCCGGACTCCGCCGCGCGCTGCGACGGCCCGGCGGCGGTGTCGCTGCCCGTGGACGTGCTCTCGATGCTCTACCTGGGCTCGTGGTCGTGGTCGGCCCTGGCGGAGACGGGCCGGGTCCGGGTGCGCGACCCGGCCGCGCTGCCGCGGTTGGACCGGTTGTTCGCCGTGGACCGGGCGGCGTTCACCGGGACGTTCTTCTAGCCGCTCACCAGTTGGGCCGTTCTCACTGAGTGGGCCGCAGGGCCTCGATCAGCCGGTCGACCGAGGAGCCGAGGTCCCAGCGGGCCTGCAGCTCCCGCATGCGGTCGACGTCGATGTCGCCGGGGAGGGCGTCGGGCCCGCTGGCGACGATCGGCGCGTCCTCGTTGACCTTGACCACGAGCGGGGCCTTGGCCAGGTAGTCGGCGTCGTGCTCGAAGGCGGTGCGCACTCGCAGGGGGACCTCGGCCGAGCCCGCGGCCGCGGCGTCGAGGAGGGCCTGCAGGGAGCCGAACTTGGTGATCAGCTTGGCCGCGGTCTTCTCGCCGATCCCGGCGATGCCCGGCAGCCCGTCGGAGGGGTCGCCCCGCAGCACGGACATGTCGGCGTAGGCGGAGCCGACGGGCGGCAGCCCGTACTTGGCCCCCAGTTCGGCGGGCCCGACGACGGTGGCCTTGCGCCAGCCCGCGCCGACGTAGACCACGCGGACGGGAGTGGGCTCGTCGCGGACGCACTGGAACAGGTCGCGGTCGCCGGTGATGATCTCCACCGGGTCGGCATCCTCCCGGGCGGCGAGCGTGCCGATGACGTCGTCGGCCTCGTGCCCCGCCGACTCGGCGGCGCAGATCCCGGCGGCGGCGAGCAGGTCCATGATGATCGGCACCTGCGGGGTGAGGGTGTCGGGCACTTCCTCGACGTTGTTGGCCGGGTCGGCCAGGCGCTGGGCCTTGTAGCTCGGGATCGCCGCCACCCGGAAGGCGGGCCGCCAGTCGGCGTCCAGGCACGCCACGAGCCGCGACGGCCGCCGCTCGGCGATGATCTGCGCGACCATCCCGGCGAACCCCCGCACCGCGTTGACCGGTACCCCGTCGGGGGAGGTCATCGACTCGGGGACGGCGTAGAACGCCCGGAAGTACAGGCTGGCCGAGTCAAGCAACACGAGGGGTCCGCTCACGGGCCAACCCTACCGCCGGGCCACCCGTGACCCGCCCGCCCCGGTATGGCGGGAAACTCTTCGAACAGAAGCCGCGCATCCCCCGTCATGGGGACGGACGTCGGACGTCTCGATCACATGCGGAAGAGCCGACTGTCGCGGAGCGGGCGCGCCGCGATCCCAGGACCCCGCTCGCACCCGGCGGACGAGACCCGTCCCGACGTGCGCGCGGCCATCGCCGTCCTCCCCGACGCCCAGCGGCTCATCCTGCGCCTGCGGCTCATCGACGGCCTCTCCGCCGAGGAGGTCGCGGCCGAGGTCGGCATGTCCCCCTCCGGCGTCCGCCTCGCCCAGCACCACGCCCTGAACGCACTGCGCGCCCACCTGGCGGAGAAGCGCCCCTAGATTGCCCGATCTAGGCGCCTCGCGAGTGGACGACGGCGTTGATCCACCCGCGGTAGGTGGGGACGTCCTGCCAGATACCGGTGCCAGGGCTGCCGTCCGGGGCGGTGGAGCAGTTGTGCGGGCGCCACTGGTAGTCGTCGCCGTCGCCGGTCGTCGAGCCGACCAGCTGCCATTCGCCGTGCGCGCGCCGGATCTGGGGGCCGCCGGAGTCGCCGTAGCAGGCCATCCGGGGGTGCCCGTCGCGGGAGACGACGCACAGTTCGCGGGCCGGGTCGAAGAACCCGCAGCGGTGGTCGGGAACGAGGACGGTGTCCAGCTCCTGCAGGTGCGCGGGACGCTGGAGGCAGGCCGGGTCGGTGAGGCTGCGGTCGCAGGTCATGCCCCAGCCGAGGACGCGGGTGGCGGTCCCGGGGCCGCCCGCGCGGGCGGCGACGCGGATCGGGGTCTGCGGCACCGGGCTCGACAGGCGGGCGAGGGCGATGTCGTACCCGGGCCTGTCCACGTCGTAGCGCGGGTGGGGGACGACGAGATCGATGCCCGTCACGCTCCCGCCCGCGGTGCGGTCGAGTGAGCCCACCCGAGCTGTTGACCCGCCCGGGTGGATATGGGGAGCGCAGTGCGCGGCTGTCACCAACCACTGCCGCGCGATGAGCGCGCCACCGCACAGGTGCGCGCCGGAGTTCTGGATGCTGGCCATGAACGGGTACGGCCCGGTCGCGTCCCGCCCGCCGACGATGGTGGGAGCGACCTCCGCCCGCGCGAGGCCCGCGGTGGCCAGCACGAGTCCGATCACCGCGGCGATCCCCCGGGTTGTGCGCACAGCGTGCCCCTTTTCCGTTCCACTGGTGAACGGCGTGACCCCGACAGCCGGGTCGGAGTTCGTCGGCGGCCAGGCCGTGAACCGCGGGCGGCGGTTCCCACCATGATCGGCACACCGGGAGGAGGTGGGCAAGGCTCCCGTCCGGGGAGGCCCAAACAGGAAACAGCCCGCACTGGTCCGGAAAGTGGCGTCAGGGGGCCGCGCGGCCGTCCGAGGTCCCCGGACGGCCGCGCGGGCGGGGTCAGGGGCGGCCGGGGAGGCGGTGGTTCGCGCCCAGGGCGGCGCCGCGGTGGGGTTTGTACTGGTCGTAGCCGCGGCTGTCGCACTGCAGGCCGCCGTTGATGCAGTGCGAGACCAGGGCGGCGAGGGTGGGCTCGTCCCAGGCGTTGAAGAAGTCGTAGTGCCAGGAGTGGCCGCGCCCGCTGGAGAGGCGCACCGTCGACATGTTGCCGTCCACCGGGAAGGCGATCTTGAACTCCAGCATCGGCACCGGGCGCGGGTGGCTCGCGGGGCAGACCCCGCTGACCGGGTACGCCATGTGCGACTGGTGGTTGGCCGAGTCCAGGTTGACGCCGTCCCAGCAGCTCGGCGCCTGGTAGCGGATGTTCAGCTGGCTGCCGGACGGGCAGGTGGCCGGGAAGTCCCAGTTCCGGTAGCTGTTGCCGCACTCCCAGCCCTCGACCGCGCCGGGCGCGGTGCGGAACTGGTCGGCGGTGGCGGACGGGCTGCCCACGACGAAGCGCAGCCCCGGCGGGAACGGCCGGACCTGCCTGTGGTCCAGGATGCCGGACTTGTAGTAGATGACCTGCCTGCCGGTCGGGAACTTCGGCTGGTTGTCCTTGTAGATGGTCGGGAACCAGTACGCCGACAGGTCGTCCGGCGCGGTGCAGGACGTGCCGCCGACCCCGGTCGCGCGCAGCGACGCCAGCGTGGTGTGGGCGTTGGTGCTCGGGTTGCCGGTGAAGGTGTGGTCGTGTGACGCGCCGGGCAGCCTGGGGAAGACGATCGGGTCGTCGCCGCGGTTGTGGGTGACCGAGCAGTTCGCCTGGAACTCGCGGTGGCTGACGTAGTCGTCGGCCTGGGCGCTGATCTGGCCCAGCGCGACGACGGTGGTGGCGGCGAGCATGGTGGCGACGGCTAGCAGTGGGGTGAGGTTTCGGGGCACAGGGTTTGCCTCCTCGACGGTGGGGACGGCCGTGGGAGAGCGCTCTCCCATTCAGCGTGGTCCCCGAGTGGACCCGCTGTCAAGGACCGCGTCGGCGGATCGCTTGACAGTCCCGCCACGCACTCGTAACACTCCGGTGGTGGGAGAGCGCTCTCCGGTCCTGTCCCACTCGCAGGAGATGAACCCATGCGATCCACTCGCTCCCCCCGGCGGGCCCCTGCCCTCGCCGCGGCCGCCGCGCTGCTGGCCGGGCTCGCCGCCACGCTCGGCGCCGCGCCCGCGCACGCGGCCGAGCTGCTGTCCCAGGGCAAGCCCGTCACCGCGTCCTCCGTCGAGGATGTCGGCAAGCCCGCCGCGGCCGCGGTCGACGGCAACCCCAACACCCGCTGGTCCAGCGCCTTCAGCGACCCGCAGTGGCTGCGCGTCGACCTCGGCGCCACCGCCACCGTCGAGCAGGTCGTGCTGCGCTGGGAGGCCGCCTACGCCACCGCGTTCCAGATCCAGCTCTCCGACAACGGCACGGACTGGCGCACCGCCTACAGCACCACGACGTCGGCGGGCGGCGTCCAGACGCTGCCGGTGTCCGGCACCGGCCGCTACGTCCGCGTGCACGGCACCGCCCGGGCCAACGGCTACGGCTACTCCCTGTGGGAGTTCCAGGTGCTGGGCACCATGGGCGGCGGCAACCCCGGCGGGCCGGGCGTCACCAAGGTCACCGGCACCCAGGGCAACTGGCGGCTGACCGTGGACGGGCAGCCGTTCACCGTCAAGGGCCTGACCTGGGGCCCGCCGCTGAACCAGGCCGCCCAGTACATGCCCGACGTGGCGTCGATGGGCGTCAACACCGTGCGCACCTGGGGCACCGACGCCAACTCGCTGCCGCTGCTCGACGCCGCCGCGGCGCACGGCGTCAAGGTGATCAACGGGTTCTGGCTGCAACCCGGCGGCGGACCCGGCAGCGGCGGCTGCGTCAACTACGTCACCGACGCCACGTACAAGAACACCATGCTCAGCGAGATCCAGCGGTGGGTGAACACCTACAAGACCCACCCCGCGGTCCTGATGTGGAACGTCGGCAACGAGTCCGTGCTGGGCCTGCAGAACTGCTACTCCGGCGCGGAACTGGAGACCCAGCGCAACGCCTACACCCGCTACGTCAACGACGCCGCCCGCGCCATCCACGCCATCGACCCCAACCACCCGGTGACCTCCACCGACGCGTGGACCGGCGCCTGGCCGTACTACAAGGCCAACTCCCCGGACCTCGACCTGCTCGCCGTCAACGCCTACAACGACGCGTGCGGAATCCGGCAGCGGTGGATCGATGGCGGCTACACCAAGCCCTACATCGTGACCGAGGCCGGTCCCGCGGGGGAGTGGGAGGTCCCCAACGACGCCAACGGCGTGCCCGCCGAGCCCTCCGACGTGGCCAAGCGCGACGGGTACACCGCGGCGTGGAACTGCGTCGTCGGGCACACCGGCGTCGGCCTGGGCGCCACCCTGTTCCACTACGGGCTGGAGAACGACTTCGGCGGCGTCTGGTTCAACCTGCGCCCCGGCGGCGACAAGCGCCTGTCGTACTACGCGGTCCGGCGTGCCTACAGCGGGCAGACCACCGGCAACCAGCCGCCGGTCATCACCGGGATGCGCCCCAGCCGCACCGCCGACGTCCCCGCGGGCGGGCAGTACACCATCGCCGTCGACGTGACCGACCCCGACGGCGACCCGCTGACCTACGACGTCCGCCACAGCAGCAAGCACATCGACAACAACGGCGCCCTCGTCCCGGCCCAGTTCTCCGGCGCGGGCACCCTGACCGTCACCGCGCCGGGCAGGCTCGGCGTGTGGAAGGTCTACGTCCTGGTCCGCGACGGCCGCGGCAACATCGGCATCGAGAGCAGGTCGGTCCGGGTCGTCCCGCCCCCGGTGGCGGGCACCAACATCGCCCGCGGCAGGCCCACCACGGCCTCGTCCCACCAGCAGGTCGGCGACGGCGCCCCGTTCCCGCCCGCCAACGCCACCGACGGCAACAACGCCACCCGCTGGGCCAGTGACTGGAGCGACCCGCAGTGGCTGCGGGTCGACCTGGGCTCGGTCCAGCCCTTCCAGCACGTCCAGCTGGTCTGGGAGGCCGCCTTCGGCCGCGCCTACCGCGTCGAGGCCTCCGACGACGGCACCACCTGGCGCCAGGTCTACGCCACCACCACCGCCGACGGCGGCGTGGACGACATCCCGGTCACCGGCTCCGGCCGCTACGTCCGGATCACCGGCACCCAGCGCGGCACCGGCTGGGGCTACGCGCTCTACGAGTTCGGCGTCTATCGCCGGTAGCACGACAAAGAGCGGGGAGTGGGCGCGAAAGCCCACTCCCCGCTCTTTTCGTCCGATCAGGACCCGCGCACCCGGCGGATCGTGTCCCGGTACCACACGGCGGAGCGCTTCATCGTGCGCTTCTGGGTCTCGTAGTCCACCCGGATGAGCCCGAAGCGCTTGTCGTAGCCGTAGGACCACTCGAAGTTGTCCAGGAACGACCAGGCGATGTAGCCGCGGACGTCGGCGCCCATCTCCCTGGCGATGGCCACCGCGCCGATGTGGTCGGCGAAGTAGCGCACGCGCTCGGTGTCCTCGACGAAGCCGTCCTCGTCGGGGACGTCGACGAAGGCGGAGCCGTTCTCGGTGATGACCATGGGCAGGTTCGGGTAGTCGTTGCCGAGGCGGACCAGCAGGTCGGTGAAGCCCGCGGCGTCGATCTCCCAGTCCATGTACGTCGTGGGGCGGTCGGGGCGCCGCACCTCGCGGACCACCGGGACGCCGTCGTCGTCGTGGGTGCGGCCCGCCTCGTCCACACCCGAGACGAGGTTGCCGAAGTAGTAGTTCACCCCGAGGACGTCGATCGGCGTGCCGATGATCTCCAGGTCGCCGTCCTCGACCGGGATCGACGCCCCGCGGGCGTCGAAGTCGGCGAGCAGGTCGGCCGGGTAGGCGCCCTTGCGCAGCGGGTCGAGCCACACCCGCACGGCCAGCCCGTCGGCGTGCCGGGCGGCGTCGTGGTCGGGCTCGCTGTCGGTCGCGGGCAGGGTGGTGGCCATGTTCAGCGTGATGCCGATGTCGATCGGCGTCGTCGCCGCCTCCCGCAGCCGCCGCGCGGCCAGGCCGTGGCCGAGCAGCAGGTGGTGGATGGCCTTGGTGGCGTCCGGGAAGTGCTGGCGGCCCGGGGCCTGGCGGCCGATGTGGTAGCCGAGGATGGCCGAGCACCACGGCTCGTTGAGCGTGGTCCAGCTGCGCACCCGGTCCCCGAGCCGGTCGAAGACCAGCGCCGAGTAGTCGGCGAATCGGTAGGCGGTGTCGCGGTTGGGCCAGCCGCCCGCGTCCTCCAGCTCCTGGGGGAGGTCCCAGTGGTACAGCGTCACCCACGGGTCGACGCCCTTGCCGAGCAGCTCGTCGACCAGCCGGTCGTAGAAGCCCAGACCCGCCTCGTTGGCCGGGCCGCGCCCGCCCGGCTGCACCCTCGGCCACGCCACCGAGAACCGGTAGGTGTCCACCCCGAGCTCGGCCAGCAGCGCGACGTCCTCGGGCATCCGGTGGTAGTGGTCGCAGGCGACGTCGCCGTGGTCGTCGTTGTCGACCATGCCGGGGGTGTGGCTGTAGGTGTCCCAGATGGACTTGCCGCGGCCGTCCTCCTCGATCGCCCCCTCGATCTGGTAGGCCGAGGTCGCCACCCCCCACCGGAACGTCGACGGCAGACCCGCGATCGGGTCCACATCCGGTTCCGGTCCCGCCAGTGCGGCAGTGGTGTCCAAGATCGTTCCTCCAGTGTGTGATGGATCGGTCAGGCCGGGGAGTGCAGCCAGCAGGCCACACCCCGGTCGGCGTCGGAGCGCCCGTCCGGGGGTCCGAAGCGGGGGACGAGGTCGGCGCAGGGCTCGAACCGGCGGGGGCAGCGCGGGTGGAAGGCGCAGCCGGTGGGCATGGCGCGCAGGTCCGGCGGGGAGCCGGGGATGCCCGTCAGCTCGCGCTTGGGCCCGCGCAGCGAGGGGAACGACGACAGCAGGCCCACGCTGTAGGGGTGCAGGGCGTCGCGGTGGATGTCCTTGGCCGCCGCGGTCTCCACCACGCGCCCGCCGTACATGATCGCGACGCGGTCGGCGAACTCGACCAGCAGCGACAGGTCGTGGGTGATGAACAGCACCGAGAAGCCGATCCGCTCGCGCAGCGCCACCAGCTGGGTCAGGATCTGGCGCTGCATCACCACGTCCAGCGCGGTGGTCGGCTCGTCGAGCACCACCACCTTGGGCTCCAGCGCCAGCGCCATGGCGATCATGACGCGCTGGCGCATCCCGCCGGAGAGCTGGTGCGGGTAGGCGTCGAGCCGCTCGGCGTTGATGCCGACGAGGGCCAGCAGCTCCCTGGCCCGCGCGCGGCGGGCCGCGGGACGGGTGCGCGGCTCGTGCGCGGCGATCACGTCGCACAGCTGCGCGGCGACGGTGTGCACCGGGTTGAGCGAGTTCATCGCGCCCTGGAACACGATCGCCACCTCGGCCCAGCGGAACGCCCGCAGCTGCCGGGGTCTGAGCGAGAGCACGTCGACCGGCTCGCCGTCGCGCGGGTGGTAGAGCACGCTGCCGCCGCGGATCACCCCGGGCGGGGGCAGCAGCCGCAGCATCCCGTAGGCCAGGGTCGACTTGCCGCTGCCGCTCTCCCCGGCCAGCCCGAGGACCTCGCCGCGGTGCAGGGTCAGGTCGACGTCGCGGACGGCGCTGACTGATTCATCGCCGACGCCGTAGTCCACGGTCAGGCCGCGGATCTCCAGGACGGGCTGCGCGCTCACGGTGACTCCTCCCCGCGCATGACCGGCGTGAAGCCGACCCGCATGCGCACCTTGCGGCCCCGGGCGTCGCGCACGGTGCCGCCACCGCCGCGCAGCCGGGGGTTGACGAACTCGTCGATGCCGAAGTTGAGCAGGGCCAGGGCGGTGCCCAGCAGCGCGATCGCCAGGCCCGCCGGGACGAACCACCACCAGGCGTTCTGGGCCAGCGCCTGCTGGCTCTGCGCCCAGAACAGGATGGTGCCCCAGTTCCACTCCGAGACACCGGTGACGCCGATGAACGCCAGGGTGATCTCGGTGAGGACGGCGAAGACGACCGTGCCGACGAACCCCGCGGCGATGACCGCGCTGAGGTTGGGCAGGATCTCGAACCCGATGATCCGCCAGGTCGGCTCGCCGGTCGCGCGCGCGGCCTCGACGTAGTCGCGCCGCCGCAGCGACAGCGTCTGCGCGCGCAGCACCCGCGCGCCCCACGCCCACGCGGTGAACCCGATGAGCAGCGCGACGGTCAGGTCGGTGGTCTCGGGCAGGATCGACGCCACGATGATGATCAGCGGCAGCGCCGGGATCACCAGGAACACGTTGGACAGCGCCGAGAGCCCTTCGGCCGCCGGTCCGGCGAGGTACCCGGAGGTGACCCCGACCAGCACCGCCAGCACGGTCGCCACGATGCCCGCGACCAGCCCGACGAGCAGCACGCCGCGGGTGCCGACCAGGACCTGGCTGAAGATGTCCTGGCCGAGGTGGGTCGTGCCGAACCAGTGCGCGCCGGAAGGGCCCATCAGCAGGTCGCTGCTGCGCGCGGACGGGTCGTAGGGCGCGATCCACGGCCCGATCACGGCCAGGACGCCGAAGGCGCTGAAGATGACCAGGCCGGTGCTGGACTTCCAGCCGCTGAGGAACCGGAACCGCCTGCGGCGCCGGGTCACGACGGGCGCCGCGACCGGTGTGGCGTCGGCTGTGGTGACGGCCATCAGCCCTCCCTCCTGGTTCGTGGGTCGAGCGCGAGGTAGGCGACGTCGGCGAGCAGGTTGGCCACCAGCACCGACAGCGTGATGACGAGGAAGATCCCCTGCAGCAGCGGGTAGTCCTTCGCGCCGACGGCCTGGAACAGCTGGAACCCGACGCCGGGGTAGGAGAAGACGATCTCCACGAGCAGGGTGCCGCCGACGATGAGGCCCAGCGACAGCGCGAAGCCGGACACGCTGGGCAGCAGGGCGTTGCGGGCGGCGTAGGAGAACATCACCCGCCGCTCGGACAGGCCCTTGGCGTGCGCGACGGTGACGTAGTCCTCGGCGGAGACGGTCACCATCATGTTGCGCATTCCCAGCACCCAGCCGCTCATCGACGAGATGAGGATGGTGATGGCGGGCAGCAGGCTGTGCTCGACCGCGCTGGTGATGAAGGCCCAGTCCCACGACGGCGTGACGCCGGGATCGAACCCGCCGGAGGCGGGGAACGCCCCGCCCGGCCCGGCGAACAGCGCGATGGCGATGAGCCCGAGCCAGAAGTACGGGATGGCCGAGAGGAACGTGGTCACCGGCAGCGCCAGGTCCGCCCACGTGCCCCGCCGCCAGCCCGCGACCATGCCCAGCGCGGTGCCGAGCAGGAAGCTGACGACGGTGGTGACGCCGACCAGCAGCAGGGTCCACGGCAGGCTGTCGGTGAGCACGTCCAGCACCGGGGTGGGGAAGAAGCTGAACGACAGGCCGAGGTCGCCGCTGAGCAGGTTGCCCCAGTAGTCGCCGTACTGCGACAGCAGCGACTCGTCCTGGTCCAGCCCGAACAGCACGTAGAGCGACTGCGTGGCCTCGGTGCTGACCCGGCCCTGGGTGCGGTTGATCAGCGCCTGCACCGGGTCGCCGGGCATCATCCTCGGCACGAAGAAGTTGATCGTGACCGCGGCCCAGGCGGTGAACAGGTAGAAGGCGATCCGCTTGAGGAGGTAGTTCACCGCGCGTCCTCCCGGTCGAACAGCCAGCACGCCGCCCAGTGCCCCGGCACGTCGCCCACGTCGAGGGGGACCGGGGTGTCGGTGGAGCAGCGCGCCATGGCGTGCGGGCAGCGCGGGTGGAACCGGCAGCCCGACGGCGGGTCGAGCAGGCTCGGCGGCTCGCCCCGCCCGCCCTGGCCGCCGTCGGCGAGCCGGTCGGGGTCGGGCGCGGAGTCGATGAGCAGCTGGGTGTAGGGGTGCGCGGCGTTCTGGGTGACGGTCTCGGCGTCGCCGCCCTCGACCACCCGGCCCGCGTACATCACCTGGACGTCGTCGGCGAAGTAGCGCGCCGAGGCGATGTCGTGGGTGATGTAGAGGATGGCCAGGTTGAGCCGGGTTCGCAGGTCCCGCAGCAGGTTCAGCACGCCGAGCCGGATGGAGACGTCCAACATGGACACCGGCTCGTCGGCCAGCAGCGCCTCGGGGTCGGCGGCCAGGGCGCGGGCGATGGCCACCCGCTGGCGCTGGCCGCCGGAGAGCTCGTGCGGGAACTTCGGCAGGTAGCGCTCCGGCGGGGTCAGCTGCACCCGGGTGAGCAGTTCGGCCAGTTCCCCGGCCGACCCCTTGCGCCCGTGCACCTTCAGCGCGCGCGTGAGGTGGTACTCGATGGTGTGCACCGGGTTGAGGGAGGAGAACGGGTCCTGGAAGACCATCTGGACCCGCCTGCAGTACGCCCGGAAGCGCCTGCCGCCGTGCACGGCGACCGGCTTGCCGTGCAGCCGGATCTCCCCGGCGGTGTGCGGGTAGAGCTGCGCGAGCAGCCGGGCCACCGTGGACTTGCCCGAGCCGGACTCACCGACCATGGCGGTGACCTTCCCGCGGCGCAGGACCAGGTCGACGCCGTCGACGGCGTGCACCACGCGTCGCGTGCCCCTGAGCAGGTCGCGGCCCGTGCGGCGCACCGGGAAGTGCTTGGCGAGGCCCGCCGCCTCCAGCACGATGTCGGAGGCGGCGGGGTCGTCTGTCGTCGTCATGGCTAGGCGGGCCGCAGGTGCAGCACGATGTCGAGGGAGTTGTGCAGGGTGGGCTGGGCCGGGGCGTACTGGTCGTCGGCGCTGGGCCAGCCGGTCCAGTTCTTGCTGCTGAACGCCCCGCCCGCGTTGGCGGCGCCGGTCGGGATGATCGGCATCTGCTCGACCATGATCCGCTGGAGCTCGTCCATCGCCGCGGTGCGGGCGGACTCGTCCTCCGCGGTGGCGTACGCCTTCAGCGCGGCGGTGGCCTTGTCGTTCTTGAACCGGCCCCAGTTGCCGTTGACGCCGCCGGTGCCGACCGGCTTGTAGAGCGCTCCGTCCATCATGGACGCGTACAGGTCGTACGGGGTCGCGCCGGAGTTGGTCCAGTGCATGGCGCCCTCGAACTGCCCGGTGTCGACGTTCTCGGTCCAGGTGTCGGCGTTGGCCTTGTCCACGGTGACCGCGATGCCGATCTGGGACAGGTTGTCCTTGAGGATCTCCAGCGTGGTGATGTAGTCGGACCAGCCGGACGGGTTCGACAGGGTGATCTTCACCGGCTTGCCCGCCGGGTCCTTCAGGGTGGTGCCGTCGAGGGTGAAGCCCGCCGCGGTCAGCTCGCTCTTGGCGGCGTCGACGTCGACGGCGAAGTTCTTGCCCTTGAACTCCTCGGCGATGAACTCCTCACCGGCCGGGGTCGGGATGCCGGTGACGTTCTCCAGCTTGGGGTAGAAGTACCCCGCCTCGGCCTGCATGAAGATGTCCTCGCGGTTGACCACCTTGCTCATCGCCCTGCGCAGCGCCGGGTTGTCGAAGGGCTTGAGCTCGGTGTTGAGGAACAGGCCGTGGACCGCCAGCGTCGGCGGGAACCAGATCTTGTGGTTCGCCGGGTCCTTGTCGACGAAGACGGCCTTGTAGTTCGGGATGAAGACGAAGCTCCACTCCGACGAGCCGTTGGCCAGCGCGGTGGTCTGGGAGTTGTTGTCGTTGTAGGAGGTGTAGCGCAGTTCCTTGACCTTCGGCAGGTCCTGCCAGTAGCTCTCGCGCAGGGTCAGCGTCGTCGTCTGCGGGGTGAACGTCTTGAGCTGGTAGGGGCCCGTGCCGACCGGGGTCTTGTTGGTCTCGGTCGCCGGGTCGGCGAACGTGGACCAGATGTGCTCGGGCACCACGACCTGGCGCAGGATCTTCACCTGGTTGACGAACTGCGGGGTGTCGAAGGTCAGGGTGACCTTGGCGCCCTCGGCGGTGGCGGACGTGAACGGGATGGCGTTGATGTTCAGCGCCGGGGTGTCCTTGAGCAGGGTGAAGGTGTAGGCGACGTCCTTGGCGGTCATCGCGGTGCCGTCGGACCACTTCACGCCGTCGCGCACGGTCAGGGTGAGGGTCTTGTAGTTGTCGGCCCACTCCCACTCGGTGGCCAGCCAGGGCTTGCCGTCCTCGGCGGGCTTGACCTCGTTGGTCATCACCAGTGGCTCGTAGATCATGAAGCGGTAGCCGAGCGAGGACGCCGCGGACGAGGTCAGCAGCGGGTTGTGGTTCTCCGTCTGCGGTCCGTTGGGCATGCCGACGTTCAGTACGGCCTGGGGGTTGCCCTGCTCGGCTGGGGCGCCGCCGCCACAGGCGGTCAGGGTCAGTAAGGCTGCGATGACGAGTGCGACGGGACGTCGGACGCGCATCTGTCCTCCTCGACAGTGGGGAGCTTCTCGAAGGGAGCGGGCTGTTGGGGGCTGAGTCAAGCCCTGTGCGCCGACTGAGGTCAATAACACGCAGGTAACGAATTTAGTCTTAGTTTAAGTCTCGAAATATGGGTACGATCGGCTCCGCGTCCCCGGAAGTAGAGTGACAGCGGCCTGATCGAGCGGGCCGGGGAGAGAGCACATGGAGCCCAAGCGCGCCACCGTCCGCGACCTGCGGCGGCGCAACCGGTCGGCGCTGCTGACCACGCTGTTCTTCGACGGCCCGCTCAGCAGGCAGGCGCTGGGCGGGCGGACCGGGCTCTCCGGGGCCACCGTCAGCACGCTGACCGGCGAACTCGTCGAGGAGCGCCTGGTGGTCGAGGCGGGCCAGGTCGAGTCCGACGGCGGCCGCCCCCGCGTGCTGCTGCGGGTCGACCCGCACTACGGCGCGGTCGTGGGCGTCGACGTCGGGGAGACCGGGGTGAAGGTCGAGCTGTTCGACCTCGCCCTGCAGCGGCTGTCCGCGGTGGACCTCCCGCTGCCCTCGGCGCACCCCGCGCCGTCGCAGGTCGTGGACCTGGTGGTGCTCGGGCTGACCGCCGTGACCGCCGAGGCGGGGGTGGCCCCGGAGTCGGTGCTCGGGGTGGGGATCGGCGTGCCGGGCACCGTGGAGCAGACCGAGGTGGTCCGGGTGCACGCCCAGACCATCGGCTGGGACGCTGTCCCGCTGGCCGACCTGCTGCGCGCCGCCGGGGTCACCGTGCCGCTGTACGTGGAGAACGGCGCCAAGACCCTCGGGCAGGCCGAGATGTGGTTCGGCGCGGGGCGCGGCGCCGGGCACGTGGTGGTCGCGCTGATCGGGTCCGGGGTCGGCGCCACCGTTGTGACCGACGGGGTGACCTATCGCGGGGCGACCAGCAGCGCGGGGGAGTGGGGGCACACCACCCTGATCTACAACGACCGCCTCTGCCGCTGCGGCGCCCGCGGCTGTCTGGAGGCCTACGTGGGCGCGGAGGGCATTTTGGACCGCTACCGCCGCGCCCGCGGCGGGAAGTCGATCCCCCGCCCGGACGAGCAGTCCCAACTGGACTTCCTGCTCTCCGCGGCCGAGCGGCCGGGCGCCGCTGCCCGCGTGGTGGCGGAGACCGTCGGCTACCTCGGGGCGGGCATCGCCAACCTGGTCAACCTGTTCAACCCCGAGCGCATCGTGCTCGGCGGCTGGGCGGGCCTGGCCCTCGGCGCCCGGCTGCTCCCGGAGATCCGCTCCGCCACCGCCGCCAACGCCCTGCGCCACCCGTTCGACCAGACCTCCATCGAGCTGTGCCGCCTCGGCCCGGACGCCGTGGCCGTCGGCGCCGCGACCCTCCCGGTCGCCGACCTCCTGCACGAGGGCGCCGACCCCGTCCGTGCGCCCCGCCCGGTCGGCCGCGCGGGCTGATCCTTGACAGCCAGGGCCGCCGGGCTCGACGCTGAGACGGTGAGAGAGCGCTCTCCCGATGATCGGGACGACGAGATCGCCCGGCTGGCCGACAAGCTCGACCTGCCCGCGAAAGTGGCGTTGCTGACCGGCGCGACCGTCTGGTCGTCGCGGGCGGCGCCGGAGGTCGGGCTGCCGTCCCTGGTGTTCTCCGACGGACCGGCGGGGGTTCGCGGGCCGGACTGGGACGAGCGGCGCACCTCGCTCACCCTGCCGTCGCCGACCGCCGTGGCCGCCGCGTGGGACCTGGACCTGGCCCGGGAGCTGGGGGAGCTGCTGGCCGAGGAGGCCCGGGCCCGCGGGGTGGCCGTGGTGCTGGCCCCGACGCTGAACCTGCACCGCTCGCCGCTGGGCGGCAGGCACTTCGAGTGCTTCAGCGAGGACCCGCTGCTCACCGCCCAGCTCGGCGCGGCGATGGTGGCGGGCATCCAGTCCCGCGGGGTGGCCGCCACCGCCAAGCACTACGTCGCCAACGACGCCGAGACCGAGCGCCTCACCGTCGACGTCCGCGTCGACGAGCGCACCCTGCGCGAGGTCTACCTGGCCCCGTTCGAGGCCGCGGTGCGGGCTGGGGTGTGGGTGGTGATGTCGGCCTACGGCGGCGTCAACGGCGCGACCATGACCGAGAACCCGCTGCTGGAGACCCCGCTGAAGACCGAATGGGGCTTCACCGGCCTGGTCCTGTCCGACTGGGGCGCCGTCCGCTCCACCGCACCTGCGGCGTGCTCGGGCCAGGACCTGGCGATGCCGGGCCCGGACGGCCCGTGGGGCGCGGCCCTGGTGGCCGCGGTCGAGGCGGGCGAGGTGCCGGAGCCCGCGGTGACGGACAAGGTCCACCGCCTCCTGCGCCTGGCGAGACGGGTGTGGCCGAGCCACCTGGGGCCCGAGACACCTCACGCGGACACCGGCGAACCCAACCAGCCGACCCAGAGCGGCCCGCAAGGCGCGTCTGAGGCGGCGGGGGAGGGATGGCCTGGGGCACAGGGGGTGGGTGGTGCTGTGGGGATCGATGCGGTTGTGGGGGAGGAACTGGTGGGCGGGGAGGGGGCTGGGGCGCATCGGGAGGTGGGGCGGTTGTTGTTGCGGCGGGCGGTGGCGGCGGGGTCGGTGCTCTTGCGCAACGACGGGTTGCTTCCGCTTGCCGGGGTGGGTCGGCTCGCGGTGGTGGGGCCGGGTGCGGTGGGGGTGCGGGTGCAGGGTGGGGGGAGTGCGGGGGTGTACCCCGAGCGGGTGGTCACCCCGTTGGCGGGGATCGTCGCGGGGTTCGCGGGGGAGGTCCGGCACGCCGTTGGCTGCCGTGTCGGGGAGCGGCCCACGGCGGTGGACTTCGGGTGTGATCCGGAGTCCGGGGCGTCGGGGGTGCGGGTTCGGGCGCTCTCGTC
Source organism: Actinokineospora lacus (assembly GCF_053813445.1). NCBI lineage: Bacteria > Bacillati > Actinomycetota > Actinomycetes > Pseudonocardiales > Pseudonocardiaceae > Actinokineospora > Actinokineospora lacus. The sequence continues at coordinate 92,969 of NZ_JBQERA010000011.1, forward strand.
CGAGGGGGCGGTGCTGGTGTCCGAGCACCGGCTGACCGGGTGGCTGCCGGAGCCCGCCGTGGTGCCTGACGCGGTGGCGGTGGAGGTCGAGGCGGTGCTGCGGCCCGCTGTCGGGGGGCGGTGGCGGCTGGCGGTGGCGGGCTGGGGCGCGGTGCGGCTGGCGGTGGACGGGCGGGTCGTGTTGTCCGACGTGGTGGAGCGCGACACCGACGACCCGGCCACGGTGCACTTGTCGCCGCCGTACCGGTGCGTCGACGTGGCGCTGGAGGCGGGGGTGGACGTGCGGGTCACCGCGACGCGGGCGCTGGGGCCCGGCGACGGGCGGGCCGTCGTGCTGGCCGCCGACGCGCCCCGGGCCGACGACGACGCGCTGATCGCCGAGGCGGCCCGGGTCGCGGGCGAGTGCGACGCCGTTGTCGTCGTGGTGGGCACCACCGAGGAGGCCGAGGGCGAGGGCGTCGACCGGGTCTCGCTCGCCCTGCCCGGACGGCAGGACGACCTGGTGCGCGCCGTCGCCGCGGCCAACCCCCGGGTCGCCGTGGTCGTGAACTCCGGCGGGCCGGTGCTGCTGCCCTGGCGGGACGAGGTCGCCGCGGTGCTCCTGGCCTGGTTCCCCGGCCAGGAGGCCGGGCACGGGCTGGCCGACGTGCTCCTCGGCGCGGTCGAGCCCGGCGGCAGGCTGCCGACGACCTGGCCCGCCCACCAGGCGGACGTGCCCGTCCTGGACACGACCCCGGTCGACGGCGCCCTGGTCTACGCCGAGGGCACCGACATCGGCTACCGCGCCTGGGCGGCGGCGGGCCGGACCCCGGCGTACTGGTTCGGCCACGGCCTCGGGTACACGACCTGGGAATGCCGGTCGGTCTCCCTCGCCGACGGCGGTGTGCGGGTCGACCTGCGGAACACGGGCGCCCGGGAGGGCAGGCACGTCGTCCAGCTCTACGCCGCGGGCCCCGGCGAGACCCGGCGGCTGGCCGGGCACGCCGCAGTGACCGCGGGCCCGGGGGAGACCGCGACCGCGGTGGTCCCGGTGGCGGGCCAGCGGCGGTGGACGGCCCGAGGCTGGCGGCCGGTCCCCGGACCGGTCACGGTGACCGCCGGGCCGTCCGCGGGTGAGGTGTGGGGCGAGGTCACGCTGCCCGACTCCTGGCCGGGCCCGTGAGAGAGCGCTCTCCGGTCAGTATCATCGCGCGCATGACCGTCGAGCGCGCGCGCATGCCCACCCTGGAGGACGTGGCCAGGGCCGCGGGCGTGTCCCGGGCGACCGTCTCGCGGGTGATCAACGGGGTCCGCAACGTCGACGCCGACATCCAGAAGGCCGTCCGGGACGCCGTCGCCGCCACCGGCTACGCCCCCAACCGCGCCGCCCGCTCACTGGTGACCCGCCGCACGGGCACGGTCGCGCTCGTCGTCTGCGGCGCGGGCGAGGGGCCGGTGTTCGCCGACCCGTTCTTCGGCCGGGTCACCGACGGCGTCGTCGGGCACCTGCGCGGGCGGGGCACCCACCCGCTGCTGATGCTCGCCGACAGCGCCGACGCCCACCGCGACGTGGTGAACCACCTGCGCCAAGGCGACGCCGACGGCGCCCTGCTGGTCTCCACCCACGCCGAGGACACCCTCGCCGCCGACCTCGTCGCCGCGGGCGTGCCCGCCGTGCGGTTCGCCCGCCCGGCGCGCCCCCTCCCGATCAGCTACGTCGACCTCGCGCACACCGCGGGCGGCGCCCTGGCCGCCGAGCACCTCCTGGCCCGGGGCAGGCGCCGCGTCGCGACCATCTGCGGGCCCCTGGACGTCCCCGCGGGCCAGGACCGCCTCACCGGCTTCCGCGACGGCATGGCCCGCGGCGGCCACCCCTACATCCCCATCGCCGAGGGCAACTTCACCTTCGACAGCGGCGAGGCCGCCATGACCCGCCTGCTCGCCGAGCACCCCGACCTCGACGGGGTCTTCGCCGCGAACGACCTGATGGCCCAGGGCGCCTTGCTCGCCCTGGGCCACCACGGCCGCTCGGTGCCCGGCGACGTCTCCGTCGTCGGCTTCGACGACAGCGGCGCCGCCCGCTCCGCCCGGCCGACCCTGAGCACGGTCCGGCAGCCGGTGGAGGACATGGCCGCGGAGATGGCCCGCCTCCTGCTGGAGCACATCGACGATCCCGGTCAGCGCCCCACCTCGGTCATCTTCGACCCGACCCTGGTGGTGCGCGCTTCCTCATAGGACCAGCTGTGAAGCACGGGCGGGCCCGGGGTTCGGCGTACCCGGGCCCACCCGTGGTCTTAGGGGTAGGACGGCACGTAGGCCTGCTGGGTGGCCATGTTCACCGTGCCGCCGGTGTTGTTGATGACGCGGTTGATGGTGCCCACGCCGCCGAGGGAAACCGTGACCAGGCTGCGGAAGCGCACCCCCGGGCGGTTCGGGACCTCGAAGCCGCGGGCCGCGGTGACCGCGGGGTTGACGTTGAAGAAGCAGTACACGCCCATCCCCACGCCCTCGTGGTCGGTGACGGCGTCGTTCACCTTGTACGAGGCCCAGCCGAGGTTGCCCCCGCCGGAGGACCACGCCGCGTTGCTCGGCGGGTCGTAGGGCATCTCGTTCTGGTAGAAGAACGTCTTGCCGCGCTCGCCGTTCCAGATCGTGTTGTACTCCTGGTAGTGCTCGACGAACAGCCCGTGCATCGTCACGTCGTCGCCGTTGACCACCAGGCCGTTCGCGGCGGTGTTGACCGTCCAGCCGATGCCCGCGCCGTGGTCGCCGCGCCAGAGCCACATGTGGTCGCCGATGACGTCGTCGCTGTTCACCAGCAGGCTGACCGTCGCCTTGCCCGCGTGCGCCCCGCCGATGCGGAAGAACACGTCGTGCAGCGACGTCGGGTTGGCGGCGTGGTCGGCCGAGGAGCCCGCGGGGCCGACCTCGATCAGCGACGGGGAGTTGACCGCGCCCGCGTCCACCAGGAACCCGGCCAGCTTCACGCCGTCCACATCGGCCACCCGCACCGCGGGCCTGCCGGTCTCCGGGATCAGCGTCGCCAGGCCGAGGCCCAGCAGGACGGTGTTCGGGTTGGTGACGTTGATGCTGTCGTTGAGGCGGTAGACGCCCGGGGTGAACAGGATGTGCTTGCCCTGCGCCAGCGCGGCGTTGATCGTCGACACCGGCGATGACGGCTTGGCCACGTAGAACTGGCTCAGCGAGATGGACTGGCCCGCCGGGTTGCCCGAGCCCCAGCTCGTGCCCACGCTGTTGGTGCGCAGCGCCGGGACGAACACGTTGTAGTTGCCCGAGGCGTCGAAGTACAGGAACGGCTTCTCCCGCATCTTCGGCGTCTGGGGGACCACCGTGTGCGAGGGGTTCGGGAAGTTGTTGGCGGGCGCGCCGGTGGTGCCGGTGAACATCATGTTCCACACCGAGCCCGCCCAGCCGCCCGCCAGCTCGCTGTTGCGGGTCAGGAACTGCTGCTGCGAGCCGGAGACGGTCAGCCCGTCGATCCGGGAGTCGGCGATCAGACCGCCGGAGGCCCAGCCGTCACCGCCGTTCCACAGCTGGATCTGGCTGCCGCGCAGGTGCATCCGGCGGTACGGCGCCGCCTGCGAGACCGCCCACCGCTCGACCTGGCCCGCGGGCAGGGTGACGGCCATGTTCTCGGCCGTGCGCCAGAAGTTCTGCGTGGCGTTGCCCTTGTTGTCGGGGTTGTCGCCCTGCTGCAGCCAGTCGGCCTCGACGCGGACGTGGCCGTTGATGTTGACCTCGCCCGGGAGGCGGCCCAGCCCGGCGACCTGGGTGTAGAAGCGCAGGTCGATGTCGGCGGTGTAGTTGCCCGGCTTGAACAGCACCGCGTGGCGCTCGGTGCCGAACTGGTTGGTCTTCATCTGCGCGGCGATGGCGTTGACCCTGGACTGGATCTCGGCCTGGGGGGTCGACGGGCTGAAGACGTAGGTGTTCGGGCCTAGGTCCGGGTTGCGCGGGTCGGTCGGCGGGACCGGGTCGGTCGGGCCGCTCGTCCCGCTGTACACGCGCGCCTCCCAGAGCGAGTAGCCGTAGCCGGTGGCCCGCTGGGTCCCGTACACCCGCAGGTACCGGCCGGTGCCGCTGACGTTCAGCGTCTGCGTGCCGCCGGTGCCCGCGGCGGTCGAGTACAGCGTGGTCCAGCCGTCGACGCCGTTGGCCGAGACCTGGACCTGGAACGCGCGGGCGTAGGCGCCCTCCCACTGCAGGACGACCTGGCAGATGGACTGGCTGCTGCCGAGGTCGACGCGCAGCCACTGGGGGTCGCTGAACGCGCTGGCCCAGCGGGTGCCCGCGTTGCCGTCGACCGCGGCGCTCGCCGGGGTCCCGGCGTTCTCCTGCGACGAGGCGGTGGCGGGCTTGCCCTGGGCGACGTTGGTCGTGCCGCAGGCGGCCGCGGCGCCCTCGCCGATCACCTGGAACTCCCAGAGGGAGTAGCCGTAGGTGGTGGTGCGGGTGGTGCCGTACATCCGGACGTAGCGGCCGGTGCCGCTGACGTTCAGCGTCTGCGTGCCGCCGGCGCCGTCGACGGTGGAGTGGATGGTGGTCCAGGCGGCGCCGTCGGGGGAGACCTGGATCTGGAAGGCGCGCGCGGCGGCGGCTTCCCAGCGCAGCACGACCTGGGTGATGGCGGACGTGGCGCCGAGGTCGACCCGCAGCCACTGCGGGTCGGCGGCGGTGCTGGCCCAGCGGGTGCTCGGGTTGCCGTCCACCGCGGCGGCGGCGTTGAGGTCGACGTTCTCGGCGGAGGAGGCGGTGGCGGGCTTGCCCTGGGACAGCAGGGTGGGCGCGGCCTGCGCCGGGACGGCGGTGAGGGCGGTGACGGAGCTGAGTGCCACAGCGGTGACCGCGAGCAGCGCGCGCCAGCGGCGGGGACGGGATCGCACAGGGTGGGGTGTCATGGTCCTGCCTGTCGGGAGTGGGACGACGGGGCTGGGACGAACAGGTCAGCCGGGTTCCGGGGATGTGGCTGGTTCCCGCTCCGGAACCGGTGCCGGAACCGGTTCCGGAGCGGTTGGGTTGGATTTAACTGAGCTGAAACGCCCACGTCAAGGGCCAGTTGCACGGCCGGCCGCCGGAAACCCCACTGCGTTCATCTTTCAACTAGCTATAATTTATCGACTATCAAGATAACAAGAAACAGTCGAAACAACCGGGGTCGACGGGAACCGGATATCGAACTATTCGGTGGGACTGAACAAAAGCACGGACGGGAGGGCGTCTCAGGAGAAGGCGGGGGCGGACTCGCGGACCACGAGGGAGGTGGGCACGACGAGCGGGCCGGGCGGGGCGGGTTCGCCGTCGAGGAGGGCCAGCAGGAGGCGGGCGGCTTCCTCCCCCATCTCGTGGGACGGCTGGCGGACGGTGGTCAGCGTGGGGCGGGTGTGGCCCGCGATGGTGATGTCGTCGAAGCCGACCACGGCGACGTCGGCCGGGACGGCCCGGCCCGCGCCGCGCAGGCCGTCGAGGACGCCGACGGCCATGAGGTCGTTGTGGGCGAAGACGCCGTCGAAGACCTTGCCATCGGACAGCAGGGACTCCACCGCGGCGCGCCCGCCCTCGCGGGTGAAGTCGCCCTCGGCGCAGAGGGCCTTGTCGAAGGCGACGCCGTGCTCGGCCAGGGTGGCGCAGAAGCCGTCCACGCGGTCGCGGGTGCAGCCGAACTCCGGGGGGCCGGTGAGCAGGGCCAGCCGGGTGCGGCCCAGTGACAGCAGGTGGCGGGCGGCCTCGGCGGCGCCGTCGCGGTTGCTGGTCGCCACCGACGGGAAGCCGGGGTTGTCGCCGCGGTCGTCGATCATCACCACCGGGAGGCCGGACTCGTGCAGGCCGGTGATGTAGTCCAGGGTGCCGGGCGGGGCGATCAGCAGCAGCCCGTCGAACGCCCTGGCCGAGACGTGCCGGGCGAACTGGGTCAGCGACGCCTCGCCCCGGTTCATGGTGTTCAGCAGCAGCCCGTAGCCGCGGGCCTCCAGGACGTCGGCGACGCCCTGGAGCACGTCGCCCATCCACGGCCAGGTGAGGCCGGGCACGAACATGCCCACGGTCTGCGTGCGGCCGCGGGCCAGGCCCACCGCGCGGGCGCTGGGGGTGTAGCCGGTGGCGGCGATGACCTCGCGCACCCGGATGGCGGTGGCGGCGTCGACGTCTTCCTTGTTGTTGAGCACCCGGGAGACAGTCGTCTTGCTGACCCGCGCGCGCCGAGCGATCTCGGCGATGGTGACGCGCATGTGCCCCCCTTCGTGCGAGTGCGGATCGACCGTGGAGTCCCTACGGTGACAACGTGATCACTAGTGAGCTGGCCGCTCTCGCCTCAGCCTACGGCGTCGCAGTGGGCTATGAGGACGGTGCCGGGAGGTGGAAGGACGTCGACGCCGAGGTCGTCGTCGCGGTGTTGGCGCAGCTCGGTGTGTCCGCCGCCACCGCAGAGGAGGTGCGGGCGAGCCTGGCGGCGGTCCCGGGGCAGGTGCTGCCCACGGTGGTCCGCCAGGGGGACCCGGTCGACCTGGGCGCGGGCGAGTTGCTGCTGGAGGACGGCGGCACCGTGGCGGTCGACGGCGTCCTGCCCCCCGACACCCCGCTGGGCTGGCACCGGTTCCGCCGCGGCGGGACCGAGTCCCCGCTGGCCGTCACCCCGGCCCGCCTCGCCCCGGTGCCCAGGACCTGGGGCTGGATGGTCCAGCTCTACGCCCTGCGCTCGGCGACGTCCTGGGGCATCGGCGACTACGCCGACCTGCGCGCGTTCGCCGCGGGCACCGCCGCGCACGGCGCGGGCGCGCTGCTGGTCAGCCCGGTCGGCGCGATCACCCCCGTCGACCCGGTCGAGCCCTCGCCCTACTCCCCGTCCAGCAGGCGCTTCCACAACCCCCTGCTGCTCGCCGTTACCGAGACCGAGGCTTTCCGCGCCGCGTCCCCCGGCCTGCGCGCCGAAGTGCTGGCCCTGCGCCCCGACGACACCGCCGAGCTGATCGACTACGACGCCGTCTGGCACGCCAAGTCCAGGGCCCTGGCCCTGCTCACGCCCGACGACATCCCCGAACCCGAGGGGTCCCTGGCCGAGTTCGCGACCTTCTGCGCCCTCGCCGAGCGCCACGGCCGGGACTGGCGGAGGTGGCCCGCTGGGCTGCGCAGGCCCGACTCCCCGGACGTCGCCGCCGCCCGCCGCGAGCTGGCCGACCGGGTCGCCTTCCACGCCTGGGTGCAGCGCGAGTGCGCGCGGCAGCTCGCCGACGCGCACGCGGGCGCCGCCGAGATGGCCGTCGGCATCCTGCACGACCTGCCGGTCGGCGTGGGCCCCGGCGGCGCGGACGCCTGGGCGCTGCAGGACGTCCTCGCCGCCGACGTCACCGTGGGCGCGCCCCCCGACGCGTTCAGCCCCAAGGGCCAGGACTGGGCGCTGCCGCCGCTGCGCCCCGACCGCCTGGCCCAGAGCGGGTACACCCCGTTCCGCGACATGATCCGCGCCGTGCTCGCCCACGGCGACGGCATCAGGGTCGACCACGTGGCCGGGCTGTGGCGGCTGTGGTGGATTCCGCCGGGCGAGTCCGCCGACCGGGGCACCTACGTCCGCTACGACGGCGCGGCGATGCTCGGCGTCCTGGCCCTGGAGGCGCAGCGGGCCGGGGCGGTGGTCGTGGGGGAGGACCTGGGCACCGTGCCCGAGGAGGTCTCCGACGAGCTGCGCGAGCGCGGCGCGCTGGGCTGCGCGGTGGCGTGGTTCGAGCGCGACGCCCAGGGCGCGCCCGTCCCGCCGCGACAGTGGCCCGCGCGCGCGGTGGCGACGCTGTCCACTCACGACCTGCCGACCGCTTCGGGCTTCCTGTCGGGGGAACACGTCCGGGTGCGGGCGGACCTCGGCCTGCTCGACGACGCGGCCGCCGAGGCGCGCGCCGCCGCGGCCGACCGCGCGGCGCTGCTGGGGCTGCTGTCGGCGGAGGGGCTGCTGGAGCCCGGTGACGACCCCGTCCTCGCCCTGCACCGGCTGCTCGCCCGCACGCCGTGCGACCTCGTCCTGGCGGCGCCGACCGACGTGCTCGGCGACGTCCGCCAGCCCAACCTGCCCGGGACGGTGAAGGAGTACCCGAACTGGCGCATCCGGGTGCGGCCGACAATCGGGGAGCTGATGCTCGACCCGCGGATTCGGCAGGTCGCGGCGCTGCTGGGCAGGCGGATCGACGACTCCGGGCGGTAACACCCCCTATACATTCGCGTGTCAGTGCCCCTATGCTCTCGAAACTGAGAGCGCTCCCAACGCCAAGTCCCAAGCCGTCGGAGTGGACGGCACGGCACGCTGACGTGTCGTTAGGCAAGGAGTTTCGTCGATGGTTTCGAGCCAGAGGCACAGACCACGCAGGCAGGCCCTGCGGGTGGGCGTGGCCGCGGCGGCGACGCTGGTCGCGGGCACCGTGGTGACCACCCCGTCCGCGTTCGCCGACCCGCCCTACGAGCGCGTCGTGGGCGGGCAGTTCACCGGCAGCACCCCCGACCCGTTCTGGAACGGCACCGGCACCACCGGCCGCGTCGTCAACGGCGAGTTCTGCACGAACGTCCCCGGTGGCACCGCGAACCCGTGGGACGCCCTGGTCGGGCAGAACGGCGTGCCGTTCGAGGCGGGCCAGTCCTACACCCTGACCTTCGACGCCCACGCCACCAACCCGCAGCCGGTGGGCGCGGGCGCCGGTGAGGGCGTGGCGCCCTACCGCGAGATCGCGCGCCAGAGCTTCAACGTGACGTCGGTGAAGCAGACCTTCACCTTCACGTTCGACTCCACTTTGGACTTCCCGGAGGCGGGCAGCGGCCAGGTGTCCTTCCACCTGGGCGGACAGGCCGCGGCGAACACCGTCTGCCTGGACAACGTCTCCCTCGTCGGCGGCGTCATCCCGCCCGGCGGCCCCGGCCCCGAGCCCGCGCCGCCGATCAAGGTCAACCAGGTCGCCTACGTGCCCACCGCGGCCAAGCGGGCCACCCTGACCTCCGACTCCGCCACCGCGCTGCCGTGGACGCTGCGCAACGCGGCGGGCACGTCGGTGGCCACCGGCCAGACCAGGCCCAAGGGCGCCGACGCGCTGGCGGGCGAGTCGACGCACATCATCGACTTCTCCACCTACACCACCCCGGGCGCCGGCTACACCCTCGCCGTGGGCGCGGACGTGAGCAAGCCCTTCGACATCGGCACCGAGGACATCGAGTCCCTGCGCGAGGCGTCGCTGGCCTTCTTCTACCACAACCGCAGCGGCATCGAGATCAAGGCGCAGTACGTCGGCGCGGAGCACGCCAGGCCCGCGGGCCACATCGGCGTCGCGCCCAACAAGGGCGACACCTCGGTCCCGTGCCGCCCGAACACCGGCTGCTCCTACAGCCTCGACGTCAGCGGCGGCTGGTACGACGCGGGCGACCACGGCAAGTACGTGGTCAACGGCGGCATCTCGGCCTGGCAGCTGCTCAACCTCTACGAGCGCACCAAGACCCAGGGCGACATCGGCGCCTTCGCCGACGGCAGCCTGGCGATCCCGGAGAACGCCAACGGGGTCTCCGACCTGCTCGACGAGGCGCGCTGGGAGGTCGAGTTCCTGCTGAGCATGCAGGCCCCCGCGGGCAGCGTGAACGCGGGCTGGGTGCACCACAAGATGCACGACAACGCGTGGACCGCCCTGCCGACCATGCCGCACCTGGACGACAAGGCCCGCCACCTGGCCCCGCCGAGCACGGCCGCCACGCTGAACATGGCCGCCGTCGCGGCGCAGGCCGCCCGCATCTGGGCGGGCATCGACCCGGCGTTCTCCGCGCAGGCGCTGAGCGCGGCCCGCACCGCGTACGCCACGGCGAAGAACAACCCGGTCCGCATCGCCAGCCCGGACGACGGCACCGGCGGCGGCTCCTACAGCGACGCCACGGTGTCCGACGAGTTCTACTGGGCGGCCGCGGAGCTGTTCGCCACCACCGGCGAGGCCGGGTACCGCACGGATGTCACCTCCTCGACGCACTTCAAGGGCGCGAGCATCACCGCCCGCGGCTTCGACTGGGGCGCCACCGCCCCCGCCGGTGACCTCACCCTCGCGCTGGTGCCCAACGGCCTGCCCGCCGCGGACATCACCGCGATCAGGTCGGTGATCACCCGCACCGCCGACGCCCACCTGACCCAGATGGCCGAGATGGGCTACCCGGCGCCGTACCGCGAGGGCAACGGCGAGTACGTGTGGGGCTCCAACGGCCTCATCGCGAACAACGCCGTGATCCTGGGCCTGGCGTACGACTTCACCAAGAACGCCAAGTACCGCGACGGGGTCTTCGAGACGCTGGGCTACCTGCTGGGCCGCAACCCGATGGACTACTCCTACGTGACCGGCTACGGCGAGCGCCCGGTGCGCAACGTGCACCACCGGCACTGGGCCAACCAGCTCGACGCCTCCACCCCGATCGCGCCCCCCGGCGTGATGTCGGGCGGGCCGAACAGCGGGCTGCAGGACCCGATCGCGGCCCGGCTGCTGCCCGGCTGCGCGCCGCAGAAGTGCTTCGTCGACCACATCGAGGCGTACTCGCTCAACGAGGTCACGGTCAACTGGAACTCCGCGTTCGCCTGGCTGGCGGGCTGGTCGGCCGAGCACGCCGGGGGCACCCCCGGTGGGGACACCCCGCCGACCGCTCCCGGCACGCCGGTCGCCTCCGCGGTGACCACCACCGGCGCGACCCTGACCTGGCCCGCGTCCACCGACGACAAGGGCGTCGCCGGGTACGAGGTCCTGCGCGTGCAGGGCGACGCCTTCTCGGTCGTGGCCACCGTCACCCAGCCGACCGCGACCCTGACCAACCTGACCCCGGACACGTCCTACACGTACCGGGTGCGGGCCAAGGACACCATCGGGCAGTCATCGCCGATGTCGGCGCCGGTCACCCTGCGCACCAAGCCGGTCTCCGCGGCGGGCTGCAAGGTCGTCTACACGGCCTCCTCGTGGAACAACGGCTTCACCGCCACGGTGACGCTGACCAACACCGGCACGACCGCGTGGTCGGGCTGGAACCTCGGGTTCGCCTTCCCCGGTGACCAGAAGGTCACCCAGGGCTGGTCGGCCACCTGGACCCAGTCCGGGAAGACCGTCGCCGCGAAGAACCTGTCGTGGAACGGCGCCCTCGCCCCGGGCTCGTCGACGAGCATCGGCTTCAACGGCTCGCACTCGGGGGCCAACCCGTCGCCGACCGCCTTCACGGTGAATGGTTCAGCCTGCGGATAGATGTCCCTCCGCACAGGTACGGCCGCCGGTGGCGATCCCACCGGCGGCCGTCGCCGTTTCCCGCCCCCGCTCAGAACGGGAGCTGGGTCCGCAGGCGGTCCAGCCAGCGGTCGAGGCTGATGTCCCAGCGGTCGGGGTCGTAGGTCGCCTGGGCGGTGGCGACGCTCGCGGCGAGGGGTCCGGCGATGCGGTCGGCGTACTGGGGCAGGGCGAACACGGCCTGCCAGTAGTTCTCGCGCATGCGCACGTTGGCGATCCGCACGTAGCCGTCGGTGGCCTGGGCGATGTTCAGGCCGTAGGCGTTCCCGCGGACGTTCGGGCTGTGGTTGGTGACCACGACGACCGTGGGGCGGGCGGCGGTGACCACGTCGGTGGGGTTGGCGCCGTGCGCGATCGGTTCGGAGTTCAGTCCTATGTAGTCGATCGTGGTCCAGTCGCTGTAGTAGGGGATGGCGCCCGCGTCGCTCACCGCGATCGTCCTCGCCTCGGCGGGCACGCCGGCCTGGGCCAGCCCGCGGCCGATGGCGACGTGCGCGCGCTGCAAGTCCGGGCCGTAGACCGCGATCACCGATAGGTCCGGCACCCGCACGCCCGCGGCCGCCACCCCGACGACGGCGGCCACGCCCGCCACCGCCGCGAGCCACCGGGGCCGCCACCCCGAGACGGCCAGGCCCGCGCCAAGGCACAGCACCGGGAACGCGTGGAAGGCGAAGCGGTGCACGTAGTCCATGGTCGGGCCGGACACCGCGTACGTCAGGTACGCCGCCGCGACGGTCGAGACGATCAGCGCGCCCGCCCGGCGGGTGCTGGAGCGGGCGAGCAGGGACAGGGTGAGCACGAGCAGCGGGGCGAGCGCGATCGCGGTCGCCCACAGCCAGAGCCCGCCCGCGGCCACGTTGCCGAACTTGACGTAGAACGTGTTCGGGAACGGGTGCCCGTAGAACGACCACCGCCAGGCGAAGTACGCGCCGCCGACCACGGCCGCCGCGGCCGTCCACACCCACGCGGCCCGCTCACGCCTGTTGTGCCACAGCCACACCGCGAGCGCGGGCAGCGCGGCCACCGCCCCTTCCGGGCGCAGCATGCCCGCCAACAGCAGGAGCGCGGGCGGCTCCCACACGCGCACCGGCCGTCCGTCGAGCACCCGCAGCCCCACCACGACCGCGCGCAGCAGCACCGCGGCGAACGCGACGGTCTCCAGGCCGCCGGTGACGTGGAAGTACGTCGGCACGAACAGCAGGAAGGCGCCCGCGGCGACCAGCCGGCCGAGCCTGCCGCCCGGCTGGGTCGCCAGCAGGGCGACCACCGCGAGCCCGATGAGCAGCGAGGTCACCTTGGCCACCGTCTCCAGCGGCAGGCCGAGCCACGCGAACGGCGTGTGCCAGAGCATCCACGCGAAATTGGTGAAGCCCTCGACCGGGTCCTCGCCGAGGTTCCACACCGGGCCGCTGCCCTCGGCGAGGTTCTCGGAGTACCGGAAGGTGATGAACGCGTCGTCGATGGTGAAGAACCAGGCGGCCCAGCAGCCTGCCAGGAACACCGCGCCGAGTGACGCCACAAGGGTGACCTGGCGTCCGTGCCGATCCAAGAAGGTGCGCACCGCGCCATGGTTCCATCAGGGGATGTGGACGTGGACCGTGGTCTCGGCCGTGCGTCCTCGCAGGACGACCGACTGGTGGGGCCGCCAGTGCGCGCGCTCGCCGGGGGAGGCCCCGGCGACGGCGTCCGCGGAGGCGGCCAGGTTGCCGGGCACGGACTTGGCCAGCTCGGTCAGCCGGGCGGCCTCGTTCACCGGGTCGCCGATGACGGTGTACTCGAAGCGGCGGGCGGCGCCGACGTTGCCCGCCACCGCGGGGCCAGCGGCCACGCCGATGCCCGCCCGGCACTCGGGCACCTCGACGGGCAGGCGCGCGGCGATGGCGCGGGCGGCGGCGAGCGCGCCGCCGGGGGCGTCGGGGAGCTCGACCGGGGCGCCGAAGACGGCGAGGGCGGCGTCGCCGACGAACTTGTTGACGAACCCGCCGTGGGTGTCGACCTCGTCCACCACGACGGCGAAGAAGCGGTTGAGCAGGTCGACGACCTCGGTGGGCGGGCGGGTCGCGGCCAGCGTGGTGGAGCCGACGATGTCGACGAAGACCACCGCGACCGGGCGGACCTCGCCGCCGAGGCGGTCCCCGCCCGCCATCGCGACCTCGGCGACCTCCTGGCCGACGTGGCGGCCGAACAGCTCGCGGAGGCGTTCGCGCTCGCGCAGCCCCACCGCCATCTGGTTGAACCCGGCCTGGAGCATCCCCAGCTCGGTGCCGTCGTACACCGGCACCTCGGCGTCGAGGTCGCCGCGCCGCACCCGCTCCATGCCCGCGCGGACCGAGCGGATCGGGGCGACGGTGTTGCGGGCGCTGAAGACCATCACCAGCAGCCCGGTCACCAGCGCGACCGCGCCCAGGACGAGCACCGTCACCGCCAGCTGCGCGGTGGAGTACCCCCGGACCATGGCGAAGATGGCCACCACGACCAGCCCCGCGACCGGCACCCCGGTGCCCAGCGCCCAGAACAGCAGCGTCCGCACCAGCACCCCGGCGCCCGTGACCCTGGCGGGCGGGTGCCCCGACAGCGCCCGCGCCGCGACCGGGCGCAGCGCGAACTCGCTGAGCAGGTAGGCGTTGGCGCACACCACGATGCCCGCGAACCCGGCGGTGAACCCGACGGTGGTCACCTGCTCGGGCTGGAGCACGGCGAACAGCGCGGTGAACAGCACCGTGGCCAGTCCCCAGAGGAACGCCTGCATCAGAGTGAGGTTCATCGGCACCCGCAGCGCGGCCCGGCGGGCCCGCTCGTCGTCGCGCGGGTCGTGCTCGGGGGCGCCGTCGAGCGCCCAGCGCAGGTCGCGCAGCGCCCACCGGGTGCCCCACACCCCGCCCACGGCGACCGCCACGACGACGTAGGCGGGCACCGCGACCACCGTCACCACCCAGGCCCGGCCGCTCAGCCCCGGCCCGGGGATCACCACCGTGGACAGCACGGCGACCACCGCGGCGCCGATCAGGTTGGCCACCACCAGGGTCACCGTCAGCAGGACCTGCACCCGGGTGCGCAGTGCCCTGCGGTCCTCGCCCAGGGGCCCGAGCAGCCGTGAGCCGAACGGTACGCGGGTGGGGTCGGTGCTCACCCCGGCAATCTACTCACCGGTAGGCTCGCGCGCGTCCCCGGTGGCCGGAACCGGCGGACCCGCACCGGCTACGCTCCGGTCGTGCGCAGCCAAGACCCCCATGACCGCGCGGCCGCCCGGCCTGCCTTCGCCTTCGGCCGGATCGATCTGTTCTGCCTGTTCGCGGTGGTCCCGATGACGCTGGCCGCGGTCATCATGATCGTCGGCGGCCTGCTGCCCGTGGCCCTCGTCCTGATCTTCCTGGCCCTGCTCGTGCTGGTCTTCGACTCCTGGGTCAACCGCCCCGACCCCCGATGACCTGACTCAGGACGCCCGCGCCCGCCACGAAAACACCGCGCCCGCCACGGAAACACTGTGTGCCGCCTGACGTGACGCGCCCCCGTCCTGGTGGTGATGAGGGCTGTCGCCTGGCCCGGGGCCGTGCCCCGGCTTGGTACCGTCCGGCAAGGATCTCGGGAGGGTGGGTACGCCGGTGGAGCACGTGGACGTCCTGATCGTCGGCGCCGGTCTGTCCGGCATCGGGGCCGCCTGCCACCTGCGCGAGCGGGTGCCGGGGGTGCGGCTCGCCATCCTGGAGGCGCGCTCGGCGATCGGCGGGACCTGGGACCTGTTCCGCTACCCCGGGGTGCGCTCCGACTCCGACATGTTCACCCTCGGCTACTCCTTCCGCCCCTGGACCCAGGCCAGGACGATCGCCGACGGGCCCGCCATCCGCGACTACATCCGCGACACCGCCCGCGAGCACGGCGTCGACCGGCAGGTGCGGTTCAACCACCGCGTCACCGCCGCCGCGTGGGACTCCGAGCGGGCCCGCTGGACGGTCTCCGTCGACCGCGACGGGGAGGCCGTCGAGCTGACCTGCGGCTTCCTCTTCGCCTGCACCGGCTACTACCGCTACGACAAGGGCCACACCCCCGACTTCCCCGGCCGGGACCGCTACGCCGGGACCGTCGTGCACCCCCAGCACTGGCCCGAGGACCTGGACTGGACCGGCAAGCGCGTCGCGGTCGTGGGCAGCGGGGCCACAGCCGTCACGCTCGTCCCGGCGCTGGCCGAGAAGGCCGCGCACGTGACGATGGTGCAGCGCTCGCCGAGCTACGTCCTGTCCCTCGGCTCGCGCGACCCCATCGCCGACCTCGCCCGGCGGTTCCTGCCCGCCCGCGTCGCCTACCCGCTGATCCGCTGGAAGAACGCCCTGATCGCCACCGCGTTGTTCCAGCTCTCGCGGCGGCGGCCCAACGCCGTGCGCGGGCTGATCCGCTGGGACGCCCGGCGCAGGCTGCCGGCGGGCTACCCGGTCGACACCCACTTCCGGCCGCGCTATGACCCCTGGGACCAGCGCCTGTGCTTCGTGCCGGACGGGGACCTGTTCCGCGTGCTCAAGGAGGGCGGCGCGGAGGTGGTGACCGACGCGGTGGCGGGGTTCACCGAGACCGGGCTGGCACTGGAGTCCGGGGCGCGGGTCGACGCCGACATCGTCGTCACCGCGACCGGGCTGGCGGTGCTCGCCTTCGGCGGCCTGGAGCTGACCGTCGACGGGACCAAGGTCGACCTCGCCGACACCGTGGCGTACAAGGGGATGATGCTCAGCGGCGTCCCCAACCTGGCCGTCGCCATCGGGTACACCAACGCCTCCTGGACGCTCAAGTGCGACCTCGTCGCCGAGTACGTGTGCAGGCTCCTGCGGCACATGCGCTCGCGCGGGCTGCGCCAGGTGACCCCGCTGGCCCCGGACCCGGCCCTGCCGACCGAGCCGTTCATCGACCTCAAGTCCGGCTACGTCACGCGCGACCTCGACAAGCTGCCCCGCCAGGGCCACGCGGCGCCCTGGCGGCTGCACCAGAACTACCCCCGCGACGTGGCCATGCTCCGCCACGGTTCGATCGAGGACGTCGGGGTCCGGTTCACCTGAGCGCCGGGCGGGCACACGCACAAGGAGACGCATGGCAAAGCTCATCTACTCGATGGTCACCTCGCTCGACGGCTACGCCGAGGCGGCGGAGGGCGGCCTCGGCACCGGGGCCGACGACCCGGAGGTGCACACCTTCATCAACGACCTCTTCCGCCCCGTCGGCACGTACCTCTACGGCAGGCGGATGTACGAGACCATGCTCTACTGGGAGACCGCGCACACCGAGCCCGACCAGCCGCCGCACATCCTGCAGTACGCCCGCGACTGGCAGGCCGCGGAGAAGGTCGTGTACTCCACGACGCTGGAGTCGGTGTCCAGCGCGAAGACCAGGATCGAGCGGACCTTCGACCCGGACGCGGTGCGCGCGCTCAAGGCCGAGGCCGATCACGACCTCACCGTCGACGGCCCCACCCTCGCGGCGCAGGCCATCGCGGCTGGCCTGGTGGACGAGTACCACCTATTCATCACCACGAGCGTGGTCGGCGGCGGCAAGCGGTTCTTCCCCGACGGCGTGCGCCTGGACCTCGACCTGGTCGAGGAGCGCGCCTTCGCCAGCGGACTGGTCTACGCGCACTACCGGACCCGCTAGACCAGGTCGCCCGCGAACGGCATGGTGCGCCAGTGCGCCAGCGACGGCGCCAGGCCCTCGGTGAGCACCGGCAGTTGCGGGACGAGCGCCAGGCAGGAGACCACCTGCAGCATTCGGGCGGCGTCCATCACCTTCTGCGCGCGCGGGTCGGTGGCGCGCAGGCCCAGGGCCGTGGCGCGCTCGTCGTAGGCGGCGATGTGGTCGGGCGGCATCAGCGCCAGGTCCCACTCGACCGGACCGGCGGTGACCAGCTCGAAGTCGGAGAACAGCGGGCCGTCGGCGGTGTGGAGCAGGTTGTAGGCCGGGGAGTCGCCGTGGATCGGCTGCACCGACGCCTCCGGGAACGCCTCGGCGAAGGCGGCCCGGTCGGTCAGGACCGGGCGCAGCGCCGCCCACTCCGCGCGGGCCCTGGCCAGGTCGTCGGCGGGCAGCAGGTCGGGGCGCTCGGCCACCCGGTCGAGGCTGTCGGTCACCGACTCGTCCATCGACGTCATGAACGGCAGCTCGCCCGGGTAGTCGCGCAGCGCGGCGTGCAGGCGAGCGGACTCGGCGCACTGGGCCAGGTAGTCCGGCTCGGTGGCCAGGGTCGGCACCCACTGCCAGAACGTCATCATGAACCCGTCGCGCGCCACCGGCTCCCTCGGCACCAGCGGGCTCGGCGGCACCACCGGGAACCCGATCTCCGCCAGCCACGCCGCCACCGCCAGCTCCGCGCGCTGGCGCTCGGCCTGGACGTGGGGCCGGCTCGACGGCGCCAGCACCGTCGGCACCCGGACCACCACGGGGGCGGGCGCCAGGTGCACCACGACGGAGAAGACGTCGTGCAGCACGGTCGGGTCGGTGGACTCGATGCCCAGCGCGCGCCCGGCCGCGGTGGCGGCGGCGAGGGCGCGTTCGGTGCGGTTGTCGGTGGCGCTCATCAGAGAGATCTTGACATGCCCGCGCCCACCCTCGTGCGCCGAAGGTCGGATGCTCCGCCTTCGGCGTGTTGAACAATCCTACGAACCATCGCCGTAGGATTGTTCAACAATTGATTGAGGAGGGTCCTGATCTCGGGTTCGCCGTGCTCGGCGGGCGCGCCATCGTCGAGGGGCCGACGTGGTGGCGGGTGTGCCCGCCGAGCACGGAGTCAGCGGCAGGCCCGGCCGTTGAGGGTGAAGGCCGTGGGCGCGGTGTTCGCCGCGCCCTTGGCGCCCAGGAAGCCGAACTGGACCGAGGCGCCCGGGGCGATCACGCGGTTCCAGTCGGCGTTGGTCGCGGTGACCGCGGCGCCCTGCTGGGTGATCGTCGCGTTCCACGCCTGGGTGACCCGCTGGCCGTCGGCGTAGGTCCAGCCCACCGACCAGCCCGCGACCGGGGTGGCGCCGGTGTTGGTGAGCGTGGCCTCGGCCTGGAAACCGGTGCCCCACTGGCTGAACACCCGGTAGGTGACCGTGCACGCCGCCTGCGGCGCGGTGGACCGGAAGGACACCTTGTGCAGCTGGCCCGGCAGGTCGTTGACGAGGTAGATCTCGCCCGCCGCGTCGGTGCCGAAGCTGGTCACCTGGATGGGGAACTCGCCGACGCGGGCGCTGGTGTGGGTGCCGTCGGCGTTGGCGCGGATGGCGAAGGCGGGGTTGGTGCAGTAGTCCGAGGCGATGTAGACGCCCGCGGCGATGTCGGCGAACCGGGCGCCCCGGTAGACGTGCCCGCCGATGACCGCGCAGCCCTCGACCGAGGTCTGGTAGGTGAACACCGGGTCCACATAGGACTTGGTGGCGTCGCACCGGCTGGCGTTGAACACCGCGGTGCCCTCGCGGCAGGACCAGCCCAGGTTGGCGCCGCCCTGGTCGGCGCGCAGGTGGTCGACCTCCTCCAGGGTGCCCTGGCCGACGTCGGCGATCCACAGCGAGTTGTCCGCCGGGTCGAAGGAGAAGCGCCAGGGGTTGCGCAGGCCGTGGGCCCAGATCTCCGGGCGCGCGCCCGCGACGCCGACCAGCGGGTTGTCCTGGGGGACGCAGTAGGTCGGGCAGCTCACGTCCAGGCGCAGGATCTTGCCGAGCAGCGTGTCCACCCGCTGGCCCGCATTGAACGGGTCGCCCGCGCTGCCGCCGTCGCCGATGCCCCAGTACAGCAGGCCGTCGTTGTCGAAGGCGAGCTGCCCGCCGTTGTGGTTGGAATAGGTGGCGTGGTCCTGGCTGAGCAGCTCGGTCAGGACGCGGTTGCCGAGGGTGTAGCGCGCCAGGGTGACGGCGTTGTCCCTGATCCTGGTGTACGCCAGGTACAGCGCCTGGTCGGTGCGGAAGTCGGGGGAGGGGGCGATGCCGAGCAGGCCGCGCTCGTTGCCGCTGATGCTGACCGCGGCGGTGATGTCGGCCAGTGGCTGCGCGGCCAGGCCGGTGTCGGGGTGGTACACCCGGATGGTGCCGACCTTCTCGGTGATGAACAGCCTGCCGCTGCCGTCGTCCGGGGCGGCGATCGCGGTCGGCCGGTTGAGTCCGAACGCGACCTGCGTCGTCTCCACGGCCAGGTTCGCCAGGTCCGCCTGCGTGGTGCCCGCCTGAGTGGCGCCTGCCTGGGTGGCGCCCACTTGCGCGGCGCCCGCCTGGGGGGCGGCCACCGCCGCGGTGCCGATGAGGACGGCCGTCAGGGCCGCCGCGCGCATGCCTCGTCGCATGTCGTACTCCTGCCTTCTCTGGGAGCGCTCCCAGATTGGCCCCGTTCGGTTGCCGTGTCAACCGTCAACCGGCGGCGCAGGCGTCCAGGAGGGTGTGGACCAGGGTGGTGGCCGGGGTGGGGACGCCGTGCGCGCGGCCGAGGCGGACGACCACGCCGGTGATCAGGTCGGTTTCCATCGGCCTGCCCGCGAGCCGGTCGTAGAGCATGGACGTGCCGTCCGCGCCGTCGAAGCCGCGGTAGAAGTCCAGGGTGGCGGTGATGTCGGCGGGGCCGAGGTCGGCGCCCGCGGCGCGGCCGACGGCGACGACCTCGCGCAGCAGGGCCTCGGTCAGGTCCGGTATCCCCGCGGACCCCATGACCTCCATGCGGCGCAGGGTGAGCGCGGTGATCGGGTTGGCGGCGGCGTTGCCGAGCAGCTTCCGCCAGGCCGCGGTGGGGAAGTCGGCGACCTGGCGCACGGCGAGGCCGGAGCCGCCGAGAAGTTCGCCGAAGGCGTGGCGTGGGTCGGTGAGCACCGGGACGGGGATCTCTCGGCGGACATTGTCCACGCGCAGCGCCAAACCGGGTGTCGCGCGTCGTGCGCAGACCACTGTGTCCAGACCGGCGGCGTGGGCGGCGTGGGCGAAGATCGTGCCCACCGAACCGGAGCCGACAATCGCCATCGTCGTCACGTCAGGGCCCCTGGGTGGTTGCCGGCGATCGTACGTGGCGCCCACCGCGCGCGCAGAACGGTTGTTTCGACCGGGAAAGGCCGCTACCCGGTGAATTCCCGTGCGGCGAGGATGGCGCGGGCCCGCGCCCGGCCCCAGTTCCACTCGGCGGGGCCGTCGCCGGTCATCCTCGCGGCGTGCTCGGCGAGGACGTCGCCGCGGACCGGGTCGGGCAGCCCGGCCAGGGCGGGTACGGCGTCGGCGGAGAGCCCGGCGAGGTAGTCGGCGTCGACGCGGCCGGTCTCGGCGTGGCGCTGGACGTTCCACTCGGCGACGAAGCCCTCCGGGCTGAGGACGGCCAGTCCGAGCAGCACGCCGAGACCGCTGCCGAGCACCGCGCGCGGCAGCAGGCCCGCCCGCAGCCGCCGCCCGGCCGCCAAGATCATCAGACACACCACGCCGAGCCAGAGTTCGGCGACGCCCACCAGCAGCCGCAGCACGGTGAAGCCGTAGGTCTGCTGGTAGAGCCACAGGCGCCCGAGTGCCGAGGCGACGATGACCAGCGTCGCGACGGTCAGCGCGCCGAGCAGCCCCCGCAGCCACACCCTCTCCAGGACCGTGCCGGTCGGCGCGACCCGGGCGGTCACCGCGATGACGGCCAGGGTGAGCGCGGTGACCACGAGCAGCTGCCAGAACCCCGAGCGCGCGTACACCGCGTAGGTCAGCTCCGCGGTGCGCGCCACGTGCGCGTCACCGCCGAACAGGGCCGCCACCTGCACCCCGATGAACACCGCGAACAGCGCCACCAGCACGGCGACCGGCAGCGCCCACTCCACCAGCGCCACCCGCGGCCACGCCGTCGGCGCGCGGTCCGCCGGGAGCGGCGCCTCGCGGAGGAAGGCCACCCCGCCGACCAGGAGCGCGGCCACGCCGAACACCACGAGACCCGGCCCGGCGGCCACCCCGGTGATGTCCGGCGCGACGTCCTCGACCAGCTCCGCGAACGCCGCGTCCGCCGCCGCGAACAGCGACCCGAACAGCGCCAGCAGCCCGGCCCCGATCACGAGCGAGCGCCCGATCCGCGGCCCGCCGCGCCTGCTCCGCGCCGCCACCCACGCCCCGGACACCAGCCACGGCACGGCGCGCACACCGGCGGTGAGCACCGCGCCCGCGCCCACCGCGAGCCCGCGGAGCGACCGTCCACCCGCGACCGACCCACCTGTGACCGACCCACCTGTGACGGACAGCGACAGGCACACGACGGCTCCGAGGTGGCACAGCGCGAAAAGCCACGGCGCGGCCCGCACGGCACTCGTCGCCATCAGCGCCAGGCCGAGCGCCAGCCAGCCCCACCGCACGACACCGC
This sequence comes from Actinokineospora lacus, assembly GCF_053813445.1. Taxonomy (NCBI): domain Bacteria; kingdom Bacillati; phylum Actinomycetota; class Actinomycetes; order Pseudonocardiales; family Pseudonocardiaceae; genus Actinokineospora; species Actinokineospora lacus. The sequence goes on from NZ_JBQERA010000011.1 coordinate 114,535, forward strand.
CCCGTCCCAGCACCACAACAGCCACCACCACCGCGCCCGCCGCCACCGCCCACCCGACGCCGACCCGGTCGACGGGCACCACGGCCGCCGCCACCAGCGCCGCGCCGCCGACAATCGCGAGCACCCGCCGGGACGCGGGCGCGCCGGGCGTTGCCCACTCCCGGTCCTTCACCATCGGCCCGGAGCCGACTTTCCCGGTCGTCGTGTCCGAAGAGGACTGGGTGGAGGTGGTTTCGGGCATGGGTTCTCCTGGTTCGGGCAGGGTCGAGCGCCCTGGGCGCGCGGTTCGGAGCAGGGGCTCGGTGGGGCGGACGGACGGTTGACGCGGCAGCCGCGACCGCACGCGGGGTGATGTGGAAAGTGGCGGGTGCGGTGGGTGGGCAGGGTTGAGCGCCCCGAGTGCGTGGTTCGGGGGTGGGTCAGGCGGGCAAGGTGATGCGGATGCGGCAGCCGCGGTCGGAGTCGACGACGGCGATGGTGCCGCCGTGGAGGTCGACGGCCCAGCGGGCGATGGCCAGACCGAGTCCGGTCCCGCCGCCGGGGGCGCGCTCGCCCCGGGTGAAGCGGCCGAAGACCAGGGCGCGCTCGGCGGGGTCGATGCCGGGGCCGTCGTCGGCGACCTCCAGGCGGAGTCCACTGTGGTCGGCGGTGGCCAGCACCCGCACCTCGCCGTCGGCAGGCCCGTGGCGGACGGCGTTGTCGAGGAGGTTCACCAGGACCTGGTGCAGGCGCTCGGGATCGGCGTTGACGGTGGCCGCGGCCGGGCTGACGCTGGTGTGGAAGGTGGGGGTGCGGCCGGTGGCCACGGCGTTGACCTCGGCCTCGGCGACGACGTCGGCCAGCAGCGGGGCCACCGCGACCGGGCCGAGGCGCAGCGGGTGGGCGCCGGCGTCGATGCGGGAGAGGTCGAGCAGCTCGGCGACCAGGCGGCCGAGGCGCTCGGTCTGGGCGAGCGCGGTGCGCATGGTGGTGGGGTCGGCGGGGCTGACGCCGTCGACGATGTTCTCCAGGACCGCCTGGAGGGCGGTGATCGGGGTGCGCAGCTCGTGGGAGACGTTGGCGATCAGCTCCCTGCGGGTCCGGTCGACGGCGGCGAGGTCGGCGCTCATCTGGTTGAACGCCCGGCCCAGCTCGCCCACCTCGTCGCGGGCGGTGACCCGCACCCTGCGGGAGTAGTCGCCGCGGGCCATCGCGCGGGCGGCGGCGGTCATCTCGCGCAGCGGGCGGGTCATGCCGTGGGCGAGGACCTGCGAGGTCAGCAGGGCGCCGACGATCGCGGTGAGCGAGGTGCCCGGGGGTATCCAGCCGATGTTCCACCAGAAGAAGACCAGGGCCGCGCTGCCCGAGGCGACCAGCAGGATGCCGATCTTCACCTTGATCGACCGGACCGGGTCGAGCGGGCGGGGCAGCAGCTCCGCCATCGCCTGCAGCCGCGCGGTCACCGGGTCATCTCCAAGGCGTAGCCGACGCCGTGGACGGTGCGGATCAGGTCGGCGCCCAGTTTGCGGCGCAGTGCCTTGACGTGGCTGTCGACGGTGCGGGTGCCCGCGGCGTCCGACCAGTTCCAGATCTCGGCCAGCAGGCGTTCGCGGGGCTGCACGGCGCGCGGGCGCGCGGCGAGGTAGGCGAGGAGTTCGAACTCGATGGGGGTCAGGTGCGCCTCGACGCCCGCGCGCCGCACCCGGCGCTCGACGGGGTCGACCTCCAGGTCGCCGACGACGACCGGGGCGGTGGCGCTGGTGGTCCGCTCGACGCGGCGCAGCAGGGCGTGGACGCGGGCGGCCAGCTCGCGCAGGGAGAACGGCTTGGTCATGTAGTCGTCGGCGCCCACCCCGAGGCCCACCAGCATGTCGGTCTCGTCGTCGCGGGCGGTGAGCATGAGCACCGGCACCGGGCGCTCGGCCTGCACGCGTCGGCACACCTCCAGGCCGTCGAAACCGGGCAGCATGACGTCCAGGACCACCACGTCCGGCGGGTTCGCCGCCGCGGCGGCCACCCCGGACGGCCCGTCACAGGCCACCTCGACGGTGAACCCCTCCGCGCGCAGCCGCGCGGCCAGCGACTCGGCGATGGTCTGCTCGTCCTCGACCACCAGCACCCGCTTGTTGCCCATGCCGCCGACTCTAAGCAGCGGTTGTGGGCGAGCCCGGGGCGAGGTGTGAACGTTGTGTGGAGGTCAGCCGGTCCAGAACTCCCAGAACGCCTGGAGGGCGAGCGCCACGATGACCACGTACCACAGGGCCAGCACCACGCTGTGCACGTGACGCAGCGTCGGCAGCTCGAAGGTGTCCAGGGTCGTGTACCAGAACAGCGGGATCATGACGACCCACACGACCACGCAGTACGGGCACAGGGCGCGGATGTCGTACAGGCTGGACACGATCAGCCAGTGCGTGAACAGCACCCCGAGGGTGACCCCGGCCTGCATCCCCAGCCGGAACCAGCGCGGCGGACGGAACCCGGCCAGCCCGACCACGCCGACGGTCACCACGACGGCGAACGCGGCGATGCCCAGCAGCGGGTTGGGGAAGCCGAACGCGGCGGCCTGCGGGCTCTCCATCACCGACCCGCACGAGACGATCGGGTTGATCGAGCACAGCGGCACGTGGTCGGGGTCGGCCAAGACGGCCAGCTTCTCCAGGGTCAGCGCCACCGCCGCGGCCAGCCCCAGGCAGCCGCCGACGACGTAGAGCCAGGCCAGGGCCCTGTTCACGCGGCCAGTTCCCGGTCGAGGAGCTCGCGCAGCGCGCGGTCGGCATCGGCGAAGGTCTCCCCGGACGGGGTGAACCTCCCGCCGTTGACGAAGATCGACGGCGTGCCGGAGACGCCCGCGGCCTTGCCGTCGGCGATGTCCTTGTCGACGCGCGCCTGGACGGCGGGGTTGTCCAGGTCCGCGGTGAACCGCGCGAGGTCGAGGCCGATGTCCCGGGCGTGGGTCTCGAACACCCCGGCCGCGCGGGCGGTGTCGTCGCTGAGCGACTGGCCATCCGGGGCGAGCGCCCAGGTGCCGTAGTTGTCGTAGAGCGCGTGGTACATCTCGCCGAACTTGCCCTGCTCGGCGGCGGCCTCCGCGGCGCGGGCGGCGGGCATCCCCAGCGGGTGCGAGGTCAGCGGGAAGTTCCGGACCACGAAGGTGACCCGCCCCGCGTAGTCCTTCTCCAGCGTCTTGATGACGTTGACGTAGTACCCGGCGCAGGCCGGGCACTGGTAGTCCAGGAACTCCGTCACGGTCACCTTGCCGTCGGGCGCCTCGGTGAGCTTGTGGCTGCCGGGCGGGGACAGCACGTCGGCGGGCGCCGCGCCGGGGGCGGGGTCCGGGGAGCGGTTGAACAGCAGGAGGCCACCGACGACCAGGACGGCCGCCACGACCACCACCGCCGTCATGATCACGTTCATGGACACCCCGGGCGCGGGGTTCTTGCTGCGTGTCATCTGTGCGGGTTCACCTCTGGGCGGGCCATGGCTGGCGGTGGCTGCGGACGCCCCAGTAGTCGGATCGACGGGCGCCGGAGTTCCCGCGTCACCGTGTCGTGCGCCACGCGAGGGCCGCCGTGGCCTCGACCGCGTTGACACCGGGACCTCGCGGGCGTTTAAGTTTGGCTACCCTAACTTGGAGGCCGTGTGGAGTTCCTTCGACGACTGCTGCTCCACGAGCGGGTGGCCATCGGAGTCGGGGTGGCCGCCTCCGGCGTGCAGCAGGCCGCGGTGCTGGCGCTGCCCTGGTGCGTCCAGCACGGTCTGGACGAGGGCATCACCCCCGGCGACGGCGCCAGGACCGCGCTGTGGGCCGGGATCGCCACGGGTGTCTCCGTCGTCATGGTCGTGGCCGCGCTCGTCGGGACCTGGTGGTCGAACCTGGCGGCCAACCGGATCGCCCACCGGCTGCGCGCCGACCTGCTCGCCGCGGTGGCCGGGCTGGACCGCTCCGCGCCGTTCGGCCACGGCGACCTGGCCATGCGCGCCACCCGCGACGTCGAGGCGGTGACCACCTGGGTGCAGGGCCTGGCCCGGTGGGCCCGCGTCCTGGTGACCATCGTCGCCGTGATCCCCGCTGTCGCCCTGCTCGATCCCATGCTGCTGGTGGTGCTGGTGGTCTCGATCCCGCTGCTGGGCCTGGTCAACGCCCAGTTTCCCGGCCGGTACCACCGCGCGAGCGAGCGGCTCTCCGCCGCGCACGGCGACCGCGCCGACGCCGTCGAGGACCTGCTCTCGGCCAGTGCCGCGGTGCGCGGCCTCGGCGGCGAGCAGGTCCTGGTGCGCCGCCACCACGCCGTCAGTGCCCACGTCACCCGGCACACCCTGGGCGTGGCGCGGATCGCCGCGTGGTGGGTCTCCGCGCCGCCCGCGGTGCTGCGCGCCGCCATCGCCGTCGGGCTGGCGGTGGGCGGCTTCGCGGCCATCGACGGCCGCATCACCGTCGGCGGCCTGGTCGCGTTCATCTCCTGGATGACCACCCTGACCGTCGCGGTGTCGGTGCTGGTCGACCTGCTGGTCAACCGCGGCCAGGCCCGGGTCGCCGCCGGTCGGGTCGCCGAGGTGCTCGACGCCGTGGCGCCGTCGTCCCCGGTCGTCCTGCCCGAGACCGGCACCCTGGCAGGCACCGGCCTGACCGTCGTCCGCGACGACCGCACGGTGCTCGGCCCGCTGGACATCGCGGTCGCGCCCGGGGAGTTCGTCGCGGTCACCGGCCCGACCGGCTCGGGCAAGTCCGCCCTGGTGCGGCTGCTGTGCGGGGTGGACGCCCCCACCACCGGCACCGTCACCTTCGGCGGCGTCGACCTCGCCGCCGCCGACCCCTGGCCGCGCGTCGGCCTCGTCCCGCAGCGCCCGCTGGTCCTGTCCGGCAGCATCGCCGACAACCTCGCCCTCGACGGCGGCGCCGACCCCGCCGCCATGGCCGAGGTCTGCCGGGTCGCCGCCCTCGACGACTACCTCGCCGCCCTGCCCGACGGCCTGGACACCGCCGTCGGCGAGCGCGGCACCACCCTCTCCGGCGGCCAGGTCCAGCGCCTGGCCCTCGCGCGCGGCCTGCTGGCCCGGCCCGCGGTGCTGCTGCTGGACGACGTCACCTCCGCGGTGGACGTCGAGACCGAGCGGCTGATCCTGGCCCGGCTGCGCGAGCACGCCCCGGACACGGCGATCGTGTTCGTCTCCCACCGGCCCGCCGTGCTGGCCGCCGCCGACCGGATCGTGGAGCTGGGCGTCGGGGTGGTCGTCGGTGGCTGAGGTGCGCGTGCTGTCGGAGGCCCCGCCCACCCGCGGCGTCTACCGGCGCTTCCGGCCGTACCTGCGACCCTTCCGCGGCCGGATCGGGCTGGCGCTGCTGACCACGGCGGCCAGCACGGCGGCCGTGGTCCTCATCGCGCCGGTGATCGGGCGGGCCGTGGACGCGGTGCTGGCGGGCGACCGCGGCGGGCTGTGGACCGCGGTGCTCGTCCTCGGCGGGCTCATCCTGGCCAGGCTGGGGCTGCTCGCCGCCGCGGAGCTGCAGCTGACCAGCGTCGGCGAGCGGGTGGTGCGGGAGCTGCGCGAGCTGGTCGTGGTCAGGCTGGCGCGGGCGCCGCTGCGGTTCGTCGAGGCGCACCGCACCGGGGACCTGCTGCGGCGGGGGACCGGGGAGATCGCCGACCTCGCCCAGTTCGTCCGGGCCAGCCTGCCCGACCTGCTCGGCATCGCCATCGCGCTGGCCATGACCGTCGCCGTGCTCGCGGCGCACTCCTGGCTGCTGACCGGGGTGCTGCTGGTGGTGTTCGTCCCGGCCGTGGTGCTGGTGCTGCGCTGGTTCGGCCGCGACGCCGACGCCGCCTTCGCCGCCAAGGCCGCCGCCGAGGCGACCGCGACCGCCCAGTTCACCGAGTTCGCCACCGCCCGCGAGACGCTGCGCCTCGGCGGCGGGCTCCTGCCGCGGCAGCGCCGCTTCGCCGGGGCCAACGACGCCGTGCTGGCCGCCGCGGGCCGCGCGGTGGCGGTCCGCAACCGGCTGGAGGGCGTGACCCTGCTGGAGGGCCTGGCCACCGCCGCCCTGTTGGGGCTCGGGGTCTGGCTGGTCACCACCGACGCGATCAGCGTGGGCACCGTCGTGGTGTTCGTGCTGGCCACCCGCAACCTGTTCGAGAACATGCTCGGCCTCTCGGAGCTGCTGGCCGAGCTGCGCATGGTGCAGACCGGCCTGGCCCGGCTGCACGACCTGATCGAGGCCACCGACGTCGAGCCCAAGCCCGCGGGCGGCGCGCTGCCGCCGCGCGGGCAGCTCACCGCCACCGGCCTGCGCTACTCCTACGTGGACGGCGCGGACGTGCTGCGCGGCATCGGCGTCGACCTGGCCGCCGGGGAGCGGGCCGGGCTCGTCGGGCAGACCGGGTCGGGCAAGACCACGCTGGCCAAGCTGCTCAGCGGCCTGTACCAACCCGACAGCGGCACCGTGCGCTACGCGGGCGTCGACCTCGCCGACCTGGCCGAGACCGACCTGCGCGCGCGGGTGGTGCTGGTGCCCCAGCAGGTCCACCTCGTCGAGGGCACCGTCGCCGACAACCTCGCCCTGGCCCCCACGGGGCCCGACCGCGCGGCGATGGAGCGCGCCGTGCGCGACCTCGACCTCACCGACTGGGTCGCGGCCCTGCCCGACGGGCTGGACACCCCCGTCGGCAGGCGCGGCGACCGGCTCTCCGCGGGCGAGCGGCAGATCATCGGCCTGCTGCGGGCCGCGCTGGTCGACCCCGCGGTGCTCATCCTCGACGAGGCCACCGCCGACCTCGACCCGCCCACCGCCGCTCGCCTCGAACGCGCCGTCGACCGGCTGCACGGCGACCGCACCCTCATCGTCATCGCCCACCGGGAGGCCACCATCGCCCGCCTCCCGCGCCTCATCCACCTGTCCGACGGCACGAGGAGCGCCACATGAGCACCAACCCCTTCGACGACGAGAACGGCACCTTCACCGCGCTGGTCAACGGCGAGGGCCAGTACTCCCTCTGGCCGACGTTCGCCCCCGCCCCGCAGGGCTGGACGGTCGCCTTCGGCCCCGACACCCGCCAGTCCTGCCTCGACCACATCGAGGCCACCTGGACCGACCTGCGCCCGCGCGGCCTCGCGGCCAAGATGGACGCGCGCCAGTAAGTTGGGTGAGTGCGGATAGCGACCTGGAACGTCAACTCGGTCAAGCAGCGCGTCCCCCGGCTGCTGCCCTGGCTCGACGAGCGCGAGCCCGACGTGGTGTGCCTGCAGGAGACCAAGCTCTCCGACGAGGCGTTCACCGACCTGCTCGGCGCGGAGTTCGCCACCCGCGGCTACGCCGTGGCCGGCCACGGCGAGGGCCAGTGGAACGGCGTGGCCCTGCTGTCCAGGGTCGGCCTCGACGACGTGGTCCTCGGCCTGCCCGGCGCGCCCGGCTTCCCCCACCAGGAAGCCCGCGCGGTCTCGGCGACCTGCGCGGGCGTGCGCGTCCACTCGGTGTACGTGCCCAACGGCCGGGACCCCGACTCCGACCACTACCACTACAAACTCGCCTGGCTGGCCGCCCTGCGCGTGGCCGTGGCCCCGGATGTCGAGTCCACAATGGTCTGCGGCGACGTCAACATCGCCCCCACCGACGCCGATGTCTTCGACCCGGCCGCCTTCGCGGGCCACACCCACGTCACCGCCCCGGAACGCGCCGCCCTGGCCGAACTCCAGGCGCTGGGCCTGCACGACGTCGTGCGCGAGCGCTGGCCGGAGGAGCGGGTGTTCTCCTACTGGGACTACCGGGCGGGCATGTTCCACCAGAACCTCGGCATGCGCATCGACCTCATCCTCGCGGGCACCCCGCTGCGCGAGCGCGTCCGCGCCGCCTGGGTCGACCGCCAGGCCCGCAAGGGCACCAAACCCAGCGACCACGCCCCGGTGATCGTCGACCTCGACGAGGCGCCCGACGGCGACATCGGACCCATGGTCCCCCCACCCTCGGCAGGCGCTCCCCGCCGCGGCGGCCGCAAACTGCCCCAATCGACCTGAGCCCGGCCCTCGCTCTCCGGCCGCCGCGATGCCCGACCGATGCTTCGCGGGTTCACCCCATCGATAAACGTCAGCCGAATCCGCGGTCTGGCGGTGGTGAAGCGGTTCGCCGAGGCGCTGAGCGATGGCGGCTGTGGTTGGCGTCGGCGGACTGACTGCTCGGCGCGTCACTGGAATTCGGCTGAGCCCGCGGTGTGGGCGGCGGTGAAGGCGGGTTCGCCCAAGGCGGCGGTTGCCGTGGCGGTGACGCGGTCGACGTCGCCGCGTTCGGCAGGGGGGAGGGGGACACCGACCGAGGCGCGGGCGGCGGCCGCGGTGCCGAGCAGGCGGGCGGCGCGTTCGTGGTCGCCCGCGAGCGCGGCGGTGCCCGCGAGCCCTTCCGTGGCCAGGGCTATCGCGCGTGGGTCGCCGACCTCTCGCGCGGCGGCCAGACCTGCCTGGTGGTACCGGAGCGCTTCCCTGGCGTCGCCGCGGAGTTCGGCGACGAAGCCCAGTTCGGCGAGGATCAGGGTGGCGCCTGCCTCGAACCCCACGTCGCGGTGCCAGGCGAGGATGCGGTGGAGTCGGCGCTCGGCGTCGGCCAAGCGTCCCGCGCGCCGGTCGGCGAGGGCCAGGCCGGTCTCGGCGTACATCTCCGCGGGCGTGCACCCGTACTCGGCGGCCATGGCGCGGGCGCGCTCGTGGTGGGCGTCGGCCTCGGCGATGTCGCCCATCAGCAGCGCCACCCGACCCAGCCAGGACAGCGTGTACGACATCTCCGGCCACAGCTCCAGCTCCCCGGCCAGCCCGAGCCCCGCCCGGTGGACCTCGGCGGCCCGCTCGTAGTCACCCCTGAGCTGGGCGAGGACCCCCTGGGTGAACGTGGCCTGCAACCGGCCCCACCGGTCGCCGACCGCGTCGAACAACGCGGTGGCGCGGTCGGCGCAGGTGCGGGCGAGGGTGAGGTCGCCTTTGGTCATGGCGTGGCTCATGCCGTCGATGAGGGCCGCCGCGATCCCCCAGTCGTCTTGGAGCACGGCGAAATCCGCCGCCGCCCGCGAGGTGAGCCGCTCGCCGCCTGCCATGTCGCCCACTGTGGACTGCACGTAGCCGAGGAACCAGCAGGCCCGCGCCCGCGGCGCCGGGTCCGCGATGGCCAGGGCGGCGGACAGGGTCTCCTGCTCCGCGCGGACGCCCGCGAGGACGCCGAACCCGGCGGCCCACGCCGCCACGCCCGCCCGCGCGTCGGCCGAGCCGCCGGGCAGCGCGAGGGCCGCGGCGAAGAGCCGCCGCCCCTCCGCGAACCGACCGCGCAGAAACCAGTACCACGCCAGGGCGTCCACCAGCCGCAGCGCCTCGTCAGCCGCGCCCAGGTCCACGAACGTCTCCACGGCCAGCCGCAGGTTCGCCGCGTCCGCGTCGAGCCGGTGCAACCACTCCCGCTGGTCCGCGCCGCGCAGCAGTGGGTCGGCCCGCTCAGCCAGGCCCAGGTGGAACTCCGCGTGCCGCAGCCGGACCCCGGCGTCCTCCCCCGCCTCGGCCAGCCGGGCGCGGCTGTACTCCGCCACCGACTCCAGCAGCCGGAACCGCGGCCCGCCCACGACCAGCGACCGGTCCACCAGCCGGGCCAGCAGGCCCAGCACGTCCGCGGCCTCCACCCCGGCCCCCGCGCACACCGCCTCGGCCGCGTCCAGCGCGCACCCGTCGACGTGCACGGCCAGCCTGCGCAGCACGGCCCGGTCGGCGGCGGGCAGCACGTCCCAGCTCCAGTCGATCATCGCCCGGAGCGTGCGCTGACGGGCCGGGGCGTCGCGGTGCCCGGTGTCCAACAGCCGGAACCGGTCGTCCAAGCGCTCCAGCAGGACGTCGACACCCAGCGCCCGCACCCGCGTCGCGGCCAGCTCCAAGGCGAGCGGCAGCCCGTCAAGCCGCAGGCAGACGGCCCCCACGGCCCGCGCGTTCGACGCCGTCAGCTCCAGCCCCGCCCGCCGCAGGAACAGCCGCACCGCGCTGAACTCCCCGATGGCCCTCAACTCCGCGGTGCTGGTCTGCGCCGTGTTGGACTGCGCAGCGCTGGGCTCCGCAGCGCTGAATCGCGTGGTGCCAGGCTTCGCGGTGTTGGGCCCTTCGGCGCTGAATTCCCCGGTGAGACTGTCCGGGTCGGGCACCTCCAGCGGGGGGACGACGTACAGGGTCTCCGCGGCCAGGCCCAGGGACTCTTGGCTGGTGGCCAGCACCCGCAGTCCTGGCGCGGCGCCCAGCCACGTCGACACCAGGGGGGCGAGGGTGTCCACGACCCGTTCGCAGTTGTCCAGCACCAGCAGCATTCGGCGTCCGCGCACCGCGTCGGTGACCGTGCTGTCCCCGCGTACGCCGAGGACTCGCGCCACCGCGTCGGCCGGGTCGCTCTCGGCGCGGTCCAGGCCTGCCAGTTCGACCAGCCACACGCCGTCGTCCGCCTCCCGTGTCGGGACCGGGTTGTCGGCCTGCCCGCTGTCCGCCGCCTGCCGCGCGGCCTCCAGGGCGAGGCTGGTCTTGCCGACCCCGCCCGGCCCGGTGAGCGTCACCAGCCGCGACCCGGTGAGGAGCTTGTCCACCTGCCGCAGCGCTTCCGCGCGGCCGACCAGCTCGGCCACCGGCGCGGGCAGGTTGGTGCGCGGGCGCCGCGGGCGCGTCGGGAGGCGGTGGCTGAGGATCGCCTGGTGCAGCTCGGCCAGGGCCGGGCCGGGTTCCAGGCCCAAATCCTCGGCGAGGGCTCGGCGCAGGTCGGCGTGGCTGTTGAGGGCGTCGACCTGGCGGCCCGCCTCGTAGAGCGCGCGCATGTGCAGCCCGCGCAGCCGCTCGCGCAGCGGGTGCCTGGCGACCTCGGCCGCGAGGTCGTCGGCCACCCCCGGGTCGCCGGACTCCAGCCGGGCCAGCGCCCAGTCCTCGACGGCGGTGAGCCGCTCGCCGTCCAGCTCACGGGCGTACGCCACCGCGAACGGCTCGTCGGCGACGTCGGCCAGCACCGGGCCGCGCCACAGCGCCAGAGCCGCGCCGAGCAGGTCCACCCGCCCGGCCGCCCGGGCCAGCAGCGCCCGGAACTCGCGCACGTCGGAGTCCGCCACCGCCAGCGCGTACCCGCCGGGCCGGTGCTCGACCACGGCGCCGGGCTCGGCGGCGGCCAGCGCCCTGCGCAGCTGGGACACCTTCGTCTGCAGCGTGTTGGCCGGGTTGCCGGGCGGATGCGCGCCCCAGATGTCCTCGACGAGCCGCTCGGGCGGGACCGGCCGTCCGTCGCGCACCAGCAGGGCCGCCAGCAGCAGCCGGACCTTGCGCTCGGGGACGGCCACGGGCCGCCCGTCCGCCGTCCACACCGCGAGCGGCCCCAGCACCCCGAATCGCACGCGGCCACCGTAGCGCCGCCCACCGACACGTGCGCCGACCCGCAGCGATCCGTGCGCGGCGATGGGGACAGTGGTGCTCAAGGCAGGACAGAAGGAAGTGGGACGGACAAATGACTGGCAAGCAGCTGACCCTGATCGGCCTCGGCCCGATGGGCCAGGCGATGGTGGGCAGGTACCTGGAGGCCGGGTACCGGGTGACCGTGTGGAACCGCACCGCGGGCCGCGCGGACGGCGTGGTCGCCAAGGGGGCGATCCGGGCCGAGACCGCCGCCGACGCGGTCGCGGCGAGCACGCTGGTGCTGCTGAGCCTGACCGACTACCAGGCGATGTACGACATCCTCGACGGCGTCGAGCTGGCGGGCCGCACCGTGGTCAACCTCAGCTCGGACACCCCGGCCGCCTCCGAGGTCGCGGCCGCGTGGCTCGCCCAGCGCGGGGCCGAGCTGATCGTCGGCGGCGTGATGGTGCCCGCGCCGCTGGTTGGCGACGACGCGGCGTACGTGTTCTACAGTGGACCGCGCGCGGTGTTCGACGCCCACGCCGCCGCGCTCGCGGTCATCGGCAGGCCGGACTACCGCGGCGCCGCCCACGGCCTGGCCCAGCTGTTCTACCAGGCCCAGCTCGACATCTTCCTGACCAGCCTGGCCGTGACCCTGCACGCCTTCGCCCTGGTCGAGTCCGCGGGCGTGTCCCCGAAGGAGTTCGCCCCCTACGCCGCCGAGAACTTCACCTCGATGCCGATGTACATCGAGGAGACCCTGCGCAACGTGCTCTCCGGGGAACACCCGGGGGAGGAGGCCAACGTGATCATGATGGGCGCCACCGCGGCGCACATCGTCGGCACGAGCCGGGCGGCGGGGGTGGACACCGCCCTGCCCGCCGCGGTCCTGTCGCTGTACGACCGTACGATCGTGGCGGGCCGCGGCCGGGAGAGCTGGTCGGCCCTCTACGACGCCATCACGTGGCCCAACGTCCCTGGAGCCTAGGACGCGGCCATGCCGTAGTGGCGCTCGATCCGCAGCCGCAGCACCATCCGCTTCTCGGCGACCATGCCCGCGCGGTACTCCGCCCAGTCCGGGTGCTCGCCCCGGAGGTCGCGGTAGAGCCGCACCAGCTCCTCGACGGCGGCGTCGTCGGGCTCGGCGGCCACCTCGGAGAACTCCGCGGTTCCCTCGACGACCAGGTAGGACCAGCCGTCCTCGGCGGTGACGTAGTACGACGCGCGCGGGTCGCGGCGCAGGTTGGCGGTTTTCGCCCGACCGTCGGTCACCGAGACGCGCAGGGTGCGGCTCTCGGCGTCGTAGTGGTGCAGGACGTTGGACAGCTGCGGGCGGCCGTCCTTCTTGAGCGTGACGAGCGCGCCGAAGGGGCGGGTGCGGAGCAGGTCCAGCAGAGCGTCATCGGTCATGCCCACAGTCAACCCGCTTCGGCCGCTTCCGCACCTCGAACACGCGCCAAGGGACACGCGCCAGGGGCACACGCGCCAAGGGCCCACCGCGTGCAGCGGCGGGCCCTTGGCGGGGATGGATCAGCGGTTGGTCATGCCGGGACCACGGGTGTGGTGGTGGTCGCCGGGCACTCCGTTGTCGCGGACGGGGTTGTCGCGAAGGGAGTTGTCGCGGACGGGGGTGTCCCCGACAGTGCCGTCCCGGAAGGTGTTGTCCCGGTGGGAGCTGTCGCGGTAGGTGTCCTCACGCGGGGCGCCGTGCCGGACGGTGCCATCACCAGCGGTGCCGTAACCGTTGGCGTCGGTGCGGGCGCCCTGGGCGTAGACGCCCTCGTGGTTCGACCGGTCGGCCGGGTCGCGGCGCAGCTTCTCGGCGTCGTGGCGGCCGTGGTCCTGGGTGGGCACCTCGGTGGTGTTGGTGTTGTCGGCGTGGTCGCCCGGGGCGGCGACGACCGTGCGCCCGGTCCCGGCGGTGAAGCGGCCGAGGGCCACCGCGGCCAGGAACACGATCAGCGTGCCGAGTCCACTGTGGAACACCAGGTCGGTCGCCACGCGGACCCCGGTGGCAGCGGCCAGCGGCTCACCGGCGGCGGGCTGCCCGCCGTTCCACATCGTGCTCACGATGGGACCGAGGACGAACCAGGCGCCGCCCAGCGCCGCCATCCAGCCCCAGAACACACCGCCGGCGCGCTGCGCGGTGGCGATGAGGCCCAGCCCGCCCAGCACGACGGCCACACCGGGCACCAGGCTCAGCAGGAACCAGCCGCCGGTGAACTGCCACGGCGAGTCCGTGCCGTAGGACATTCCCAAGTACGGCCCGAAGAGCGGGACCGTCGCTCCCCACAGGCCCAGCAGGACCACGAGGAACCCGTTGACAACTCCCCGCCGCCGAGGAACCCGTCCCACGTCCTCTCGGTGCGTGGTTTCGATATCTGCCCTGGTCATCTCGAATGTTCCTCTCGACAGGCATTGGCTACCGAGTGGATACCCCGCCCCGGGCCCACTGAACCAATTCGCCCACCAGCCGGTCGGGTGACCCTCACCAGGTGCTGTTGACCAAGCCGGTGCCGAGGTACACCTGGTCGAACTCGTTGCCGTCGTTGTCGTCGGTGTAGGCCAGCACGACCTGCCCCCACGGGGTGACCGCCATCGCGGGCTCGTCCTGGCGGCCGGTGACGACGGTGTGCACCCGCAGGCGGGGCAGCCTGCCCGCCACGGTGCCGTCGGGGTTCAGGCCCTGGGCGTGGATGTCGCCGCCCTCGGCCCAGGCGACGACCGCCGAGCGCTGGTCGTCGATGCCCACCTGCGGGTCCGCGCCGGGCACGACGGTCTCCGGACCGGCCGACCCGGTCGCGGTGAACGAGCGCGCGCCGACCTGCGCGGTCCCGGTGTGGTCGGTCTCCCAGGCGATGGCGAAGTCGCCGTTGAAGTTCGCCGCCACCGCGGGGCGGCGCTGGTGCCCGCCGGAGGACGCGTTGGCCACCGCCTGGGCGAGCTTGACCCCGCCCGTGGGGGTGATCGCCTTGCGGGCGACGTTGAACACGCCGTTGCCGTCGCCGTCCTCGTCCCAGGCGACGATGGCGTTGCCCGCCGCCCCCATGGCCACGTCGGGCCGCTGGTGCGTGCCGCCCGCGGCGTGCGCCTGGACCTCGTAGGACTTCGAGGCCACCGACGCGAACCCGGCCACCCGCACGGTCGGCGCGGTGGTGTCCTGCACGTCCTCGAAGGCGACGGCGAACCCGGTCCCGTCCGGGTCGGCCGCGACCGCCGCGTCGAGCTGCTGGCCCGCGGCGTCGGCGTTGGCACGGGCCGACCCGGTGACGGTGCCCGCGGTGTTCACCGTGCGCACCGTGATGTTGTAGAAGCCGTTGCCGTCGGGGTCCTCGGCCCAGGTGACGACCGCGTTGCCGTTCTCGTGCAGCGCGACGTCGGGCCGCACGTGCCGCCAGTTCCCGCTGCCGCCGGTGGACAGCTTCTTCTCGTAGAGGGACACCCCGTCGCGGAACAGGCGCAGGAACACCTCGCTGTGCACCGGGTCGCCCGGGTTCGTCGAGTCGCGGTCGTCCTCCCAGACGACGGCGGTGTAGCCGGTGCGCACTGACGAGAGCGCCGCGTTGTCCTGGTCGCCGGTGGCCACGCTGTTGGCCGCCGTCCAGGTGATGTCGGCGGCCGTGGCGCCGTCGGCGACCGCGGTCCCCGCGAACGCGAGCGTGAACGCCAGGGCGATGAGCGTGCTGCGCATGGTTCTCCCGTTCACGGCGCCTGGAGGCCGGGGTTCCCGGCCTCGATGACATAGGTCTGGACGGTCCTGACCGGGTAGTCGCGCGCGGTGACCCGGTCCAGCGCGCGGAAGTCCACGGTCAGCTGGGTCGGGGTGGCGACGGTGCGGACGTAGCCGCGCTGGTTGCGGTAGAACTTCACGTGCGGGTTGCGGCTCGACAGGCCGGTCTCGGTGGCGCTGCCGTCCCCGCCCGAGGTGATCGACGTCGTCACCAGCTCGGTCCCGATGACCCGGTTCTGGGTGGTGTAGTCGTCCATGATGTCGCCTGCCCACGAGCGGTGCACGTCGCCGGTGAGCACGACGGTGCTCGTGTTGCCGCGGGCCTGCCAGCCCCGCTGGATGCGGGTCCGGCTGGCGGTGTAGCCGTCCCAGGAGTCCATGCTCTTGGCCCCGTCGGCCGAGGCCAGGCGCTGGGCGAAGAACACCTGCTGGCCGATGAGGTCCCAGGTGCCGAGCCGCTGGCCGAGCCCGTCGAGCAGCCACGACTCCTGCGCCGCGCCGGTCAGCGTGCGGGCCGGGTCGTCGGCGGCCGGGCACACCTTGGTGCCGTCGCCGCACGCCTGGTCGCTGCGGTACTGGCGGGTGTCGAGCATGTGCAGCGTGGCCAGGCTGCCCCAGCGCACGCGCCGGTAGAGCAGCAGGTTCTCGGCGACCGGCGCCTGGGCCGGGCGCAGCGGCATGTGCTCGTAGTACGCCTTGTACGCCGCGGCCCGCCGCGCCCGGAAGTCCCCGGCCGGGCTGCTGTCGTTGCGGATCAGGGACGCGTAGTTGTTCTCGACCTCGTGGTCATCCCATACGGTCAGCCAGGGCGCGGCGGCGTGCGCGGCCTGGAGGTCGACGTCGGTCTTGTACTGGGCGTGGCGCACCCGGTAGTCGGCCAGGGAGCTGATCTCGCTGCTCGGCGCGTGCGCGCGGACGCCGGAGGAGCCCGCGCCGCCCTCGTAGAGGTAGTCGCCCAGGTGCAGGATCAGGTCCGGGCGCTCCTCGGCCATCCGCCGGTAGGCGGTGAAGTACCCGGCCTCGTAGTGCGAGCAGGACGCGAACAGCATCGTCAGCGCGGGGCTGGTGCCGACGGCGGGGGCGGTGCGGGTCCGGCCGACGGGGGAGATGTGCCCGCCTGCCCGGAAGCGGTACCAGTGCTCCCGGCCCGGCTGCAGGCCCGCGACCTCGACGTGCACGCTGTGCGCCCAGCTCTGGGTGGCGGTCACCGACCCGGTGCGGGCCAGTTGGGTGAAGTGCTGGTCGGTGGCCACCTGCCACTCCACGGTGACCGGCGCGCTGGACATCCCGCCCAGCCCGTCGCCGTTGAGCGGGCTGGGCGCCAGGCGCGTCCACAGCACGAACCCGTCCGCGGCGGGCTCGCCGGAGGCGACGCCGAGGGTGAACGGGTAGGCGGCGGCCCGGGCCGCGGTGGCGCTGACCAGGGTGGCTCCCGCGCCCGCGAGACCGCCGATGAGGAACGTCCGTCGATGCAGTCGGCTCATGTGACATGTTTACGACCAATGTCACCAGTTGGTCCATCGGCCAGACGAAGTGTTCACCCGATGTCCGCGCCCGTGATCGGTTCCCGTCCCGTCCCGCAGGAGCGGCGGACGACCAGCCGCGTCGGCAGGTGGACCGGCGGCGGCGGGGGACCGCCGTCGATCATGGTCAGGATCGCGGCCGCGGCGGCCGAGCCGAAGCCCGCCTTGTCCTGGGCCACGGTCGTCAGCCCCGGGCTCATGAGCCCGGCGATCTCGATGTCGTCGAAGCCGACCACCGCCATGTCCTCCGGCACCCGCAGCCCGGCCGCCGTGACGGCGGTGATCGCGCCGACGGCCATCTCGTCGCCCGCGGCGAACACCGCCGTCGGCGGCACGGGCAGGGCCATCAGGCCGCGCATGGCCGACTCCCCGCCCGCGCGGTAGAAGTCACCCTCCACAATGTACTCCGGGCGCGGCGGGATTCCCAGTTCCGTCAACGCCTTCGCGTACCCCGCGAGCCGTTCCGCCGCGGGCAGGTTGCCGCGCGGCCCGGTGATCGTGGCGATCCGGTCGTGGCCGAGCCGGTGCAGCAGGCGCACGGCTTCCCCCGCGCCCGAGGCGTTGTCGGAGGTGACGTACGTGGCCTGGTCGCCGACGACGGGCACATCCAAGGCCACGCAAGGCAAGCCGGACTGCGCGAACGCCGAGAACGCGGGCCCGTCGCCGCCGCTGTCGATCAGCACCAGCCCGGCCAGGTGGTGCCGCCGCACCATGTTCACGTAGCCCACCGGATCGGCCAGGGACGCGCCCACCGCGCGCCGCTCGCTGGTGGCCAGCATCAGCAGGTGGTAGCCGCGCACGCTCAGCGCGGACTTCAGCCCGATCAGCAGGTCCTGCAGGAACGGGTGCCGCCACCCCGCCCGCCGGTGGTCGGTGTCCCACACGAGCCCGACCATCGTGGAGCGCTTGGTCGCCAGCGCGCGGGCCGACTCGTTGGGGCGGTAATCGACCTCCCTGGCCATTCGCTCGACCAGTTCGCGGGTTTTCTCGCTGACCGAGGCCGGATTGTTGAATACCCGGGACACCGTCGCCAGCGACACTCCGCACAGCTGGGCGAGGTCTCGGATCGTCGTCATGCGCCCAGTATGGCCCTTCCCCTCACTGTAACCGGTTACATCACCGTAGCCAGGGGTCCCAGCAGCGTCAACGCATCACGGTCGTTACCGTTCTGTTACTTGACTTCGGGCCGTCGCCCGACTCTCATGGTGAGGACACGGCCGCCGCTGGGACCGGGTGGCGCATTCGCCGTGCGAGTCCGAAGAATCGGCGCACAAGCGCCATTCCGTCCTGCCGGAAAACGAATGGAGACACCCGTCCCATGGTTTCCCTCACCCGGCTGCGCCGCGCGTTGGGCGCGGCGGCGGTCGGCCTGCTCGTCTCGGGAACGCTCGCCGCGTGCGGCGGCGACTCCTCCGACAAGACCCAGATCACCGTCGGCCTGTTCGGCAACTTCGGCTACGCCGACCTCTTCGCCGAGTACGAGCAGGCCCACCCCGAGATCGACATCGTCGACCGCACCGCGTCCTACTCCGACCACCACAAGAACCTGGCCGCGCACCTGGCCACCGGCAGCGGCGCCGCCGACGTCGAGGCCGTCGACGTCGGCTACATCAACCAGTTCAAGGAGACCCCGGAGCGCTTCGTCGACCTCAACTCCAAGGGCGGCAACCGGCTGCAGGACCGCTGGCTCGACTGGAAGTGGTCCGGCTCGCTCGGGCGCGACGGCCAGCAGATCGGCTACGGCACCGACGTCGGCGGCCTGGCCATCTGCTACCGCCGCGACCTGCTCGAAGCCGCCGGCCTGCCCGCCGACCGCGCCGAGGTCGCCAAGCTCTGGCCCACCTGGGACGCCTACATCGCCGCGGGCAAGCGGTTCCAGGCCAAGGCGCCCGACGGCGTGCGGTGGATGGACGGCGGCCCGTCGATGCTCAACGCCATCGTCGGCCAGGCCACGGTCGGCTACTACGACACCACCAACAAGATCGTCCTGGGCGACAACCCGGAGATGAGGAAGGCCTGGGAGCTGACCATGTCGGCGGTCGACAGTGGACTGTCCGCCGGGCTGCTCTACAGCACCCCGCCGTGGAACACCGGGTTCAAGCAGGGCCAGTTCGCCACCGTCACCTGCCCGGCCTGGCAGATGACCAAGATCAAGGACCAGGCCCCCGAGACCTCGGGCAAGTGGGACGTCGCGCCGGTCCCCGGTGGCGGCGGCAACTGGGGCGGCTCCTACCTGACCGTCCCGGCGCAGGGGGAGAACATCGACGCCGCCGTCGCGCTGGCCGACTGGCTCACCGCCCCCGAGCAGCAGGCCAAGGTGTTCGTCACCGCGGGCAACCTGCCCTCGGCGCCCTCGCTCTACGGCGAGCAGTCCATCGCCGGGCACACCGACCCGTTCTTCAACGACGCCCCCGTCGGCAGCCTGTTCACCCAGGCGGCCCGCGCGCTCAAGCCGCAGTACCAGGGCCCGCGCGCCGGGGACATCCAGACCGCGCTCGGCCAGGCCGTCCAGCGCGTCGAGCAGGGTAACCAGGCCCCGGACGAGTCCTGGGCGCAGGTCGTCAACGACGTGTCGCGGCTGGAGAAATGAGTCGGGCACACCGCTGGGACGTCAAGCTCTCGCCGTACCTCTACGTCGCCCCGTACTTCCTGATCTTCGGTGTCTTCGTCCTGTTCCCGCTGCTCTACACCGGCTGGGTGTCGCTGCACGAGCGCACCCTGCTGGAGGAGGGCGGCGGGACCTGGGCGGGCCTGGACAACTACGCCCGCCTGCTGTTCGAGGACCCGTACTTCTGGAACGCGATGGGCAACACGCTGAGCCTGTGGCTGCTCACCACCGTCCCGCAGATCGTGCTGGCCCTGGCAATCGCGAACCTGCTCAACCACCGCATCCGCTCGCGCACGATGTTCCGGATGGGGGTCCTGCTGCCCAACGTCACCTCGGTGGCGGCGGTGACCCTCATCTTCGCCCAGCTGTTCGGCCGCGACTTCGGCCTGGTCAACTGGGTGTTGGGCATCTTCGGCGCCGGGGAGATCGACTGGCACGCGGGCACGGCCAGCTCGCACGTGGCCATCGCGGCGATGGTGGTGTGGCGCTGGACCGGCTACCACGCGCTGATCTTCCTCGCCGGTATGCAGGCCATCCCGCGCAGCGTGTACGAGGCGGCCACGATCGACGGGGCCGGGGCGTGGCAGCAGTTCCGCTCGATCACCCTGCCGATGCTGCGCCCCGTGCTGATCTTCTCCACGATCATCGCCACCACCGGCAACATGCGGCTGCTCGCCGAGCCGCTGCTGTTCGCCCCCGGCGCGGGCGCCTACACCGGCGGCTCCGACCGGCAGTTCCAGACCGTGGCGCTGTACCTGTACGAGCAGGGGTTCCAGCTCTTCGAGTTCGGCTACGCCTCGGCCATCGCCTGGCTGCTGCTGGCCGCGACGCTGCTGGTGACCGGGATCAACTACCTGATCACCCGCCGCATCCGGACCGAATAGGACAGTCATGACCCTGTTGCAGGACGCTCCAGCGCCGCCGAGGGCCCGGCGGCGGCCACGGCTGCCCCGGGTGAGCCCGTGGGTCTACGCCGGGCTGCTCGCGGTGCTCGCGGGCTCGGCCTTCCCGGTGTACTGGTCGCTGGTCGTCTCCTCGCAGACCAACGACAAGGTGGACTCGCTGCCGCCGGTGCTGGTGCCCGGCGGGCACCTGTTCGCCAACATCTCCCGCGTCTTCGACCAGACCGACTTCGCGGTGGCGATGCTGAACTCGTTCGTCATCTCGGGCACGATCACCGTCTCGGTGGTGGCGTTCTCCACCCTGGCCGGGTTCGCCTTCGCCCGGCTGCCGTTCCGGGGGCGCTCGGCGCTGCTGGTGCTGGTGGTGGCCAGCCAGGCCATCCCGCACGAGCTGGGCGTCATCCCGCTGTACATGATGATGAGCGAACTGGGCTGGGCCGGGGAGATCCACGCGGTGATCGTGCCGGGCCTGGTGACCGCCTTCGGGGTGTTCTTCATGCGCCAGTACCTCGACCGGGCGATCCCGATGGAGCTGCTGGAGGCCGGGCGCATGGACGGCTGCTCGACGCTGCGGCTGGTGTGGCACGTGGTGCTGCCCGCCGCCCGGCCCGCCGCCGCCGTCCTCGGGCTGTTCACGTTCATGCAGGCGTGGAACGACTTCTTCTGGCCGCTCGTGGTGCTAACGCCGGAGAACCCGACCGTGCAGACCGCGCTGTCGGAGCTGGCATCGGGCTACACCACCGACTACACCCTCGTGCTGACCGCGGCCACCCTCGCCACGGTGCCGGTCCTGGCGATCTTCCTGCTCTTCGGGCGGCAGATCGTCGGCGGCATCATGCAAGGCGCGATCAAGGGCTGACCCCCTTTGGAGACCCTCTTTCTTGGAGACCACGTGAGCATCGACGCATCCGCCCCCGACGACTTCCCCGCCGACTTCGTGTGGGGCGTGGCCACCTCGGCCTACCAGATCGAGGGCGGGGTGGCCGAGGACGGCCGTGGACCGTCCATCTGGGACACCTTCGCCGCGCGGCCGGGCGCGACCAAGGACGGCCGCACCGGCGAGGTGGCCTGCGACCACTACCACCGCTGGCCCGAGGACCTCGCCCTGCTGAGCAGGCTGGGGGTGGGCGGCTACCGCTTCTCGATCGCGTGGACGCGGGTGCAGCCCACCGGGCGGGGCACCCCGGAGCGGCGCGGCATCGACTTCTACCGGCGGCTGGTCGACGAGCTGCGCCGCCGCGACATCGAGCCGTTCGTGACCCTGTACCACTGGGACCTGCCGCAGGGCTTGGAGGACACCGGCGGCTGGCGCGCGCGGGACACCGCCCACCGCTTCGCCGACTACGCCGCCCACGTCCACGGTGAGCTGGGCGACTCGGTGCGGTTCTGGACGACGATGAACGAGCCGTTCGTCTCGGCGGTCGCGGGCTACGCCGAGGGACGGCACGCGCCCGGGGCGCGCGAGGGGCACGGCTCCCTCGCCGCCGCGCACCACCTGCAGCTGGGCCACGGCCTGGCGGTGCGGGCCATGCGGGAGCAGGCGCCCGCCGGGCACGCGTTCGGCATCGTGCTGAACCAGTCGCCCACCGTGCCGGTCGGCCCCGGCGGCGCGGACGCGGCCCGCCGCTTCGACCTGCTGCTGCGCAGGCAGTTCACCGAGCCGCTGTTCGGCGGGGCGTACCCGGCCGACTACGCCGAGACGTTCGGGGCGATCAGCGACCTGTCCTTCCGCCAGGACGGCGACCTGGCGGTGATCGGCACGCCGCTGGACTACGTCGGCATCAACTACTACTACCGGCGCCACGTCGCCGCCGCCCCCGCCGCCGAGCCCGACCCGTCCCGGCGCACCGCCGACGACCTCGGCGTCGACGTGACCCGGCTGCCCGAGGTGCCCCGGACCGGGCTCGGCTGGCCGATCGAGCCGCACGGGCTGGTCGAGGCGCTGACCGACCTGACCGCCCGGTACCCGGACCTGCCGCCGGTCTACCTGACCGAGAACGGCTGCGCGTACCCGTCGCCGGAGGGACCCCCGTACGACGACCCGGAGCGCGTCTCCTACCTGGCGGCCCACCTCACCGCGCTGCGGGAGGCGATCGCGGCCGGTGTCGACGTGCGCGGGTACTTCCACTGGTCCCTGCTGGACAACTTCGAGTGGGCGCACGGGTACGGCCCGCGCTTCGGGCTCGTCCACGTGGACTACTCCACTCTGGAACGCACCCCGAAGTCCAGCTTCGACTGGTACGCCAAGGTGATCAGCGGCCAGAAGCGGGCCTAGCGGTATCTCAGACCGCGCACCGCAGCGGGCCGCCGTTCCAGGTCATGGCGTCGGCGAAGGCGGCGAGCAGGTCGACGGGCCCGGCGCCCGCGTAGGCGCGGTGGAGGTTGAGGACGAGGCGCTCGGGGTCGGGCCAGTCGGCGAACTCGCCGAGGTCGGCCCCGGTCGCTGCCTCCAGCGGCGACTTGCCCTCGGCCTTGCCCGCCTCGGCGGTCGCCAGCACGAAGCGGTAGTAGCGCTCGTGGGCGGCCAGCACCGGCGCCAAGTCCTCGATGATCGGGCCGTGACCGGGCACGACCGTGCTCGCGCCGAAGTCGTCCAGCCACTGCAGCGAGCGCAGCGCGCCGTCGAGGGAGCCCATGAGGACCATCGGGGTGATGCCGTGGAAGAGCAGGTCGCCCGCGAACAGCACGCCGCTGTCGGGCAGCCAGGCCACGACGTCGCCCTCGGTGTGCGCGGGGTGGCCGGGGTGGCGCAGCTCGACGCGGTGCTCACCGAGGTGCAGGGTGAGCCGGTCGTGCACGACGACGCTCGGCGCCCGGACAGTGGCCACGCCGAACTCCGGCGTCGGCGACCAGACCGGCGGGGTGACCGTCAGCAGGGTGTCGGCGAGCAGGCCCTCCCGGGTCTTCTCGTGCCCGATGATCGCCGTCTCCGCGGGCAGCAGGGCGTTGCCGTAGCAGTGGTCGCCGTGCAGGTGGGTGTTCACCGCGAACCGGATCGGCGCGGCCCCGGCGACCTCGCGCACCGCGGCGAGGAACCGCTCGGTCCGCTTGCGGGTGGCACAGGTGTCCACCAGCGCGACCCCGTCACGCCCCCGCACCACGCCCGCGTTGTTGATCCACCACGTGCCGTCGGACTGCACCCAGGCGTGAACGCCGTCGCCGATCTCGGTCAGCCCCACTGGCCACCTCCCCTTTCGCCGGTCGCCGTGAGGCTACCGGCGATGCGCCCCGGCGGGGAGGGGCGCGTCAGGCCCGTGTGACCGGCGCCGGGCCCTCACGCCCGCGGGTCGCGCAGACCGAACTCCTGGGTGGTTCCCAGGTAGGCCGCCCACGCGCCGCGGTCGTGGTTGCTGATGACGACGACGGTGGTGGCGGCCGCGCGGTGGTGGGCCACGACCGCGGAGACGCCGGGGTCGCCGCCGCCGTGGCCGAGGACGGCGACCTCGCCGTCGTCGAGGTTGAGGAGCATCCCGTAGCCGTACTGCTCGTCGTCGTCGGACGGCGGGCCCTGCGGCCTGGTCATCTGCCCGCGCAGGTCCGCGCCCACCAGGGTGTCGCCGAGGATGGCGTCGACGAGGCGGGCGAGGTCGGGGGCCGTGGTGATCATCCCGCCGTCGGGCATGCCGGTCGCGGTGACGCTGAAGATGTTCGAGCGCCAGGTCTCGTAGGGCGCGTCGCTGTGCAGGTAGCCGGTGGCGAGGCGGACGGGGTCCTCGTCGAGGGCGTCGAAGGCCGAGTCGGACATGCCCGCGGGGGACAGCACCTCCGCCGCGACCACCTCGGCGTACGGCTTGCCCGTGACGGCCTCGATGACCAGGCCGGCGAGGAGGAAGTTGACGTCGCTGTACTGGTAGCGCTCACCCGGCTCGGACTGCGCGGGCAGGTCGGCGAAGAGCGGGAGCATGTCCGCGGCCCGCCGGATGTGATAGGTCGGGACGCGGTCCCAGCACGCGATGAACGAGTCGTGGGTCTCGTCCTCGTCGTCGAAGTAGTTGGTGAGGCCGGAGGTGTGGGAGAGCAGGTGGTGCAGGGTGTGCCGGTCGGTGAGGGCCGCGGGCCGGTGCTCCTCGGGCAGGATCTCCACCAGCGGCTGCCGCAGCCCGAGCGCCCCCCGCTCGACCAGCTTCAGGGCCGCCGCCGCCGTCACCATCTTCGTCACCGACGCGACGGCGAACCGCGTGTCCTCCCGCACGGGGACCCCGTGACCCCGGTGCGCCGTCCCACCGGCGTAGGAGAACACGGGCGCGCCGTCGCGCCACACCAGGACGACACCGCTGAACTCGTGCCGTCCTACCCGCCCGTCAAGCCACTGCCGGAGTTCACCCATCCGGCAATGGTGGCAGTGGCCCGACGCGGCGGCGACCGAATTTCCTCAGTGGCCGACCTGCCGGCGGCCGACCTGTCAATGGTGAATCCGTCAGTGGCCGATCCCGAAGGTGGCGTCCTGGCGGTCGGTCGCGGTGGAGATGGGATCGATGCGCAGGGCGAAGCCCGCGTGGCGGAGGTGGTGGGTGGGGAAGTTGTGCGAGCGGAACGACGTCCACGACGACGCGGCCAGGCCGGGGACGCGGTGGAAGGTGGCGTCGGCGCGGAAGGCCGCCGTGCCGTCGTTCGGGGCGAGGACGATGGCGTGGTCGGCGTGGCGGAGGTGGCGGCCCGGGAAGTTGACCGACTCGAAGGAGACGCCCGCGGCGTCGGCGAGGCCGGGCACGAGGCGCCACTGGGAGTCGGCGTGGGGGTCGAAGGGGTAGGGATCGATGCGGGCGGCGTTGTTGGCGTGGCGGATCAGGTGGTCGGGGTAGTTGTAGGACTTGATCCGGTGCCACGCGGGCGCGCCCCAGTGGGAGAGCAGGTTGGCGTGCTCGGTGGCGGTGATCGGCGCGATGGTGGGGTGTTTGGCGTTGAGCGGCTGGGTGTATTGGGCCTTGGTGAGCGGGGTCCAGGCGTCGGCGTTGATGTCGCCGCTGCGCCAGGCGTACAGCTCGCCGTTGACGGGGGAGAAGCTGTCGCCCCACAGGTGCCACTCGGTGCGGTCGTTGGCCTTGACCACGATCGGCGCCTCGATGCCGCCGGTGACCACGCCCCGGGTGTAGGTGGTGAAGCTGCGGGGGTTCAGCGTGCTGGACCGGGCGCCGTAGAGGCGCCCGTCGACGAAACTCTTGTAGTACAGGTAGTTCGCGCCCGCGCCGACGTGCACCGTCCCGTCGAGCACGTTGAAGCCGGGGTCGAAGAACACCTGTGGGGCGCCGATGGTGACGAAGTCGCTGGTGTAGTTGACCCACAGCGCGTCGCGGCCGCCGCTGTTGGCGGAGTAGACGATGCCGTACTGGCCGCGCGCGGCGTCCCAGAACGCCTCCGGCGCCCAGGTGTGCGTCGGCATCGAGTGCATCCGCAGGCGCCGGTAGCCGGTGAAGGAGCGCAGGTCGGCGGAGTCCCAGGCGTGGATGTACTGGTTCTGCTGGGTGAAGTCGGTGCCGGTCAGGTCGGTGGCCAGGACGACGAACCCGCCGGTCTGCCTGCGCAGGATGAACGGGTCGCGCAGCCCGCGGGTCCCCGCGGTGGGGGTGGCGACCGGGTTGTTCTGGTTGAGCGGGGTCCACGTCAGGCCGTCCGGGCTGACGGCGAGGTGCAGGGCGTAGCGGTTGGCGGTCCGGGAGGGCGACTCGGTGAAGTAGCCCATCACGTATCCGGCGTACACCGGGGCGGCCGTGGCGGTCCTGGCCAGGCCCGCGAGCGCGAGCGCGGACATTCCGCCCGCCAGCAGGGTGCGTCGTTGCAGCATGGGGGGCCTTCCGGGAGGGCGCCGGTGGCGGTGGCCGCCACCGGCGCGGGGGACTCAGCTCGCCGGTTCGCCGGAGGGGGCGGCGAGGACGGCGCCGAGCCGCACGGGCGTGCCGAAGTTGGGGGTGCCGTCGGCGTTCCAGGTGAACTTCTGGGCGCGGGTGGAGCGGTTCATGTCGCAGCCGCCGCCCGCGGAGTCGTTGGCGTGGTAGACGATCCAGTCCTCGGTGCCGTCGGGGGACGTGAAAAACCCGTTGTGGCCGGGCGCGAAGACCCCGTTGGCGTCGCTGCGCTGGAAGACCGGGTTGGCGGACTTGGTCCAGTGGGCGCGGTTGAGCGGGTCGGCGCCGGTCAGGGTGAGCAGGCCGAGCTTGTAGTCCGGGCCCCAGCACGCGCTGGCCGAGTACACGATCATCACCCGGCCGTCGCGGTACAGCGGCTCGGCGCCCTCGTTGACCGGGTGGGTCTGGCGCTCCCAGGCCAGGGTGGGCTGGCTGATCGTCCTGCGGGCGCCGCTGATGGTCCACGGGTTGCTCAGCGGGGTGATGGTCAGGCTCTGGCTGCCGTCGATCGCGCTGCCCATCAGGTACAGGTTCCCGTTGACGCGCAGGATGCTCGGGTCGAGCTCCCAGGTGCTGCCGAGGTCGGCCTTGAAGCTGTAGGGGCCCATCGGGTCCGAGCCCGCGCTCTCCAGCACGTGCAGCCGCTGGGTCGGGTTGAAGTCCGGGACGTTCTGCCCGGCGACGTAGTACAGGTACCAGCGGCCGTTGACGAGGTGGAACTCCGGGGCCCACATGTTGCAGCAGCCGTTGGGCCTGGTCAGGTTGAACACCACCGTGTCCGGCGCCGTGGCCAGCCCGGCCAGCGTCCTTGACCGGCGCATGGTGATGGTGGAGTTCCAGGTGGTGGTGGCGAGGTGGTAGTAGCCGTTGTGGTGCTGCAACCACGGGTCCGGGCCGTTGCGCTTGATGGGGTTGGCGAACGTCCCGGCCGGGGTGGTCCCTCCCACGCGCTCCAGCCGCCACTGCTGGTTGGCGCCGTTGAGGTCGGCCCACTGCACCACCCGGGCGCCGTCGGCGGTGGAGAAGTTGTAGACGTCGAGGGCTTTGCTGCTCTTGCGGTTGATCAGGCGCACGTGCCCGTCGGCGCTGTCGGCGAGCCGGAACTGCTGGTTGGTGGCGTTGCTGTCGGCCCACTGGACGAGGTTCGCGCCGTCGGCGGTCGAGCCGCCGGAGATGTCGAGCACCTTGCCGCTGTGGCGGGACCTGAGCCGGTAGTGGCCGCCGCCGGAGTCGACGAACTGCCACTGCTGCCAGGCGCCGTCGTTGCGGGCGTACTGCACGATCTGCGCACCGTCACTTGTGGACAGGTTGTAGACGTCCAGGGCTTTGCCGCTGTTCCGGTTCACCAGGACGTACCAGGCGGCTGGGTCGACCACGGCGGCGGACGCGGCGGGCGCGGTCAGGGCGAGGCCGGTGCCGAGCATGGCCGCCGTCGTGGCGAGGACCATGCCCGCGCGCAGGCGCCGGGAGAGGGAACGGACTGTCACGCTCGCTCCCATCTAGGACCACGTCCAGCGCTGGTTGGCCTGGCCGTTGCAGTTCCACAGGACGAGGGAGGTGCCGTTGGCGGTCCCGCCGTCGAAGGCGTCCAGGCAGAGTCCTGACTGGACGGAGCGGATCGTCCCGTCGCCGCCGAAGGTCCAGCGCTGGTTCGCCTGCCCGTTGCAGGACCAGGTGATCACCCGCGTGCCGGGTGCGGTGGCCGCGCCCTCGGCGTCCAGGCACAGGTTCCCGAACACCCGCACCTCGCCGCCCGCCCACCTGGTCCACAGCTGGTTGGCCGCGCCGTGGCAGTCCCAGACCAGGGTGGTCGCCCCCGGCGCGGAACTGGCGTTGTCGACGTCGACGCAGCGCCCGGACGCGGTACCGCGCAGGCTGGAAGTGGTGTTGGCCAGGGTGCTCCCGCCGCTGACCCGGAACGCGGCGACCCCGTGCGCCGCGACGCTCGCCGAGACCTGGCCGCTCGTGGTGGTGGCGGAGCCGGTCCACAGGTCGGTCACGGTGAAGGAGCCGCCGCTCAGGCCGATCTGCGCCGCGGTGGTGCTGATGGTCGTGCTCGCGCCGCCGCGGTTGAACAGGCCGACGGCGACCGAGCCATCGGCGAGCGCCTTGGCGAAGACCTCGGTCTGGCCGTCGTCGCGCACGCGGCGCCCGCCCGCGCCCAGCGGGTCCTGGTTGACCGCGAGCAGCCGCGGGTTGCGCAGGATGGCGCTGACGTCGGCGGACATGGTGCGGATGTCGTTGCCCGCCATGAGCGGCGCGGCCATGAGCGACCACAGGGCGAAGTGGGCGCGCGACTCGGTGAGGCTGAGGCCGGGCCGCCCGACGACGAGCATGTCGGGGTCGTTCCAGTGGCCCGGTCCGGATTGCGCGGCGAGGGGGGCGTTGATGTCGATGACGTTGCCGACGCCCATGGGGTAGCTGTTGGTGTTGGCGTTCTGCCAGATGTCGAGCAGGTCTTCTGTGGTGCGCCAGAGGTCGGCGACCTGGCCCCAGTTGTACTTGTCGCCGGTGATGGCGTGGAAGCTGTTGGGGTTGATGCTGTAGACGATCGGGCGGCCGGTGGCGCGCAGGGCGTCGCGCATCAGGGTGAAGCGGGCGACCTGCTCGTCGCGGGTGCCCTCGGGGGAGCACCAGTCGTACTTGAGGTAGTCCACGCCCCACGCGGCGAACTGCCGGGCGTCCTGCGCCTCGTGGCCCGCGCTGCCGGTGGAACCGGGGTGGGTGCCCACGCGCTGCGCGCAGGTCCGCTCGGTCGGGACCTGGTAGAGGCCGAACTTCAGGCCACGGCCGTGGATGTGGTCGCCGAGGGCCTTCATGCCGCTGGGGAAGCGGGTCGGGTGCGCCCGCAGGTTGCCCTGGGCGTCGCGCTGCGGGTCGAACCAGCAGTCGTCGACGACGACGTACTGGTAGCCCGCCGCGCGCATCCCGGAGCTGACCATCGCGTCCGCCGCCTGGCGGATCAGCGTCTCATTGATGTTGCAGCCGAAGGTGTTCCACGTGTTCCACCCCAGCGGCGGCGTCACGGCCGGGCTGCCGGGGGCCGCGGCGGCGGGCGGGCTCGGCGGCGCCATGAGCACCGTCAAGCCCGCCAGCACGGCGGCGAGGATGTGCGGGAGACGTCGGTGAACACGAGCGGGCATCGTTGCCCTCCTTGGGTGCTCAGGATGTGTTAACGCTAACAACACTTCCCTGAAACAATCAAGGTCTTACTGGGCAGTACTCGTGTTAGCGCTAACCGAGCTTGCCGTTGCGGCGGACGATGAGCCGCTGCAGCGCGATGAAGGCGAGCAGCAGCACGCCAATCACGATCTTGGTCCACCACGAGCTGAGCGTGCCCTCGAACGAGATCAGGGTCTGCACGGTGCCCAGCACCAGCACCCCGACGACGGACCCGACGACGTAGCCGAAGCCGCCCGCCAGCAGCGTCCCGCCGATCACCACCGCGGCGATGGCGTCCAGTTCGAGGCCGACGCCGTGCAGGCTGTAGCCGGAGAGCATGTAGAGGCTGAACAGCAGCCCGCCCAGCGCCGAGCAGAGCCCGCTGACGACGTACACCCCGACCTTGGTCCGGCCGGTCGCCAGGCCCATCAGCCGGGCGGAGGACTCGCTGCCGCCCACGGCGTACACCGTGCGCCCGAAGCGGGTCAGGTGCAGCACGTAGACCGCGGCCAGGACCACCGCGACGGCGATGAGCACGCTGTAGGTCAGGGTGACCCCGCCCGGCAGGGTGACGACCTCGGTGGCCACCGCGCGGAACGCCGGGTCCTTGATGGACACCGACTCCACGTTGATCACGAAGCACAGCCCGCGGGCGAGGAACATCCCCGCCAGGGTCACGATGAACGGCTGGACCTGGAAGTGGTGGATCACCAGCCCCATGAGCAGCCCGAGGGTGGACCCGGCGGCCAGCACGGTGAGCACCGAGAGCCACGCGGGCCACCCGGCCTGCAGCGTGGCCGCGGCGATCATGGTCGACAGCGCCACCACCGACCCGACCGACAGGTCGATGCCGCCGGTGAGGATCACGAAGGTCATCCCGACCGCGACCACGATGAGGAAGGCGTTGTCGATGAACAGGTTCGCCACGACCTGCCCGGAGGCGAACCCCTCGTAGCGGATCGAGCCCGCGCCGAAGGTCACCACGAACACCACGAAGGTGGCGATCACCGGCAGGAAGCGCGCGGGCAGCCGCGCGGGCGCCAATGCGGTCACTGGCTGACCTCCAGAACTGGCCGACGACGCCGGGCGATCCGCGGCGCCTGCAGCAGGCACACCGCGATCACCACGATCGCCTTGAACACGAGCGTGACGTTGGTCGGCACCCCGATGGTGTAGACCGTGGTGGTCAGCGTCTGGATCACCAGCGCCCCGACCAGGGTGCCCGCGAGGGAGTACCGCCCGCCCGCCAGCGAGGTGCCCCCGATGACGACGGCCAGGATCGCGTCCATCTCGATCCACAGCCCCGCGCTGTTGGCGTCGGCGGCGCTGACGTTGGAGCTGATCATCAGCCCGGCCACCCCGGCGCAGAGCGCGGCGAAGACGTAGACCGTCCAGATGATCGTCCGCGAGCGCACCCCGGCGAGCCTGCTCGCCTCGGGGTTGACCCCGACCGCCTCGATCAGCATGCCCAGCGCGGTCCGCCGGGTCAGCAGCGCGACGCCGACCAGCACGGCCAGGCTGATGATGATGGCGATGGGCAGCACCAGGAAGCCGGTGCCGACCTGGCGGAACAGGTCGCTGTCGACGGTGACGATCTGGCCCTCGGTGATCAGCATGGCGACCCCGCGCCCGGCCGTCATGAGCACCAGGGTGGCGATGATCGGCTGGATGCCGAGCACGGAGACGAGGAACCCGTTCCACAGTCCCAGGAGCACGCACAGGCCGAGCGCCAGCACCATCCCGGTGACCGCGTCCCCGGTGGCGGCGATGTAGGTGCACGTGAGCGCCCCAGCGATCGCGGCGACCGCGCCGACGGAGAGGTCGATGCCGCGGGTGGCGATGACCAGCGTCATGCCGACGGCGATGAGCAGGGTCGGCGCGCCGTTGCGCAGGACATCGATGAGGCTGCCGAACAGGTGCCCGTCCTGCAGCCGGATCTCCAGGAAGGACGGGGTGACGGCGACGTTGAGCGCGATCAGCGCGAGCAGGGCGACCAGCGGCCAGAGCAGTCGGTTCCTCACGACACGACCGCCTGTTCCCGCGGCTCGGTGTGCGCGGCGATCAGGGCCATGACCTCGTCGACGCCCGCCTCCTGGCCCGACAGCTCGGCCACGATGTGCCGGTCGCGCAGCACGACCACCCGGTCGGACACCCGGATCACCTCCTCCAGCTCGGCGGAGATGAACAGGACCGCCATTCCCTCGGCGGCCAGGTCGGCCACCACCTTCTGGATGTGCGCCTTGGCGCCGATGTCGATGCCGCGGGTGGGCTCGTCCAGGATGAGCAGCCGGGGCTTGGTCACCAGCCACCTGGCCAGCAGCACCTTCTGCTGGTTGCCGCCGGAGAGCGTGCCCACGATGGCGTCGGGGTTCGCGGGCCGGATGTCGAGTTTGGCCACGTACTCCTCGACCAGCGCGTCGGCGGCGCGGCGGGGGAGCGGGCGGGCCCAGCCGCGGGCGGCCTGCAGGGCCAGGACCAGGTTGTCGCGGACGCTGAGGTCGGCCACCACGCCCTCGGCCTTGCGGTCCTCCGAGGAGAACGCGACACCCTTGGCGATCGTCGCGCGCGGCCCGCGATAGCGCACCGGGACACCGTCGATGAGCAGCCTGCCGGTGTCCGGGCGGTCGGCGCCGAAGAGCAGGCGGGCCAGTTCGGTGCGCCCGGAGCCGAGCAGCCCGGCGAGCCCGACGACCTCGCCCGCGTGCAGTTCCAGGTCGAACGGCGCTATCGCGCCCGCGCGCCCCAGCTTCTCGGCGCGCAGCACGGCCTCGGTGCCCGGCACCCGGCGCTCGGCGCGGCGCTCGACCTCGGCCAGCACGCCCAGCTCGCGGCCGATCATCGCCGAGACCAGCTCGATTCGACCCAGCGTCGCGGTGTCGTACTCGCCGACGAGCTTTCCGTTGCGCAGCACGGTCATCCGGTCGGAGATCCGGAAGACCTGGTCGAGGAAGTGGGAGACGAACAGGATCGCCACGCCGTCCTCGCGCAGCACCCGCATGATGCGGAACAGCTCGTCGACCTCGTCGGTGTCCAGGCTGGAGGTGGGCTCGTCGAGCACGAGCACCCGCGCGTCGACGGCGAGGGCGCGGGCGATGGCCACCAGCTGCTGCACGGCGATCGGGTGGCTGCCCAGCACCGAGGCCGGGTCGACGGCCAGGCCGATGCGGGCCAGCAGCTCGGCTGCCCGCGCGCGCATCGCCCGCCCATCGATCCGGCCGAGGCGGCGCGGTTCGCGGCCCAGCAGGATGTTCTCGGCGACGGAGAGGTTCGGGCAGAGGTTCACCTCTTGGTACACCGTGCTGATGCCCGCGTCCTGGGCCTGCCCGGGAGCGGTGAACGAGACCGGCGCGCCGTGCAGGCGGATCTCACCGGAGTCCACTGTGTGCACGCCGGTGAGCGCCTTGATCAGCGTGGACTTGCCCGCGCCGTTCTCGCCCATCAGCGCGTGGACCTCACCGGGGAACAGGCGGAAGTCGACGGCCTGCAGCGCCTTGACGCCGGGGAACTCGATGGACACGCCCCGCAGCTCCACCACCGGGGACTCGCTCATGTGCCTGCCTTCGTCGTGGGGGTGGGGCCGCGGTCCGGCGACCGCGGCCCCATGGTCGCCGGGGATCAGTACTTGCGCTCGGGAAGCGCGGCCTTGGCCTGCTCCTGGGTGAACGTGCCCTCCTCGGTCACCACCCGCGCGGGAACCTCCTCACCGGCGACGACCTTCTTCGCCAGGTCCATCAGCTGCTCGCCCAGCAGCGGGTTGCACTCGACGATGAAGTTGATCTCGCCCGCGGCCAGCGCCGTCATGCCGTCCTTCACCGCGTCCACGGTGATGATCTTGATGTCGACGCCCGGCTTCTTGCCCGCGGCCTTGATCGCCTCAATGGCGCCCAGGCCCATGTCGTCGTTGTGGGCGTAGACCACGTCGATGTCCGGGTTGGACTTGAGGAACGCCTCCATGACCTGCTTGCCGCCGGAGCGGGTGAAGTCACCGCTCTGGGTGGCCACCACCTTGATGTCCGGGCGGGCGGCGACGACCTCCTCGAAGCCCTTCTTGCGGTCGATGGCGGGCGCCGCGCCCGTGGTGCCCTGCAGCTCCACGACGTTGACCGCGCCCTGGCTGTTGTCGACCAGCCACTGGCCGGCCCTGCGGCCCTCCTCGACGAAGTCCGAGCCCAGGAACGTCTTGTAGAGCGTGGTGTCGTCGGAGTCGATGGAGCGGTCGGTCAGGATGACCGGGATGTTGGCGCGCTTGGCCTCCAGCAGCACGGTGTCCCAGCCGGTCTCCACCACGGGGCTGAAGGCGATGACGTCGACCTTCTGCTGGATGTAGGACCGGATCGCCTTGATCTGGTTCTCCTGCTTCTGCTGGGCGTCGGAGAAGCGCAGGTCGATGCCCGCGGCGGTGGCCGACTCCTGGATCGACTTCGTGTTGGCCGTGCGCCAGCCGCTCTCGGCGCCGACCTGGGCGAAGCCCATGGTGATCTTGTCGTCGCCGGGTGCGGCGGCGTTCTGCTCGCCGCCCTGCTGGCCGCCGCCGCAGGCGGCCAGCGCCGAGAGCAGGACCGCGCCGACGGCCGCCGTGATCTTTTTCAACACTGCGTTTCCTCCATGGTCGAACCGTGGCGCCCGCGGACGGCGGGGCGCGTGATCGCGGTCACTGGCAGCAAGAGTGAGCGTTCACAATCGACCCGTCAACCCTCTCCAAAGCACGATTTTGCATCATTGACACATCGGGCATGGGTCAGTAATGTTAACGCTCACTTTGATGGCCTGCGGCACATTGACGCAAGTGGGGGCCAAATGCGGACCGTCTGAGCAGGACAGTGGGACACTGCTGGCGGTCGTCCACGGAGGATGGCCGAAACGGTGTTATCGTTAACAACCAGTGGTGTCGTCATGATCCGAGACGAGGTTCAGGCAGTGGAGAACACGGCGGTGGGACGGGTGGCGCGCGACCCGGCCATGACGGATGTGGCCCGGCTCGCCGGTGTCTCCCACCAGACGGTCTCCCGCGTGCTCAACGGCCACCCCAACGTCCGGGAGCAGACCCGGCTGCGCGTGCGCGCCGCGGTCGAGGAGCTGGGGTACCGGCCGAACAAGGCCGCGCGGGCCCTGGTGACCGGGCGCTCCCAGCTGATCGGCGTGGTGGCGCAGGCGTCCACCCTCTACGGCCCGTCCTCGCTGCTGGCCGCCTTCGAGCTGGCCGCCGCCGCCGCGGGGTTCGCGGTGAGCGTGCGCCGGGTCAAGGTGCTCGACCGCGAGTCGATCGCCGCGGCCGTGGAGCACCACCGCGACCAGCGGGTCGCGGGCATCGTCGCCATAGCCCCCACCGCGTCGGCCAACGAGGCGCTGGCCGACGTCCCCGCGGGGGTCCCGATGGTCACTGTGGACGGCGACCCCACCCGGGAGACGCCGCTGGTCACCGTGGACCAGGTCGCGGGCGCCTACGCCGCCACCAGGCACCTCCTCGACGCCGGGCACGCCACGGTCTGGCACGTCTCCGGGCCCGCGGACTGGTTCGACAGCGCGGGCCGGGTGCGCGGCTGGGAGACCGCGCTGGTCGAGGCGGGCGCCGAGGTCCCGCCGCTGACCGCGGCCAACTGGAGCGCCGCGTCGGGCTACCTGGTCGGGCAGATGCTGTCGCGGATGCCCGAGGTGACCGCGGTGTTCGCCGCCAACGACCACCTCGCGCTGGGCATCCTGCGGGCGCTGAGCGAGCGCGGGCGGTCGGTGCCCGGCGAGGTGAGCGTCGTCGGGTTCGACGACGTCCCCGAGGCGGCGTACTTCATCCCGCCGCTGACCACCGTGCGCCCCGACTTCGACGCGGTCGCCGCGGAGACGCTGGCCCTGCTGCTCGCCCAGATCACCAGCGGCGACATCAGCCCGATGAGCCAGCGCACCATCGCCCCCGCGCTTGTCGAACGGGCTAGCGTGGCACCACCGCCGTCCCGTTAGGACGCCAGGGAGCCCCAAGGCCCCGTGACGCTGTCACGGGGCCTTCGTTGTTCACGTTCACCAACCAGTTATCTCCTAGCCGAGCCGCCCTCTTGACGCGATCGATGTTAACGATAACACTCGGCTGGACCGACGTTCCCCGCCTGACAAGGTGGCTTCATGGCCAACATCTCCGACGCGCTCGTGGTGGGTGTCGACTTCGGCACCCTCTCCGGCCGCGCCGTCGTGGTCCGCGCGCGCGACGGCGCGGAGCTGGGCACCGCGGTGCACGACTACCGCCACGGCGTCATCGACCGGGCCCTGCCCGGCTCCGGCCGCGCCCTGCCGCCGGACTGGGCGCTGCAGGTGCCCCAGGACTACCGCGACGTCCTGCGCGCCGCGGTCCCCGCCGCGATCGCCGACGCCGGGGTGGACGCGCGGGACGTGGTCGGCATCGGCACCGACTTCACCGCCTGCACCATGGTCCCGACGACGGCCGACGGCACGCCCCTGTGCGAGCTGCCCGAGTTCGCCGAGGACCCGCACGCCTACGTCAAGCTGTGGCGCCACCACGCCGCCCAGCCGCAGGCCGACCGGATCAACCGCCTCGCCGCCCGGCGCGGGGAGAAGTGGCTGCCCCGCTACGGCGGCCTGATCTCCTCGGAGTGGGAGTTCGCCAAGGGCCTGCAGGTCCTGGAGGAGGCCCCGGAGGTCTACGCGGCGATGGCGCGCTGGGTCGAGGCCGCCGACTGGATCGTCTGGCAGCTGAGCGGCACCTACGTCCGCAACGCCTGCACCGCCGGGTACAAGGGCATCCTCCAGGACGGCGAGTACCCGTCGGCGGACTTCCTGGCCGAGCTGAACCCGGCCTTCGCGGGCTTCGTCGCCGAGAAGGTCGAGCACCCGATCGGGCAGCTCGGCCACCGCGCGGGCGGGCTCACCGCCGAGGCCGCGGCCTGGACCGGGCTGCCGGAGGGGATCGCGGTCGCGGTCGGCAACGTCGACGCGCACGTCACCGCCCCCGCGGCGCGGGCCGTCGAGCCCGGCCAGATGGTGGCGATCATGGGCACCTCCACCTGCCACGTGATGAGCAGCGACGTGCTCCGCGAGGTCCCTGGCATGTGCGGGGTGGTCGACGGCGGCATCGTGCCCGGCCTGTGGGGCTACGAGGCGGGCCAGAGCGGGGTCGGCGACATCTTCGCCTGGTACATCGACAACCAGGTCCCGCCGCGCTACCACGACCTGGCGCGCGAGCGCGGGCTCTCGGTGCACGAGCTGCTCTCGGAGCTGGCCGCCGAGCAGAACGTCGGCGAGCACGGCCTCGTCGCGCTGGACTGGCACTCGGGCAACCGCTCGGTGCTCGTCGACCACGAGCTCTCCGGCCTGGTCCTGGGCCAGACCCTGGCCACCCGCGCCGAGGACGTCTACCGGGCGCTGCTGGAGGCCACCGCCTTCGGGACCCGCGTCATCATCGACGCCTTCACCGACTCGGGGGTGCCGGTCACCGAGCTGATCGTGGCGGGCGGCCTGGTGCGCAACCCGTTCCTGATGCAGATCTACGCCGACGTCACCAACCTGCCGCTGTCGACCATCGGCTCGGCGCAGGGCCCGGCGCTCGGCTCGGCCATGCACGCCGCGGTCGCCGCGGGCGCCCATCCCGACATCCGCGCCGCGGCGGCGTCGATGGGCTCGCTCGGCGAGACCGTCCACCACCCCGTCCCGGCCAATGTCGAGGCGTACGAAGGGCTCTTCGCCGAGTACGCCGACCTGCACGACCACTTCGGCCGGGGTGGCAACGACGTGATGCGCAGGCTCCGCGCGATCCGCCGGGCCGCGGTGGACGGGGGGAAGTAGATGCCGGAGGCACTGGCGGCCCTGCGCCGCACGGTCGCGGACCTGCACCGCGAGCTGACCCGCTACGGGCTGGTGATCTGGACCGCGGGCAACGTCTCCGCGCGGGTCCCCGGCGCCGACCTCATGGTCATCAAGCCCTCCGGGGTGTCCTACGACGACCTCGGCCCGGACGCGATGGTCGTCACCGACCTGCACGGCGTCCTCGTCGAGGGCGAGCTGGCCCCGTCGTCGGACACCGCCGCGCACGCCTACGTCTACCGGCACATGCCGGAGGTGGGCGGGGTCGTGCACACGCACTCGCCCTACGCCACGGCCTGGGCCGCGCGCGGCGAGCCGATCCCGTGCGTGCTGACCATGATCGCCGACGAGTTCGGCGGCGAGGTCCCGGTGGGGCCCTTCGCGCTCATCGGCGACGACTCGATCGGCAGGGGGATCGTGGAGACCCTGCGCGGCAGCCGGTCCCCGGCCGTGCTGATGCGCAACCACGGCCCGTTCACCATCGGCCGCGACGCGCGCGCGGCGGTGAAGGCCGCGGTGATGGTGGAGGACGTGGCCCGCACCGTCCACTTCGCACAGCAGCTCGGCACGCCCGCGCCCATCGATCCCGCGCACGTCGACCACCTCTACGAGCGCTACCAGAACGTCTACGGGCAGTGAGCCCACGAGGGGGAACCCGCATGTCGTCCAAGCCCCAGGTCTGGTTCCTGACCGGCAGCCAGCACCTCTACGGCGCCGAGACGCTGGCCCAGGTAGCCGAGCAGTCCCAGCAGATCCAGCGGATGCTCGCCGAGTCCGGGCGCATCGGCGCGGAGCTGGTGTGGCAGCCGGTGCTCACCGACGCCGCCGCCATCCGCGCGGTGATGCAGGCCGCCAACACCGACCCGGACTGCGTCGGCGTGATCGCCTGGATGCACACGTTCTCGCCCGCCAAGATGTGGATCACCGGGCTCGACGTGCTGCGCAAGCCGCTGCTGCACCTGCACACCCAGCTCAACGCCGCGCTGCCGTGGTCGTCCATCGACATGGACTTCATGAACCTCAACCAGGCCGCGCACGGCGACCGCGAGTTCGGCTACATCCAGACCCGCATCGGGGTCGCCCGCAAGACCGTCGCGGGCCACGCCTCCGACCCCGCCCTCGCGGGCCGCATCGACGGGTGGGTGCGCGCCGCCGTCGGCCACCACCACATGAAGAGCCTGCGCCTGGCCCGCTTCGGCGACAACATGCGCGACGTCGCGGTGACCGAGGGCGACAAGGTCGAGGCCGAGCTGCGCTTCGGGGTCAGCGTCAACACCTACGGCGTCAACGACCTCGTCGCCCTGGTCGACGGGGTGGCCGACGACGAGATCGACCTGCTGGTGGCCGACTACGCCGACACCTACCGGCTCGCCCCCGAGCTGGCCCGCGGCGGCGGGCGGCACGAGTCGCTGCGCTACGCCGCGCGCATCGAGGCCGGGCTGCGCCGCTTCCTCACCGAGGGCGGCTTCGGCGCGTTCACCACCAACTTCCAGGACCTCGGCGGGCTGCGCCAGCTGCCGGGCCTGGCCGTGCAGCGGCTGATGGCCGACGGCTACGGCTTCGGCGGCGAGGGCGACTGGAAGACCGCGGCCCTGCTCGCCGCGGTCAAGGCGATGGGCGCGGGCACCGGGGCGGGCACGTCGTTCATGGAGGACTACACCTACCACTTCGGCCCCGGCGAGCCGAAGATCCTCGGCGCGCACATGCTGGAGGTCTGCCCCAGCATCGCCGCCGACCGGCCGTCCTGCGAGATCCACCCGCTGGGCATCGGCGGCCGCGAGGACCCGGTGCGGCTGGTCTTCGACGCCGAGCCGGGCCCCGCCGTCGTCGTCGGGCTCGCCGACCTCGGCGACCGCTTCCGGCTGGTCGCCAACGAGATCGAGGTCGTCGCCCCGGACGAGCCGCTGCCGAACCTGCCCGTGGCGCGCGCGGTGTGGCGGCCGAGCCCGTCGTTGTCGACGTCGGCGGAGTGCTGGCTCACCGCGGGCGGACCGCACCACACGGTGCTCAGCAAGGCGGTGGACGCGTCGGTGCTGCGCGACTTCGCCCAGATGGCGCACACCGAGCTGCTGCTCATCGACGGCGCCACCACCACCGACGACTTCGCCGACCGGCTGCGCTGGAACCAGGCGTACCACCGACTGGCGCAGGGCCTGCGCTGACGAACGGCGCTGACGAACGGCGCTGAATGACGGTGTCGCGCGACCACGCAGGCGGACACGCTGGAAGACGGCACCACGGGACCACCGATGCTCAGCGCTGGATTACAACGTTGAAGGACGACGTTGAAGGACGAGGAGAAACAATGAGGTTTCCACCCAGGCCCGCACCGATCGCCGCGCTGTTCGCGGCCGGGCTGGTGCTGGCGGGCTGCGGCTCGTCGGTCAAGACCGCCGACGAGGCGCCGCAGTCGACCGAGGGCGCCCTGGTCGGGGTGACCATGCCCACCCGGTCCTCGCAGCGCTGGATCCACGACGGCGACAACATCAAGGCCGCCCTTGAGGAGAAGGGCTACAAGGTCGACCTGCAGTACGCCGAGAACGACATCCCGACGCAGGCCAACCAGATCGAGAACCAGATCACCAAGGGCGCCAGGGTGCTGATCGTGGCCTCCATCGACGGCACGGCGATCACCTCCCAGCTGCAGCAGGCCGCCGACGCCAAGATCCCGGTGATCTCCTACGACCGGCTCATCCGCAACAGCCCCAACGTCGACTACTACGCCACCTTCGACAACTTCAAGGTCGGCGTCGAGCAGGCGAACTCGCTGCTGACGGGCCTGAAGCTGCGCAACGCCGACGGGGGCGAAGGCGAGGCGAAGGGCCCGTTCAACATCGAGCTGTTCGGCGGCTCGCCGGATGACAACAACGCCACCTTCTTCTTCAACGGCGCCATGTCGGTGCTCCAGCCGTACGTGGACAAGGGCACGCTGGTGATCAAGAGCGGGCAGAAGGACTTCGCCACCGTGGCCACCCTGCGCTGGGACCCGGCCACCGCGCAGCGGCGCATGGAGGACGTCCTCACCTCCACCTACCAGGGCTCGCGGGTGGACGGCGTGCTCTCCCCGTACG
This sequence comes from Actinokineospora lacus, assembly GCF_053813445.1. Lineage (NCBI taxonomy): Bacteria > Bacillati > Actinomycetota > Actinomycetes > Pseudonocardiales > Pseudonocardiaceae > Actinokineospora > Actinokineospora lacus. Next base: position 154,529 of record NZ_JBQERA010000011.1, read on the forward strand.
ACGGGCTCTCCATCGGCATCCTCTCCGCGCTCAAGAGCAGCGGCTACGGCTCATCGGCGCAGCCCCACCCGGTGGTGACCGGGCAGGACGCCGAGGTCGCCTCGGTGAAGTCGATCATCGCCGGTGAGCAGTACTCCACCATCCACAAGGACACCCGCGAGCTGGCGAAGGTCGCGGTCGCGATGGCCGACGCGGTCCTCAAGGGCACCAAGCCCGAGGTCAACAACGAGAAGGACTACGACAACGGCGTCAAGGTCGTGTCGTCCTTCCTGCTGCAGCCGGTGACCGTGGACAAGGCCAACTACAAGCAGGTGCTGGTGGACTCCGGCTACTACACCGCCGAGCAGCTGAGGTAGTGGTGAGCGCCGACATCCTGTCGATGCGCGGGATCACCAAGACGTTCCCCGGCGTGACCGCGCTGGCCGAGGTCGAGCTGTCGGTGCGCCGCGGCGAGATCCACGCCATCTGCGGGGAGAACGGCGCGGGCAAGTCCACCCTGGTGAAGATCCTCTCCGGCGTGTACCCGCACGGGTCCTACAGCGGCGAGGTGGACTTCGACGGGCAGGTGTGCGCGTTCTCCACCGTGCGCGACAGCGAGGCCCGCGGCATCGTGATCATCCACCAGGAGCTGGCGCTGGTGCCCGCGCTCTCCGTCGCCGAGAACCTGTTCCTCGGCAACGAGCGCGCCACCCGCGGGCTGATCGACTGGAACCGCACCAACCACGCGGCCGAGGCCCTGCTGCGCCGGGTGGGCCTGCGGGAGAACCCGGTCACCCCGGCCGGGGAGCTGGGCGTGGGCAAGCAGCAACTGGTGGAGATCGCCCGCGCCCTGTCCAAGAAGGTCAGCCTGCTCATCCTGGACGAGCCGACCGCCGCGCTGAACGACGACGACTCCGCGCACCTGCTCGACCTGCTGCGCGGCCTGCGCGAGGACGGCATCACCTGCGTGGTGATCTCCCACAAGCTCAACGAGATCACCGAGATCGCCGACCGCGTCACCATCCTGCGCGACGGGCGGACCGTGGAGACCCTCGACGTGCACGCGGGCGAGGTGACCGAGCAGCGGATCATCGCCGGGATGGTGGGCCGCGACCTCGAACACCGCTTCCCGCCCCGCGAGCCGCGGGTGGGGGAGGAGGTGCTGCGCATCGAGGACTGGACGGTGCACAGCCCGAGCATCCCCGGGCGGGTGGTGGTCGACAACGCCACGCTGAGCCTGCGGCGCGGGGAGATCGTCGGCCTCGCGGGCCTGATGGGCGCCGGGCGCACCGAGCTGGCCATGAGCGTGTTCGGCCGCTCCTACGGGGTGGGCATCTCCGGGCGGGTCATCAAGGACGGCCGGGAGATCGACGTGCGGACCGTGCGCGCGGCGATCCGCAACGGCATCGCCTACGTCAGCGAGGACCGCAAGCGCTACGGCCTCAACCTGGTCGAGGACATCCGGCGCAACGTCTCCGCGGCGGGCCTGCGCTCGCTGGCCCGCCGCGGCTGGGTCGACGAGCACGCCGAGTACCGCGCCGCCGAGCGGTTCCGCGGCGCGCTGCGGATCAAGGCCCCGGACGTGCTGACCTCCACGCGCACGCTCAGCGGCGGCAACCAGCAGAAGGTCGTGCTGGCCAAGTGGATGTTCACCGAGCCGGACGTGCTGATCCTCGACGAGCCCACCCGCGGGGTCGACGTCGGCGCGAAGTACGAGATCTACACCATCGTCAACTCCCTCGCCGACCAGGGCAAGGCGGTCCTGGTCATCTCCTCGGAACTGCCGGAGCTGCTCGGGCTCTGCGACCGCGTCTACGCGCTGTCCGGGGGCCGGATCACCGGCGAGCTGCCCCGAGCGGAAGCCACCCAGGAGCGCCTGATGCGGTACATGACCCAGGGGCAGGAGGCCCGCCGATGAGCGCCGACCTCGCGACCCGGCCCACCGAGCCCGCCGCCGCCGCGCCCCGCAGGTTCAAGGTCAACCTGCGGCAGAGCGGCATCTACGTCGCGTTCGGGATCATCGTCGCGCTGTTCGCCGTCCTCACCGACGGCGACCTGCTGCAGCCGCAGAACATCTCCAACATCATCGTGCAGAACTCCTACGTGCTGATCCTGTCGATCGGCATGATCCTGGTGATCATCGCCGGGCACATCGACCTCTCGGTCGGCTCGGTGGTGGCCCTCACCGGGGCGATCTGCGCGGTGCTGACCGTCCAAATGGGACTGCCGTGGTGGCTGGCCGTGCTGGCCACCCTGGCGGCGGGCGGGCTCATCGGCGCGGCGCAGGGGTACTGGGTGGCGTACTTCGGCATCCCGGCGTTCATCGTGACCCTGGGCGGCATGCTGGTCTTCCGCGCGCTCACCCTGAGCGTGCTGGGCAACCAGGGCATCGGGCCGTTCCCCGAGGAGATCAGCACCCTGGCCAACGGCTTCACCGGCGGCTACCTCGGCAACGTCGGCCTCGGCCCGCTGGGCGGGGCAGACCTGGTGAGCCTGGTCGTGGGCGTGCTGGTGGTGGCCGGTTTCGCCGCCGCGCAGTGGCGCACCCGGCTGGCCCGCCTGGGCTACGGGCAGAACGTCGACCCGATGCCGCTGTTCCTGGCCCGAATCCTGTTCGCCGCCGCGGTGGTGCTGTTCGTGGTCGTGCAGCTGGCCCGGTTCAACAACCTCCCGTGGGTGCTGGTCCTGCTCGCGGTGCTGGTGCTCGGGTACACCCTGCTCGCCAACCGGTCGGTGTTCGGCCGCCACATCTACGCGATCGGCGGCAACATCCAGGCGGCGACCCTCTCCGGCGTGCGGGTGCCGAAGGTGACGTTCTGGGTGTTCGTCAACATGGGCGTGCTCGCCGCGCTGGCGGGCGTGGTGTTCGCGGGCAGGCTCGACCAGGCCGGTCCGACCGCGGGCACGTCCTTCGAGCTCGACGCCATCGCGGCGGCGTTCATCGGCGGCGCCGCGGTGCAGGGCGGCGTCGGCAAGGTCATCGGCGCGATCACCGGCGGGCTCATCATGGGCGTCATCAACAACGGGATGTCGCTGATCGGCGCGCCGAGCGAGCAGGTGATGCTGGTCAAGGGCATCGTGCTGCTGGCCGCGGTCGCCTACGACGTGTGGACCAAGCGCCGCGGCGGCGCCACCCGCTGACCGCTGTGCCGCGAAGGCCCTCGGGAGGCGCGCCTCCCGAGGGCCTTTCGCCTACTCCAGGATGAACGTGGCGTCGGCGCGGGACTGGGTGTCCGGGGTCGCCTGCAGGTACAGCCTGCCTGCGCTGTGGCGCAGGTAGCGGCCGGGGAAGTTCTGCGACTCGAAGGACACCGCGGAGCCGCTCGCCAGCCCGGCGCGGCGGGTGAAGCTGGCGTCGCCGCGGAAGACCGCGGAGCCGTCGTTGCGCTCCACCCACATCTCGTAGGCGCGGTGGCGCAGGAAGTAGCCGGGGAAGTTGGTCGACTCCAGCGACACCGTGCCGGAACCGGCGAGGCCGGGCACGATCCGGAACTGGGAGTCGGCCAGCGGCAGCGGGTTGGCCTCCACCCGGCCCTGGTACTCCCAGTGGCGCACGAAGCCGTTGGCGACGTTGTAAGCCTTCAGTCGCACCGGGGTGACGCCGTCGGCGACCGGGATGCCGAAGTTCGGCGTGCCGTCGGGGTTCCAGTAGACCTTCTGCACCCGGGTGCGGCGGTTCGGGTCGCGCAGCGGGTCACCGGAGATGTCGCGGTAGTTGCGGTCGTGGTAGACCAGGATGTCGCTCTGGCCGTCCTCGGAGACGGTGAAGGAGTTGTGGCCGGGGCCGTACTGCCCGGTCGCCGCGTTGCTCTCGAACACCGGGTTCGGGGACTTCGTCCACGACGACGCGCTGAGCAGGTTCGCCGAGGCCGACGCGGTGAGCATGCCCAGGCAGTAGTTGGCGTCGGTGGCGCTGGCCGAGTAGGTCATGAAGACGCGCCCGTTGCGCTGGATCACCGACGGCCCCTCGGCGACCCGGACGCCGCCGCGGGTTTCCCAGGCCAGGGTCGGGACCGTCAGCCGGGTCGTCGTCCCGGTGATGGTCCACGGGTTCGCGCCCATCCTGGCGATGTAGACGTTGGAGTTGGTCGAGATGCCGGGTTCGGCCTGGGCCCAGGTCAGGTAGCGCACGCCGTTGGCCACGAAGGTCGAGGCGTCGAGGGAGAACGTGTCCCACGGCGTGGTGATCCGGCCGCGCTCGGTCCACGCGCCGGTGAGCGGGTTGGCGGCGGAGGTCTCCAGCACGTACATCCGGATGCGCCAGACGTCGCTGGTGCTGCCCGCGGCGAAGTAGACGTACCACTTGCCGTTGATGAAGTGGATCTCCGGCGCCCAGATGTGCGCGCCCATCTCGCCACTGGCGTGCTTGCGCCAGATCACCGTCTCCGGCGCGCTCGACAGGCCCTGGATGGTGGTGGCCCTGCGCAGGATGATCCGGTCGTATTCCGGTGCGGTGGCGGTGAAGTAGTAGTAGCCGTCGGTGTGCTTGACGATGTGCGGGTCGGCCCGGTTGTTGGCGATCGGGTTGGTGTGCTGGACGGCTGGGGAGGCCTGGGCGGCGGGTAGCGGGGAGACGAGCGTGGCGAGCAACGTCAGCGCGAGCACGCCGATCCATTGGGATCTGGGCATGGCTGGTCCTCTTGGTCGAGGGGTCAGGGCAGCGAGGGGGCAGGACAGCGAGGGGTCAGGACAGGGGCGAGGTCACCGTGAACGAGGCGTCCCCGGCGAACACCGAGCCGCTCGCGCGGGGGTCCAGGCGCAGCTCGTAGTTGTAGTGCCGCAAGTAGAAGCCGGGGTAGTTGTAGGACTCGAACGAGACGGTCCCCGCCCCGCTCAGCCCGGCGCGCCCGCAGAACGTGGCGTCGTTGCGGAAGGTCGCCGAGCCGTCGTTGGCGGCCAGGACCAGCCGCCGGTCGAAGTGGCGCAGGTAGTGGCCGGGGACGTTGGCCGACTGCAGGGAATAGCAGCCGCTGTTGGCCAGTCCCGCGCTGATGGTGAAGGTGGCGTCGCGGCGGTCGGCGAGCGGGCTGGACGTGCCCAGTGGATCGATGCGGGCGGCCGAGTCGCGGTGCCTGAGGTGGCGGTCGGGGAAGTTCGCCGAGCGCAGGGACCGGCTGCCCGTGGGGACGGCCGTGCTGTCGCCGACGTCCTCGCGCAGCACGGTGAAGTGGCGCGCGGTGCCGGACAGGCCGGGCAGCTCGACCTTGGCGGAGAAGGAGTTCAGGTCGGCGCTGTCGGTGTAGTAGTAGCGGCCGTTGCCGTACTGGTCGAAATAGAGGCGCCAGCGCCCGTCCGGCAGCCGCACCAGGGCCGGGCCCTCCAGGCCCGCTCCCCAGCCCGCCCAGTTGCCCGTGCCGACGAAGCGCCAGGGACCGGTCAGCGAGGTGGCGGTGGCGTGCTCGATGTACTTGGTGTTCTCGTTCTTGAGGAAGTTGTGGTAGGTGCCGCCGACCTTGACGATGAAGCTGTCGATGTAGTTGGCGGGGATGCCCAGCAGGGCGGGCGCGCTCCACGCCGAGAGGTCGCCGTTGGTCGCGGTGATCCGGTACGGGCGGAACTGCCCGCCGGTCCCGGCGGTCGAGGCGGAGTAGACGACGTGCACGCTGCCGTCGCTGTCCTTGAACCACTCCGGCGCCCAGGTGCTGCCGGTGGAGCCGTTGAGGCCGACGGTGACGGTGCGCAGGAACGTCCAGTTCGTGTGGTCGGCGCTGCGGGCGAAGCCGATGGTGTTGCCGGTCCACCCGGTGGTGTAGACGAGGTAGTAGTAGCCGTCGCTGTGCCGGATGACGCTGGGGTCGCGGATGAGCCCGGACGGCGGCTGGTAGGCGTTGGCGCGGACGAGGTCGAAGGTGGTGGCGTTCGCGGAGTCGTAGACGTACATGTTCGACTCGCTGCTGTTGGTGAACGCGGTCATCAGGTAGTGCGGCGCGGGTCCCGCCGCCACGGCGGCGGGGGCGGGGACCAGCACGGCCGCGGCGACCGCGGCGGCGGTCACGGCGAGGCAGGTGCGGAGCGGACGTCGGCGATCGCGAGCAGGCATCGGGGCCCTCCTGTGCAGCTCCGAGCACGGGACCGCCGTGCGTGGGGCACAGCGGTCCCGTGGCGGGGTGCTTGCGGACGTTTCCCGTCGGGCCGCGACTTGACTGTTAACGCTAACAGCAGGGTTGTGTTAACTCAACAGGCGGAAACCGGGTCGCGCAGCGATGCTTGTTAGCGATAACAACTGCGCGTCACCAGCTGACCGGCAACCGCAGCGGGTAGCGGGTGAACCGGTTCGCCGTCATCTCGGGAGCGGCGGGATCGCACTCGGCGCGCAGCCCGGGGAAGCGGCGCAGGGTCCGGCCCAGCGCCTCCTGGAGCTCGACGCGGGCCAGCGGGGCGCCGAGGCAGAAGTGCGCGCCGAAGCCGAAGGTCAGGTGGTGGCGGGCGGCGCCGCGGGTCAGGTCGAAGGTGTCCGGGTCGGGCACCTGGTCCTCGTCGCGGCCCGCGGAGTCGATCGAGATGAGCACCGGCTCGCCCGCCGGGATCGTCGTGGTCCCGAGGGTGACCTCGGTCGAGGGGAAGGTCATGCCCGCGAAGCCGGTGCCCGCCTGGGCGTAGCGCAGAACCTCCTCGACCGCGGGCTCGACGCCGACCCCGCCGCGCCGCAGCAGGTCGAGCTGGTCGGGGTGCTGGAACAGGGCCAGCAGCCCGTTGCCGAACTGGGTGGCGACCGTCTCGTACCCGGCGACGGTCATCAGCATCATCGTCGAGACGGCCAGGTCCTCCGAGCAGGACTCGCCGTCCTCGCCCCGGACGGCCAGCAGCTCGCCGACGACGCCGCGCGGCTCGGTCCCGGCGCGGGCGACCAGCTCCCGCACCGACGCGTGCAGGGCGTTCATGGCCTCGCTGAACGCGGCCATCGACGCGCCGGAGGTGCGCAGGGCGGTGGCCCAGTCGAGGAAGCCCACCCGCAGGTCGTCCGGGACGTCGAACAGCGCGAGCAGGACCCGCAGGGGCAGCGGGAACGCCAGCGTGTCCATCAGGTCGGCGGGCCTGCCCCGCTCCTCGGTCTCGTCGAGCAGGTCCTCGACGACGGCGGCGACCCGGGGCCGCATGGCCTCGGCCTGCCGGGGGTTGAACACCCGCGCGGTCAGCCTGCGCCAGCGGGCGTGCTGCTCGGGATCGGCGATCGAGGCGCCGAAGTCGAAGGCGGGCGCCGGTCCCCGCTGCCTGCTGACGGCGGCGTCGCGGACCGGGCGCCTGCTGAAGCGCTCGTCGGCGAGCACGGCGCGCACGTCGTCGTGGCGGGTGACGAGCCAGCCGCGGGCGCCGGTGCCGAGGACGACCGGGGCGACCGGGGCGTTGCGCCGCCGCCACGCCAGCTCCTCGGGCTGCTGGAACGGGCAGCGGGCGGGGAACGGGTAGGCGGCGGTCGCCTCGCGGGGCGCTTCCGTTGTCATGTAAATGGTGTCCTTACCCCGGCTCGTCGATTCAGCTCAGGTCCGAGGATGCTTTTGCCGCCAGGTGTTGTCAAGGAGTACTCCGACGTCGAATAGCATCTCTGAAAGGACGCTGGAAGTGCTCTATAAATTGACTGTCGGGTCATTGGAACCGCGATGTATGTGCGGTGTGCCCATGGGCTCTGAGCTGGTGGTTCAGTGCGCGGTGATGGCTGCGGGGTGTGCCGGGGACCCGGCTGTCCTGGTGGTCGGTGATATTTGTGTTCTGGGTGAATTCGGCGTCCGGACGGCGGGTGGAAATGGGCTACCATGACCAGTGATCAGTCGGCAGTCGTGATAGGCGGCGCTGGTTTCCTCGGCGCCCGCCTGTGCGCGGCGCTGACCTCACACGGTGTTCCGGTGCGCGCGGTCACCCGTTCCGATCCGCTGCCCTCGGCGCGGGAGCTGCGCGCGGCCGCCACGGTGTACCTGATGGCGGGCAGCGTCACCCCGCTGTCGGCGGAGACCAGCCCGCAGCGCTGCGCCGAGGACGTGGACCTGGTGCGCCGGGTGCTCGACCGGCTCGGCGGCACGGCCGCGCCGCACGTGGTGCTGGCAGGCTCCGGGGGCGCCTGCTACGACCCGGAGGGCCTGCCGCCCTACCGGGAGTCGGACCCGGTCCGGCCCACCACGGCCTACGCCAGGGTGAAGCTGGCCCAGGAGCGGCTGATCACCGAGTCCGCGCTGCCCGCCACCGTGCTGAGGCTGGCCAACCTCTACGGCCGGGGCCAGCGCGCGGGCACCGGCCAGGGCGTGATCGCGCACTGGCTGGACGCCGCGGGCCGCGGCGAGCCGCTGCGGGTGTTCGGCAGCCTCGACACCGTCCGCGACTACCTCTACATCGATGACCTCATGGACCTGCTGCTGCGCCTGCACCGGCGCGGGCGGCCCGCGGCGCCGGTGCTCAACGTCGGCAGCGGCGAGCCGACCGCGCTGCGCGACGTGGCCCGGCTGGTCGCCGCGGCCACCGGCCAGGACGAGCCGGTGGTCGACCGCGACGGCGCGCGGGCGGTCGACCGGCGGCAGGTGTGGCTGGACATCGGGCTGGCCAGGGCCACCCTGGGGTGGCTGCCGACCACCCCGCTGGCGCAAGGCATCCGACTCACGTGCACCGCGGTCGCGCGGGCCTGAGCAGACGAAGCAGGAGGACGGGCATGGACAGCAGCCGCGAGATGTATCTCGATCTGCTCAAGCGCACGGTGACCAACACGATCTACGAGGACCCGCCGATCCCCACCCCGTGGCGCCCCGACGACACCTTCGACCTGGCCACCCGCGAGCTGGGCAGGGACTGGCCGAGCCAGGCCCACTCGATGATCGGGTTCCGCCGCCTGGAGAATCTGCGCACGCTGGTGGAAAGCGTGCTGGCCGACGGGGTTCCCGGCGACCTGCTGGAAGCGGGTGTCGCCCGCGGCGGCGCGATGGTCTACGCCCGGGGCGTCCTGCTCGCCCACGGCGTCACCGACCGCGTGGTCTGGCTGGCCGACTCCTTCCAGGGCTTCCCCGAGCCGTCGGCGGAGCAGATGCAGCCGCTGGAGACCTTCTACCCGGAACTGGCCGAGGACTTCGAGAAGTTCCAGGACGCCATGGCGGGCCGCGAGGTGACCGGCGACGACCTCTACGGCCAGTTCCTCGTCGGCACCTCCGAGCAGGAGGTGCGCGACACCTTCGAGCGCTACGGGCTCCTCGACGGCCAGGTCCGCTTCCTGCCGGGCTGGTTCGACGACACCCTGCCCGCCGCCCCGGTCGAGCGCCTGGCCGTCCTGCGGGTCGACGCCGACCTCTACGACTCCACCCACGTCGCGCTGGAAGCGCTGTACCCCAAGGTGTCGCCCGGCGGGTACGTGATCATCGACGACTACCAGTCGGTCGACCAGTGCCGCAGGGCCGTCCACGACTACCTCAAGTCGGTCGAGGAGGACCCCAAGCTGGAGGTCATCGACGAGGACGCGGTGTACTGGCGGAAGGCGCGGGCATGAAGCTGCTGTTCGTCGCCTCCCCGCTCGTCGGCCACGTCTTCCCGCTGGTGGCCTCGGCGTGGGCCGCCTCGGCCGCCGGGCACCAGGTCGTGGTGGCGACCGCGGGCGACGCCCTCGCCGCCGCCCGGGGCGCGGGCCTGGCCGCCGTCGACCTGGCCGACGGCCAGAACCCGATGACCCGCTTCCGCGCACAGGCGCCCCCGCCCATGCCCGCCCCCGCCGCCGACGGCGCCCGCGGAACCCCCGAGGCACTGGTGGTCCGCCTGTTCGGCGCGTGCAGTGCCGACATGGCCGAGGCCGCCGTCGACCTCGCCGCCGACTGGCGCCCAGACTGCGTCGTGCACTCGGCCTTGGACGGCGCGGGACCGCTGGCCGCCAAGGCGCACGGCATCCCGTTGGTGCAGCACACCTTCGCCATGGGCCAGACCGGCCCGGCGATGATCGGAGGCGTCTGGCGGGAGCTGGACCCCTTCCGCCGCAAGCACAACATCGCCGACGACCCGGTCACCCCGCTCGCCGTGGTCGACCCCGGCCCGCGCAGCCTGCGCCCGTCGACCCCGGACGCGGTGGTGCCGTGCCGCTTCATCCCGTTCAACGGCGGTGGCGAGCTGCCGGGCTGGATCTACCAGGCCGCCCGGCCACGGCTGTGCGTCACCCTGGGCACCGTCGTCCCGTGGGCCTCGGGCACCGGCATGTTCGCCCGGCTCCTGTCCGCCGCGGCGGAGCTGGACGTCGAGGTGGTGGTCGCCAACGGCCACGCCGACCTCTCGGCCATCGACCTGCCGGACAACGTCCGCCTCGCCGGGTACGTCCCCCTCTCGGCCCTGCTGCCGACGTGCGCGGCGGTCGTGCACCACGGCGGCCCGGGTTCGGCGGCGAACGCCCTGGCCGCGGGCGTGCCCCAGCTCGCCCTGCCCCACATGGCCGACCAGTTCGACATCGCCGACGCCCTGCACCGCCGCGGCGTCGGCCTGGTCCAGATGCCGGATGAGGCCACTGTGGACACCCTCAGGTCCGCGATGCGCACCCTCTTGGCGGACACCGACCTGCACGCCACGGTGGCCGAGGTCGCCGCCGAGAACGCCGCCCTGCCCGACCCCCCGGAGATGATCGCGGAGGTGACCGCCAGGCTGACCGCCCGGTGAGGCCAGCCGCCCGTGACCCCGCCCGCCAGATGACCTCGCCAGATGACCCCGCCCGGTGATGCCCGTCCGGTAATGACCGCCCGAGGGCGCCAGAACGATGACGCCGCACGATGATGCCCGCATGTCGGCGGCGGACAGCGCGCCCAGCAGGGCCTGTCGTGCTGGTCGGATCGGCCTCCCGGGACGGGGGTCATGCCTCGACCATCCGTGTCCCCGGGCGGTGCCTGAGCCATTCGGGTCGAGGTGGCGATCGGCAACTTCTGTCGCGTTGAGGCTCGGGGCGTCACGTTCCGTAGTAGTTGCTACTCAATGTTTCGACTTCTCCTCCGGCGGCAATCCGGCCGACCATGGAGCGGAAGGTGCTTGTGGTCCGGCTGGACAGCGACGGGGACGTGCTGACGGCCGGGCCCGCGGTGCGGGCGGCGGCCGCCGGTGGGCGGGTCACCCTGCTGTGTGGACCCGCGGGGGAGCGGGCGGCGCGGATGCTGCCGGGGGTCGCCGAGGTCGTCGTCTGGGACTGCCCGTGGATCTCGGCGCGGCCGAAGGCGGTGGAGCTGTCTGATGTGCCCGGAATGGTGGAAAGGCTTGGTGGGTATGACGTCGCGCTGGTGCTGACCTCGTTCCACCAGTCGCCGCTGCCGGTGGCGCTGATGCTGCGGATGGCGGGCGTCGGGTTCATCGCGGCGGTGTCGGAGGACTACCCGGGGTCGCTGTTGGACGTGCGGCTGCGGCCCGGGTCCGATGTGGAGGAGTGCGTTCCGGAGCCCGAGCGGGCGCTGGCCGTGGCCGCTGCGGCCGGGTTCGCGCTGCCCCCCGGCGACGACGGCGGGCTGCGGGTGCGGGGCATCGAGGACGTGGGCGAACTGGTGGGCGCTGATCCGTACGTCGTGGTGCACCCCGGAGCCGCCGCGCCCGCGCGGGCGTGGTCGCCGCCGCGCTGCGCCGAGGCGGTCTCCGCCTTGGCCGCGCGGGGCCGCCGGGTCGTGGTCACCGGCGGGCCGGACGAACGGGAGCTCACCGCGCGGGTCGCCGGGCGCGACGGGCTCGACCTGGGTGGCCGGACGTCGTACCCGCGGCTGGCCGGGGTGCTGGCCGGGGCGGACGCCGTGGTGGTCGGCAACACCGGGCCCGCGCACCTGGCCGCGGCCGTCGGCACGCCGATCGTCTCGCTGTTCGCGCCGGTGGTGCCCGCGGTGAAGTGGGCGCCCTACCGGGGGCGCGTGGTCCTGCTCGGCGACCAGGCCGCGCCGTGCGCGGGCACTCGGGCGCGGGAGTGCCCGGTGCCAGGACACCCCTGCCTGGACGGGGTGAGCGCGGCCGAGGTGGTCGACGCGGTCGACGCGCTCGTGGGGGTGGCGGCGTGAGGGTCCTGCTCTGGCACGTGCACGGCGGCTGGATGGAGGGCTTCGTCCGGGGGGAGCACGAGTACCTGCTGCCGACCGCCCCCGGCGCCGGGGCCTACGGGCTGGGCCGCGCGGGGCGGGACTGGCCCGCCGCCGTGCGCGAGGTGCCCTTCGCCGCGCTGGCCGACGAGCCGATCGACGTCGTCGTCCTGCAGCGCCCCGAGGAGGAGCAGCTGGTCCGCGGGCTGACCGGCCGGACCCCGGGCCACGACCTGCCCGCGGTGTTCCTGGAGCACAACACGCCCAAGGGGACGGTGCCCGACACCCGGCACCCGCTGGCCGACCGGCCCGACCTGCCGCTGGTGCACGTCACCCATTTCAACGACCTGATGTGGGACTGCGGGAGCACGCCCACCACCGTCGTCGAGCACGGCGTGCCCGACCCCGGGCACCTGTTCACCGGGGAGCTGCCCGCCGCGGCGGTCGTGCTCAACGAGCCCGTCCGGCGCGGCCGGGTCACCGGCACCGACCTGCTGCCCCGCTTCGCCGAGGCGGGCAGGCTCGACGTGTTCGGGATGGGCCTGGCCGGGCTCAACGACCTGGTCGGCCTCGACACCGACGCGCTGCGGGCGGTCGGGGACCTGCCGAGCGCGCGGCTGCACGCCGAACTCGCCCGCCGCCGGGTCTACCTGCACGTCAACCGGTGGACCTCGCTGGGCCTGTCGCTGCTGGAGTCGATGCACGCGGGCCTGCCGCCGGTCGTGCTCGGCACCACCGAGGCCGCGCGGGCGGTGCCGCCCGGTGCCGGGTTCGTCTCCACGCGGGTCGCCGACCTGGTCGAGGCCGCCACGAAACTCATCGGGGACCAAGTCCTGGCAGCCGACACCGGCGCACGGGCCCGCGAGCACGCGCTCGCCCACCACGGGCTGGCCCCCTTCCTTGACGCATGGAACGGCGTGCTCCGCCACGCCGTGGCCGGAACCGGAGGTGCAGCATGAGGATCGCCATGGTGTCCGAGCACGCCAACCCGTTGGCCGCGCTCGGCGGGGTGGACGCGGGTGGTCAGAACCTGCACGTCGCCGAACTGTCAGCGGCGCTGGCCAGGCGCGGGCACGACGTGACCGTCTACACCCGGCGCGACGACCCGGACAGCGCCGAGGAGGTCGACACCGGCGCCGGGTACCGGGTGGTCCACGTCCCGGCGGGTCCGCCCCGCCCGGTCCCCAAGGACGACCTGCTCCCGCACATGGGCGACTTCGCCCAGTGCCTGCGGGACCGGTGGCAGCGCCGACCACCGGACGTCGCGCACGGACACTTCTGGATGTCGGGCCTGGCGACGGTGGTCGCCGCCGGCGACCTGCCCACCTCCACGGTGCAGACCTTCCACGCCCTCGGCGTGGTGAAGCGCCGCCACCAGGGCGCCGCCGACACCAGCCCGCCCGAGCGGCTGCGCGTGGAGCGCATGGTCGGCGCCCGCGCCGACCGGGTCGCGGCGACCTGTTCGGACGAGGTGTTCGAGCTGGTGCGCATGGGGGTGCCGCGCGAGCGGATCTCGGTGGTGCCGTGCGGGGTCGACCTCGCCCGGTTCACCTCCGAGGGGCCGCGCGCGCCGCGCTGGCTGCCCCACCGCGTGGTCAGCGTCGGCAGGCTGGTGCCGCGCAAGGGTTACGGCACGCTGGTGCGGGCGCTGCCCCTGGTGCCCGACACCGAGCTGGTCATCGCGGGCGGCTCGGGCAGGCCCGACGACCCCGGGGCGCGGGGGCTGATGGCGCTGGCCGGGCAGCTCGGCGTGGCCGACCGGGTCCACCTCATCGGACAGGTCTCCCGCGCGGACATGCCCGCCCTGCTGCGCTCGGCCGACGTGGTGGCCTGCGTGCCCTGGTACGAGCCGTTCGGGATCGTGCCGCTCGAGGCGATGGCCTGCGGGGTGCCGGTGGTGGCCGCCGCGGTCGGCGGGCTGACCGACACCGTGGTCGACGGGATCACCGGCGTGCTCGTGCCGCCGCGCGACCCCAGGGCGCTGGCCGCGCGCCTGCGCGAGCTGCTGCCCGACGACCTGCGCCGCGCCATGCTCGGCATCGCGGGCGCCGACCGCGCCCACGCCCGCTACGGCTGGGACCGCGTCGCCGCCGACACCGAGCGCGTCTACGAGCGCTGCGCGCGCCCGAGCACCCCCGCCGTCCGCGAAGCCGTGGCGGAGGGACGATGATCGGCGATCGCCTCGACGAGATCGCCACCGCGCTGAGCGCGGTGCGCGGCCAGGTCGACACGCTGACCCGGTGGGGCCGCACCCTCGCCGCCCGGCTCGACGCGGGCGGGCGGCTGCTGGCCGCGGGCAACGGCGGCTCGGCCGCGGAGGCCCAGCACCTGACCGCCGAGCTGGTCGGCCGCTTCGACCGCGACCGCAGGCCGTTCTCCGCGCTGGCCCTGCACGCCGAGACCTCCACCCTGACCGCCATCGGCAACGACTACGGCTACGCCGAGGTCTTCGCCCGCCAAGTCGAGGCGCACGCCCGCCCCGGCGACGTGCTGGTGCTGCTGTCCACCAGCGGCCGCAGCGAGAACCTGCGCCGCGCCGCCGTGGCGGGCACCAGGGCCGGGGCGCTGGTGTGGGGGCTGACCGGCCCCGCGCCCAACCCGCTGGTCCCCATGTGCGACGAGGCGGTGTGCGTGCCGGGCTGCACGGCGACCATCCAGGAGATGCACCTGGTCCTGGTGCACCTGCTGTGCTCGGCGTTCGAGCAGGCGTTGGACGTGCCGCTGCCGCGGAAGGCGGTGCGGGCGTCATGAGCCTGGTGGTGGTGGGGGACTGCCTGCTGGACATCGACATCATCGGCACCAGCACCCGACTCTGCCCGGACGCGCCGGTGCCGGTGGTCGAGGTGTCCCAGGAGACCGACCGCGCGGGCGGCGCGGGCCTGGCCGCGACGCTGGCCGCCGTGGACGGCGCCGACGTGCGCCTGGTGACCGCGATCGCCGGGGACGCCGACGGCGCCCGGCTGCGCGCGGCTCTCCAGGGCATCGACGTCGTGGCGGGGCAAGCGTCGAGCACCCCGGTGAAGGCCAGGGTCCGCTGCTCGGGCCAGTCGCTGGTGCGCCTGGACCGCGGCGGCGACGGGCCGCCGCCGCGGGCCACCGACGAGATGCTCGACGCCATCCGGGACGCCGACGCGGTGCTCGTGTCCGACTACGGGCGCGGCTTGGCCGCCTGCGAACGGGTGCGCGCGCTGCTCGCCCGGTCCACGGTGCCGATCGTGTGGGACCCGCACCCGCGCGGACCCGCGCCCGTGCCGGGGGTGACGCTGGTGACGCCCAACCAGGCCGAGGCGGCGGCCTTCGCGGGCACCGCCGGGCCCGAGGCGGCCCTGCTGCTGCGCGAGCGCTGGCAGGCCCACGCGGTCGCGGTGACCACCGGCGCGCGGGGCGCGCTGCTGGAGCGGGGGCTGGGCACCGAACCGCTGCCCGCGCCCGCGGTGGACGCGGGCGACACCTGCGGCGCCGGTGACCGCTTCGCCGCCGCGGCGGCCGAGGCGCTGCGCCACGGCGCCGACGTCCGCGAGGCGACGGCGGCCGCTGTGGCCGCCGCGAGCCGGTTCCTCGCCGCGGGCGGCCTGTCCGCTGGCCCCTTGGCCGCGGGTGGACTGTCCGCGCGGGCCCTGGCTGCGGGCGGGCTGGCTGCTGCTGGATTTGCTGGGGGCGGCCTGGCTGCTGGCGGGTTGGCCGCTGGCGGGTTGTCGGCGAATGGCCTGGCCGCGAATGGCTTGGCTGGGAACGGCTTGGCCGCGAATGGGTCGGCTGGGAATGGGTCGGCCGCGCGCGGGCCGGAGCCGTCGCCGGAAGCGCTCATCGCCGCCGTGCGGGCGCGCGGCGGGACCGTCGTGGCCACCGGGGGCTGCTTCGACCTGGTGCACGCGGGCCACGCCCAGACCCTCGCCGCGGCGCGCGCGCTGGGCGACTGCCTCATCGTGTGCCTGAACTCCGACGACTCGGTGCGCAGGCTCAAGGGCCCGCGCAGGCCGATCATGGGCGAGGCCGACCGCGCCGCGCTGCTGCGGGCACTGGCCTGTGTGGACGCCGTGGTGGTCTTCGGCGAGGACGACCCGCGCAGGGCGCTGGCCCGGCTGCGGCCCGACATCTGGGTCAAGGGCGGCGACTACGCCCCCGACGACCTGCCCGAAGCGGACCTGGTGCGCGGCTGGGGCGGCCGGATCGTCACCACCCCGCTGCTGCCCGGCCGCTCCACGACCCGCCTGGCCTGCGCGCTGGCCGAGGCGGGCTGACAAAGAGGGAGGACACGACGTGACAACCAATCCTGGCCGCGTTCTGGTCAGCGGCGGGGCGTCCGGCCTGGGCGCCGCCGTCGCCGAGGCGGTCACCGCCGCGGGCGGTGTGGCGCTGGTGCTCGACAAGCAGGCGCCCGCGCTGGCCGCGGGGGACTACCGGACCGTCGACGTGACCGACAGCGTCGAAACCGAGCGGGCCGTCACCGAGCTCTCGGCCGACGGGCTCGACGCCGTGGTCACCGCGGCGGGCACCGACGCGTGCGGCGGGCTGGACCAGGTGTCCACAGCGGACTGGGAGCGGGTGGTGCGGGTCAACCTGATGGGCACCGCCGCCGTGGTCCGCGCCGCGCTGCCCGCGCTGCTGCGCTCGCACGGCCGGGTCGTCACCGTCGCCTCCACCCTGGGCCTGCGCCCGGCGGGCGACGCGACCGCCTACTGCGCCTCGAAGTTCGGCGTCGTCGGGTTCACCCGGGCGCTGGCGATGGAGACCGCGGGCCGGGTCGGGGTGACGCTGCTGATCCCCGGCGGGATGCGCACCCACTTCTTCGACGACCGCCCCGAGCAGTACCGCCCGGGCGCCGACGCCGTGCTCAACCGGCCCGAGGACGTGGCCGCCAGCGTGCTGCACGCGCTCACCGCGCCGCCCGGGTGCGAGATCAGGGAACTGGTCGTCTGCCCGGACCAGGAGCCGTCGTGGCCGTGACCGACCTCGTCCCCACCGTCATCGACACCGAGCCCGCCCACGTGCTCGAGCGCGCCCGCCGGGCGTACCCGGCGTGGGCGGCCACCGCGCCCGCCGAGCGCGGCGCGGCGCTGCGCGCGGCGGCCGACGCGCTGTCGGCCCGCGCGGGCGACCTCGCTCAGGCCAACCACGACGACACCGGCAGGCCGCTGGACGAGGCCGAGGCGTCGGTGCGCGCGGGCATCGGCACGCTCTACCAGTACGCCGAACTGGGCCCGGTCCACCGCGGGCGCTCGCTGCAGGGCGGGTGGAACGCCACCGACCTGATGATCCCGCAGCCGCGCGGTGTCGTCGTGGCGCTGACGCCGTGGAACGACCCCGTGCCCACCGCCTGCGGACTGCTCGGCGCGGCCGTGGTCACCGGGAACACCGTCGTGCACAAGCCCAGCGAGCGCGCCTGCCGCACCGGGGCGCTGCTCGGCGAGTTGCTCGCCGACGCCCTGCCCGAGGGCGTCCTGCAGACCGTCTTCGGCGGCGGCGACACCGGCGCGGCGCTGGCGGGCAGCCCGCGCGTGGACGTCGTCGCCCACGTGGGCAGCACCCACGCCGGCCGGGCGATCGCCGCGGCGGCGGTCGCCACCGGGGCCAAGGCCCTGCTGGAGAACGGCGGCAACGACGCGGTCGTGGTCGACGGCGACGTCGACCCGCGCTGGGCGGCCGAACAGGTCGCCCTGGGCGCGTACGCCAACGCGGGCCAGGTGTGCACGTCGGTGGAGCGCGTCTTCGCGCACGAGGCCATCGCCGCGGCGTTCACGGCCGCGCTGGTCGCCGAGGCCGAGCGCTGGAACGACCGGCTGTGCCCGCTGGTCGACGTGGACCACCGCGCGGGCGTGCACCGCCACGTCACCGAGGCCATCGACGCGGGCGCCACGCTCCAGACCGGCGGGGTGCTGCCCTCGGGCCAGGGCTCCTGGTACCCGGCCACGGTGCTCTCCGACTGCTCCCCGGCGATGTCGGTGATGTCGGAGGAGACCTTCGGCCCGGTGGCGCCCGTCGCGGTGGTCGCCGACTTCGCCGAGGGGCTCGCCCTGGCAGCGGAGGACCGCCACGGCCTGGCGGGCAGCGTCCTGACCGCGTCGATGGCGAACGCCCAGCTGGCCTGGCGCACCCTGGACGTCGGCACGGTCAAGGTCAACGCCGTCTTCGGCGGCGCGCCCGGCGGCGCGGCCCAGCCCCGGCGCCTCAGCGGCACCGGGTTCGGCTACGGCCCGGAGCTGCTGGACGAGATGACCACGACGAAGGTCGTCCACCTCAGCCCGCCGGGGAGCGCGTCGTGAGCACCCACTCGCTCACCCCGGACCTGCCGCGCGCCCTGGCCGCGCGCCGGCCGAAGGTCGTCGTGCTCGGCGACGCCATCCTCGACGTCTGGCTCGAAGGCGAGGCGGGCAGGCTCTGCCGGGAGGCGCCCGCGCCGGTGGTGTCGGTGCACTCCCGGCACGCCGCGGCGGGCGGGGCGGCGAACACCGCCGTCAACCTCGCCGCCCTCGGCGCCGAGACGGCCCTGGTCGCCGCGGTCGGGGCCGACGCGGCAGGCGCCGAGCTGCGCGAGCTGCTTCAGGCGTCCGGTGTGGACACGAGCGAGCTGGTCGCCTGCCACCAGTCCGTGGTGAAGCACCGGGTGCTCGCCGCCGACCACCTCATGGTCCGCTACGACGAGGGGGAGGCCCAGAACCACGGCCAGGACACCGCCGACGCGCTCACCGAGGCGGCGGGCCGGGCCATCGCGGGCGCCGACGCCGTGGTCGTCTGCGACTACGGCCTCGGGGTCTGCGGCCCGCACCTGGCCCGGTTCCTCGCCGAGCGCCGCGACTCCATCCCGCTGCTGGTGGTCGACGCCCACCAGCCCGCGCGGTGGGCCGTGGTGCGGCCCGACCTGCTCACCCCGAACGCGGGCGAGCTGGCCGACCTGCTCGGCGCCGCGCTGCCCGACGGCGCCGACGAGCGCGTCCGGGTGCTCATCGAGGCCCGCGACCAGGTGCGCGCGGCGGCCGGCGGCGCGGCCGTCGTGGTCACCCTCGACCGCGACGGCTCGGTGCTGCTCGACGACGGGCCCGGCCACCGCACCTGGGCCGACCCGGCCCCGGAGAGCCAGGCCGCGGGCGCGGGGGACACCTTCTGCGCCGCGCTGACCATCGCCGCCGCCGCTGGCCTGCCGCTGTCCACCGCCGCCGAGCTGGCCCAGGCCGCCGCCGACATCGTGGTGCACCGGCCGGGCACGGCGGTGTGCACGACGGCGGACCTGGTCGCCCGCCTCGGCATCCACCAGGGCGCCGCCATCGGCGCGCAGGCGCTGGGCGCCAGGGTGGCCCGCGACCGCGCCGAGGGCAGGCGGGTGGTGTTCACCAACGGCTGCTTCGACGTCCTGCACCGGGGCCACGTCGCCTACCTCACCCAGGCCCGCCGCCTCGGTGACGTGCTGGTCGTCGCGGTCAACGGCGACGCGAGCGTGCGCAGGCTCAAGGGCGAGGGCAGGCCGGTCAACCCGGCGGCCGACCGCGCCGAGGTGCTGGCGGCGCTCAGCTGCGTCGACCACGTGACCGTCTTCGACGAGGACAGCCCGGCCGAGCTGATCCGCGCGCTGCGCCCGGACTGCTACGTCAAGGGCGGCGACTACACCGAGTCGATGCTGGACGAGGCCGCCGTCGTGCGCGCCTGCGGCGGCGAGGTGCGCATCGTGGACTACGTGCCCGACCAGTCCACCTCCGCGGTGATCGATCGCATCGTCACCAGGGCGGCGCGGTGACCGAGTAGGGCAACGCCGATGTCTAGGCAGCGGCGTATCGGGGTATGTCGCCGTATGCGCACGATGGCGGTCTTGTTCGACCGGGACGGCACCCTGGTGCACGACGTGCCCTACAACGGTGATCCAGCGCTGGTGCGGCTGATGCCTTCCGCCCGGGAGGCCCTGGACGAGGTCCGGCTGCGTGGCGTGCGCACCGGGGTGGTGTCCAACCAGTCGGGTGTCGCCAGGGGGCTGCTGAGCCTGGCGCAGGTGGCGGCGGTCAACGCCAGGGTGGAGGAGTTGCTGGGGTGCTTCGACACCTGGCGGTTCTGCCCCCACGGTCCGGCCGACGGGTGCGACTGCCGCAAGCCAGCGCCCGGGATGGTCCTGTCGGCCTGTGCCGACCTCGACGTCTCGCCCGCGGAGGCGGTGGTGATCGGCGACATCGGCGCCGACGTCGAGGCCGCCGCGGCCGCGGGGGCGCGGGCCGTGCTGGTCCCCACGCCACGGACGCTGCCCGCCGAGGTGGACAGCGCGCCGCTGGTGGCCCCCACGATCCTGGACGCCGTGCGGCTCGTGCTGTGAGCCCGCCGACCCGCGAGCCCGCCGACGAGGAGACTTCCGTGACCGAGTGACCCGGCGCCCTGCCGTCGCCGCCGGTGATGGCTCAGCGCGTTGTCGTCACCGGGAGAGCGGCCAGCACGTCGTCCACCGTGACCGCCAGCAGGGCGGGGTCCGGGTCGTCGGCGAAGGGTTCGTCAGGGCGGCTCAGGTGGGCGACGGTCAGGGGCGTGTGCGGGCCGGTGGCGGGCGGGCCCCAGATCTCCGGCCCGACCGGTCCGAACAGGACCACCGAGGGCGTGGCGTAGGCGTAGGAGAGGTGCGCGGTGCCGGTGTCGCCGGTGACGACCACCGCCGCGTCGGCGATCAGGGCCGCCAGCTCGTGCAGGGAAGTCTTTCCCGCCAGCACTTCCGCGCCGCTGGGTTCGGCCACCGCCGCGGCCAGGTCGTGCTCGGCGGCGGTGCCGGTGATCACCACGCGGTGGCCGCGGTCGCCGAACCAGGTGGCGACCTCGGCGAAACGGGCGGGCGGCCAGCGTTTGCTGCCGTAGGCGGCGCCGGGATGGATGACCACCGCGCCGGGAGCGGGGGAGGGGACGGGCGGGCGCCGCAGGCGCAGGTCGTTCGGTTCGGCGGGGATGCCGTGGGCGCTCAGGAGCCCGCACCACCGCTCGCGCTCGGGCAGGTCGTCGCGCCAGGCCGGGCCCTGCCAGCCGTGGCCCTCGTGGCCGATGCGCAGGCCCGGGTCGAGGTCGTCCAGGATCGCGGTGCTGGTGGGGCCCGCGCCGTGCATGTTGACCGCGACGGCGGGGCGGGCGGCCTCGGGTGGCAGGGGTTCCAAGCCGCGCACGGGCAGGACGCGGTCGACGGCGCCGGTGAGGTCGATGATCGGGCTGAGCCAGGGCAGGCAGGCCAGGACGATCTCCTCGTCCGGCCAGTGGGCCCGCAGCCCGCGCAGGGCGGGGACGGCGACCAGCAGGTCGCCGAGCTTGAGGGCGCGCAGGACCAGGATCACGCCAGCAGCTCCCGGGTGTCGGCCAGCACGTCGCCGACCTCGACGTCGCCCACATGGGTGATGTCGTGGGAGCAGCGGGCCACCTCGGGGCGGGTGCAGCCGACGCCGCACACCGGGCAGCTGGAGGTCCACGAGATGTGGACCCGGTCCCGGAGCCTGCCGAAGGGCCCGGCGTTGATGACGTTGCCCATCCAGTAGACCGACACCGTGGCGGTGCAGACCGCCTGGGCGAGGTGGCGGGGGCCGCTGTCGTTGGCCAGCACGACTCGCGCCGAGGCGAGGACGCCGACGAGGCCGCTCAGGGTGAGCTTGCCCGCCAGGGACCTGATGGGGGTGTCCGGCCGGGCGGCGAGGGCGTGGCGGACCACGTCCTCGGCGAGGTCGGCCTCCTCGGCGGTGCCGACGACCACCGTGTCGGCCAGCTCGGCCACCTCGGCGGCGACCCGGCCGAACCGCTCGGGCTGCCAGCGCCTGCGCGGGTCGGTGGCGCTGGGGTGGACCACCAGCAGCGGGCGCTCCGACGGGCCGAGTGCCGCCTTGGCCTCGGTGAGGTCGGCGGCGGTGACGGCGACCCTGGGCTCGAACACCATCGGCTGCGCCCCGGCGAGGCTCGCCACCTCCAGCGCCCGCAGCACCTCGTGCTGGTGGTAGCGGAAGGGCAGCGAGCGGGTGAGCGCGGGCGCGTCCCCGGTGCGGCTGCCCACCGTCCACGTCGGGCGCAGGCGCAGCAGGAACGGGTTGGACCACCGCCCGCCGCCGTGCGCCTGCACCCCGAGGTCGAAGCTCCCCGCGCGCTCGAGGAACGCCTCGACCTCCTCGTCATCGGTGCCGCCGCCCCCGTGCACGCCCTCGGTGCGGGGCAGCGGGATCACGGTGTCGACCGGGCCGGGGCGCTCGGCCAGCAGCTCGGCGTGCAGCGGGGAGCCGAGCAGCACGATCTCGGCGTCGGGGTAGGCGGCGGCCAGCGCGTCCATCGCGGGATAGGCGAACAGGAGATCACCGAGGCCGCCGCCGCGGAGCACGGCGACGCGGCGCACATCGGGAAAGGGGTCCACCCACACGAGCTACCCGGCGTGACATGGGCCAAACCGGGTACCTGGGGTCGTGCGACGCAGCGATCCCCACAGGCCAGGGCTGACCCGCAGGCGGTACGGCCGCGGCTGGCGGTTCCTCGACCCGACCGGCGCCGCGGTGGCCGACCGGGAGACGCTGGAGCGCGTGCGCCACCTGGCCATTCCCCCGGCCTGGCGCGACGTCTGGATCTGCCCGCACGCGGGCGGGCACATCCAGGCCGTGGGGACCGACGACGCGGGCAGGCGCCAGTACCTCTACCACGAGCGGTGGCGCCAGGAGCGCGACGAGGCCAAGCACGAGCGGGTGCGGGAGCTGGCCGTCCGGCTGCCCAGGTTCCGCGCCGCCGTCCACGACGACCTGTCCTCCCCGGGCCTGACTTGCCGCCGCGTGGTCAGCGGCGCGCTGCGCATGCTCGACCACGGTGTCTTCCGCACCGGCGGCGAGGAGTACGCCGAGGAGAACGGCAGCTTCGGCGTCGCCACCCTGCAGCGCGACCACGTGACCCTCAATCGCGGCGCGATCGTGTTCAGCTACCCGGCGAAAAGCGGTGTCCACCGCGACCTGCGGCTGACCGACGCCGAGCTGGCCAACCTCATCCGCGGCCTCAAGCGGGCCCGCACCGGCACCGACCGGCTGCTGGCCTACCGCCTGGGCCGGGGTGCCTGGCAGGACGTGCGCTCCGGGGAGATCAACGAGCGGTTCAAGGAGCTGACCGGCTCGGAGTACACGGTGAAGGACCTGCGCACCTGGCACGCGACCGTGGTGGCCGCCATCGCCTTCGCCCGCGCCGAGCCGCCGGGCACCCAGCGCGCCCACAAGCGCGTCGAGGTCGCGGTGATGGACGAGGTGGCCGAGGAGCTGGGCAACACCAGGACCATCGCGCGTAAGTCCTATGTGGACTCTCGGGTGGTCGACGCTTTCAGCGAGGGCCGCACGATCCGGCGCACCCTGGACCGCGCGGGCGCCGACCTCGCCGACGTCGTGACCCGCACCGCCATCGAGCGCGCGGTCCTGCGGCTGCTGGGAGGCTGATGTTTTCCCTGGCCGATACGGGGTACGCCGAGGGGAACAACGGAGGTGCGTTTGAGATGATGGAGACCACCCAGGAGATGAGCCTGGTCCCGGCCCCGCGGGAGGCCGTCACCGCTGAGCTGATCGGCGGCCGGGCGCTGACGTGGGCCGATCCGGCTCCGCCCGAGGACGAGGGATTCGAACCGACCATCGTGCGCGGGCGCGAGTAGCCGCGACGGTGTTCCGGCTGTGGGGTACACGGCCCGGCCGTGTGTCCCCCAGTCGAAATACCGTCCAGTGATCACCGCTGGCGCCGGGCCCGGTCCGTGGCCCGGCGGTTCGCCTTCTCCAGGGCGTCCACCAGTTCGGACTTGGTCATCGTCGAGCGCCCCGGCACGCCGAGGCGCTTGGCCAGGTCGTAGAGGTGCTTCTTGCTGGCGTTGGCGTCCACGCCGCCCGCAGTCTTCCCGGTCTTGGCGCCCGCGCCGCGGGCGGCCTGGGCGTCCGACGGACCGGCTTCGTCCTTGGCCTCCCAGTGGTCGCCCACCTTCTCGTGGGTGTGCTTGAGCGCGGAATACGCCGTGCGGTGGGCGCGCTCGCCCTCGCCGTAGCTGTCCACGGCCGAGTCGTGCGCCTTGCCCCACGTCCGCTGCGCCT
This sequence comes from Actinokineospora lacus, assembly GCF_053813445.1. NCBI lineage: Bacteria > Bacillati > Actinomycetota > Actinomycetes > Pseudonocardiales > Pseudonocardiaceae > Actinokineospora > Actinokineospora lacus. The sequence continues at coordinate 178,521 of NZ_JBQERA010000011.1, forward strand.
TCTTGGACGAGCGGCGGACCGTGCTCGGCAGTTCCTCCCGTGCGGGCATGGCGGGCCTCCGTTGGTCGTCCTGGGACTTGTTCCCGGCCAGCGGCCCGCCGAAACCCTCAGATGGCGTCGAGGTCGCGCTCGATGGCGGCCAGTTCCTCCGGCGTGCCCTCCACCTTGGGGCCGGTGAACCAGTGCCGGGCCGAGACCAGCCACCAGATCCCGGCGAAGCCCAGCACCACCAGCACCGCGACCGGGGTGTAGTTGAACGTCTCCGCTGTCACCGGGCTGACCTGCGGCAGCATGAACAGCACCGCGATGAACCCCACCCACACCACGGCGACGATCCCGATCGGCCTGCTCCAGCGCCCGAGGCTCCACGGCCCGGGCTCGAACCGGTCGCCTTGGCGCAGCCGCAGCAGGGTTGGCAGCACGTAGGCGATGTAGAGGCCGATGACCGCGATCGAGGTCACCGCCGCGTAGGCCGTCTCGTTCCACAGGTACGGCAGGCCGAGCAGGAACGCCCCGCCCGCGGCCAGCCAGACGGCGTTGGTGGGCGTGCGGGTGCGCTTGTTGATCCGGTGCCAGAAGCCCGCCGCGGGCAGCGCCCCGTCCCGGGCGAAGGCGTAGATCATCCGCGAGTTGGCCGTCACCGACGCCATGCCGCAGAACAGCTGCGCGCCGATCGCGATGAGCAGCAGCAGCTTGCCCCCGGTGAGCCCCAGCGCGTCGATGAAGATCTGGGCGGGCGGCACGCCGGTCTCGCTGTTCAGCGCGCCGTCGTAGTCCTGGATGGCGAAGGTGATGCCCACCAGCAGGACCCAGCCCGCCACCAGCGAGACCACGATCGACATGACGATCCCGCGCGGCCCGGACCGGGCCGCGTTGCGGGTCTCCTCGGTCATGTGCGCGGAGGCGTCGTACCCCGTGAAGGTGTACTGGGCCAGCAGCAGCCCCAGCAGCCCGACGTAGAACGCCGACTCCCAGCCGGTGTTGTTGACGAACGTCCCGAACACGAAGTCCGCCGACTGGTGCTTGGCGGGCACCAGCGCGAGGACGCCCACGATGACCGCCACGCCGCCCAGGTGCCACCACACGCTGACCTGGTTGAGCCGGGCGACCAGCCGCACCCCGAACGTGTTGAGCAGCCCGTGCACCGCCAGCACGATCCCGAAGATCAGGATGGTGTTGCCGGGCGTGGCGTCGAACCCGAACTGCAGGTCGAGGAACGCGTTGATGAACGACGCCGCCCCGAAGTCGATGCCCGCGGTGACCGCGACCTGGCCGAGCAGGTTGAACCACCCGGTGAACCACGACCACGCGGGCCCGTTGCGGGGTGCCAGCTTGGCCGCCCAGTAGTACAGCCCGCCCGCTGTCGGGTAGCTGGAGCACACCTCGGCCATCGCCAGGCCGACGAGCAGCGTCATCAGCCCGACGAGCGGCCAGCCCCAGACGATCAGCGCGGGGCCGCCGGTGTTCATGCCGAACCCGTAGAGGGTCAGGCAGCCGGAGAGCACCGAGATGATCGTGAACGACACCGCGAAGTTGGAGAATCCCGACATCGACCGGGAGAGCTCCTGGGCGTACCCCAGCTCGTGCAGCCTGCGTTCGTCGTCGTCGCGCACGTCGCCCCCGTCAGCCGAGTGATCCTTTATTGATCCGCCTGCCTGGGCCCCTGTCAAGGGATGGCCGGGTGGACGCTGACCCGCGCCGAGTTTTGCGGGTGCTACCTGCGGGTATCCCCGCCGCATGCAGACCACGACCGCTCGCCAGTCGCTGTGGCTGGACTCCGTCGCGCCCACTGGCTTCCCCACGGTGGCCGAGGCCGGGGGCGCGCTGTTCGACGTCGCCGTCGTCGGCGCCGGGATCACCGGGCTCACCGCCGCCCTGCTGCTCAAGCGGGCGGGGCTGCGCGTGGCCGTGGTGGAGGCCGCGCAGGTCGGGCGCGGGGTCACCGGGAACAACACCGCCAAGGTCACCGCCCTGCAGGCCACTGTGTACTCCGACCTGGAGCGCCTGCACGGCGCCGAGGCCGCCGCCGGGTACGCCGCGGCCAGCGCCGCCGGGGTCGAGCTGGTGGCCGAGCTGGCGGCGGGGATCGACTGCGACCTGGAGCGGCGGCCCGCGCACACCGTCGCCATGAGCCCGCGGGACCGCGAGTCGGTGGAGGCCGAGCTGGCCGCCGCGGTGCGCGCCGGGCTGCCCGCCGTCAGCGACCCGGCGCCGGATCTGCCCTTCCCCACCCACGCCGCGGTGCGGCTGGACGACCAGGTCCGCCTGCACCCGCTGCGCTACGCCATCGGCCTGGCCGACGCCGTCGACGGCGACGGGTGCCGGGTCTTCGAGCACAGCCGCGTCCAGCAGGTGCGCGAGGGGTCACCGGCGACGGTGCGCACCGAGCACGGCGAGCTGCGCGCCGAGCACGTCATCATCGCCACGCACTACCCGATCCTCGACCGCGGACTGTACTTCGCCCGCTTGGAGCCGGCGCGGTCCTACTGCGTCGCGGCGACGCTGCGCGCGGGCGCGCCGCCGTCGAGCATGGCGATCGGGGCGGGCAGTCCCTCGTGGTCGGTCTCCTCGGCGGGCGAGCGCCTGATCGTCGGCGGGCAGGGCCACCACGTCGGGGAGCGCGGCGACTCCGCCACGCGGTACCAGGCGCTGGAGGACTTCACCCGCGAGCACTGGGACGTCAGGGAGATCACCCACCGCTGGTCGGCCCAGGACCCGGTGCCCTACGACCGGCTGCCGATGATCGGCACGTACCGGCCGGGCGTGCGCGGTCTGTACGTGGCCACCGGGTTCGCCAAGTGGGGGCTGTCCACCGGGTCGTTCGCCGGCGCGCTGCTCGCCGAGATGGTCACCGGCGGCGAGGCCGCCGACCTGTTCTCCCCGCACCGGCTCACCCTGCGCGGGCTGCCGACGCTGGCCCGCGTCAACAGCAAGGTCGGCTTGGACATGGTCACCGACCACCTCGCGCCCACCGGCACGACGAACCTCGACGAGCTGGCGCCCGGCGAGTCCTGCGTGCGCCGGGACGGCCTCGGCAAGACCGGCGTCTTCCGCGACGCCGAGGGCGCGCTGCACGCGGTCTCCCTGCGCTGCACCCACCTCGGCTGCCTCGTGCGCTTCAACACCGCCGAGCACAGCTGGGACTGCCCGTGCCACGGCTCCCGGTTCGACGTGGACGGTTCCGTCCTCGAAGGCCCGGCGACGAAGCCGCTGGAGAAGCGGGTTCCCTGAGCCGGGCGTTCCACCACCTGAAAGGCCACAATGGACCAGTACACCTTCCAGGACCCGCGGACGCAGTACCCGGGACCGGACGCCCAGAAGCCGCAGAAGCAGTCCGCGCCGGGCAGCACGGCCGGGATGTCGCCGGAGCCCGACCACGGCGAGAACACCTACCGCGGCAGCGACCGCCTGCTCGGGCGCAAGGCGCTGATCACCGGGGCGGATTCCGGCATCGGCCGCGCCGTCGCGATCGCCTTCGCCAGGGAGGGCGCCGACGTCGTGGTGTCGTACCTGGAGGAGGACGCCGACGCCGCCGCGACCGCCGCGCTGATCGAGCAGGCGGGCCGGACGGCGGTCCTCGTCCGCGGGGACATCCGCGAGGAGGCGCACTGCGCCGAGCTGGTCGAGCGCACCGTCAGCGAGCTGGGCGGACTCGACATCCTGGTGAACAACGCCGCGTACCAGATGTCCCGCGAGGGCGTGACCGACATCCCGACCGAGCAGCTGGACCGGGTGTTCAAGACCAACCTGTACGCGCTGTTCTGGCTGTGCAAGGCGGCGGCGCCGCACATGCCGCCGGGGTCGACGATCGTCAACAGCACCTCCATCCAGGCCCGCGACCCGTCCCCGGAGCTGATGGACTACGCCGCCACCAAGGCCGCCATCCTCAACGCCACCCAGGGCCTGTCCGGCGACCTGATCAGCAGGGGCATCCGGGTCAACGCCGTGGCGCCCGGCCCGGTGTGGACCCCGTTGATCCCCGCGACGATGCCCGAGGAGAAGGTCGCAGGCTTCGGCGAGCAGACCCCGATGGGCCGGGCGGCCCAGCCCGCCGAGCTGGCGCACGCCTACGTCTTCCTGGCATCACCGGAGTCCGGCTACATCACCGGGGAGACCCTGGCGGTGACCGGGGGCAAGTTCCTCACGTAGCCGTGGGGTGGGAGCGGTGGCTCGACGGCACGTCCAGGCGTTGCAGGGAAACACCACTTCCGATGCTCGCCGAGGAGGTGGCCGACCCGCGCGCCCAGGTTCGGACAACGCCGCCTACAGCCCGCGCAGGCCGCTGAGCACCCGTTCCATCAGCCCGAGATCCGGCGCCGCGCCGCCCGCGTCCATTTCGTGCACCACCACCAGCCCGCGTTCCGCCAGGTCGCCGACCAGCACCTTCGCCACGCCCAGCGGCAGTGACAGCAGGGCGGCGACCTCGGCGACCGAGCGCGTCGAGCGGCACAGCTCCACCACCGTGTGGTGCTCGGCGGGCAGCCGCGCAGGCAGCGGGGGCGGGATGTCCGCGGTCGACACCAGGGTCTCGACCTCCAGGCGCGCCGCCGGGTGTGTTCGCCCGGCTGTCCACGCGTAGGCGCGGACGAGGTCGGCGGACTCCTCGGCGGTCGGCTCCGGCTGTGTCGGCGGGTGTTCGGGAGCCGGGGCGCGGTCCGGTCGGGACTCCTCCCGCGTCCGGCGGCGGGCGCCGTCCAGAGTGAGCCCGTTGAGCAGGTCGGCGAAGGCGTGGTCCCCGCTGTCCGGTCCCGCTGGGCTCATCGCGCCCTCACCCGCTGTGGGCTGCCGCGGCCTGCCGGGCGCCGCGCAGCTCGGCGCGCAGTTCGGGGGTGAGCAGCTGGCCGACCTGGTCGACCAGGACGTTCATCTCGTAGGCGACCTGGCCGACATCGCAGCTCGTCTCGGCGAGGACGGTGAGGCAAGAGCCGTCCTGAATGGACAGCAGAAGCAGGATGCCGCCGTCCATCTCGATGATCGTGCGCAGCACCCGGTCACCGCCGAAGCAGCGCGACGCGCCCTCGGTGAGGCTGTTGACCCCCGCGGAGATGGCCGCGATCTGCTCGGCGCGCTCCCGCTGCAACTGGTCCGAGCTGGTGAGCAGCAGGCCGTCCACCGAGATCACCACCGCGTGCGCGACCCCGGGAACGCGGTCGGCGAAGTTGCTCACCAGCCACCCGAACTCGTTCACCTGGCGCGAGGGGGATGTGCTCATGACTGCTCATTCCGGTGGTTGGCCTCGGGCGCGCTCCGGCGTGCCCCGGACTGGTAGTTGGTCAGGAACCCGCGGACGCGCTCGGGATCGCGCCGCCGGGCCGCGGTGGGCGACGGCGCGGCGAAGGCGGACACCGACCGGGTCGGGCGCTTGGGCAGGGCCGAGCCGAACCACGCCGGGTCCTGACCGCCGGAGCCGGTGAACTTGGCCGCGGGCACTGACGCGACGGTGGGGACCGGCGGCCTCGCGGGCGCCGGTGGGGCGGCAGGCGCCACGCGCACGGCCGGTGTCCGCACGAGTTCCGCGGGCACCAGCACCGAGGCCCGCAGGCCGTGCTCCAGCCCGGTCTCCTGGACCCGCACCCGAACGCCCTGCCGCGCCGCCAGCCGGGCCACCACGAACAGGCCCAGCTGCCGCGACACCGGCAGCTCTGTGGGCGCGTCCTCGGCCAGCCGCCGGTTGACCGCGGCCAGCTCGGCCTCGGCCATGCCGACGCCCTCGTCCACGACCTCCACCAGCACCCCGCCCTCCGGGTGCGGCTGTGCCCCGACGACGACCCGCGCGCGCGGCGGGGAGAACGCCGTCGCGTTGTCCAGCAACTCGGCCACCAGGTGCACGAGATCGCCCGCGGCGTACCCGACGACCTCCACCGGCGGGGCGGGGCGCAGGACCACCCGCTGGTACTGCTCGATCTCCGAGACCGCGGCGCGCAGCACGCTCACCAGCGGCACGGGCCGGGTGAACCGGCGGGAGACCTCGGTTCCGGAGAGGACCATCAGGTTCTCGTTGTTGCGCCGCATCCGGGTCGCCAGGTGGTCGAGCTTGAACAGGTTGGCCAGCTGGTCGGGGTCCTCCTCCTTGCGCTCCAGGTCCTCCATGAGCTTGAGCTGGCGCTCGACGAGGCCCTGGCTCCGTCGGGACAGGTTCACGAAGATGTTGCGCATGTCCGAGCGCAGCTCGGCCTGCTCGGTCGCCGAGTGCACGGCCTGCCGGTGCACGGCGTCGAAGGCGCGCGCCAGCTGGCCCAGCTCGTCGGTGGTGTGCACCGGGACCGGCTCGATGTGGGTGTCCGGCGCGGCGTTCGCGCGGATGCCCGCGACGACGGCGGGCAGGCGGTGGTCGGCCACCTCGAGCGCCGCCCGGCGCAGCGCGCCCAGCGAGCGCAGCAGCTGCCTGCCGACGACCCAGCCGATGGCCCCCGCCGCGAACAGCATGCCCAGCAGCACCACCGAGGCCAGCCCGGCCCGGTCGCTGGTCTGGTCCTGCAACCGGTCGGCGGTCGTGCGCAGTTCGGTGGCGAGGTCGGAGACCACATCGGACAGCAGCGCCGCGGTGGTCTCCGAGACGCGGCTCCACTCCGCGGGCTCAATGGCGATCGCGCCGCCCGCGTTGACCGCCGACAGCGCCAAGCCGTCGCGCACGGCCACGTCGCCCGCCTCCATGCGTGCCTGGTACTCCCGGTTCTGCCGCGGGGTGGCCACGGCCTGGAAATCGCTCTCCCGGTCGCTGAGCCGCAGGCTGGACTCGGCGAGCGTCCTGATCTCCGCGCCGAGCAGCTTCCCGCGCCTGATCCCGGCCAGCACCACGGCCTGCTGCAGGGTGACCTGCTCGCGCGCGACCTCGGCGTGGTGCAGCGCGGTGGCCGTGCCCGAGAGCAGGGGGTCGCCGAACTGACTGACCAGCGCCTGGTCGAAATCGAGGAGGGCCTTCACCGCGAGGGTGTAGGCGGTGATCGCGGTGGTCGGGTCGGCCACGCGCGCCGCGGGGAGCCCGTCGAGCAGCTTGGCCGCCTCGTAGTAGCGGTTCGCCGACACCTCGCCGAAGCCGGTGGTCGCCGCGCTCGCCGCGCTCAGCCGCAGGCGCAGGGTCTCCGACGTGCGGCCCCGCGTCTGGAACACCTCCGGTTCGGGCACGCCGCGCGCGACCATCGTCCGTTCCTGCTGCACGCTGGCGGTGAGCGGGATCAGCGCGGTCCGCACCGCGACGAGGTCCCGCATCTGTGCGTAGTTGGCCGAGCGGGCAACGTAACCCTGGATCTGCAGCGCCCCCGCGCCGATGGCGACGAGCACCGGCACCACGAGCACGGCGGCCAGCTTCACCGGGAGCCGCCAGTTGCGCCAGTCGGCGACCGCTGTCCAGCTGGGACGACCGCGCTTTTGTTGATCAACTTCCAGGGCTGCCACGGTCATCCCGTCCGCGGCTCGCAGGACCGGGACGGCGCTGAGAATCCCACTATCTGGCCAACCTCCCGGATGTCGCGGCCACACCACCGGACAGGCATAGTAAGTGAAAGATCCTTCGGCGACAACGACATGAGTGCTCGAAACTTGTTTTCCGAACATTGGGATATCTCGTTCCTTGACTGGGCGACGCCGATCGTTAGGCTGATCGCTCCGCCCGGTCCGCGCCCCCGGGGTCTCGCATGGAGGGTCGATGACCAAGTCGATGCCGAAGTCGATGCCGCCCGCGCGCCCGCGGCCCGGCGCCCGCCCGGGTTTCGCCACCTTCGACGCGGACCCCGGCCCCGATTACCTCGACGCCAACGGCGAGCCCGATTTCGTTGCCCTGCAGCAGAGTCCGGACTTCCAGCGGCTGCGCAGGAGCGCCGTGCGGTTCGCGCTGCCCGCCACCGTGCTGTTCCTGCTCTGGTACATGACCTACGTGCTGTTCTCCGCCTACGCCCCGGAGTTCATGAGCAGGCCGGTGTTCGGCGCGGTCAACATCGGACTGCTGTTCGGGGTGCTCCAGTTCGTGTCCACTGTGGTCATCACGCTGCTCTACGGCCGCCACGCCCGGCGCATCCTGGACCCGCAGACCGACGCGGTGCGCGCGCTCGCGGGGCAGCGGCGGTGACCTCCACCGGGACCCCCACCGGCAACCAGGCGCTGAACCTCGGCGTCTTCGCGGTGTTCGTGCTGATCACCCTCTACGTCGTCTACCGGGCGAGCAGCCGCAACGTCTCGCAGTCGGACTACTACGCCGCGGGCAGCGGCTTCACCGGCAGGCAGAACGGCATCGCGCTGGCGGGCGACTTCCTCTCCGCCGCGTCGTTCCTGGGCATCTCCGGCGCGATCGCGGTCACCGGCTACGACGGCTTCCTGTACTCGATCGGCTGGGTCGTCGCCTGGCTGATGGGCCTCATGCTGATCGCCGAGCGGCTGCGCAACACCGGCCGCTACACCCTCGGCGACGTGCTGGCCTTCCGGATGCGCCAGCGCCCGGTCCGCGCCGCGGTCGCCAACGCCACCCTGGTGATCTCGCTGGTCTACATGATCGCCCAGATGGCCGGGGCGGGCGGCCTCATCGCGCTGCTGCTCGACGTGCACACCCCGGGCGGGCAAGCCGTCGTCATCGCCGTCGTCGGCGCGGTCATGCTGTTCTACGTGCTCGTCGGCGGGATGAAGGGCACCACCTGGGTGCAGATCATCAAGGCCGTCCTGCTGCTGCTCTGCGTCACCATGATCACGGTGTTCCTGCTCGGCAAGTTCGGCTTCAGCTTCTCGGCGATCCTGCGCGGCGCCGCCGAGCGCAGCCCGCTGGGCGAGGCCGTGCTGAGCCCGGGGGCCAAGTACGGGGCCACCGACACCACCAAGCTGGACTTCATCTCCCTGTCGCTGGCCCTCGTGCTCGGCACCGCGAGCCTGCCGCACGTGCTCATGCGCTTCTACACCGTGCCCAACGCCCGCGAGGCCCGCCGGTCGGTGACCTGGGCGATCTGGATGATGGCCACCTTCTACCTGTGCACGCTGGTGATCGGCTTCGGCGCGATGGCGCTGGTCGGTCCCGAGGCGATCGCCGCTGCGCCCGGCGGGGAGAACTCCGCCGCCCCGCTGCTGGCGTTCCGGATCGGCGGCACGGTGCTGCTCGGCATCGTCGCCGCGGTGGCCTTCGCGACGATCCTGGCGGTGGTCGCGGGCCTGACCCTGACCGCGTCGGCGTCCTTCGCCCACGACGTGTACGCCAACGTCATCAAGAACGGCGACGCCGACACCCGCTCGGAGGTCAGGGTCGCCAGGACGACCGCGGTCGTGATCGGCGTGCTGTCCATCGTCGGCGGTATCGCGGCGAACGGCCAGAACGTCGCCTTCCTGGTGGCGCTGGCCTTCGCCATCGCCGCCTCGGCGAACCTCTCGACGATCCTGTACTCGCTGTTCTGGAGGCGTTTCAACACCCAGGGCACCCTGTGTGCGATGTACGGCGGGCTGGGCTCCTGCGTCGTCCTGATCGCCTTCTCGCCCGCGGTCTCCGGCACCCCGCAGTCGATCATCGCGGGCGCCGACTTCCAGTGGTTCCCGCTGAGCAACCCCGGGCTGGTCTCGATCCCGCTGTCGTTCCTGTTCGGCTACCTCGGCACCGTGCTCAGCAAGGAGCGGGCCGACCAGGGCAAGCAGGCCGAGATGGAGGTCCGCTCGCTCACCGGCCTGGGGTCCGGCCTGCGGTGAGGCCTGCCAGGACGGCCTCGCTCTCGACGCCGTAGATGGCCTCACACGCCCGGCTCGTCACGTGGCAGAGGAAGTAGCGCTCCACAAGGGACAGGCCGATGTTGTGCAGGGTCAGGTAGAGCAGGCTGGTCAGCAGCCGGGTGGCCAGGAACTCCGGGTCGCCGCCGAGGTAGTCCTGCAGGTCGGCCGAGGCGCCCGCGATCCGGTGGAAGCGGCTGCCCGCGAAGTCGTCGCGCTCGCGCAGGTGATCGCCCGCGTACTCGGTGTGGGCGCGGATGTCACCCGCTCGGAACCGCTCGGCGATGGCGGGCTTATCCCCGGTGGCCAGCTCGTACCACGCCTGCGCCGCCGGGGCCACGACCGGGCCCTCGCCCGCGACCTGGGCGAAGACGGCGCCGACGCGCTCCTCGACGGACTCGCGCACCGCGGCGTAGCGCTCGTCCATGGCCCCGCGGGTCGCCACCGGGTCACGGCTGGTCACGAAGAACGCCTCGGCGTGGGACCGGAAGCTCAGGAAGCTCAGCGGCGGGCCGCCGGGCGCCGCCCGCCGGGACACCGCGGGCAGGTGCGCGGCCATCAGGTCCAGCGCCGCGGCCATCATCGCCGTGCGGTCCTCGGGCAGCGCCTCCAGCAGGACCGGGGTGAAGCGGGCGAGGAAACCGCGGGTGACGGGCGCCAGGCCCGCTCCGGAGAACACCGGACCCGCCAGCGGGACCTCACTCGCGGGCTCGAAGGCGGACTCGCCCGCGGCGCGCACCTGGACGAGCAGCCGCCCGCCCGCGGCCAGGTCCCGCAGGAACAGGCCCTCGGTCACGGTGCCGTCGGCGAGCGCGCCGCGCAGGAACGCCACGGCGTCGGCGAGGCGGTCGCCGGGCAGGGCGAACTCCGTCCAGGGTGCGCTCATCCCAGTTCCGGCTGCGACATCGCCATCTCGAAGGCCAGCTCGATGAGCGTCAGCCCGGCCAGCCGGGGGTCCAGCCGGATGCCGCGCTCGTCCTCGACCAGGCCGCGCTTGCGCAGGAACTCCGCGAGCGGGGCGATGTTCGGCCGTGTCAGGACCTCGTCGAGGTGGGTGCCGGTGGAGACCCGCCACTCCTCGCGCAGGATGCCGTCGAACATGGCCAGACCCGCCTGCAGGAACGACACGAGCACCCGGTCCTGGCTGGCGGGCACGTCGATGTCGAACGCCAGCGGGTCCTTGATGTACTGGTGCAGCATCCCCTTCTTGTGGGACAGGAACTTGCGGTCGACGAGGGAGATCGCGCCGGAGCCGAGGCCGACGGTGTCGGCGCGCAGCTGGAAGTACATCGCCGCGAACGGCGAGACCTTGCCGAAGTAGCCGGAGGCGTACTCGGCCAGCCCGCCGTCGTTGATCATCGCGCGGGCCTCGCTGAATAGCACCTGCTGGCGGCGCAGGTAGCCGCGCTTCTCCTCGCCGTTCATCTTCTTGCGCATGAACGTGCCCGGCGTCGGGCGGAACGAGTACAGCGACAGGTGGGTCAGCGGCAGCGACAGCGCCTGCTCGACGGTGTCGCGCAGCTCGTCGATCTCCTGGTCGGGGAAGCCGGACATGATGTCGATGGACACCTCGTCGAACCCGGCGTCACGGGCCGCGTCGACGATCCGGCCCGCCTGGTCGGCGGTGTGGCGCCTGCCCAGCTGGCGCAGCCGGGCGTCGCTGAAGGACTGCACGCCGCTGGAGACCCGGTTGAAGCCCAGGTCGCGGAAGAACGCCAGCTTCGCCCGGTCCACGGTGTCCGGGCTGCACTCGATGGTCGCCTCGGCGACCCCGCCGAGGTCGAAGGCCGACCGCAGCGACTCCATGATCTGCGTCGCCTCGTTCTCGTCGAGGCTGCTCGCCGTCCCGCCGCCCCAGTAGAGGACATAGGGGACCTGCCCGCCCAGCGCGGCGCCGCGGGCCTCGATCTCCGCGCACAGCGCCCGGATGTAGTTCTGCCGCACCGAGTCCTCGGGCTTGCGCAGCAGGTCCTTGGTCGGGATCGCCTGCACCCAGTCGCAGAACGTGCACTTGGAATGGCAGAACGGCACATGCACGTAGATCATCAGCATGTGCCGCTCGTCGGTGCTTGATGGCAGGCCCGACAGCGCCGCTTCGGCGGTGGCGGTCGCGATGGGCGGCATCGGTGGTCCTTTCGCCAAGGATCAATGACACCTGGGAAGGCGGCTTCCGCGGTCGGGGCCGGACCCCGCGGAAGCCGCCTCCTCAGGAACTACTGCTGATCAGCGGCCGCGAACGGCCTGCGAAATCAGGACGAGCAGCTGCAGGAGCACTCGCAGGTGGTGCAGGAGGCCGACATGACCTTGGCCACGACCTCGCTGTCCTCCAGCCTGCTGTCGTCCAGGAACTCCGAGATCTCCAGGGAGTCGATGTTCAGCGCGGACAGATCTGCTGCCATTGTGCGCACCTCTTCCGTCTTGTTCGCAATGACTGTGAAGCCTGGCCCCGCAACCGAAGTTATGGATCGGCGGCCAGCGGTGTCAAGGAAACCGGTTCCTTTGTCCGCATCTCCGCGCGTGCCGTAGAAGGCCGCTATAGAAGCACTGCAAAGACCGCTCAACGGGTCTGTAAGCCACCTGAAGTGGCAGTATCCCGGCGCTCGTCTGCGCAGGTCAAGCCGTTGTGGCTGGAATTCGGGGTCCTTGCCGCTGTTCGGGCAGTGCGGGTAGGACTTCGGTGGGTGCCATCGAAAGGAACTCAATGAGCGTTTATCCGGAGGCAGGAATGCGCGACTTCGTACTCCCCGACGTGGCCGCCATTCGGGCCGAGGCCGCAGCGGTGGACACCCGGGCGATTCTGGGCCTGGGGGCGGGCGAGGAGCCGGGGGTGTCGCGGGCCGCGGCCGCCCTCGCCCTCTGGGCGGACCGGTCGATCAGCACCGCCGAGCTGCAGGCGCTCGCCGAGGAGCGCTGCGCGGCCCGCACGCCGCGGCTGCACACGTTCGTGCCGCTCTACACGACCAACCACTGCGACTCCGAGTGCAAGATGTGCTCGATGCGCAAGGGGAACGACCGCATGGAGCGCAAGTTCTCCGGCCGCGACGAGATCATCGAGCAGATGGAGATCCTGTACCACCACGAGGGGGTGCGCGGGATCGGCTTCCTCACCGGCGAGTACGAGGACAAGTACACCCGCCTCAGCACCGCCTTCCGCATCGGCTGGGCCATGCGGACCGCGCTGGACATGGGCTTCGAGCGCATCTACTTCAACATCGGCAGCATGGAGCCCGACGAGATCGACGTGCTCGCCGAGTGGGTCCGCCACGACGAGCCGGTCACCATGTGCGTCTTCCAGGAGACCTACGACCGCGAGTCCTACCGCCGGTTCATGGGCGAGACCGCCGTCGGCGTGCCCAAGGCCGACTACGACCGCAGGGTGGTGTCCTTCGACCGCTGGCTCGACGCCGGGTTCCGCTACGTCAACCCGGGCGTCCTGGTCGGGCTGCACGTCGACGTGGAGGCCGAGCTGGTCGCGCTGGTCGCCCACGGCGACCACCTGCGCAAGCGCGGCGCGGTCGTGGACCTGTCGGTGCCGAGGATGCGCCCGGCGATGAGCTCGCGGGACAGCACGCGGATCAACGACGAGGACTACCTGCGGATGATGGCGGTGGTCGCGTTCGTCTGCCCCGAGCAGCGGCTGGTGCTCACCACCCGCGAGCCGCAGGAGTTCCAGGACCGCGCGCTGGGCCTGGCCGGGGTGATCAGCCCCGGCAGCCCGGACGTCGCGCCGTACCGCGCGGACTCCCAGGCGCGCAACGAGGAGAACACCTCCCAGTTCTTGGTCGCCGACCTGCGCAGGCCCCGGCACATCCTGAGCCGCATCCAGGCGGGCGGCACCGAGGTGGCCCACTTCGCCGACCCGGCGGTGGGGGCCGCGGTCATCCCGATCGGCTGAGGCGATGCGCGGCGCACCGATCGTCTACGTCCTGCACGGGCTGCTCGGCACCGCGTACGGGCACTTCAGCCACCAGATTCGGGCGTGGGACGGCCGCTACCAGGTGGTCCCCGTCGACCTCCCCGGGCACGGCCGGTGCCCGCTCGACGCGGGGGAGGAGTACCTGGACCAGGCGTATGAGTACCTCGCCGCGCTGGTGGCGCGCTTCGGCCCCGGCCGCATGGTCGCGGCGTCGTATCTGGGCAGCCCGCTGGCCGTGCGGTGCGCGGAGCGGCACCCGGAGCTGGTCACCTCGCTGGCGCTGACCGGGTTCGCCCCCGACATGGACCGGGAGACCTTCCTGCGGCTGCTGGAGAACTTCCCGCGACTGGTGGCGGCGAACCCGGAGCTGGCCCGCGAGTACGACCGGCTGCACACCCCCCGGTGGCGGCACACCCTCGCGATGTTCAGCGCGCACGCCGAGGCGGCCTTCGAGGAGCGCGCACTGGTGCGCGGCGCGCGCCTCGGGGCGCTGGCCGCGGACACGATCCTGGTCAACGGCACGCTCAAGTCCGTCGAGCGGGAGGCCGCCGAGCGCGCGGGCGACCTCGGCCCCCGCGTGCGCGGGCGGGTGCTGGACGGGGCGGGGCACATCGCCAGCCACGACGCGCCCGAGCAGTTCACCCGGGCGGTCGAGGAGTTCTGGCTGCGCGCCGATCTGGGGAACCTGTTGCAGGAGAAGGACTCCGGGCGCTCGCTCGACTCGCTGGAGACGATCACGGTCGTGACCTACCTCAAGGGATTGGGCCTGGCGCCGGACGAGTCGATGCCCGAGCGTCCCACGACGATCGAAGGATGGGGAGCATGGGCCGCCCAGCGTTCACTCGTTTCCTAGGCACCGCAGGGGATTCCCGGGGCGTGCGCTGGGGGACGGACTTCGCCTCCTGGGACGCGCTGCTGCGCTCGGGCCGCGAGCGCGCCTCGGCGGTCGAGCCCGGCCGCGCCTACGCGGTGGACCCCGCGGGCGGGCTGGAGGCGATCGTGTCGCTGCTCGCCGTGGCGACCGTCCCGGACACGGTGCTGGTGTGGGCGTCGGCGCTGGGCCTGCCCGGCCGCCAGCTCGCCCCATCCCTGTCCGAGGTGGAGTCCCCGGTGCCCGGTCCGGTGGAGCGTCCACTGTGGGCTGTGGCGACCTCGGGCAGCTCCGGCACGCCGAAACTGGCGCTCGGCCACGCCGACTCGTGGGAGCTGGTCGCGCTGCACTATGAGCGCGCCATGTTCCCCGATGGCCTGCCGCCGGTGCTGGCCACCTGCCTCCCGCTGCAGTTCTCCGCGGCGTTCTTCATGACCGTCCTGCCGAGCCTGCTGCTGCGCCGCGACCTGGTCGTCTTCCCCACGCAGGACTGGGAGCCGGTGCACAGGGCCGCCGCCCGCGAGGACGTCTTCGTGCTCGGTGTGCCCGCCCTGGCCGCGGCGGCGGCCCTGGGCATGACCGCCCCGGCGGACGCGCGCCGCGTGCGCATGTTCCTCGGGGGCGGGCACCTCAGCGCCGAGCGCGTGCGGCTCATCCGCTCGCGGTTCGACGGCGTCGCCCTGGCCAACCTCTACGGGACCGCCGAGACCGGCGCCATCGCCGTGGACGACGACCCGGGCCACAACCAGCACGTCGGCACGCCGATCCCGGGCAAGGCGGTGTGGCTCGCGGGCCGCGACGAGCGCGGTGTCGGGGCGGTCGCCGTCGCCGGGCCCGACTGCTGCCAGTACGTCTGGCGCCCCGGGGAGGCCGTCACCCCCAACCCCGGCTACGTGACCGGCACCGACTACGCCCGCTTCGACGAGCGGGGCAGGCTGTGCCTGGAGGGCCGCGTCGACGACGGCGAGAAGCTCAAGGGCGTCCTCGTCTACCCGCGCGCCATCGAACGGCGCCTGCTCACCTTGCAGGGGGTCGCCGACGTGCGGGTCCTCGTCCAGCGCCCGGACACCGGCCTGGAGCACCTGGCCGTCAGGGTGGTGGGCGCCGTCGACGCCGCCGCCGTCCGCGCGCACTGCCCGGAACTGGCCGACGCCCGGATCGAGTGCGTCCCCGAGACCGCGGCCCTGGCCGCCTACAGCGCCAACGGGAAGCTGTGATGACTGCCGCCACCACCACCGACACGCGCCGCTTCGCCGTGCGCGCCGACGCCTTCTACGTGCGCCACGACGACGGCGTCTGGCTGCGCAACAACATCGGCTCGTTCTCCATCCGCGGCGCGGGCGCCTACGAGCTGGTCGGCGCCCTGTTCGCCAACCTCGACGGCAGGCGCACGGTCGCCGACGTCTGCGCGGGCCTGCCCGACAGCGCCCGCTCGTCGGTGTCGCGTTTGGTGGACACCCTGGCGGGCAACGGTTTCCTGCGCGAAGTGCGCCACGAGCCCGAGCCGGTGCCCGCCTGGATGTCCGAGCGCTACGCCGCGCACCTGGCCTTCATCGAGCACCACGCCGACCGGCCGGTCAGCCGGTTCCTGCGGGCCCGCTCGGCCGTGGTCGGCTGCGTGGGGGAGGGCGTGGCACTGCGCGGCCTGCTGGGCGCGCTCGCCGAGTTCGGCTTCGCCCGCGTCCGGGTCCAGACCTCCGACGAGGTGGACCTGCCCGCCGGTGATCCGCAGTTCCGCTGGGAGACCGGCGACGTGGCGGGCGCCGATGTCGTCCTGCTGGCCGCCGACCACGGCGACGTGGCCGCCACCGCCGAACTGCAGCGGCGCCACCGCGCCGAGGGCGTCCCGGTGGGGGTGCTCGGCCGCTGCGGCGAGTACGTCGTGGCCCTGCCGCCCTCGGCGGAGCTGTGCTGGGAGTGCGCGCACCGGACGATCGCGGTCCCGGTGACCGGCGACGCCGCGGGCCTGCCGGTCGCGGCGGCCCCGGCGGCCATCGGCGCCTTGCACCTGGTCCAGCACGCCTTCGCGCGGCTGGCGGGGGTGGCCCTGCCCAACGCCGAGACCATCACCTCGGTGGAGCCGCTCGCCCCGGCCGTGCGCACGCACACCGCCCGCAGGCACCCGCTGTGCGCCGGGCACCCGGTGGTGCCCGTCCGCGAACCCGCGGGTCTGGCTGGCGCGGGCCATGTCGAGCCCGTGCGGCCCGACATCGCCGCGTCGAACGACCCGCCGGAGCTGATCGCCGTCTCCGACCGCGTCGTCGCGGCCTCGACGCGCTGGACCGACCACGTCGTCGGGCCCCTGCACGCCCTGGGTGAGGACGACCTGGACCAGCTGCCGGTCGCGGCCAGCGGCTGCCGGGTCGCCGACCCGGCGAGCACCGCCGACGCCCCGGCCACCCGGCTCATCGTGTGCCGGGCGGTCTCGGCCAGGGAGGCGCGCAACCAGGCGGTGCTGTTCGCGCTGGAGTGGCTGGCCCGGCGCACCGCCGAGCTGGCGGGCGAGCCGGTCGGGCGCCTGGCCATCGGCGCGGGCTGGACCCGGGACGAGGCGGTGTACCGGGCCCGGCTGGCCCAGTCCGCCGCGCTGCCCCCGACCTCGCTGTCGTGGCGGCCCGCCCAGGGCGACACCGGGCACACCGTCGCCGACTTCCTCGCCGAGACGCTGCGCGCCGAGAACCGAGCCTGGTGCGCCACCTCCGTGGAGGTGCTGCCGACCGGGCTGGTCCGCGCCCGGGTCCGCACCACCGACTTCGAGGTCGCCACCGCGATCGGCGTCGACCCCGACCACGCCGTCCGCGGCGCGCTCCTGCACGCCGTGACGGCCCCAGAGGCCGGTTGCACCGCCCACCTCGCCCCGCCCGGGTCCGCGTGGCCCGCGGCGGACGGCGACGTGGTGGACGGTGACGTGGTGGACCTGGCCGGGCTGCTGCCGTTCCTGGGCGCGGACGCCGCCGTCGTGGCGCTGGAGGCCGCCCCGTGACCGCCGCTCCGCAGCTGGCCGCCCCAACCGTCATCGGCGAGGGCTTCCTGGCCGCCCACCTGGCGTCCCGGCTCCCGGACACGACCGCGCTCGTGCTGGTCGCCGAGCTGAACCGCCTCGGCGAGCACAACGACACCATCGTCGAGTGCCTGGGCACCGGCAGGCCGCTGCTGTTCATCGGCACCTGGCGCTCGTTCGTCTACATCGGACCGTTCTGGACCCCCGGTGCGGCGGGCTGCCCGAACTGCCTGGTCACCCGGGCGGCGAACTCGCCGTTCGGCCCGGACTTCCACGGCGACGCGCTCGCCGAGTCCGGGGCCCGCGACCTCGGCGTCTGCACCCTCGGCCCGGCCGCGCTGGGCATGGTCGAGGTCTACGCCACGGCGTGCCTGAGCGAGCAGCGCGACGGGTCGGTGATCGTGGTCGACGGGCAGACCGGCACCGTGGAGCGCCAGCGGCTGCTGCCCGACTCCACGTGCCCGAGCTGCGGGGTCACCACCGGCGACACCGTCCCGGCGTTCACCGACGGACCGCTGACCAAGCTCGCCCCCACCGTCCTGCGCACCGCGGAACTCGACCCCGACACCGTCGAGCGCGAGTACCTGTTCAGCGGCCTCGGCCTGTTCAACGAGGTCCGCCAGGACCTGCAGAGTCCGGTCGGCGCCTGCTCGGTGGAGCTGTCCACCCGCTGGGGCAGGCGCGAACCCGCCATCGGCCGCGGCCGGACCTACCGCACCAGCCGCACCATCGCCGTGCTGGAAGGGCTCGAACGCTACGCGGGACTGCACCGCGGCGGCAGGCGCGCCCCGGTCCGGGCCAGCTACGCCGACCTCGCCGACCAGGCCATCCACCCGCCCGACCTCGGCACCCACCCCCGCGAGTCCTACCGCGAGCCCGGCTTCCGGTACCGGGAGTTCCACCCCGACACCGTGGTCGACTGGGTGTGGGCGTACTCCTTCCGCCGCGCCGACCGCGTCCTGGTCCCGGAGCGGGCCGCGTTCTGGGGACCGCGCCACGACGGCGAGACCGCCTTCACCTACGACACCTCCAACGGCTGCGCCCTGGGCAACTCCGTCGAGGAGGCGGTCCTGCACGGGCTGCGCGAGGTCGCCGAGCGCGACTCGTTCCTGCTCGCCTGGTACCGGCGCCTGGCGCTGCCCGAGGTCGACCTCGCCGACGCGCCCGCCCCGCTGGCGGAGTTGCTGCGCAAGGCCAGGCTGTTCACCGGCTTCGACTTCCGCGCCTTCCAGTCCACGATGGAATACGGGATGCCGACGTTCTGGCTGACCGCCGAGAACACCGGTGACAGCGGCCCGCGCGTGCTCGCGGGCGCGGGCGCGCACCCCGACCCGGCGCAGGCCATCGCGGGCGGCCTGCACGAGCTGATCGGCAGCGTGCTGGCCACCGCGCACAGCTACCAGAACAAGCGCGCGCACGGGCTGGCCATGCTCGCCGACCCCACCGGCATCCTGCGCATGGAGGACCACTCGCTCGTCGGCGCCCTGCCCGAGGCCCGCGACCGCTACGCCTTCCTGCTCGACGCCGCCCACGGTCGGGTCCGGCTCGCCGACGTCCCCGGCCTGCTCCAGACCACCGACCCCGACCTGCGCGCCGACCTGGACCTGGCGGTCTCCGGCGTGCTCACCGCGGGGCTGGACGTCCTCGTCGTCGACCAGACGATGCCCGAGCTGCGCCGCAACGGGCTGACCTGCGTCCGCGTCCTGGTGCCCGGCGCCGTCCCGATGACCTTCGGCCACCGCAACCGCCGCACGGTCGGGCTGCCCCGCCTGACCGAGGGCACCGGCCTGCCGTACGACTCCGGACTCGCCCGGGGGGAGGAGATCGGGTGCGTTCCCCATCCGTTCCCGTGATCGCCGAGCCCGACACCGGGGAGTTCACCGCCGGAGAGTCCGACACCGGAGAGTCCGACACCGGGGAGTTCACCGCCGGGGAGTTCACCGCCGCGCTGCGGTGCGCGCCGCAATCGGTGAACCCGCCGGGCCGGCGGGTGGACTGGAGCCGCGCGCCGTGGCCGGTCAAGGTGTACTCCGGCGGCGACCGCGTCCCGCTCGGCGTGGGCGACCCGCTAAGCGACTCATCGGGCGACTCATCGGGCGACCGGCTGGGCGGCCTGCTGTGGCTGGCCTTCGGGGTCAGCCGGGTGCGGTTCGACCCGGCGGGCGGGCTGCCGCCCACCCCGGCCAACCCCAGGCCCGCGCACCCGCGCTACCTGTGCCGCCGCCCGATCCCATCCGGCGGCGGGATGTACCCGACCGAGGTGTACGTCCTGCGCGGCGGCCGGGTCCACCACTACGACCCCTACCGGCACGAGCTGGTCGACCTGCGCCACCCCGCCCCGCACGCCGCGCTGCGGGACGCGCTGGGCCTGCCCGCGGGCAGCGCGCTGCCGCCCGAGCTGCTGGTGATCACCAACCGGCCCGCCAAGAACTACGCCAAGTACGGCGACTTCGCCGCCCGCCTCGGCATGGTCGACGCCGGGGTCGCCCTCGGCCGCGCCGTGCGGCTGGGCCAGGCCGCCTACGACCGGGTCGACCTGCGGGTCGACTTCGCCGACGCCGACCTCAACGCCCTGCTCGGCCTGGACGGCGCCGAGGAGACCGCGCTGGCGGTCCTCGGCCTGGGCGCCCCGGCCGACGCCGACCCGGCGCCCGCCAGCGGGACCGCCCGGCCACCGGCCACCCTGGAACGGTCCACGGTGGTCACCCCGTCGCCCCGGTTCGACGCGCTGCGCACGGACGCCTACCGGGGCACGCCGGAAGCCGTGCCCTTCGGCCCGAAGCCGACGCCGCCCACCTCGACCAGCTCCGTCGCACCCGACCGCGACGCGATGCTCCGGCGGACCTCGAACGGACGGCTGTTCACCGGTCGGCCGGTCGGGAAAGCCGTCCTCACCGCCGTCCTGGCGTACGCCGCCGACGCCGTCGGCCTCCTCCGCTGGGCCTCCGACGGCCTGCTGGGCGGCGGCGTGGAGGTGTGCGTGGCCGTCCACAACGTCGACGGCGTCCCCCGCGGCTGGTACCGCCGGGACCTGAGCGGCACCCCGGGCGAGACCGCCCGCGAACTCCAGGCCGCGCTGTTCGCCGAGACCGTCAACCTCGACCTGGCCGCCTTCACCGTCCACGTCGTCGCCGACACCGGCCACGAAGGCGCAGGCCACGAAGGCGCAGGCCACGAAGGCGCAGGCCACGACGGGGCAGGCCACGGCGGAGCAGGTCATGAGTGGGCAGGCCGCGGCGCGCGCGGCTACCGCGAACAGCAACTCGCCATCGGCGCCGCCGTCGACGCCGTCACCCTGGCCGCCGCGGCCACCGGGCTCGGCGGTCACCCCGTCCTCGGCTTCGACGCCCCCCGCGTCGACCGCGCCTACGGCCTCGACGGCACCGGCCGCGGCACGCACGCGCAGGTCTCCGTCGGCGCCGTGCGCCCGCCCGCGACCGTGGAAGTGACGGTGACGCCGCGATGAGCTTCAGCCCCTACGTCCTGTTCCGGCGCGGCACCCTGGCCCCCGCCGCGCTCGACGGGCTCGTCCCCGAGCGCACCTGGGCGCTCATGGCGGAGGCCGACGCCGCCAGGGCCGAGCGCGCCGCCCTGCGCGAGCGGCTGGCCGACGCGCTGCACGCGGCCATCCCCGCCCTGCCCGCGGACAGCCGCCGCGCCTGGCTGAAGGTCAAGCGCGACGTCCACAACGACCGCGTCCCCACCCCGCCGGACCCCACCGCGCTCCCCGCGCAGTGCGCCGACCTCCTGGCCGAGTGGACGGAACAGCGCGCCCGCGGCGAGCACCTGGCCGAGGAGGCCGCCGCCGCGTACGCCGCCGAGCTGGACGCCGCCCGCAAGGCGCTGGCCGAGGTCGCCGTCGCCGAGGACTTCCAGCGCGGCGTGCAGCTCTCCGGCGAGGACGTCTACCGCGAGGTCCGCGCCTACGCCGCCGACCCGTTCGACACCTCCCGCAAGCCGAGCAGGCGCCGCCGCGCCGAGAGCACGATCACCAGCTTCGCCTACCGCGTGGTGTTCAAGCCCTCGCCGTTCGGCTCGTTCACCGAGATCGGCGCGCACGGGTGGACCCCGGAGCGGGCGGGCGGGCGGGTGGCCCAGACCCGGCTCAGCGTCGGCCTGATCGCCTGGATGGCCCACCAGCTCCACCGGCTCGACTGCGCCGCCGACGTCCTGCATGTGCGCCTGAACAACTCCCTGATCGTCCGCGGCGAGCAGGCGACCTTCGCCCGCAGGCCGCTGGAGGGCGCCGACGACGGCTTCACCCCCGACCGGGTGATCACCGCGCGCAACTCCGGTCTCGTCACCCTGCTCAGGACCCTGCTCGGCGAGCACGACCGCACCGAGCGCGACCTGTGCGGGCGCCTGGTCGAGGCGGGCCTGGCCGAGCAGGCCGCGCGGAACACCATCGACCAGCTCGTCAAGCTCGGGCTGTGCCACCGCGGCCTCGGCTTCCCCGACCAGGAGACCCGCCAGGCCGACGCCATCGCCCGGCGCCTGCGCGCCGCGGGCACCGCGCAGGCGCTGCGGTGCGCGGAGGTGTTCGAGGGCCTGCGCGACATCGAGGACGGCTACGCCGACGCCGACGCCGAGCGCCGCACCGGCCTGCTCGCCGACCTGCGCGCCCTCGTCGCGCGCTACGTCGACATCCTCGGCTGCCCGCCACCGGCGAAGGAGGCCATGCGGGCGGCGATGTACGAGGACGTCGGCACCCGCGCCCCCGCCGCGACCTGGCGCCCCGACCTGTTCGAGGCCAACGGCGCGGCCCTCGCCCTGTTCCAGCGCGTCGTGCCCGTCCTGGACGACGCCACCATCGAGAAGCTGGGCCTCTACGCCTTCGCCACCAGCCGCTTCGGTGACCAGGACGTGCCGTTCCTCGACCTGTACCGCGCCTTCGCCGACCTCGCGCCCCAGGACGCCAGTTCCGTCATGTGCGGTGTCGGCGACCCCGAGTCCGACCGGGTCCGCGAACTCCGCGCCCAGTTCTTCACCATGCTGCGCGAGCACCTCGACGGCGGCCCCGAGGTGCGCCTGGACGTCGAGCGGCTGCGCGCCTTCGCCGACACGCTGCCCGCGACCGTCGTGCCGTGGCGCTCGGCGGCCTACCGGGTCCAGGTCGGCGACCGCCTGGTCGTCAACGGCGTCACCACCGGGCACGGCGTCTTCTTCTCCCGCTACTGCGACCTGCTCGAAACCGGGCACGGCTGGAACCTGCGCACCGAGCTGGCCACGCACATCGCCGCCACCTCGCCGCGCCAGACCGACATCACCGCCGCCCTCGGCCTCAACTTCAACCTGCACCCGCGGCTCAGCCCGCACGAGCTGGTCTACCCCGGTTCGGTCGCCCGCGACGGGGCCGAGAACACCCTGACGCTGGCGGACCTGGTCGTCCGCGCCGACCCCGCCACCCGGCGCCTGGTCCTGGTGTCCATACAGGACGACCAGCCCGTCGACCTCGTCCCGCTCAACTTCCTGTACCCGGCCGCCGCGCCGATGCTCTACCGGTTCCTCTGCGCCTTCGCCCCCACCCGCACCTACCGCGGCGGGCTCTGGGACCAGCTCGACCGCGTCGAGCCCGCCACGACCGGGCGCCCCAGGGTCCTGCTCGGCGACCTCGTCCTCGACCGGCGGTCCTGGCGCTTCGCCGCCGCCGACCTGCCCGCCCTCGACGGCCTTGAGCGCCAGGAGCTGTCCGCGCTGGCCGCCTTCGACCGCTGGCGGCGGGAGCACGGCCTGCCCCGCCACACCTTCTTCCGGGTCTGGCACCCGCGGCCCGTCACCGGCGAGCGCGACCTGCTGGCCGAGACCCGGCAGTGGGCGCTGGAGGCCCGCAGCGCCCGGCTGCACAAGCCGCACCACCTCGACTCCCACAACCCGTTCCTGCTGCACGTGCTGGCCAAGCAGGCCAAGGACGGCGGCTCGGTGGTCTTCCACGAGTGCCTGCCCGGCCCCGGCGAGCACAGCGCCGAGGAGTTCTTCGTCGAGTACAACCTGGAAGGAGACGCCCATGCCGGGTGAGCGGTGGCACAGCCTGCACGTGCACCGGTACGGCGGACAGGACGAGTTCCTGGTCGACGGCCTGGCCCCGGTGCTCGCCCCGTACCGGGACTCCGGCGCGGTCTCGGGCTGGTTCTTCCTGCGCTACTGGAAGGGCGGCCACCACATCCGCCTGCGCCTGCGCACCACCGGCGAGGTGGTCGAGGAGGTGGCCGCCAAGCTGGGCTCCTACCTGGCCGAGTACCCCAGCGGCGCGGACTTCGACGCCGCGGGGTTCGCCGAGGCGCAGCCGACGATGGCCGCGCTGGAGGACGAGCGGGTCGAGGAGGTCCAGCCGCCGGACACCATCCGCCACGCCGAGTACACCCCCGAGCTGGCCAAGTACGGCGGCCCGCGCGGGGTCGCCGCGGCCGAGGAGTTCTTCGAGCGCAGCAGCGACGTCGTCATCGACGCCCTGCGCGGCGCGGCGGGCAGCTCCAGCAAGCGGCTCGGCGCCGGGTTCTCGATGATGCTGCGCGGCCTGTGCGCCGCGGGCCGCACCCCGGCGCAGATGGCGGCGTTCCTCAAGCACTACTGCCTGCTCTGGTCGCCCTACACCTTCGACCAGTTCCTCGACGCCTGGCCGGAGCTGCTCGCCGCCCGCGCCCCCGCCCTGCGCGCGCACGCCGAGGCGCTGCTGGCCAACGCGGACAGCCTGGCGGGCGAGCCGTTCCACGACGCGGTCGGGCAGGTGTGGCGGAGGGTCCGGTCCGACCGCGACGAGGTGCTGGACGCGGTCACCCTGGCCGGGGCCGACGCCCCGGCGGAGCGGCGCGAGCAGGTGCTGCTCGTGAGCTACCTGCACACCCACAACAACCGGCTCGGGCTGATCCCCGAGCACGAGTCCTTCCTGGGCTTCCTCGGCCACCACGTGCTGAGCGAGTGCGCGGGCACCACCCCGGACCCCGACCTGCCGGCGGCCGTGCGGGGACACCGGGAACAACGGCTCGGCGCGAGCTGAGCGGGCACGATCTGGAGGCGCAAGTGGACCTGACTGCGAAGACCTACCCGTTCAAGCGCGAGCGGCCCTTCGACATGCCGGAGGAGTTCGCCTGGATTCGCGGCAACCAGCCGGTCGCCAGGGTCAAGCTGGAGAGCGGCGACCCGGCCTGGCTGGTCACCAAGTACGAGGACGTGCGCGCGGCGCTGACCGACTCGCGCTTCAGCCGCTCGATCAACCAGGAGGGCGCGGCCAGGGTCGACACCGGCTTCAAGGCCGACAGCTCCAGCCCGGTGTTCAACTTCGGCGGCTCGATCTCCATGCCGCCGGGGCACACCCGGTGGCGGCGCATCGTCAACAAGGCGTTCACCCAGCGCCAGGCCGACGCCATGCGCGC
Organism: Actinokineospora lacus; assembly: GCF_053813445.1. NCBI lineage: Bacteria > Bacillati > Actinomycetota > Actinomycetes > Pseudonocardiales > Pseudonocardiaceae > Actinokineospora > Actinokineospora lacus. The sequence goes on from NZ_JBQERA010000011.1 coordinate 203,351, forward strand.
GAGGATCGCCGCGCACACCGAGGACGTGCTCGACGAGATCGCCGCGCGCGGCGGCGGGTTCGACCTGATGGCCGACTTCGCCTACCAGCTGCCGATCCGGGTGATCGCCGAGCTGCTGGGCATCGACGAGCAGGGCAGGCCGGAGTTCGCCGAGCTGGCATCCAAGCTCACCCGCAGGGACATGCAGTCCGGGTTCGCCGAGTTCGGCGCCGCGCTGCAGGGCATCGGGCGCTACGCCATCGGGCTGATCGTGCGCAAGCGCAAGGACCTCGGCGACGACCTGCTCAGCACCCTCATCGGCCTGCACGACGAGGACGACACCCAGCTGTCCAACGAGGAGTTGGTCTCCACCGTCATCCTGCTGCTGATGGCCGGGTACGAGAGCACCGCCGTGCAGTTCGGCAACGCCTTCTACGCCCTGTTCCGCAACCCCGACCAGCTGGCCCTGCTCAAGCAGCGGCCCGCGCTGATCGGCACCGCGGTCGAGGAGGTCCTGCGCTTCGCCCAGATGGGCACCGGTTTCGCGGTGGCCAAGTTCGCCACCGAGGACATCGAGCTGGGCGGGACCACGATCCCGGCCGGGTCGACGGTGTTCGTCTCGCTCGGCTCGGCCAACCGCGACGAGGACGTCTTCGGCGCCGACTCCGACGTCCTCGACGTGAGCAGGCAGGCCGCCGTGCGCCAGCTCGCCTTCGGCAGCGGCCCGCACTTCTGCCTGGGCGCCGCCCTGGCCCGCGCGGAGATGCAGGAGGGCATCTCCCGGCTGTTCGCCCGCTTCCCGGACCTGCGCCACGACGGCGACCTCGACGACGTCGTGTTGGCGAGCAACCTGTTCACCTACTACCCGCGCGCGCTGCCGGTGCTGCCGTGAGCACCCCGACCGTGCCGCCGGGACTGCGCTGGGACCCGACCAGGAGCAGGCTCAAGGTGCTGACCCCCGAGCTGGCCGACGTCGTGCTGCGCGACCCGCACATCATCACCGGGGTCGACCGCAGCAAGGAGTCGATGGCCAAGCTCGTGCCCGCCGAGGACGAGGCGCCGTCGATCGTGCAGTTCTTCGAGCTGTGGTACACGGTCAACGACAACTACACGCCCTTCAACACCGAGCTGCGCAAGGTGTTCACCGCCCGCTCGGCCGCCGACTGTGCCGCGAGGTTCGGCGAGCTGGCCGAACTCCAGGCGCGCGCCATGCCCGGCGACGGCGACCTCGCCCGGGAGTACTTCGGGCCATACCTGACGAACAGCACGTTCGCCATGATCGGTGTCCCCGCGACGGACTGGCCGAACCTGACGAAGGTGGCCAGGCTGGTCATCCACCTGTTCAAGCAGCAGCTGCTGGGCGTCACCGAGCACAGCGCCGCGGAGGTGGCCGCCTTCGAGACGGTGATGCTGTACCTGAAGTCGCTCACCGACCGGCTGCTCGCCGAGCACGACTCGCCGTTCCTGCGGGCCGCCCGCGGGCTCACCGCGATGCAGGACGGGACGTGGCCGATCGCCGCGCTCGTCGGCCAGCTGCTCATGGCGGGCATCGAGCCGATGATCACCGCGTCGGCCATCGCCACCCGGGAGATCTGGCGCGATGAGGCCCTGCCCGCCCGACTGCGCTCGGGCGAGGTCGACGCGGGGGAGGTCGCCGAGGAGGTCATGCGCCAGCAGCCGCCCTTCGGCAACATCTTCCGGTTCGTCCGCGAGCCCTGCGACTGCCTCGGCGTCCGGCTGGAGCCGGGCACCGTCGTGGCCATCGACACCGCTGCGGTGAACCTCGCCGAGGCCTCCGCGGCCGACCCGGCGCAGGGCTGCCCCGTGCGCCCGAGCGCCGTGCTCACCTTCGGCCGCGGCACGCACTACTGCCTGGGCGCGAACAGCGCGCGCCTGCAGGTCGCCACCGGCCTGCGCGCGCTCGTCGGCCGGGAGCCGCGCGTGCGCGTCGACCCCGCGGCGGTGCGCGTCGACACGCGCAACAACCTCAAAGAGGTCCGCGCCCTGCCTTACACCACGGAGGAAGCATGACCACGCACGCCAACCACCCCAGCCACGAGGCCGCGCCGGAGGGCGTGGGCTTCGACGACATCCCGGACATGCCCAACTTCGCGGTGCTCCTGGTCAGCGACCTGGACAGCTCGCTGCGGTGGTACACCGAGGGCCTGGGCTTCTGGGTCGAGAAGCAGCTCACCGGCCCCGACGGGCAGCTCGCCGTGGTGCACCTGCGCCGCGCCCAGTACCGGGACATGCTGCTGCGCCCGGCGCGGGAGGAGCTCGACGGCCCGCTCGGGCGCGGCATCCGCCTCAGCTTCACCGTCAACGCCGAGACCGAGGCGTCGATGCGCGAGATCGCCGAGCGGCTGGCCGCCCTGCCGCAGGGCAGCGTCAACGGCCCGCTGGCCACGCCGTGGAACACCATCGACGTGGAGGCCACCGACCCCGACGGCTACGTCGTCGTGCTCACCACCGTCGCCGACCGGGCCAGGACGTGGACCGAGCTGAAGGACAGCGTCCTCGCCGACGACCGCCCGGTGCGGATCACCAACTGAGGGAGCCCAGCGCGATGAGCAAGCCACCGCAGTCGTCGAAACTGGTGTCCAAGTCGTACGACCTGGCCTACAAGGTCGGGTACGCGCCGTGGGACTCCGGCCCGATCATGCCCGAGCTGGTCGACCTCATCGAGGGGCCGGACCGGCTGGCCCCGGGGCGCGCGGTCGACCTCGGCTGCGGCACCGGCACCAAGTCGGTGTACCTGGCCCAGCACGGCTGGACCGTGACCGGGGTGGACATGTCGCCCGAGGCGGTGAAGAAGGCGATGGCCAAGGCGGCCGAGTCCGAAGTGGACGTGCGGTTCCTCCAGTGCGACCTGCTGGACGACCCCGCGGCCGCGATCGGCGGGGAGTTCGACTTCCTGCTGGACTTCGGCTGCGCGCACAGCCTGCGCGACGAGGCCAAGGCCCGCTACGCCGAGGGCATCGCGGGCTTGGCGGCGCCCGGCGCGACGCTGGTCCTCTACGCCTTCACCAAGGGCCCGCTCAGCGTGCGCCCCGCCGAGGTCGACGCCGCCTTCGGCCCGCACTGGGACCTGGTCTCGGCGACCCCCGGCAGCGTCCGGCGCACCCCGGACGCCGGGCCGACCTGGTACCGCATGACGAGGCGGCCGTGAGCCACGCCATCACCGAACCCCTCGACCTGGCGGACCCGGCGCTGATCGCCGACCCGTACCCGGCGTACACCCGCCTGCGCGCCGACGGCGGCCTGCACCGCTCGTCGCGCTGGGACGCCTGGTTCGTCACCGGCCACGAGCTGTGCCACGAGGTCTTCTCCGACGCGACCCGCTTCGACGCGGTCGGCCAGCCCTTCCTGCGCATGCTCCAGGCCGAGGTCCTGCGCGGCGGCACGTCGTGGCGCACGCCGTCGGCGCCGCCGTCCCCGGACGGCGCCGCGCGCACCGCGGGCAGGCGCACCACCGGCCGGGCGCTGGGCAGCCGGTTCGTGGACACGCTGTGGCCGCGCTTCGAGGAGGACTGCCTCGCCACCGCCGCGACGCTGTTCTCCCCGGGCTCCGGCGCCGACCTGGTGCGCGACTACGCCATCCCGGTGGCCACCCGGCTGCTGGCCGACCTGATGGCGGTCGGGGCCGCGGACCTGCCGGTGTTCGCCGCGTGGGCCGAGAGCGGCTACGGCGGGACGCCGTCGCGGACCGCGGTCCGCGACGTGCGGCACCTGCTGGCGCAGCAGGCCGTCAGCAGGATCTCCGACCCGGTCGACGACTTCGTCGGCCACTTGGTCGCCAACGCGGGCGAACTCCCGGGCGGGCGCCCGGGGGTCGGCGCACACCTGGAGTTCGTGCTGGGCACCGGGCTGATGGTCTCCATGGTCACCCACCAGGGGCTCGTCCTGAGCTTCAGCACGCTGCTGAACGCCCTGCTCGCCCACCCGGAGCAGCACGCCGCCGTGCGCGCGGACCCGAAGCTGATCCCCACCGCGGTCGAGGAGGGCCTGCGCTACGACTCCTCCACGCAGGCCCTGGGCAGGCTCTGCCGCGCGGAGACCGAGCTGGGCGGCGTGCGCGTCCCCGCGGGCAGCCTGCTGGTCTGCGTGACCGGTTCGGCCAACCGCGACGAGCGGCAGTGGCCGCACGCCGAGCGCTTCGACGTCACCCGCCCGCTGCGCTCCAGCGGCAGGCACCTCTCCTTCGGCCACGGCGCGACGTCCTGCCTGGGGGCCGCGATGTCGCGACGCGCGCTGGGGTACATGCTCGCGTCCCTTGTGGAGCACGACCTCGTCCCGGCGGCCGGGCCCCAGCCGTTCGGGGAGTTCATGACGAGGGGATTCGTCTCGATGCCCATGGCGGTGAGGTGACCGTGCGGACCCTTCCCCAGGGGCTGGAGCACCGCCCCGACACCGGCCAGTGGGTCGTGCGCACCCAGGCGCTGGCCGACATCGCGCTGCGCGACCCGCACATCGGCATGTCCCTGGACCCCGACCGGCGCGGCGTCGCGCTGCCCGGACCGGACGAGGTGCCCTCCGTCGCGCAGTTCTTCGAGCTCTGGTACCAGCGCGGGGCGAACCACCCGGCGTTCAGCAAGGCGCTGCGCGGGGCGTACAGCGCCGCGGCGATCGCGCCGTTCACGCCGGTCTTCGAGCGGATCGCCGGGGGCCTGGGCGCGGCGCTGCCCGCGGAAGGCGACCTCGTCGAGTCCTTCATCTCCCCGTACTGCCTGGGCAGCACGTTCGCGTTGATGGGCTTCCCCGAGGCCGAGTGGCCGCGGCTGGGCAAGGCGTACCACGTGATCATGTTCGTGATCCGCCAGCGCTTCCGCGGCGTGCTCGAGCTGCCGCGGCGCCAGCAGGACGCCTTCACCGCGACCATGCGCTACCTGCGGGCCGCGGTGCTGGCCGCGCAGGCCGCGCCCGAGCCGACGCCGCTGGTCCGGGCCTTCACCGACTACGCCGCGACGGCCCAGGACTCGGTGTGGGCCGACGTGGCCACGATCGGGCAACTGCTCGCCGCCGGGGTGCCGCAGGTCAACACCGGGGTGGGCGTCTCGATCAGGGCCCTGTTCGCCGACGGCCTGCTGGAGCGGGTCCGCGGCGGCGAGGTCACCGTCGAGCAGGTCGCGGAGGAGGCCATGCGGCTGGCGCCGCCGTTCCTGGTCGTTGCTGGGTGGACCACGCAGACCTGCGACTGCCTCGGCGTGCGGCTGCCGCCCCGCACCCCGGTCCTGGTCGACATCGCCGCGGTCAACACCGACCCCGAGCACGTCGAGCGGCCCACCGAGTTCTGCCCGGTCCGGGGGCGCGGCGCCAACATCACCTTCGGCAAGGGCGCGCACTACTGCCTCGGCGCCACCAGCGCCCGCGCGCAGGTCGCCGCCGCCCTCACCGCGCTGGCCGGGACGGGCCCCCTCGGCATCGGTCCCGTGGCCATGGACGACGACGGCTTCTCGCAAGTGCTGCGGGCCATGCCGTACCGCAGGTAGGGGGAGCGGTGTGCCCAACCGCCGCGTGTGGCGGACGCCGTGCGGGAACAGGCCACGCGGAATAGCCGACCGCTGAATTGGTGACCTCCTTCACCCGAACCACGCACCCCGCGACTGTACGGGTTGACACGGTGTAACCGGATGCACTAGGCAGGGGATTGCGGTCAAAGGCGTTCACAAACCGCCGTCTCGACTTCCACTTTTTGTGGCAGACTCGGGATCGCCGCTGGGCCCACCGGCCGCAGCGGGTCGCCGTGAGGGAGTTGGGGGCGCTTTGGAGATCAAGATTCTGGGGCCGCTTGATGTACGCCATTGCGGTGTTGCCATCGTTCCGTCCGCGGCCAAGCCGCGGATAATCCTGGCACTGCTGGCCGTGCATGCGAAAACCGTTGTTCCAGTGGACGCGCTGGTCGCCGAACTCTGGGGTAAAGAGGTTCCGCGGAGCGCGAAACCGGTCGTTCAAACCTATATCATGCATTTACGGAAACTGGTCGACTCGGTGCTGCCGGGCGCCGCCGTCGGCAAGAAGCTCGTCGCCACCCGCCCGGGCGGGTACATGCTCGACGCCGACGAGGCCAGCGTCGACATGTGGAACTTCGACCAGCGCGCCGCCGCGGGCCACCGGGCCAGGGAGGCGGGTGAGCTGACCGAGGCGTCGCAGCACTTCGCCGAGGCGCTGAGCCTGTGGCAGGGCCGCCCGCTGCTCGACATCCAGACCGGTGAGTCGCTGTCCTTCCAGGTCAAGCGGCTCGAGGAGGCCTGGCTGAACGTGCTCGACCGCAAGATCGAGGTCGACCTGCGGCTGGGCAGGCACCACGAGCTGCTCGGCGAGCTGACCGCCCTGGTCGCCCGTCACCCCACGCACGAGGGCCTGTGCGCGCACCTGATGCTCGCGCTGTACCGCTCGGGCAGGCGCCCCGAGGCGCTGGAGGTCTACCGCAGGCTGCACGCGCGGATGGTCGACGAGCAGGCGCTGGAGCCCTCGCCCGCGCTGCGCAGACTGCACAGATCGATGCTGGTCTCCGATCGGGGCTCGGCCGACCTCACCGATCTGTGGCAAGGCGCGGGCGGTCGTCAGGTCGCCCCCGCGACCGGACGTTTCGGCGGAATCTCCCCCGAGCTCGCGGCGATGCCGTGGAACGCCCATCCGGTCGAGACGACAACGGCCGCCGGTTCCTGGCGGGCGTGATCCAGGACCGAAACCGTCCGGGTCGGATCACGGCGGTCGGGCAATCCCGGTGAGGCAGAAGTATTTGAGGCGTCAAGCAACTGGCCGCGGGATCACGCTTATACGGCCAATATAATCGTGCTCTAAAACCGCTCTCGGGCGGATGGGGGTCCAATAAACGTTCTCCGGGCGTCGGCCGTTTCGCTGCTACGGTCGGCGGGGTCGGGATGTGAACTAATTCCGACGCTTTGTCCAGTTCGAGAAATGTCGTTCGACAGACCGTTCCGCACGCGAGGGAAAGCGTCTCGATGGCCCATCTGCTGTTTCTGAGTTCGGCGGCACACGGTCGGGTGATTCCGGCACTCGCGGTGATCGCCGAATTGGTTGCCCGCGGCCACCGCGTGGACTGCGTCGTGGCCGACGGGCTGGCCGACGTGGTGGCCGAGACCGGCGCCCGGGTGGCCGGCTACCACTCGGTGCTCGCCGGGATGGGCCCCACCGGCGGCGGGGACTCCCCACCGTTCGAGCTGTTCGCGCGGGAGGGCGCGGCCATGGCCGAGGCCGCCAGGGCGATCACCGCCACCGGAGCGGCGCACGCCCGACCTGGTGTGCCCGGTCCTGATTTGGTCGTCTATGAACAGCTCGCCGCGCGCACCGGCCGACTGCTCGCCGCCGAATGGGGGTGCCGGGCCGCCCAGCTGGTCCCGGTGTTCGCCTCGAACGAGCAGTTCTCGCTGGCCGAGCGGATGATGGCCACCGCGGGCGTCACGGCGGGCGCCCCCGCGGTCCGGCCGCCGCGGCCGGTGGTCGAGGACCTCAACGTGGTGTTCCTGCCCCGGGAGTTCCAGCTCGCCGAGGAGACCTTCGACGAGCGCTTCGCCTTCGTGGGCCCCTCGGTGGGCCGCCGGGCGTTCCTGGGCGCGTGGACCCCGCCTGCAGCCGGGGTGCCGGTGGTGCTCATCTCGCTGGGCACCATGTTCAACGGCAGGCCGGACTTCTTCCGCGCCTGCGCCGAGGCGTTCACCGGCACGCCGTGGCACGCGGTGATCTCCGTCGGGCAGCGCGTCGACCCCGCCGACCTCGGTCCGGTCCCGCCCAACGTCGAGGTGCGCCGCTGGGTGCCGCACCTCGACGTGCTCGACCACGCCCAGGTGTTCCTCACCCACGGCGGGGTCGGCAGCGTGATGGAGTCGTTGTACGCCGGGGTGCCGATGGTCGTCGCCCAGCACCCGCTGGACCGCCAGCTCACCGGCGCCCGGGTGGCCGAACTCGGCCTCGGCAGGCTGCTGCCGCCCGAGGAGGTCAGCGCCGGGTCGGTGTACGCGGCGGTCACCGAGGTGGCCGCCGACACCGCGACCCGGGCCAGGGTCCAGGAGATGCGGCGGCGCGCCAGGGCCGCCGGGGGCGCGCCGAGGGCCGCCGACGTGATCGAAGCCCACATCGGGCGAGCCGACTAGACCAGGAGACGATGTGGAACAGGCTGTGGTGAACGGGCTGACCGGGGAGCTGATCCGGGCCGCGGGCGGCGGGGCCGCCGACATCGCGGACCTGGTGGGCCGCGTCGGGCTCGCCGACCTCGCCCCGGTGCTGGCCGCCGAGCTGGGCTTCCGGGCCGACGCCCCGCGCAACGGGCTGCCGGTGCTGGTGGAGGTCGCGCTCACCCACGGAGCCGAGACGCTCGTGCACCGCCTCCGCGTGGTGCGCGACGAGCCGGTCGCCGTGGTCGACGGCGCCGGGGAGAGCGTCGCGCTGCGACTGACCTTCGAGGCCGCCGACCTGATCGGCCAGCTGTTCGGCCCGCCGAGGGAGCGCCCCGCGGGCGCCTGCCGCATCCGGATGTGGCCGGACCCCGAGCGGATGCGCGCCGAGGACGGCCCCGAGCTGGTGGCGGCGGGCAACGCCGCGGCCGAGGCGGTCCTGCCCGCGTTCTCCGGCAAGCGCCCCGATCTCGGTGAACTCGCCGTGCGCTACCGCTCGGACAAGTGGGGCGGCATGCACTACTTCACCCCGCACTACGACCGCCACCTGCGCGATCTGCGCGGCGAGGCCGTGCGCGTGCTGGAGATCGGCGTCGGCGGCTACACCCACCCGGCCTGGGGCGGCGGGTCGCTGAAGATGTGGAAGCGGTACTTCCCGCGCGGGCTGGTCTTCGGCATGGACATCCACGACAAGTCCGGGCTGGACGAGCCGCGCGTGCGCACGCTGCGCGGCGACCAGAACGACCCGGCGTACCTGGCGGCGATGGCCGCCGAGCACGGGCCCTTCGACGTGGTCATCGACGACGGCAGCCACGTCAACGAGCACGTGCTGACCTCATTCCGCGCGCTGTTCCCGCACGTGCGGCCGGGCGGCTTCTACGTGGTCGAGGACCTGTGGACGGCCTACCGCGCGGGCTGGGGCGGCGCGGACAGCCAGGACTCCCCGCCGCACACCTCCGTCGGCCTGCTCAAGTCCCTTGTGGACGCCATCCAGTACGAGGAGCACCCGGCGGGCGCCGACCCGGGCGCGGTCGCCCAGAGCGTGGTGGGCGTGCACGTCTACCACAACGTCGCGTTCGTCGAGAAGGGCCACAACGCCGAGGGCGGGGTGCCGCCCTGGATGCCCGGCAGCTACGACGAGCTGATGGACACCTTCCCCAAGGGGGACGCCTGATGTACTGCACGATCATCCTCTGGGACCTGTCGATGTCCGAGCAGACGGTGGAATCGCTGCGCGAGTACCTGCGCGACTACGCCGTCGACGCTTACTCCACAGTGGAGGGACTGCGGCAGAAGGTGTGGGTGTCCTCCACCGGCCCGGACGGCGAGACCTGGGGCGCGGTGTACCTGTGGGAGAACGCCGAGTCCATCTACGGCCGCCCGCCCGGGGTCTCCAGGGTCAAGGAGCTGATCGGCTACATGCCGACCCGGCGCAGCTACTTCAGCGTCGAGGCCGCCACCGAGGGCGCGAGCGCGCTCGGCGCGCTGGCCGCCGGGATCGGCCTGGCCTACGAGGGCGGGCCGCCGCTGGCCCCGCCGGTCGAGGTGCCCTACCGCGGGGAGGTCTCATGACCCCGTGGGGACCGGTCGGGGAGCTGGTGCTCGCCGTCGGCGGCCGCGACGAGCAGCTGCTGGCCGCGGTCGACGGGATCGGGCTGAAGCAGACCGCCGAGGTGGTCGTGGCCGAGCTGCTGCTGCGCTGCGAGCCGCCGTCCGGGCTGCCCGACGGGTTCGCCATCGGGTTCGAGCTGACCCACCGCGAGGACACCGTCGCCCACGTGTTCCGCTTCGGCGACGGCGCCTGCGCCGCCGAGCCGGGCTGGGCCGACGGGCTGTGCACGCTGAGCTTCGCCGTGGAGGACATCCTGCGCGCGCTCTACGGCCCGCCGCTGGACCGCCCCCCGGTGAGCCGCACGCTCCGGGTCGAGAAGGTCGCGGGCGGCTTCGCCGGGGTCCAGGCCATCAGCCGGGCCACCGCGGCGCTGCTGGCCGCGGCCTCGGACACCCGCGCCGACCTCGACCAGCTCGCCACCCGCTACGGCTCGGACAAGTGGGGCGGGATGCACTGGTACACCCCGCACTACGCGCGCCACTTCGAGCGGCTGCGCGCGGAGCCCGTGCGGATGCTGGAAATCGGGATCGGCGGCTACACCGACCCGGCCAGTGGTGGCGCGTCGCTGCGCATGTGGCAGCGCTACTTCCGGCGCGGCCTGGTGTACGGGCTCGACATCGTGGACAAGACCGCTGTCGAGAGCCTGCGCGTGCGCACCATCCAGGGCGACCAGGGCGACCCGGACTCGCTGCGGGACATCGCCGCCCTCGGGCCGCTGGACATCGTGGTCGACGACGGCAGCCACCGCAGCGAGGACGTCATCGCCTCCTTCACCCACCTGTTCCCCGCGGTCCGACCGGGCGGCTACTACGTCATCGAGGACCTGCACACCTCGTACTGGCCCACTTTCGGCGGCGACACCGACCTCACCTCGCCGAGGACGACGGTGGGGTTCCTGAAAACCCTGCTCGACGGCCTGCACCACGAGGAGCACCGGCCCCAGCCCAGCTACACCGACCGGCACGTCACCGGTGTCTTCTTCTACAACAACATCGTGTTCATCGAGAAGGGCCACAACCAGGAAGGCGGCGTGCGGATGAAGCACATCGGCATCCCCACCGGGCGGAGGGACGGGCAGTGACCACATTGGCGCGGACCGACACCGCGGAGGCCTACCTCGACCTGCTGGCCAGGACGGTCACGAACCTGATCTACCAGGACGCGCCGATCTCCTCGGAGTGGCAGCCGGTCAAGGACTTCGTGCTGGCCACCCGCGAGCGCGGCAACGACTGGCCGAGCGTGGCGCACACGATGGTCGGCATGCGCCGCATCGAGAACCTGCGCCACTGCCTCGACCGCGTCCGCCTCGACGGGGTCCCCGGCGACATCATCGAGACCGGTGTCTGGCGGGGCGGGACGTGCATCTTCGCCCGCGGCTACCTGCGCGCGCACGGCATGACCGACCGCGCGGTCTGGGTGGCCGACTCCTTCGAGGGCATCCCCGAGGTGGGGGAGGACGGGCACCTGCTCGACCGGGGAATGCGGCTGCACACCGCCAACGACGTGCTGGGCGTGTCGGTGGAGAAGGTCAAGGCCAACTTCGAGCGCTACGGGCTGCTCGACGAGCAGGTCCGGTTCCTGCCCGGCTGGTTCCGCGACACCCTGCCCACCGCGCCGATCTCCCGGCTGGCGGTCCTGCGGCTCGACGGCGACCTGTACGAGTCCACAATGGATGCCCTGGAGAGCCTGTACCCGAAGCTCTCGCCGGGCGGGTACGTGATCGTCGACGACTACCTGATCGCCGCCTGCGCCCAGGCGACCCACGAGTTCCGCGACCGCATGGGCATCACCGACGAGATCATCCGCGTGGACGACTGCGCGGTCTACTGGAGGCGCAGTGCCTAGCGGCTGCCCGGTCGACTCGACCTACCCGTTCCCCCGCGAGCACCCGTTCACCCTGCCCGCCGAGTTCATCACGATGCAGCGGGAGGCGCCGGTCTGCCCGGTGCGCACCGCTGACGGCCGCGAGGTCTGGGTGGTCACCCGCTACGACGACGTCCGGGCGGTGCTCAGCGACCCGCGGTTCAGCCGCCGTCCGCCGGGCGCCCGCCCGAGCGGCGGAGGCGCGGCCCGGTTCACCATGTCCATCGCCGAGGGCGCCGGGCACGCCCGCTGGCGGCGGATCGTGAACAAGGCGTTCAGCGCCCGCCGCGCCGAGGCCATGCGGACCAGGGTCGGCGCGCTCGTCGACGAGGTGATCGAGGACATGGCCGCGCGGCCGCTGCCGGTGGACTTCATGGCCGAGTTCGCGGTCACGCTCCCGCTGCGGGTCATCTGCGCGCTGTTCGCGGTGCCGGAGTCCGACCGCCCGCAGGTCGAGGCGTGGGCCGACGGCCTGCGCATGGCGAGCGGCTCGCTGGCCGGGTTCGGCGCGGCGATGGAGTCGCTGGGGGAGTACGCGGCCGAGCTGGTCGCCAAGCGCCGGATCGAGCCGGGGGAAGACGCGCTGAGCATCCTGACGCGCACCCCGGACGACGACGGCACCCTGCTCACCGACGACGAGCTGGTCTCCTCGGTCCTGCTGCTGGTGGTCGCCGGGTACGAGACCGTCGCCGTGCAGTTCGGCAACGCCCTGCTGGCGCTGGCCTACCACCCCGAGGAGTTCGACCGGCTGCGCCGCGACCCCGCGCTGATCGAGCACGGCGTCGAGGAGATCCTGCGGTACGCCCAGTCCGGCACCGGCTACTCCGGCGCCACCTTCGCCACGGTGGACGTCGAGCTGGGCGGGGCGCGGATTCCCGAGGGGGCGACCGTCTACGTCTCCATCGACTGCGCCAACCGCGACACCGGCCACTTCGAGCACCCGGAGCGCCTCGACCTCGACCGGGACTCCGCGCGCAGGCACCTCGGCTTCAGCAGCGGCCCGCACTTCTGCGTCGGCGCGGCCTTGGCCCGCGTCGAGCTGCAGGAGGGCTTCGGCCGCCTCCTGCGCCGCTTCCCGGACCTGCGGCTTGCGGTGCGCCCGGACGAGGTCGTCATGGCGAGCAACCCGTTCAACCACTACCCCAAGACGCTGCCCGTCACCTGGTGAGGACGAAAGAGTCCACTGAGGACATATTATAATGGAATGTGCCGGTCTTTGTGCCGGTTTGCTTTTCCTGCCGTGAAAGTGTTCGTTCCTTTGGCGTATCGACGCTCTCTCGGGGACGCGCTTATGCTCTCGCCATCGGTTTTGCCTTACCCAGGGCGGGAGGTGATTCGTCATGCGCAGCGTCGAAGCCCGCGATGTGCGAGAGGTCTGATCCACCACCGGACGTGGCTACGGACCTCGTAGCCACGTCCTGCACAGCAGGAGCCCTGATGCCGCTGAATCCGCAGGTCAGCCTGATGCGTGAGCGACGGGTCCGCGACCGGGCCACCCCGCTCTACGAGATGACGCTGGCCGAGGCGCGGGCCGCGGACCTGAAGTCCATTCAGGACGGAGCAGGCGCACCGGAACCGGTCGCCGAGGTGACCGAGCGCGATATTCCCGGACCCGGTGGCGCCCTGCGCATTCGAATCCACCGGCCGACAACCGGCAGGCTGCCGGTGCTGGTCTATTTCTTCGGCGGCGGCTGGACCCTGGGCACGATCGATACCGCCGACCCGATCGCCCGGCGGCTGGCCGTCGCGGCGGGCTGCGCGACCGTGTCCGTCGGCTACCGGCTCGCCCCCGAGCACAAGTTCCCCGCCGCCGTGCACGACTGCCACGCCGCCGTGCGGTGGATCGCGGAGCACGCCGACGAACTGGACCTCGACGGCGGCCGCATCGCCGTCGGCGGGGACAGCGCGGGCGGCAACCTCGCCGCGGCGGTGACCCTGCTGGCCCGCGACAGCGGCCCGACCCTGGCCCACCAGCTGCTGGTGTACCCGAACACCGAGTACGGCGCGGACACCGAGTCGATGCGGGAGAACACCGACCGGTACCTGTTCAACCGCACCTCCGTCGCCTGGTACTGGGACAACTACCTGGCCTGCCCGGCCGACGGCGCCGACCCGCTGGCCTCCCCGCTGCGCGCGGCCGACCTGTCCGGCCTGCCGCCCGCCACCGTGCTGACCGCCGAGTTCGACCCGCTGCGCGACGAGGGCGAGCGCTACGCCGAGCGCCTCGCCGCCGCCGGGGTGCCCACCGCGCTGACCCGGTACCCCGGGATGGCGCACGGCTTCTTCGCCATGTTCGGCACGGTCGACACCGCCCGGCAGGCGGTCGCCGACGCCGCCGCCCGGCTGCGGGCGGCGCTCGGGTGATCGACCCGGCGGACCTGCACCACAGCCTCGCCGACCCGCTGCTGTCGGCCATGACCTTCCTCAACGAGGTCACCCACCGCTTCCCCGACGCCATCTCCCTCGCCCCGGGCAGGCCCCACGAGGGACTGTTCGACCCGGACCTGATCGTCGAGTACCTCCAGACCTACCGGGACCACCTGCGCCAGGACCAGGGGATGGACGCCGCGGCTGAGCGGACGGCGCTGTTCCAGTACGGCCGCACCAACGGCCAGATCCACGGCCTCATCGCCCGCACCGTCGCCAACGACGAGGACATCCACGTCCCGCCCGAGGCGGTGGTGGTCACCGTCGGCGCGCAGGAGGGCCTGCTCCTGGTGCTGCGCGCCCTGTTCACCGGCCCGGACGACGTGCTGCTGGTGAGTTCGCCGTGCTACGTCGGCATCACCGGCGCGGCCCGGCTGCTGGACATCGTGCCCGTGCCGGTGCCGGAAGGGCCGCTCGGCCCCTCGGCCGACCGGGTCGCCGCCGCGGCCGCCGCGGTCCGCGCGGACGGGAAGCGCCCGCGCGCGCTGTACGTGGTCCCGGACTTCGCCAACCCCTCCGGCGCGAGCATGGCGGTGCGGGAGCGGCGGCGGCTGCTCGACGCCTGCGCCGCCGAGGGCATCCTGGTGATCGAGGACAACCCGTACGGGTTCTTCACCGCCGGGGACGTCACCGTCCCGACCCTCAAGGCGCTGGACACCCGCCAGGCCGTCATCCACGTCGGCTCCTTCGCCAAGACCTGCTTCCCCGGCGCCCGCCTCGGCTACGTGCTGGCCGACCAGCCGGTCGGCGACCACCTCCTCGCCGACGAGCTGGCCAAGGTCAAGAGCATGACGACGGTGAACACGCCGTCGCTGAGCCAGGCGGTCATCGGCGGGCTGCTGCTGCGCTCCGGCTGCAGGCTGCGCGCGGCCAACGCAGGCACCATCGCCTTCTACCGCGCCAACATGAGGCTCCTGCTCGCCGAGCTGGCCCGGCACTTCCCGCCGGGCGGCGGTGTGCGCTGGAACGCCCCCGGCGGCGGGTTCTTCGTGGTGGTGACGGTCCCGTTCACCGCGGACGAGGCCGCCCTGGAGCGCTGCGCGCGCGAGCACGGCGTCCTGTGGACCCCGATGAGCGCGTTCCACCTCGACGGCGGCGGCGCCGACCAGCTGCGCCTGTCGTGCAGCTACGTGGACGCCGGGCAGCTGGTGGCGGGTGTTTCCCGGCTGGCGGGGTTCATCGCGGCGGAGACGGCCTGAGCAGGGTGCGGTCGACGTCGGCGAGGGTCGGCCTGCCGCAGAGGGCCAGGCACTCGGCCAGTTCCGCGCGCAGCAGGCCGAGCACCGCGGCGACGCCGTCGGCCCCGGAGTGCGCCAGCCCCCACAGCACCGGCCGTCCGAGGAGGACCGCGCGGGCGCCCAGCGCGAGGGCCTTGACGACATCGGCCCCGGTGCGCACGCCGCCGTCGACCACGACCGGCACGCGGTCGGCGACCTGGTCGGCGATCTCCGCCAGCACGTCCAGGGTGGCGGGCGCGCCGTCGAGCTGGCGGCCGCCGTGGTTGGAGACCACGATCGCGTCCACCCCGTGGGCGAGCGCGGCCTCGGCGTCCTCGGCGGTGAGGATTCCCTTGAGCACCAGGGGAAGGCGGGTCCGCTCCCGCAGCCAGGCCAGGTCCGCCCAGGTGATCGTCTGGTCGAACTGCTCGCGGGAGTGCCGCTCGATGGCCGAGGTGCCCGCCTCGGCCTGGTGGCTGGCGGCCATCACCGAGGTGTCGAGGTTGACCGCGCGGACGTCGGCGGGGATGGTGAAGCCGTTGGCGATGTCGCGCGGCCTGCGCGCGACCGTGGGCGCGTCCACGGTCAGCACCAGGGCGCCGTAGCCCGCGTCCTCCGCCGCGGCCACCAGGTCGAGCAGGACGTCGCGGCGGCGCAGCCAGTACAGCTGCATCCACAGTGGACCCCTCGCCGCCGCGGCGATCTCGGCGAGGCCGGTGCTGGCGAACATGCTGACGACGAACAGCGCGCCCGCCGCGCCCGCGGCGGTGGCCAGCTCGCCGTCCGGGGCGACCAGGCGGTGGTACGCCATGGGGGCGACGCCGATGGGGGCGGCCAGCTCGGCGCCCAGCAGCGTGGTGCCGGTGTCGCACCCGGACACGTCGACCAGCACCCGGGGGCGCAGGGTGTGGCGCTCGAAGGCCGCCCGGTTGGCCCGCAGCGTCCATTCCGCGCCCGCGCCACCAGCAATGTAGTCCCACACGGCGGGGTGGAGAGCGCTTTCGGCCGCGGCGGCGAAGTCGTCGATTCGCACTGCATTCACCTTGGCTGGTCCATTCGGTCGTACCGGCGGTTCCGTTCGATGGCCGAGGAAATTATCGCACCCATTGTGCGCGTGCGGAAAAAGAAGGTCCCTACGGGCTGGTAATGGGGCGACCGTACGAGCGCCTGCTAGTCCTTTCGGCTGGCATTGACTGGTGTGCGCCGGTATGTAAGTGTTCCCTCCTACCAGCATGGATACCGAATCAGCTGTCCCCTGTCGACCGGTCGAACAAGGTCGTGGTCTGCGATGAACAATGCCGGTCTAATCTGTCCGGCGATCCCGCCGCGCGTGGGGGAATGGGTGGACGACGCCCTTCTCGACGGCCCTGGTCAGGACCGCTGCCTGCGTCTCGGCGATTTCGTCGACCGGGCGGGACTGCGTCGACTGGTGGCCGAGAGGGAACAATTCCTGAAAAGTGCCGGTCTGGGTCCGGGCGGCACAATCGCATTGCGCGTCCCGCCCTCTCTGGCCTATGTCGGCACCCTCTTGGCCGCCTGGCGGCTGGGCGCGCAGGTGAGCCTGCTCGACCACCGCCTCACCCAGCGCGAGGTCGACCGCGCGCTGGAGCGGGTCGGCGCTCAGTACGTCGTGGAGGCGACGGCGGTGCGCGGCCACCGGCTGTGCGGCTACGCCGACGTCGACACCGAACTCCGCGCCCGTCCCGGCGGCTCGCCCGCGACCACCGCGCACGCGCTGGTGCAGTTCAGTTCCGGGTCGACCGGCCCGTCGAAGGTGATCGCGCGCACCGCCGAGGACCTGGTCGCCGAACTGGCCCGCTACGACCGGCTGCCGGAGTTCCCCCGCCGCGGGGAGCGGGTGGTGCTGCTGGCGTCCATGGTGCACGTCCTCGGCCTGGTGGGCGGGCTCCTCAACGCCCTGCACACCGGCGCCGAGCTGGTGCTGCCGCGGCGGCTCACCGCGGAGGGCGTCCTGGCCGCGGTCGGCGATGGCGCCCCGACCACCGTCATCGGCGTGCCGTTCCACGCCGAGCTGCTGACCTCGGGCGCCGCGGGGCCGGTTCCCGCGCTGCGCCGGATGATCGTCGCGGGGGAACTCGTGCGGCCCGAGGTGCCGCCGCGGTTCCGGGAGCGCTTCGGTGTCCCGCTGGGCACGATGTACGGGATGACCGAGGTCGGGGTCATCGCGACCGACCTCTCGGGCGGGCTGTGGCCCTCGGTCGAGCTGACCGAGGGGCTGCGGGCCAGGGTGGACGGCGGCGAGCTGTGGATCTCGCTGGCCGAGTCCCCGTACCTCGGCCTGTCCGACCCGACGCGGTTCGCCGAGGGCTGGCTGGCGACCAGGGACGCGGGCCGGGTCGAGGGGTCCCGGCTCACCGTCCTGGGCAGGCTGGACTCCCAGGTCTCCCTCGGCGGGCTGAAGGTCGACCTCACCGAGGTGGAGCAGACCCTGGCCGGGCTGGCGGGTGTGCGCGAGGCCGTCGTGCTGTTCGACGGCGGCATCCGGGCGTACGTGGCGCTCGACGGGGATTCCACAGTGGACGACGTGGCCGCCGCGCTCGCCGTCGAGCTGGCGCCGTTCAAGCGCCCGCGCGAGATCGTCGCGATGGCGGCGCTGCCAAGGACGGCCACGGGGAAGATCGTCCGCGACGCGGCGGTGCTGCGGGCGCGGGAGGACCGGATGGAGGGTGAGCGATGAACGAGCGGCTCCGCGAGTTCGTGGTCAGCGCGCTGGCCGAGATGAACTACGACGTCAGCGAGGTCACCGGCGACACTGAGCTGGGCCCCGCGGGCCTGGACCTCGAGTCGCTGGCCCTGGCCGACCTCGCCGTGCAGGTCGAGGACGAGTACCACATCAAGTTCGGCGACGACGACATGGAGACGCTGGCCCTGATGACCCTGGACGAGTTCACCGGCGCCTTGGCGGCGCGGCTCGCCCCGGCGACCTGAGATGCTTCCCGAGCGCGCCGACGTGGTGTCGATGCTCGCCGAGTACGGCGACCGCGACCCCGGCGAGGTCGGCGAGCGGCTGGACTCCCTTGAGCTGACCTGGCTGCTGGCCCAGGTCGAGCGCCGCTACGGCGTGGAACTCGACCTGACCGACGAGGTGTTCGCCGCCATGACCACCGTCAGCGGGGCGGTCGGCGCCCTGCGGGCGGCGATCACGGAGGCCGCCGGTGCCTGAGGTGGTCGTGACCGGCGCCGCGCTGCGCACCGGCTTCGCCGAGGGCGCCTTGGTGGCCGACGGGTTCGCGGGCATTCCCGCGTTCGGCCCGCTCACCCGGTTCGACACGGCCGGGTACCGCACCGACCAGGCGTCGGTGATGCCCGCCCCATCGTCCCTTGTGGACGAGCTGATCGGCGTGATCGAGGAGGCGGGACCGCCCGCGGACACCCCCCTGCTGCTGGCCGCCCACGCGGGCGCGGACAACGCCGCCGTCGCCGATGCGGTGGCGGGCCGCCTCCGCACCCGCGTGGCGCGCACGTACACCGGCGCCTGCGTGGCGGCGAGCACCGCCGTCGCCGACGCGGCCGCGATGGTCGCCCTCGGCCGCGCCGACCGCGTCACCGTGGCCGCCGGGTACCTGGTCGAGCCGGACATGTTCGCCACCTTCGACGCCGGGCGCGCGCTGGCCCGCGACGGCCGCGTCCGCCCGTTCAGCCTGGGCAGGCAGGGCATGGTCCTGGGGGACGGCGTGGCCGCCGTGGTGGTCGAGTCCGCGCCCGCCGCCCGCTCCCGGGGCGCGGCCGTGGTGGCGCGCCTGCCGGGCTGGGGCAGGCGCGGCGACGCCTACCACGTGGTCCGCCCCCGCCCCGACGGCTCCGGCCTGGCGGGCGCGATCTCCACCGCGCTGTCGCGGGCCGGGCTGTCCCCGGAGGACATCGGCTACGTCAACGCCAACGGCACCGGGACCGGGCACAACGACGCCGCCGAGGCCGCCGCCCTGCGCCACGTCTTCGGCACGGTCCCGGTCAGCTCCACCAAGTCCGTCCACGGCCACACCCTGGAGGCGTCGGGCCTGGTGGAACTGGTGGTCACCATCCTGGCCCTGCGGTCGGGCCGCCTGCCGGTGAACGCGGGCTACCTGGGCCAGGACCCGGACTGCGCGCTCGACGTCGTGCTCACCCCGAGGACCACCACCTCCGGGCACGCGCTGACGGTCAACACCGCTTTCGGCGGCGCCAACACCGCCCTGCTGGTCGGTGCCCCATGACCACCACCGTCACCGGCCGGGCCGTCCTCGCCGAGGCCCACTGGCCAGAACACCCGGGCACCCCAGAACACCCGGGCACCCCAGGGCACGTGGGCAACCCAGAGCACGTGGGCAACACAGTCCCGCCGATCGCGGGTTTCGTCGTCTCTGCCTTCAGCCCGATGGTCGCCGAGGTGGCCCGCCGGTGCCTCGGCTTGGCCCCGCCGACCCCGCGGACCGGCATCGTCCTCGCCAGCGCCCGGGGTGACACCGCGACCGCGCGCGCCATCACCGAGGCGGTCACGGCGGGCAGGCGGGTGCCGCCGCTGCTGTTCTTCCAGTCCAATCCGAACGCCGTGCTCGGCCACATCGCGGCGCTGCACGGGCTGGTCGGCCCGCTGGTGTGCACCAGTCCCACCGGCGACCCGCTGGCCGACGCGCTGGCGTGCGCCGACCTGCTGGCCGCCGACGCCGACATGGGCGCTGACATGGGCGCGGGCATGGGCGCTGACCTCGACGCCGTCCTGGTCATCGTCGCCGACCTGGCCGCCGAACCCGGGGAAACCGACCACGCGCACGCGCTGCTGGTCACCGCGATGGGAGCCGCATGACGAACACCAGGGCCCACCTGGCCAAGGACCCCACCGTGGGCGCGGGGAACGTGCTGACCACGCTGGTCGAGCGCGGCGTCGGCCTGGACCGGCCCGCGTTCACCTTCGACACCGACACCGACGGCGTCCCCGCGTGGACCGCCCTCACCGTCGGGGTCCTCGACGAGCGCGTCCGCGCCCGCGCCGCTGCCCTGCACGCCTTGGGCATCCGCAGGCGCGACCCGGTCGCCCTCACCGCGACCAGCGCCGCGGACAACATCCTCACCTTCCTGGCCCTGGCCCGCATCGGCGCGATCCCGGCGCTCGTCAACGCCAAGGTCCCCGCCGACATCGCCGCCCTCTACATCGGACGCCTCAACGCCGTGGGGTTCCTCGCCGACGCCGAGCGCCGCGCCGCGCTCGCCGACCACGGGATGACCGCGCTGGCCCCGATCGAGACCCTCGGCGCCGCCGACCCCGACGACGCGCCCGCCCCGTACCGCTTCCACGGCGACGACCCGGTGGCCATCACCCACTCCTCGGGCACCACCGGCGTGCCCAAGGCCGTCGTGCACTCCCACGCGAGCCTCTACGCCGCCAACCGCCACCGCCTGCGCCTGCCCAAGGCCCAGGGCACCGAGCGCATCCTCTCCGCGCTGCCCGCCCCGCACGCGGCCACCCTCATCGCGCTCAACCTGGCGCTGTCCATCGACAGCCAGCTGCTGGCCCTGTCCAAGCAGAGCGGCACGTCCGTCGTCGACGCCGTCGAGAGCTGGCGCCCGAGCGCCGTGCTGGGCTTCGCCGCGACCTGGTCGGACTTGGCCCGCGCCGACCTGCGCGGCCGGGACCTCGACTCGGTGTCGCTGTGGTGGAACACCGGCGACTGCGCGCACGAGGCGCACATCCGCAGGCTGATCTCCCTGGGCTACCGCGAGGTCGCCACCAGGGAGGGCAGGCGGCGCAGGCCCGGCTCGGCGTTCATCGACGGCTTGGGCTCCAGCGAGATGGGCCACTCGCACTTCTTCATCACCCACACCACCGAGACCAGCCGCTACGGCCGCTGCATCGGCAAGCCGCACGCCTTCGCCGAGACCGCCGTCCTCGACCCCGACGGCGCCGAGCTCCCGCCGAACACCGTGGGGGAGCTGGGCACCAAGTCGCCCACCCTGTCCCTGGGGTACTGGAACGACTCGGCCACCACCTACCGGACCCGCGTGCGCGGCTACTTCTTGACCGGCGACCTCGTCTACCGCGACGAGGAGGGCTACTACTACCACGTCGACCGGCTCGTCGACACCGTCGACCTCGGCGGCGGGAAACGCCTCCACACCGCCATGTCCGAGGAGCGCGTGCTCATGGCCTGCCCCGACGTGGCCGACTGCACGGTCGTCGCGGTCAGGGTGGACGGCGCGGTGGCCACCGACGTGCTGCTCCAGCTCGACGCCGCCGCCGATCCGGCCGCCGACCGCGACGCCGCGATCCGCGCCGCGCTGGGCCCGGACGTCGCCGCCACCGTCCGCCAAATCCTGGTCGTCGACGACGAACACCTCCCGCTGGGGCCCACCGGCAAGGTCCGCAAGGTCGCCTTGCGCGCACAGGCGCGGCGGCCATGAGGGCCACCGCGGCGATCACCGGGATCGGCCTGGTCACCCCGGTCGGGCGCAAACCCGATGACGTGTTCGACGCGCTGCGCACGGGCCGCACCGGCCTGTCCGCGCCACCGGAGGGCCACCCGCTCGCCGGGGTGCTCGCCGCGGCCGGGATCGCCCCGGACATCGCCGCGAGCGAGGTGCTGCCCGCCAGGGAGGCCCGCGGGGTCGACCGGTTCGTGCTCCTGGCCATGGCCGCGGCCGACGACGCCATCGCCGACGCCCGGCTCACCACCGCCGACGCCGACCCCGAGCGGGTCGCGGTCGTGGTGTCCACCGGCGGCGCGGGCCTGGAGACCTACGAGAACCACGCCGCGGCCAGGCGCGGCGGCAAACAGGTAAGCCCGTACCTGCTGCCCGGGATGCTGGCCAACATGGCGGCCGCCCGCATCGCCATCAAGCACGGCTTCCGCGGCTACAGCTCCTGCATCGCCACCGCGTGCGCGGCGGGCGCGCAGTCCATCGCCGAGGCGGTGCGGCTGATCCGCGCGGGCGAGGCCGACGTCGTCGTCTGCGGCGGCAGCGACACCGCCCTGCACCCGACCGTCGCGGGCGCCTTCGCCAACGCCTGGGCGCTGGCCAGGGGGTTCGCCGACCCCGCGGCGGCGAGCAGGCCCTTCGACGCGGGCCGCAACGGGTTCGTGCTCGGCGAGGGCGCGGGGGTCTTCGTCGTCGAGCGGACCGCGCACGCCGACGCCCGCGGCGTCCCCGCCTACGCCGAGCTGCTCGGTTGGGGCGTCACCACCGACGCCCACCACCCGACGACACCGCGCCCGGACGGCTCCGGCGCCGCCGCGGTCATGCGCCGCGCCATCGCCGACGGCGGGCTCGTCCCGTCCGATGTGGACTACGTCAACGCCCACGGCACCTCGACCAAGCTCGGTGACGCCGCCGAGGCGACGGCCATCCGCGCGGTGTTCGGCGCCGACGGCGGCCCGGCCGTCAGCTCCATCAAGGCGCTGACCGGGCACATGCTCGGCGCCTCCGGCGCGGTGGAGGCGGCCGCGACCGCGCTGTCGGTCGCCACCGGGGTGCTGCCGCCCACCCACAACCTGGACGACCCCGACCCGGGGTGCGCCCTCGACCACGTCCGCGGCGGCGCCCGCGCCACCACCGTCCGCGCCGCGCTCACCAACACCTTCGCCTTCGGCGGCCACAACGTGAGCCTGCTGATCGGCCCCGCGTCCACCCGACTGGCCCGCTTCCAGCACAGCAGAGGTTGATGATGCGCGTACACGACATCGATCACGTCGAGTTCCACGTCGCCGACGCCGACGGCGTGGCAGCCCAGCTGTGCGCCGAGTACGGGTTCCGGGCGCTGGGCGCCCTGCCCGAGCGGCCGGACAGCCGCTCGGTGCTGGTGGGCCAGGGCCGCGTCCTGATCCTGCTCACCGAGGGCCGCGCCCCGGACCACCCCGCGACCGGCTACGTCGACCGCCACGGCGACGGCCTGGCCATGATCGCCCTGGCCACCGACAACCCGGTGGCGGCCTTCGCCGAGGCCGAGCGCCGCGGCGCCGCCGTCGTCGGACCGGGCCGCATCCGCGGGTTCGGCGACGTGGCGCACGAGTTCGTCCGCCCTGGGGCGCTGCTGGAGCGGGTGGGCCCGGCCGTGGCAGGCGGGGCGCCGCTGGACCTGCTGGTGGCCGTCGACCACGTGGCCGCGTGCGTCCCGCCGGGCGAGCTGGTCCCGACGGTCGCCTACTACGAGAAGGTGCTGGGGTTCACGGAGATCTTCGAGGAGCGCATCGTCGTCGGCGGGCAGGCGATGAACTCCAAGGTGGTGCAGAGCGCCTCCCGCGAGGTCACCGTGACCCTGCTCGAACCGGACGCGACCGCCGAACCCGGCCAGATCGACGCGTTCCTGGCCGCGCACTCCGGTCCGGGCGTGCAGCACCTGGCCTTCCGCACCGACGACATCGCCACGGCGGTGCGCACCCTGGCCGAGCGCGGTGTGCGGTTCCTGGCCACCCCGGCCGCCTACTACGAGGAACTGGAGAGCGCGGGCGTGCCGGTGGAGCAGCTGCGCGAGCTGAACATCCTGGTCGACCGCGACAGCGAGGGCGAGCTGTTCCAGATCTTCACCCAGACCACCCACCCGCGGCGCACGCTGTTCTTCGAGGTGATCGAGCGCATGGGCGCGCTGACCTTCGGCAGCGCCAACATCAAGGCGCTCTACCGAGCCGTCGAACGCGAGCAGGCCCGCGCGGCGCTGCCCGCAGGAGGAGCCCGATGACCACTGAGCTGACCTTCGACCTGACCGCGGCGGAGCGGGCGCTGCTGCCGACCGACGCCGAGGTCGCCGAGTACGCCCGCGACGGCTGGTACCTGACCCGCAAGCTGTTCACCGACGACGAGGTGGACGCCCTCGTCGAGGCGACCGAGCGCTTCTACGCCGGTCACACGGACCGGACGCTGCCCGTGCGCCCGCCGAACCTCGCCTACTGGACCCCGGAGGACGGCGATGTCCAGCGCCACAACGACTACGTGCACTACGAGAACGACGAGATCGCCGCGATCCTGCGCAAGCCGCTGATCGGCGCCGTGGCCGCCCGCCTGGCCCAGGCCGAGGAGATCCGCGTCTGGCAGTGCACCCTGATCTACAAGCCGCCGCGCCCGGACGAGCCGAGCAACCGGGTGCCCTGGCACATGGACCGCCACTACTGGCAGAACTGCACCTCCGAGGACATGCTCACCGCGTTCATCCCGTTCCACGACTGCGACGAGCGCTTCGGCACCATCACCATGGTCGACGGCAGCCACCGGTGGGCCGAGCTGCCCGGCGACGACTCCACCCGCCACTTCGCCCACCGCGACCGCGACGAGCTGGAGCGGCTGCTCTCGGCCAACGCCGCGCACAACGGCGCCGAGGTGCGCAAGGTGCCCATGCTGATCCCCAAGGGGCACATGAGCTTCCACCACTGCAAGACTTACCACGGCAGCGGGCCCAACCTGGCCGACGTCCCGCGCCGGGCGCTGTCGATGCACCTGCAGGACGGCGCGAACCGGCACCGCCCGTACCGCAAGCCCGACGGCACCCCGGTCGGCTACAACCACGACGTCCTGGTCCGCCGCGACGCCGACGGGCTGCCCGACTACACCGACCCGGACTACTGCCCGGTCCTCTGGAGGTCCTGAGTGGACTGGGACTGGGCGGACCCCGCGGCGCTGTCGGCCAGGATGGACGCCTTCACCGAGGGCCTGGCGGAGTGCGGCGAGCTTGAGGAGGTGCCCGCGGAGTTCCCGCTGACCCGCGAGGCGCTGGCCGGGCTCGGCATCACCGGCGTGGAGTTCGCCGCGTTCCGCACGTCGCACCCCGCCGGGCTCGGCAGCGACCTGGTGGGCCTGCGCGGCCCCACCGGGTCGACGGAGCCGGGCAGGCTGTACCGGGTCGACGGCGGCGCGCACTTCACTCAGATGAACGTCTGCGCGCCGCTGCCCATCGCCGACGGCGCGCTGGACTGGGTCTACGCCGAGCACCTCGTGGAGCACGTGAACCTGGCCGAGGGCATCGGCTGGCTGCGCGAGGTGCGCAGGGTGCTCGCCCCCGGCGGCCTGCTCCGGCTGACCACGCCCGACCTGGCCGCCTACATCGCGGGCTACGCCGAGGACAGCCGGTTCTACGCCAAGCACCGCCGCCGCGTGCGGATGGCGCTGGGCGATGTCGCCCCGCCGATGCCCGAGCGCCGGGCGTTCATGCTCAACCAGATCTTCTACCTCTACGGCCACCGCTGGATCTACGACGCCGACGAGCTGGCCCACGCCCTGACCGAAGCCGGGTTCCGCGCCGGGGCCATCACCACGCGCGCGTATCGGGAAGGCGCGAGATCAGACGTCGCCGCGCTCGACCAGACAATTCGCAATGACGAGACCATCTATGTGGAGGCCATCGCGGACTGAATACGCGGGAATTGCCCGACCGGAGCCCGGTCGGGCAATTCCCGCGCGCATTCACCGGACCTGCCTCGCGAATAGCCGCGACGACCACACGACCGCCGCGACGGCGAGCACGACGATTATCAGCGTCCCCTGCCACACCACCGCGTCCCCGGGCGAGCCGGTGAACAGCGCGCGGGTGCCGTTGGTCGTCCAGTAGATCGGGTTCCACTGGGCGATCGACACCAGCCACTGCGGGGCCAGGGTCAGCGGCAGCAGCACCCCGGAGAGCAGGGCGAGCGGCTGCGACACGCTGTTGATCATCGGGCCGAGCGCGGCGGGGTTCGGCACGAGCAGGGCGAGGCCGTAGGACACCGCGCAGGACATCAGCGCCATCACGGCCAGGATCGCGTAGGCCACCAGCAGCCAGCCGGGGTGCACGCTCAGGCCCATCGGGATCGCCACCACCGTGATCACCACCGCCTGGCCCATCAGCGTGGTGACCTCCGACAGCGCCCGGCCGAGGATGAGCGCGAAGCGGCTCATCGGGGTGACCCGCGAGCGCTCGATCACCCCCGCCTTCAGCTCCCCGAGCAGGCCGAACCCGGCGAAGAAGCCGCTGAGCAGGACCAGGATGACCAGCAGCCCGGGGACGTAGACGCGGTAGGCGTCGGCCATGGTGGTCGCGCCGACCGGGGCCAGCGCGGCCTTGAGCAGCGGGGCGAACAGCAGCAGGTAGGCGATCGGCTGGACGAACCCGATGACCAGGCGCGACGGGGTGCGCGCCACCAGCAGCAGCTGCCGCTGGTAGACCAGCCAGGTGTCGCGGGCGAGCTTCATGGGGTCTCCTGACTACTTCTCGCGCAGCGAGCGGCCGGTCTTGGTGAGGAACACGTCGTCGAGGCTCGGGCGGTGCAGCTCCAGGCCGTCGAAGACGATGTCCTCGCCGTCGAGGGCGCGCAGGATCTGCGGCATCGCGGTGACGCCGTCGTCGACGTAGAGGCGCAGCCCGTCCCCGCTGACCTCCAGCTTGCGCACGTAGGGGCGCCCGCCGAGGAGCGCGGCGGCGCGCGGGGCCGAGCCGTTGAGCCCGACGGTCACCACGTCGCCCGCCACCTGGTGCTTCAGCTCCGCCGAGGTGCCGCCCGCGACGATCTCGCCGTGGTCGATGATCGCGATCCGGTCGCAGAGCGCGTCGGCCTCGTCGAGGTAGTGCGTGGTCAGGAAGACGGTCATGCCCTCGTCGCGCAGCCTGCGCACCTCGTCCCAGAGGTGCGCGCGGGACTGCGGGTCCAGGCCGGTGGTGGGCTCGTCCAGGAACATCACCCTGGGCCGGTGGATGATGCCCATGGCGATGTCCACCCGCCTGCGCTGCCCGCCCGAGAGGGTGCGGCAGGGGCGGTCGGCGAAGTCGGCCAGCTCGAAGGCGCGCAGCGCGGCCTCGGTGCGGGTGATCGCCTCGGCCTTGTGGATGCCGTACATCCTGGCCTGCAGGACCAGCTCCTCGCGGGGGGAGACCCCGTCGGTCGTGGTGCCGCCCTGGGCGACGTAGCCGACCCGGGTGCGCACCCCCGCGGCGTCGCGGAGCAGGTCGGCACCGGCGATGACGGCGTGGCCGCTGTCGGGTTCCAGCAGCGTGCAGAGCATCCGCAGCGTGGTGGTCTTGCCCGCGCCGTTGGGGCCGAGGAAGCCGAAGATCTCGCCCTCGGCCACCGACAGGTCGACCCCGCGCACCGCGTCGACCGTGCGCGCCTTGCGGCCCTTGCCCACGGTGAACGTCTTGCGCAGGTCGGTCGTCTCGATCATGTCGTGCTCCTGCTCTCGCGGGCCGCGGCCCACGCCGGGGCGGCGGCCAGTCGGCCCAGGTGTGCCGCGGCGGCGCGCGCGCCACCGGCGGCGGCGAAGTCGTCGCGGACGCGGCGCGCGGCCGCGCCGTAGGACGGCTCGTCCAGGACGGTGGTCAGGGCCGCGCGCAGCTCGCCGGCGTCGGCGGTGGTGAAGTCGACCCGCACCCCCGCCCCGGCCGCGACGACGTGGGCGGCGTTGATCGGCTGGTCGTGGCGGATGGGGGCGACGACGAGGGGCACGCCGTGCGCCAGCGACTCGCACACCGTGTTGAGGCCGCCGTGGGTGAGGACGGCGTCGAGGTGCGGCAGCAGGTGCAGCAGCGGCACGCGGGGCGTGACCAGCACGTGCGGCGGCGGCGTCGGCAGCGCGTCCGGCTGGGCGGCGATGACGGCCTTGAGCCTGCCCCCCAGCGGGGCCAGCGCGTCCAGCGCGGCGTGCAGGAAGCCGCCCGCGACGTCGTCGGCCAGCGTGCCGACCGAGACCAGCACGTGGTCCTGGTCCTCCGACAGCCACTCCCAGGGGAAGTCCGGCTGGCCGGGGCGGTCGGCGAGCAGCGGCCCGAGGAGGGCGAAGTGCTCGGGCAGCGGCATCGGGCCGGTCAGCGCGCGGCTGGTCGCGGCGATGACCAGGTACGGGGAGAAGCGCAGGTCGACGAACTCGGACTCGGGCATCCCGGCGCCGGTCCACAGCGCGCTCAGGTGGGCGGTGAACCAGGGTTCCAGCTCCGGCAGCGGGGCGCCCAGCTCCATCGTGGTGGCGGCCAGCGTCGCCCAGGGCAGGCCGTGGCGGTGCGCGACGATGGCGCCCGCGGGGCACTGCTGGTCGACCACCAGGACGTCGGGGCGGAAGTCGCGCACCGCCCGCTCGACGGCGGGCAGGCTGAACCGGGTGAAGGGCACGATGAACCGCTCCCACACGGTCTTGACCGCGGCCGGCCCGTGCCCGGCCTGCGGGCGGAACAGGCGCGAGCCTGTCGGGTACACCGTGGCGTCCTGGCCCAGCAGCGGTCGCAGGTGCAGCTCGGGGCCGCACCAGGCCACGTCGTGCCCGTCCAGCGCCTGGGCCACGCCCAGGGCCGGGTTGACGTGTCCGGCCAGCGGCGGGACGACGAACAGGAAG
Source organism: Actinokineospora lacus (assembly GCF_053813445.1). Classification (NCBI taxonomy): domain Bacteria; kingdom Bacillati; phylum Actinomycetota; class Actinomycetes; order Pseudonocardiales; family Pseudonocardiaceae; genus Actinokineospora; species Actinokineospora lacus. The sequence continues at coordinate 231,859 of NZ_JBQERA010000011.1, forward strand.
CGGCTCATCGGGTCCGCTCGAATAGTGTCACGGCGAGCCCTTTCATAAGTGACTCGTCGGCAACCTACCGCGCCTGCCGAGCGCAGTCACCATCTATTTTCCCATCACCGCCGAATGGCCGCACCGGCATCTTCCCCCTCGCCGTTGACATGACCAGTCGGGGCTGCCAAGAATGCGACAGGCAACGCATTTGTCCGGCGGGGAGAGCGCATGGTGGACACGATCCTCGTCGATTTCACCGGAGCGGGCAGCGGGGTCGGCCCGCTGACCTGGGGCCAGCGCACGGTGTGGCGCGTGGTCGCCCTGACCGGCACCCCGCCCACCCTCGCCGGGATCGTGCCGCTCGCGCCCGGCACGACGCTGGAGCACGCGGTCGCGGTGCTGCGCCACGTCATGGGCCGCCACCAGTCGCTGCGCACCCGACTGCTGTTCGACGACCCCGCGGGCGAGCCCCGCCAACAGGTCCACGACTCCGGCGAGATCGGGCTGGCGGTCATCGACGCGGCCGGGGAGGACCCGGCCGAGGTCGCCGAGCGGGTCAAGCGGGAGTACCAGGGCACCTCGTTCGACCCGGCGGGGGAGTGGCCGGTCCGGATGGCGGTCGTGGTCGCCGACGGCGCGCCCACCCACTCCGTCGCGGTCTACAGCCACCTCGCCATCGACGCGCACGGCCTGGACGCGCTCGTCGCCGACCTGTCCAATATGGACGCGACCGGCCCGCCCGCCGCCATGCAGCCGCTGGAGCTGGCCGCGAAGGAGAGCACGCCCGCGGCCGACCGCCAGACCGAGGCGGTCCTGCGCTACTGGGAACGCGTCCTGCGCACGGCGTCGCCCCGCTGCGTCGACGGCGAGTCCGACGACAAGCGCGAGCCCCGGTGGGGCTCGCTCAGGTTCACCTCGCCCGCCTCGCTGCTGGCGACGCGGGTGATCGCCACCCGCGTCGGCATCGACACCTCCCCGGTCCTGCTGGCGGGCTACGCGGTGGCGCTGGCCCGCACGATCGGCCCCAACCCGGTCGTGCTGCAGATGGCGGTCAACAACCGGTTCCGCCAGTCCCTGGTGAACTCGGTGTGCACGCTGGCCCAGACCTGCCCGCTCATGGTCGACGTCGCCGACCTGCCCTTCGACGAGGCGGTCCGGCGGGCCAAGCGGGCCACCATGATCACCTACAAGTACGCCTACTACGACCCGAACCGGCGCGCGGCGATGGTCAAGGCCGTCAAGGCCGACCTGCCCGACGGCGTCGAACTCGACAGCTACTTCAACGACCGCCGCCCGCCCGGCCGCACCGAGGTCTTCACCGACACCGCGGGCCCCGAGGAGATCACCGCCGCGCGGGCCCGCGCGCGGCACGAGTGGGTCTCGTGGACCGACGTCGACAGCCCGCTGCTGTACCTCAACGTCGACGACGATGCCGACGCGCTGCGGTTCACCCTGACCGTCGACACCCACCGGGCCGCGCCGAAGGCCCTGGTGGGGCTGGCCACGGAGATCGAGGCGGTCCTGGTGGAGGCGGCGCTCGACCCGGCCGCGCGCACCGGTGTCCTGGCATGACCGCGCTCTCGGCGGTGGCCGCGCACGTGCCCCCGCTGGCCGTGCCGCTGGAGGACCTGCCACTGGGCCTGACCGACCGGCAGGTGCGGCTGTTCCGCCGCTTCCACGGCCTCGCCGAGGTGCGCCTCGACCCCGGCGGCTCCCCGCTGGACCTGCTGCTCGCCGCGACCGCCGGGCTGGCCGAGCTGCGCGGCCGCGAGCACCGCGTCCGCTACGTCGTCCACGCCCGCAGCATGCCGGTCTCCGTGCCCTACCCCGAGAACCCGCTGCACGAGCTGTGCCACAAGATCGGCCTCGGCCACGCGCTGGCCTTCACCATCACCCACCACGCCTGCGCGGGCGGGCTGCTCGCCATCGACGCGGTGGGCAGGCTGCTCGCGGCCGATCCCGACCCGGACGCGCTCGGCCTCGTGCTGGCGGGGGAGAAGACCTTCACCCCGGACGCCCGGCTGGTGCCCGAGACCGCGGTCTTCGGCGAGGCGTCGGGCGCGGCCCTGGTCAGCGCGCACGGGGCCCGCGACCGGCTGCTGTCCTACGCGGTGGACACGCGCGGCGACTTCGACGGCAGGCCCGCGATCGACCGCGAGCTGGCGCTGCGGTTCCAGAAGGAGTACCCCGAACTGCTCGCGGGCGTGCTGCTGTCCGCGGTGTCGCAGGCCGGTCTGTCCCTTGAGGACATTCCGGTCCTGCTGCCGCACAACGTGAACGCGGTGTCCTGGCGCCGGGTGTGCAAGCTGATCGGCTACCCGGTCGAGCGGGTGGTGCTGGACAACGTGCCGGTCACCGGCCACTGCTTCGCCGCCGACCCGTTCCTCAACTACCGCACCGCGCTGGAGCGCGGCCTGCTGCACCCGGGCGAGCCGTACCTGATCGGCGCCGCGGGCCTCGGCGCCACCTTCTCCGCCATGGTGTTCCAGCACTGACGGCTTCTCGGGTTTCGGTATGGAAGGGACGGTCACATGCAGACGACGGAGTCCGACCTGCGCGCTCAGGTGATGGCGGGCATCGGCGCCCTGCTGCCGGGGGTGCTCAAGCGCGAGCTGCCCCCGCCGACGCCGGACACGAAGCTGTTCGCCGAGCTGGGCCTGAGCTCGGCAGGCACCCTGGAGCTGCTGCTGGAGCTGGAGGACCGCCTGGACATCCAGATCGACGTCGAGGAGATCGACCAGTCCGACCTGGAGTCCGTCGGCACGCTCGCCGACTACATCGCCACCCACACGGTGGCCGACGAGTGAGGCTGGCCGCCGCGGTCGGCCGGGTGTTCGCCGAGACCTCGCCGAGCGCCCTCGACCCGGCGCTGCGGCCGTTCCTGGCCGACTTGACGCGCCCGTACGGCAACCCGCTGCGCGAGGACCTGCCCGCCGAGGGCGCGGGGCACTCCTTCGGCGAGATGGCCGAGGCGCTGCTGCCCTCGGTGGTCGGGCCGGACGAGCCGGTGGACCTGCTGGTGCTCGCCTACGCCATGCACGACCTGCGCCTCGGCCGGGCCACGGCGTGCTACCTCAGCGACCGCTGCCCCGGGCGGCCGATGGCGTTCGCGGTGTGCGACCAGGGCCGGGCGGCGCCGTTCACCGCGCTGCGCCTGATCCAGGCGTACGCCCCGGCGCGGGCGCTGCTGGTCGTCGTCGAGCAGTCCGCGCTGCACTACGAGCCCCGGGTGCCCGCCCCGGTCCCGGACCGGCACACCGCCGTCGTCCTGCGGCTGGAGGCATCCGAGCAGGCCGTGGAGGTCCGCCAGCACACCCAGGCGACGCCGGAGGCCGTGGGGGCGGCGCTGGCCGGGCACCCGGCGGTCATCGCGGGCGCCGCCCTGGCCGGGCACGTGCCGGGGCACGCGGTGGTGGCCGAGGCAGGGCAGCCCTATACCGGGCCGTGGTGGGAGCTGTCCCAGTCGACGCGCACCGGTCCGGTCGCGGTGGCGGACTACGAGCCGTCCCTCGGCTACCTGTGCGTGTCGTTCCTGGAGGTGGCGTGATGGCCCCCATGGGTACGCGGGTGGTGGACATCTGGCTGGTCGAACCGTGGCTGGCGGACCCGGCGATTTCCTCGCTGGACGACACCCTGGACGCCGAGGAGCGCCGCCGGGCCGCCGCCCTCGACCCGGCGCGCCGGGCGGAATTCGTCGCCGCCCACGGCGTCGCCCGCGCTGTCGCCGCCCGGGCGCTCGGGGTCGAGCCCGCCGAGGTGCGCTGGCGCGTCGGCAGGCACGGCAAGCCCGAGGTGGGCCGGGTCCGGGTGAGCCTGTCGCGCTCGGCGGGCCGGGCGCTCGTAGCGTGCACGCCCAGCCACGCGGTGGGCGTCGACCTGCAGGAGCTCAGCGTCGCCGACCCGGCCCGGGTGGCGCGGCGGTTCTTCCCCGCGGCCGAGGCGCGCCACGTCGGGGACGACCGGGAGCGCTACACCCGGCTGTTCGCCCGCAAGGAAGCCTGCGTCAAGGCCGCGGGCGGCCGGCTGTTCCCCGGGCTGGCCGTCCCGGTGCTCGACCCGGTCGTCCACCGGCCGGAGGGCCGATACCGGGTCCGCGATGTGCCCGCCCCGCCGGGCTACGCCGCCGCCGTCGCGCTCGCGGGCCCCGAAGACTTCCACGTGCGCGAGCACCGCTGGCCAGAGGAGATGCCGTGAGCGAGCCACAGATCCCCCCAACAGCGATCCCCCCAGCGCCGATTCCTACTGGAGCCCCCGGTGTGTACCTCTACCCGGCGGAGTTCGAGCGGGTCGTCGGGCTGATCAGGGCCGGGGTGGCGGGCCTGGCCGAGGACGAGGGATTCCACCGGCTGGCGATCCCGCCGGTGATCGCGCGGTCCACCATCGAGCGGGCGGGCTACGCGCGGACCTTCCCGCAGCTGCTCGGCACCGTGCACGGCTTCCAGGGCACCCCGCGAGAATGGGCGCGCCTGTCACCGCTGGCCGTGGAGGGCGGGCAGTGGCACACCGACCAGCGCATCGGCGACCTGGTCCTGCTGCCCGCCGCCTGCTACCCCGTGTACGCCACCATCGCCGGGACGGACCTGGCGGTGCCGGTGAAGGTGGGCGTCGAGGCGACCTGCTTCCGGCAGGAGGCGACCAGCGAGCCGGGCAGGCTCCGGTCGTTCCGGATGCTGGAGTTGGTGACCGCGGGCGATGAGGAGCACTGCCTGAAGTGGCGGGCCGCCTGGCTCAACCGCGTCACCGACTGGCTCACCGGCCTCGGGCTGGACCCGTCCGTCGAGGTGGCCGACGACCCGTTCTTCGGGCCGACCAAGAAGTTCTACCAGGCCGCGCAGCGCCAGCAGGAGCTCAAGCTGGAGTTCCGGGTGCCGGTGGCCGACGGGGTGGTGCAGGCGGTGGCCTCGGCCAACTACCACAAGGAGCACTTCGGCGACGTCTTCGGCTTCACCGCCGACGGCGCGGCGGGCCACACCGCGTGTGTCGCGTTCGGACTGGAACGGCTGGCGATGGCGCTGATCTGGCGCCACGGGGCGGATGTGGTCGCCGCGATGGGAGGTGAGGGCCGTGGCTGACAGCACGGCGCTGTACCGGGTGATCCGGTTCATCCGCCGCTTCGAGGAGCGCGCCATCGACCTGGTGGCCTCCGGGGAGATCGTCAGCGGCATCCACCCGTGCATCGGGCAGGAGGCGGTCTCGGCCGGGGCCTGCGCCTGCCTGGGACCCGACGACGTGGTGTTCTCCAGCCACCGCGGCCACGGCCACCTGCTGGCCAAGGGCTGCGACCCGGCCAGGGTGCTGGCCGAGATGGCGGGCCGGGTCACCGGCGTCGACGCCGGGCGCGGCGGCTCCTTCCACCCGTCGGACTTCTCGGCGAACGTCTACAACGCCACCGGGACCGTCGGGCACGGCGCGGCCATCGCCGCGGGCGTGGCGTGGGCGCTGCGCGGGTCGGGGGCGGTGGTGCTGAGCTTCTTCGGCGACGGCGCGGTCAGCCAGGGCGCGCTGCTGGAGGGGTTCAACCTGGCCGGGCTGTGGCGGCTGCCGGTGGTCTACATCTGCGAGAACAACCGCTACGCCACCACCCTGCCGGTGGGCGCCGCCGTCGCGGGCACCATCACCGGGCGGGGTGAGGCGTTCGGCATCCCGTCATCCTCTGTGGACGGCCAGGACGCCGAGGTGGTGCAGGAGGCCGTGTCGGCGGCCGTCGCGCGGGCCCGCGCGGGGGAGGGGCCGTCCCTGCTGGAGATGCGCACCTACCGCTACCACGGCCACCACACCTTCGAGCTGAAGACCCGCCTGAGATACCGCGACCCGGCCGAGGTCGCCGCCTGGAAGGAGCGCGACCCGCTCGACATCCAGGCCGCGCGCGTCGACCCGGCGCAGCGGAGCCGGATCGACGCGGAGGTCGAGGCCGAGCTGGACGCCGCGGTCCGCTTCGCCGTGGAGAGCCCCAAGCCCAGCCCGCTGGACGCCATGGACCACATGTACGCCACCGGCCTGCGCCCGCGCGCGGGCGTGGTGTGAGGAGGACCCGATGCCCAAGCTGTCCTACCTCAAGGCCCTCAACCGGGCCCTCGGCGACGAGATGGCCCGCGACGAGTCGGTGTTCGTGCTCGGCGAGGACATGAACTTCGCCCTCACCAACGTCACCGCGGGCTTCCTCGACCGCTTCGGCCCCGACCGGGTGCTGGAGATGCCGCTGTCCGAGCAGGGCTTCACCAACTTCGCCACCGGCGCCGCGCTGGCCGGTCGCCGCCCGGTCGTCGAGTTCCAGATCCCGTTCCTGCTGCTGCTGGTGTTCGAGCAGATCACCAACCAGGCCAACAAGTTCCTGCTGATGAGCGGCGGCCAGCGCAGTGTCCCGGTCACCTACCTGATGCCCGCGGCGGGCTGGCGCGCAGGCTGGGGCGCGCAGCACTCCGACCAGCCCTACAGCATGTTCGCCCACATGGGCGTCAAGACGGTCCTGCCCGCCACCCCCACCGACGCCTACGGCCTGCTGACCACCGCCATCCGCGACGACGACCCGGTGGTGTTCTTCGGCCCGCTCGCCTCGCTCGGCGTCCGCGAGGACGTCGACTACGCCGACCTGGCCCCGATCCCGCTGGGCAGCGGCCGAATCCACCGCGCGGGCGCCGACGTCACCGTCGTCGCCATCGGCCACCTGGTCCACGACGCCATCGCCGTGGCCGACCTGCTGGCCGACGAGGTCTCCGTCGAGGTCTTCGACCCCCGCTCCCTGTACCCCTTCGACTGGTCCGGCCTGGCCGAGTCCGTCGCTCGCACCGGCCGCCTGGTCGTCATCGACGACTCGAACCGCTTCTGCGGCCTGGGCGCGGAGATCCTGGCCACCGCCGCGGAGGAGTTCCCCCTCACCGCCCCGCCCAAGCGCGTGACCCGCCCCGACGGCGCCATCGTCGGCGCCGCCCCCGAGCTGGACACCGCCCTGCAGCCGACCCGGGAGCAGCTGGTGGCCGCGATCAGGACGGTGGTGAAGCACCCGGGCCGGCCGCCTCGATGAGCAGGTGCTCGATCGTGCGCAGGCAGGTCTCCATGTCATCGGCCGGGAGGCTGCCGCAGAGGGTGAGGTCGAGCCCGTCATCGATGTGGAGGTAGAGGGACTCGGCGTCGGGCGGGTCGAAGGGCCAGTCCGCCCACCGGAGCCCGCCGCGCTCGGCGAGCGCCCGGAGGTCCACTGTGGAGGGCAGGCTGGTCCGGTCGCGGCGGCGGTCGTTGTAGAGGCAGTCGAGGTGGACCTGGCGGCCGCGCTCGCGGCTCGTCCTGGCGATCAGCTCCCGGCGGTGGACCGGGTCGTGGTAGGCGGTCTTGTAGGCGAACAGCGAGGCGCGCCACGCGCGGGAGACGACCTCGGGGAACGCGGCGGCCGTGTCGACCGCGCACAGGCCGAACTGGCTCACCGCGCTGACCGAGGAGGCCAGGTCGCCGCGGAACCGGTTGCCCACCACCACTCGCGGGACCGTTCGCGGCTGCCCGGTCATCCGCGCGACCGCGACGCTGAACGCGGCGAGCAGGACCGAGCCGGAGTCGGCGCCCAGCCGGGCCGCGACGATCCGGCTCGCGGCGTCGGCGGCCGGGGAGGACAGGACGGCGCGCCGGTAGCCCGGCGTGTGCGTGGTGAACCGGCGGGCCGGGATCTCGCGGAGCAGGGCGGCCCAGTGCCGCAGCGCGCGGTCGCTGGCCGCGCGGCCAGCGGGGGAGGACTGCCAGCGGGCTTGGGCCAGCGGCGTCGTGCCGGTCTCGCCGCGCCGGGTCGCCAGGTCGGACAGGAGCGCGTCCAACCCGGACGCGTCGAGGGCCAGGTGGTTGTAGACGGCCACGACGTGCGTGGGCCTGCCCCGGTGCCGCACCACGGCCATCCGCACGGGCAGGTCCTCGGCCGGGTCGAAGCCCTCGACGTCGTACTGGCGCGCCAGCGCGCTCGCGGTGGTCTCGGGGTCGTCACCGTCGGTGTCGATGACGGCCAGGTCGACCTCGCCGGCGTCCGCCACCTCCTGGCCGGTCAGCGCGCCGTCGGTGGTCTCGAACCGCGTCCGCAGGGACGGGTGGGTCGTGAGCACGTAGCCGAGCACGTCGGCGACGTCGGCGACCGTGGTCCCCTCGGCCAGCCCGGTGGTCCCGCCGAGGGTGATGGCCCGGCCAGCCTGGCCCGCGCCCCACACCTCGCGCTGTCCCCAGGAGACCGGCCCGCTCCCGGAACCGGCACCGCTGAACGTCACCCGCACCCGCCAACACTCGCCGCCCGGGGACCGGCGGGCAAGACTCCAGACAGCGGTAGCCTCGCCGCGGGTGGGAGGAGGGTCGACGGTGGATCGGGGTCAGGCGGGACAGGTGCTGGCGGCGAACCTGCGGGTGCTGCGCGAGCGGGCGGGGCTGTCGCTGTCGGAGCTGGCCCGGCGCTCGGACATCGCCAAGGGCACGCTGTCGCAGCTGGAGACCGGCGCGGGCAACCCGACCATCGAGACGGTGTTCAGTTTGTCGAACGCTCTTGGCGTGCCGGTGTCGGACCTGCTCACCGAGCGGACCGACCCGGACGTGGTGCTGGTGCGCTCCGCCGACCTCGACGTGCTCAGCAGCAACGCCGTCGACCTGCGGATGCTGCGGCGCCTGGACCTGACCGACACCGTCGTGGAGGTCTACGACCAGCGCGTGCGCCCCGGCCAGGTGCAGCGCTCGGCCGGGCACCCCGGTCGCGAGCACGTGCTGGTGATCTCCGGGACCCTGCGCGTCGGCCCGCCGGATGACCCCTATGAACTCGGCCCGGGGGACTACGTCTGCTTCCCGGCGCAGAGCCCGCACGTGTACGAGACGGTCGGCGGCCCGGTGGCCTCGGTGCTGCTGCTGGAGTACCCGGCCGACGCCACGCCCCCCAACGGGTCCTGCGGGGGTTGACCGCCCCCCAGCCCGCCGCCTAGCCTGGCGATCGTTCATTTCAATGAACGGTGGTGGGCATGACACATCCGGATGTCGTGGTGGTCGGCGCGGGCGTGATCGGCGCGGCGTGCGCCGAGGCGCTGAGCGCGGCCGGGCTGCGGGTCACCGTCATCGACCGCGGCGCGCCCGCCTGCGGGACCACCGCGGCGGGCGAGGGCAACGTGCTGCTGTCGGACAAGGCGCCCGGCCCCGAACTCGACCTCGCCACCGCGTCCCGGCGGCTCTGGCCGGACCTGCTCGCCCGTCTCGGCGCCGACGCCGAGTGGGAGCCCAAGGGCGGCCTGGTCGTGACCACCGCGGAGCCCTCGGCCCTGGCCGGGTTCGCCGCCGCCCAGCGGGCCGCGGGCGTCGAGGCCGAAGACCTGAGCGGCGCCGAGGCCCGGGACCGGGAGCCGCTGCTGACCCCCCAGGTCACCGCCGCCGTGCACTACCCGCAGGACGCCCAGCTCCAGCCCGTCCTGGCCACCGCGGCCCTGCTGGACGCGGTCCGCGCGCGCGGCGGCGCGGTCCGCGCGAACCACACCGCCCTCGGGGTGAGCACCAGCGCGGGCGCGGTCACCGGCGTGCGCACCGACCGGGGGACCCTCGCCTGCGCCGCCGTCATCAACGCCTGCGGCCCGTGGTCCGGCGAGTTCGCCGCCCGCGCGGGCGCGCCGATCACCGTCCTGCCCCGCCGGGGCCTGATCCTGGTGACCGCGCCGCTGCCGCGCTCGGTGCGGCACAAGGTGTACGACGCCGACTACGTGGGCGCGGTCGCCAGCGCGGACGCCGACCTGCAGACCTCCACTGTCGTGGAGTCCACCAAGGCGGGCACCGTCCTGATCGGATCGAGCCGCCAGCGGGTGGGCTTCGACGAGGCCATCGGAGTGCCCGTGCTCGCCGAGCTGGCCCGCAAGGCCGTCGCCCTGTTCCCGTTCCTCGCCACCGTCGCGGCCATGCGCGCCTACGGCGGGTTCCGCCCGTACGCCCCCGACCACCTGCCGGTCATCGGCGAGGACCCGCGCCTGCCCGGCCTGTGGCACGCCACCGGCCACGAGGGCGCGGGCATCGGCCTGGCCGCCGCCACCGGCAGGCTCCTGGCCGACCTGCACCTGGGCCGCGAGCCCGTGGTCGATCCGCGGCCCTTCCGCGTCGACCGACCGGCGGTGGTGGCCACGTGAACGTCGAAGTGGACGGCGCCTGGGTGACCGCGACGCCGGGGCAGAGCGTGGCCGGGCTGCTCCTGCGCCTGGGCCGCGTCGCCTGGCGCACCACGCGCTCGGGCGGCAGGCCGCGCGGGGTGTTCTGCGGGATCGGCGTGTGCCACGACTGCCTGGTCGTGGTCAACGACGTCCCGGACGTGCGGGCCTGCCAGCGGCTCCTCGCCGACGGCGACCGGATTCGAGTGGACGGCGTGTCGTGAGGGTCGTGGTCGTCGGCGCGGGTCCCGCCGGGCTGGCCGCGGCCCGGGCGGCGGCGGGCGCGGGCGCCGACGTCCTGCTGATCGACGCCGCCGCGAAACCGGGCGGGCAGTACCACCGGCAGGACTCGCTCAGCCCGGCTGACGACCAGCCCCTGCCCCCGGCCGTCGAGTTCCGGGCGAACACCGCCGTCTGGGCGCTGGAGCCGCCGAGGCGGCTGCACCTGCTCACCGGCCCGGCGGACGGCCCCGGCCGCGTGCGCGGGACCGTCGACGCCGACGCGCTCGTGCTCGCCACCGGCGCCCACGACCGCGTCCTGCCCTTCCCCGGCTGGGACCTGCCCGGCGTCTACAGCGCGGGCGCGGCCCAGGCGCTGGCGAAGGGCCAGCGGGTGGCCGTCGGGAGCCGGGTCGTGGTCGCGGGCACCGGGCCCTTCCTGCTGCCGGTCGCCCAGGCGCTGCTCGGCGTCGGCGCGCGGGTGGCGGGCGTGCTGGAGGCGAACCGGCCGCGCTGGTCCCCCGGGCTGCTCGCCGGGCTGGGCAAGACCGGGGAACTGGCCGGGTACCTCGCGGTCCTGGCCTGCAACCGCGTGCCGTACCGGCTGAGGACGGCGGTCATCGCCGCGCACGGCCGCGACCGGGTCGAGGCGGTCACCACCGCCCGGCTCGACCACCAGTGGCGCGTCCGGCCCGGTACCGAGCGCCGCGTCGAGGTGGACGCGGTGTGCGTCGGCCACGGCTTCGTCCCGCAGCTGGAACTCGCCGCGCACTGCGCGCTGCGCGACGGGTTCGTGCGCGTCGACCTCGCGCAGGCGACCTCGGTCCCCGGCGTGTTCGCCGCGGGGGAGCTGACCGGCATCGGCGGCGCGGACCTGGCCGCGTGCGAGGGCGCCGTCGCGGGCATCGCCGCCGCGCGGTACATCGGCGCCGGTCCCGCCAGTAATCCCACCAGCAATCCCGCAGGCGCCGAGCCTGGCCGCGCCGGTCGGGGGAGCGCGGACCTTCCCGTCCCGCACCGCGCGCTGCGCCGGGTCCGACGGGCCCGCCGCTTCGCCGACGCGCTCGCCCGCGCCTACCCGGTCCAGCCCGGCTGGCGGGACTGGCTCACCGACGACACCCTGGTCTGCCGCTGCGAGGAAGTCCCGTACCGCGACCTGCGCGCGGCGAGCGGGCACGGGGTCCGCGCGCTCAGGCTGGTCAGCCGCGCCGGGCTCGGCCGGTGCCAGGGCCGGGTCTGCGGCCCCGCCGTCACCGCGCTGGCCGGGCTGCCCGCCGACGCCTTCGCCCGGCGGCCGATCGCCACGCCCATCCGGCTCGGCGAGCTGGCCACCCCACCCCACGAGGAGAGGCAATGAGCCAGGAGAGACTCGACGGCGTCATCGTCGCCACCGCCCTGCCCTTCACCGAGGACCGCGGCGCCCCGGCCGGGCTGCGGGTCGACCTCGACCGCTACGCCGAGCACTGCCGCTGGCTGATCGACAACGGCTGCCGGGGCGTCGGCCCGAACGGCTCCCTCGGCGAGTACTCCGCGCTCACCGACGCCGAGCGCCGCGCCGTCGCCCGCGCCGCCGTCGACGCGGTGGGCGGCGACGGCGTCGTCGTGGTCGGCGTGCACGGCCCCGGCTCGCACCAGGCCCGCGAGTGGGCCGAGCGGGCCGCCGCCGACGGCGCCCACGGCGTGCTCTGCCTGCCGCCGACGATGTACCGGGCCAACCAGGCCGAGGTGATCGCCCACTACGAGCAGGTCGCCGCCGTGGGACTGCCGGTCATGGTCTACAACAACCCGATCGACACCAAAGTGGACATCACCCCGGCGATACTGGCCGAACTCGCCCAGATCCCGAACGTCGTCGCGGTGAAGGAGTTCTCCGGCGACGTCCGCCGCGTGCTGGAGATCCGGGAGCTGGCCCCGGACCTCGCCGTCGTCGCGGGCGCCGACGACGTGGTGCTGGAGGCCCTGCTGATGGGCGCCACCGGCTGGTTCGCGGGCTTCCCCAACGTCTTCCCCGCCGAGTCGGCCCGGCTGTTCTCCCTGGCCGGGCAGGGAGACCTGGCCGAGGCGCGCGTGCTCTACGAGCAGCTGGTGGCCGCGTTCCGCTGGGACTCGCGCACCGAGTTCGTCCAGGCCATCAAGCACGGCATGGACATGGTCGGGCGCTACGGCGGCCCCTGCCGCCCGCCGCGCGGCCCGCTGAACGCCGAGCAGCGGTCGCGGTTGGACGCGGACATGCGCAGGGCCATCGACCACCTGACCCAAGGAGCATGAGGTGCGCTACTTCGCCGCCATCGACTCCCACACCGAGGGCATGCCGACCCGGGTGATCACCGGCGGCATGGGCGTGATCCCCGGGGCCACCATGGCCGAGCGCCGCGTGCACTTCGTCGACAACCTCGACCACGTCCGCCAGCTGCTGGTCAACGAGCCGCGCGGGCACGCGGCGATGAGCGGCGCCATCCTGCAGCCGCCGACCCGGCCGGACGCGGACTGGGGCGTGCTCTACATCGAGGTCTCCGGCTGCCTGCCGATGTGCGGGCATGGCACCATCGGCGTGGCCACCGTCCTGGTGGAGACGGGCATGGTGGAGGTCACCGAGCCGGTGACGAGGGTCCGGCTGGACACCCCGGCCGGACTGGTCGTCGCCGAGGTCGCGGTCACCGACGGCCGGGCGCGGTCGGTGACCATCCGCAGCGTGCCGTCGTTCGCGTTCCGCCAGGACGCCGCCGTGGCGGTGCCCGGCCTCGGCGAGGTCCGCTACGACCTGGCCTACGGCGGCAACTTCTACGCCATCCTCGACATCGGGGACCTCGGCATCGCCTTCGACAAGCGGGAGAAGGACCGGATGCTGGCCGCGGGCCTGGCCATCATGGACGCCATCAACGAGCGGGACCGCCCCACGCACCCCGCCGACCCGGCCATCTCCGGCTGCCACCACGTGCAGCTCGTCGCGCCCGGCGGCGCGGGCAGCGACGCCCGCAACGCCATGGTCATCCACCCCGGCTGGTTCGACCGCTCGCCCTGCGGCACCGGCACCGCCGCCCGGATGGCCCAGCTGCACGCCCGCGGCGCGCTGGCCATGGACACCGACTTCGTCAACGAGTCCCTGCTCGGCACCCGGTTCATCGGCCGACTGGTCGAGGAGACCACCGTCGCGGGCCGCCCCGCGGTGGTCCCGACGGTGACCGGCCGCGCCTGGATCACCGGCATGGGCCAGTACCTGCTCGACCCCACCGACCCGTTCCCGAAGGGGTTCACCCTGTGACCCGCGTGCTGTCCACCTCCCCCCAGCGCCCCGCCGACACCGTCATCGACGTCGCGGCGACCGATCCGGCCGACATCGCCGCCGCGGCGGCGAAGGCCCGCGCCGCCCAGCACGACTGGTCCCGCGCGCCCGCCGCCACCCGCGCCGCGGCGCTGACCGCCATGTCCGAGGCGGTCACCGCGCGCGGGGACGAGCTGGCCGCGCTGGTGGTGCGCGAGGTCGGCAAGCCGGTCGCCGAGGCGCGCGGCGAGGTCGCCAGGACGGCGGCCATCCTGCGCTACTACGCCCAGCAGTGCCTCGACCCCGTCGGCGAGACCTACCCGGGCGGGCTCGACTTCACGGTGCGCGGGCCGCGCGGGGTCGCCGCCCTGATCACCCCGTGGAACTTCCCGCTGGCCATCCCGGTGTGGAAGGCCGCCCCCGCCCTGGCCTTCGGCAACGCGGCACTGGTCAAGCCCGCCCCCGCCGCCACCGCCTGCGCCCTGCTCCTGGCCGAGCTGTTCACCCCGCTGCTGCCCGACGGCCTGCTCAGCGTCCACCCGGGACTCGCCGACGTCGGCGCCGCGCTGGTGGACGCGGCGGACCTGGTCTCCTTCACCGGTTCCACCGCCGTGGGCCGCCAAGTCGCCCGCGCCGCCGCCGCCCGGGGCATCCCCGCCCAGTGCGAGATGGGCGGCCTCTCCGCCGCGATCGTCCTGCCCGACGCCGACCTCGCCCGCGCCGCCACGCACATCGCCGCCGCCGCGATGGGCTACGCGGGCCAGAAGTGCACCGCCACCAAGCGGATCATCGTCGTGGGCGACCCGGGCCCGTTCACCGAGGCCCTGCTGGACCGCGTCGCCGCGCTGCGGCTGGGCGACCCGGCCGAGGACGGCGTGGCCATCGGCCCGGTGATCAGCGCGGAAGCCCGCCAGCGCGTCCAGGAGGCGTCCGCGACCGGGCGGGTCCTCAGCACGAGGCAGGTGCCGGGGGAGGGCTGGTACGCCGTTCCCACCGTCGTCGCGGACCTGCCCGCGGACGCGCCGCTGAACACCACCGAGGTCTTCGGCCCGATCTGCGCCCTCACCTCCGCGCCAGACGCCGCCACCGCCGTCCAATGGGCCAACGCCACCCGGTACGGCCTGGTCACCGCGCTCTACACCAACGACCTCGCCGCCGCGATGTCCGCGGTGGCCGAGTGCGCCTCGGGCATGGTCAAGGTCAACAGCCCGACCACCGGCGTCGACTACCACCTCCCCTTCGGCGGCGAGAAGAACTCCGGCTACGGCGGCCGTGAACAGGGCAAAGAGGCCCAGCGCTTCTACACGGCACAGCGCACCGTCCAATTCGGCTGACCCTGGCCGTGTTCACTCTCAGAGAATCCTTCGATGGGCGCACATGGATCACGCCCAGGCGGGGTACGTCACTTCTTGACTGATCACTCTCCAGGAAGGTTGACCATGGCTGCCGATCCGTCCCGCCGGTCCCCGCGTCTGCTCGCCGTCATCGCCACTTTCGCCCTGCTGCCACTGCTGGCCGCGTGCGGTGACGATGACGACGGCGACGATGACGACGACAACGACGGCATGCGCGCCATGCCGAGGGTCGCGTCGGTCTTGGTCATCGCCGAGTAATCAGCGCCGACCAGTCAGCGCGACCAATCAGCCAACCAGTCGACGCTGATTGGTCAGCGCCGAGTGACCCACCACTGCCACCCGCGCGCCGGAGCCCCCCTTCCTCCGGCGCGCGGGTTTCTCGTGCGCGCTATTCGGTGAAAGCGCCGTGCCTGCCCGAGCCCGTGGCGAAGCGGGCCGCGCCCGCCACGGTGTCGGCGGCCAGCGAGGACAGCCCGTGGCGCCACTCGTTCGCGATCGCCTCGGGAACGGGCAGACCGTCCTGTTCGTACACCGACATCCGGTCGTGGCGCAGGCAGGTCTGCGGGAACGCGGCCAGCCGCCTGGCCAGCTCGACCGCCTCAAGCAGGGCGGCGCCGGGCGCGCTGACCCGGTTGGCCAGGCCCATCCGCAGCGCCTCGGCCGCGTCCACCGGCCTGCCGGTGAGGATCATGTCCAGGGCGTGGGACTGGCCGATGAGCCGGGGCAGCCGCACCGTGCCGCCGTCGATGAGCGGCACGCCCCAGCGCCTGCAGAACACCCCGAACACCGCGCCCGGGTCGGCGATCCGCAGGTCGGCCCAGACGGCCAGTTCCAGGCCCCCGGCGACGGCGTGCCCGTCGACGGCGGCGATGACCGGCTTGCCCAGCGCCAGCCGGGTCGGGCCCATGCCCGCCGGGCCTTCGCCGGGCGCGCCGACGGCCACCCGCCCCTCGGCGACGGCCTTGAGGTCCGCGCCCGCGCAGAACGTCCCGCCCGCGCCGTGGAGGACCGCGACCGACTGCGCGGGATCGGCGTCGAAGGACTCGAACGCCGCGGTCAGCGCCGCCGCGTGCTCGGCGTCGACGGCGTTGCGCACCTCCGGGCGGTCGAGGGTGATGATCGTGACGGGGCCATCGCGTCGCAGGCGGACGGCCATGTCACACCGGGAGCGCGCGGTCGATGACCGCGCCCACGTCGGCGGTGGCGGGCAGCGTGCCGAACGCGTGGCCCCAGTCCCCGCCGAGCCGGGTCGCGCAGAACGCGTCGGCGACCGCCGGGGGAGCGTGGCGCACCAGCAGCGACCCCTGCAGCGTCAGCGCCATCAGCTCCACCACCCGCCGCGCCCGCAGCTCGATGTCGCCGAGGTCGCCCAGCTCCCGGCCCAGCCGCCCGATCGCGGCGTCCAGCCGGGCGTCCGCGCCCCGCGCCAGCGCCAGCTCCGCCGTCAGCGCCTCGACGGTGGACGGGTCGCGCCCGAGCGCGCGCAGCACGTCGAGCGCGTTGACGTTGCCCGAACCCTCCCAAATGGACAGCAGCGGCGCCTCGCGGTACAGCCTAGGCATCCCGGACTCCTCGACGTAGCCGTTGCCGCCCAGGCATTCCAGCGCCTCGGCGGTGAAGGCCGGGCCGCGCTTGGTCACCCAGTACTTGCCCACCGCGGTGGCGATCCGGCGGAAGGCCCGCTCGGACTCGTCACCGCGCAGCGCGCGGTCGGCGGCCCCCGCCAGCCGCAGCGCCAGCGTGGTCGCCGCCTCGGACTCCACCGCCAGGTCGGCCAGCACGTTGCGCATCAGCGGCTGCTCGATCAGCGCCGCCCCGAACGCGGCGCGGTGGCGCGTGTGGTGCCCGGCCTCGACCAGCGCTTTGCGCATGAGGGTCGCGGTGCCCGCGACGCAGTCCAGGCGGGTGTAGTTGACCATCTCGATGATGGTCTTGACGCCCCGACCCTCCTCGCCGACCAGCCAGGCGACCGTGTCGTCGAACTCGGGCTCCGAGGAGGCGTTGGAGCGGTTTCCCAGCTTGTCCTTGAGCCGCTGGATGCGGAACGGGTTGCGGGTGCCGTCAGGCAGCACGCGCGGCACCAGGAAGCAGGACAGCCCGCCGGGCGCCTGGGCGAGGACCAGGAACAGGTCGCACATCGGCGCGGAGGTGAACCACTTGTGCCCGCGCAGGGTGTGCACGCCCGGCTCGGCGGTCGGGGTGGCGACCGTGGTGTTGGTGCGGACGTCGGAGCCGCCCTGCCGCTCGGTCATCCCCATCCCGGCCAGCAGCCCGCGCTTGGTCGTCGGCACGCGCAGGCCGGGCTCGTAGACGCGGCTGGCCAGCAGCGGCTCGTACACCGCGGCCAGGTCCGGTTGGTGGCGCAGCGCGGGGACCACGGCGTAGGTCATCGACACCGGGCAGCCGTGCCCGGCCTCGGTGTGCCCCCACACCAGCGACCCCGCGATTCGGGCGACGTGCGCGCCGGGGCGGCGCTCCGCCCACGCCGAGCCCGCCCCGCCCTCGGCGACCGCGACCCGCATCAGGCTGTGCCAGCTGGGGTGGAAGTCGACCTCGTCGACCCGGTTGCCGTAGCGGTCGTGGGTGCGCAGCTCCGGCGGGTACCGGTTGGCCTGCTCCGCCCACGTCTGCGCCTCGTCGCCGCCCGCGAGCCGCCCGAGGCGCCGGACGTCGTCCTCGGCCCAGCCCGCGCCCTCCCGGCGCAGCCCTTCGAGCAGGGCGGCGTCGGCCGAGGCGTCATAGGGGGCCAGGGGAGGCGCCTGGTTGGTGACCGCGTCCGGCTGGGTGGCGAGTGTCGGGGCCATCTCCCAGACATTACGAATCTTCTGCGACCGTGGCAAGTATGTAATATCCGGCTCGTGGCTGAACCCCTCGTGCGGCCGGTGTCGGCCCGCTCCGCGCTGCTGAGCATGCTGCTCGGCGCGCACCCGCCCGCGATGACGGCCCGGGAGCTGGTGGCCGCCGTAGGCCTGGTCGGCGTCGCCGAGTCCGCCGCCCGCGCCGCCCTGTCGCGCATGGTGGCCGCGGGGGACCTGCTCCGCGACGGCGCCGCCTACGCGCTGGCGCCCCGGCTGCTGGCCCGCCAGCGCCGCCAGGACGCCGCCATCGATCCGGAGACCACGCCGTGGGACGGGCGGTGGGAGACCGCGGTCATCACCGCCACCGGCCGCGACCCCGCCGACCGCGCCGCCCTGCGCGCCGAGCTGTCGGCCCTGCGGATGGCCGAACTCCGCGAGGGCGTCTGGCTGCGCCCCCACAACCTGCCCCGGCCCTGGCCGGACGCGGTGGGCGAGGCCGCCCTGCGCCTGAGCGCCGACCCCGACCGCGACCCCCGAGACCTGGCAGGCAGGCTGTGGGACCTCCCGGCGTGGTCCGCCCGCGCCCGCGCCCTCCTGGCCGCCGCGGGCACCGACGACCCGGCCACCCGCTTCGCCGCCGTCGCCATGTCCGTGCGCCACCTGCTGACCGACCCGGTGCTCCCCCCGGACCTGCTTCCCCCGGACTGGCCGGGCGGCGAACTCCGCGCCCACTACGCCGACTACCGCCGCTGGCTCATCAACATGAGTTGACGTACCGGGCGGTGGCGTACTGGGTGACGTGCCGGTTGCTCCGAACGGCGGCTGCGAGCCGTTCGCGCCGAGCCCTACAGTCCGAACCTGGGAGCGCTCCCAGTTGCCATGTGGTGACGTTCCGAGCGGCGAAAGGACATCCCGATGCCCGCGATCCGGACCCGCGCGAGGTGGGCTGTCGGCCTCGCGGTGGCCACCGTCGCCGCCACCCTGGTGCCGGTGCTCGCCGCGAACGCCGCCGACGACCCCGTCGAGGTCGTCGCCAGCACGTTCGAGGACGGCACCACGCAGGGCTGGGCGGCCCGGGGGAGCGAGACCGTCGCGGTGAGCGGCGCCGTGGCCCACACCGGCGACCACAGCCTCGTGGTCACCGGCCGCACCCAGAGCTGGCAGGGCCCGGTGCTCAACGTCCTCGACACCGTCGAGAAGGGCACCCGCTACGACGTCTCCGTCTGGGTGCGCCTCCCCGCGGGCGACACCGCCACCCAGGCCCGGGTCTCCGCCGAGCGGCGCACGGCGGGAACCCCGTCCTACGACCAGATCGTCGGCGACACCGCCGTCACCGCCGACGGCTGGACCAACCTCCGTGGCCGGTACACCCTGGCCACCGACGTCGACTTCCTGTCCGTCTACGTCGAGACCAGCGCGGCGACCGTGTCCTTCCACATCGACGACTTCACCCTGTCGCACACCCCGCTCCCGCCGGTCCAGACCGACATCCCCGCGGTCAAGGACGTCCTCGCCGAGCACTTCGCCATCGGCGCGGCGATCGAGCAGGCGCAGCTCCTGGGCAACCACGGACAGCTGCTCGCCAGGCACTTCAGCACCGTGACCCCGGGCAACGACCTCAAGTGGAGCGCGACCCAGCCCGCCGAGGGCGACTTCCGCTTCACCGCCGCCGACCAGCTCGTCAGCTGGGCCCGCGCCAACGGCGTCGCGGTGCGCGGCCACACCCTGGTCTGGCACAACCAGACCCCGGCGTGGGTGTTCACCGACGCCGAGGGCAACGACCTGACCGCGACGCCGGAGGACAAGGCGCTGCTGCTGGCCAGGCTGGACACCCACATCCGCGCCGTGATGGGCCACTACGGCCAGGACATCCCGGTCTGGGACGTGGTCAACGAGGTGATCGACGAGACCCAGCCGGACGGCCTGCGCCGCAGCCGGTGGTACGAGATCACCGGCCTGGACTACATCCGCACCGCGTTCCGCGTCGCCCGCGAGGTCGCGCCCGAGGCCCAGTTGGTGATCAACGACTACAACACCAACGTCCCCGCCAAGCGCGACCGGCTCCACGACCTCATCGCCCAGCTGCGCGCCGAGGGCGTGCCGGTGGACGCGGTGGGCCACCAGACGCACGTCAACGTGGACTGGCCCTCGACGGCGGAGACCGAGGCGATGCTGCTGAAGTTCGCGCCACTGGGCATCGACCAGCAGATCACCGAGATGGACGTCTCCATCTACACCAGCGGCGGCGAGTCCTTCCCGACCCCGCCCGCCGACCGGCTGCTCAAGCAGGCGTACCGGTACCGCGACCTGTTCGAGGTCTACAAGCGACACTCGGACAAGATCAGCTCGGTCACCCTGTGGGGCCTGGCCGACGACGCCACCTGGCTCGACACCTTCCCGGTGACCCGCAAGGACGCGCCGCTGCTCTTCGACACCCGGCTGCAGGCCAAGAGCGCGTACTGGGGCGTGGTCGACCCGAGCCGGATCGACGACCCGGCCACCACGACCACCAGCACGACTACAACCACCACCACGACCGCGGTTCCGGCGGGCTGCGAGGTCGCCTACACCGCCCACCAGTGGCCGGGCGGCTTCCAGGCGGAGGTGCGGATCACCAACCGGGGCAGTGCCGACCTGGCCACGTGGACGCTGGCGTGGAGCTTCCCGAGCGGCCAGCGCGTCACGCAGCTCTGGAACGGCAGGCACACCCAGAACGGCGCGGAGGTCTCGGTGGCCCACGCCGGGTGGAACGCGCTGCTGCCGGTCGGCAGGTCGGTCGGCTTCGGGTTCCTGGCGAGCTGGACCGGTGCCAACACCGCGCCCACCGCCTTCAGCCTCAACGGCATCGGCTGCGCGGTGAAGTAGGTCAGCCCGGCTGGCGGAGGGGCGTGCCCGCGTCGTGCAGGTGGCGCAGGACCTGCGCGTAGGAGTCGACCAGCCCGGCCTTGCTGTACGGGATGGCGTGCCGGTCGCAGAACGCCTCGACGATCGGCTGCGCGCGGCGCAGGTTGGGCCGGGGCATGTGCGGGAACAGGTGGTGCTCGATCTGGTAGTTGAGGCCGCCGAGCAGGCCGTCGACCCACCGGCCGCCGATGATGTCGCGCGAGGTCAGCACCTGCTTGCGCAGGTGGTCGAGCCGCTGGTCACCGCTGATGATCGGCATGCCCTTGTGGTTCGGCGCGAAGGAGCAGCCCAGGTAGACGCCCAAGAGGCCCTGGTGGACGACGATGAACAGCACGGCCTGCGCGGGGGTGAGCACGAGGAACAGCGCGGCCAAGTAGGCGGCCAGGGGGATGGTCAGCAGCGCCGCCTCGACCACCGGGTGCTTGACCTCGCGCTTCCACACGGCCCGCAGGCCGGAGATCCGCAGGATGACCGCCTCGGTCAGCAGCAGCGGGAAGAACAGCGGCGCCTGGTGCTTGCTGATCCACCGGAACAGCCCGCGCTTGGCGCCCGCCTGCTCGCGGCTGAAGGCCAGGGCCGGGATCGCGATGTCCGGGTCGTGGTCCTCGTGGTTGGGGTTGGCGTGGTGCTTGGTGTGCTTGCCCACCCACCACTGGAAGCTGATCCCGGTGATGGCGCCGTGGAGGTGGCCGACCAGGTCGTTGGCGCGGCGCGAGCGGAAGATCTGCCGGTGGCCCGCGTCGTGGCCGATGAAGGCGAGCTGGGTGAACACCAGGGCCAGGTACGCCGCGACCAGCAGCTGCCACCAGGACTCACCCAGCAGGACGAACGCCACCCCACCCGCGGCCAGCAGCAGGAAGTTGACCGCCATCCGGAGGAAGTAGTAGCCGCGTCGGCGCTCCAGCAACCCGGCCTGCTTGACCTCGCGGGTCAGCCGGGCGAAGTCGCTGCCGTGGTCGACTCCGGGTGTTCGGGAGGCCAGTGACGTCATGGGGAAACCTGCTTTCGTGCCGGGTGACATATCCAGTAGGGGCTTCCCCCCGGCACGGCCCGGCAAAACCGCAGGTTCAGCCCTTCGGCCATTTCGGGTCGGGGGCTTCCTCGGCGTGGACGGTCATGGAGTCCAGCACCGGGCCGCCGAAGGTGGTCACCATCGCCACGTCGGCGGCGTCGCGGCCGTGGCCGATGACGACCCGGCCGGTGCGCCGGGTGTTGTTGCGCGGGTCGAAGGTCCACCAGCGGTCGCCGAGCCAGACCTCCATCCACGCGGCGAAGTCCGGCACCTCGTCGGCGGGCGCGGCGCCGAGGGAGGGCAGGTAGCCGAAGACGTAGCGGGCCGGGATGTTGAGCGCGCGGCAGAACGAGATCGCCAGGTGCGCGTAGTCCCGGCACACGCCCGCGCCCGCGGTGTTGACGTCCACCGCCGTGGACAGCGCGGTGGAGCTGCCGTAGCCGAAGCTCAGGTGCTCGTGGACGTACGCGCAGATCGTCCGCACCCGCTGGTAGCCGGGCTGGAGGCCGCCGAAGCGCGACCACGCCTCGTCGCCGAGCACGTCGGGCAGGCAGTAGCGGCTGGGCAGCGTGTAGTGCAGGACCTCGTCGGGCAGCTTGTCCGCGGGCAGCTCGACGGCGCCCTCGTCGACGTCCTCCGGCGCGTCGGGCACCTCGACGAGCGCGTCGAAGCGCACCGACGAGCTGCCCTCGGGCAGCACGGTCCGCAGGCACTGGTTCTGGT
Source organism: Actinokineospora lacus (assembly GCF_053813445.1). NCBI lineage: Bacteria > Bacillati > Actinomycetota > Actinomycetes > Pseudonocardiales > Pseudonocardiaceae > Actinokineospora > Actinokineospora lacus. The sequence goes on from NZ_JBQERA010000011.1 coordinate 254,244, forward strand.
AGATGTCCCGATAGCGCCGCGACGGCGCGGCGGGCTCGATGGCCCAGCGCTCGCTCAGGACGCCGTCGTCGGGCTGGACGTGGAACACCGCCGGGGTGGGGACCTCGGCGGTGTACTCGAAGGCGCACCCGACGCGCAGCAGGCGGGTGCTCACGCCTCGACGCAATTCGGTGGGTGGTGGCCCTCGGGGGCGAAGCGGTCGAGGTCGGCGGGCCGCAGGCGGAACACCTGCGTCTCCCGGCCGAAGTACTTGCCGGTCTCGCCGACCCAGTGCATGCCGTTGCGCCGGGCGGCGGTGGCCGCGTGCGTGTTGTCCGGCCGCACGACGGCGAAGACCTCGTCGACGTCCTGGCTGAACGCCCACGACGCCAGCGCGAACGCGCACTCGCCGGAGTAGTCCTTGCCCCACGCGTCGGGCCGCAGGTGCCAGGCGATCCGCAGGTCCTCATCACCCGGCGGCAGCGGCAGCAGCAGCGCCCCGCCGATGACCTGCCCGTCGGAGTCGCGCTCGATGGCCCAGCGCCCGGTGGGCGCGGGCAGGGGCTCCTCGGCGATCCAGCGCCCGAGCAGCAGCCGCATGGCGGCCAGGTCGGGCACCGGCTCGAGGTCAGGGCTGAGCCACCCGGCTACCTCGGCGTGGCCGTAGATCGCCCACGCCGCCGCATCGTCGTCGCCGCGCCACGGGCGCAGGGTCAGCCGTTCCGACTTGATCAGCACCCGCCCCTCGCCTGGGGGCCGGTTGGCCTGCTTGACAGTGATCATCGAAGTCGCCTGCCTTCCGCGTGCGGGGTGGGTGCCGGGGGACTAGCTGTTCGCGGGCACGGCCAGCCTGGCCAGGCGCTGCGGGCTGGGCCAGCGCACATCCGTCGCCCAGCCGAGCTTCTCGAAGACCCAGATGACGCGGGCGGAGATGTCGATCTGACCGCGGCGCACGCCGTGCCGGGCCGAGGTGGGGTCGGCGTGGTGCAGGTTGTGCCAGGACTCGCCCATCGACAGGATCGCCAGCGGCCAGAAGTTGGCCGAGCGGTCGCGGCTGGCGAAGGGCCGGTCGCCGATCATGTGGCAGACCGAGTTCACCGACCACGTGACGTGGTGCTGGAAGGCGACCCTGGCCAGTCCGGCCCAGAGGAACCCGGTCAGCGCGCCCGACCAGGACATGGTGATGAGGCCGCCGAGGACGGCGGGCAGTCCCACGCTCAGCGCGACCCACAGCGGGAACAGGCGGTCCACGGCGCGCAGGTCGGGGTCGGCGGCCAGGTCGGGGGCGAAGCGGTCGACGTTGGTGCGGTCGCGGCCGAAGAGCCAGCCCATGTGCGCGTGCCAGAAGCCGCGGACGAGGGCGACCGGGCCGGTGCCGAAGAGCCACGGCGAGTGCGGGTCGCCCTCCTTGTCGGAGAAGGCGTGGTGGCGGCGGTGGTCGGCGACCCAGGTGATGACCGAACCCTGCGCGGCCAGTCCACCGGCGACGGCCAGCGCGATGCGCAGCGCCCGGTTCGCCTTGAAGGCGCCGTGGGTGAAGTACCGGTGGTAGCCGACGGTCACGCCCAAAGTGGACACGGTGTAGAACGCGGCGGCGACGGCGATGTCGGTCCAGCCGATGCCCCATCCCCACACCAGCGGCACCGCCGCGACCAGGGCCAGGAAGGGGATGATCAGGAAGAGCCTGATCGTCACCAGCTCCGCGCGGCCCGCCTTCGCGGCCAGCAGCGGCTTGGCGGGCGGGCGGCTGCGCTCGGGGGAAATCGTTGACGTCATGGGGTGGGCCTCAAGTGGTGTATGCCGGAACCGCCTTCGTCGTCCGCGAGAGTCGGACACATGGGGAAACCGGGAGGTCGCGCGATCAGTGGCGCGGAGGAGGCGGTCGACAGGACCGCGAGCGTGGGAGCGAAGGCCGGGTCTCCGCCACCGGCATGCGTATCGTTCCTGATGGCACTTACTGTACGGCATGGGTGCCCGAACGGGTGATGAGCTGCCCGTGACGCCGGACCCGCCGCGTGACCAGGGCGTTTGCCGCTTGTCCCCCGCGCCGGGGCGGTGGTGCGGTACAGTTCGCATGGTCGGGTCAACGGCAGTCCGCACTCAGCGGGCCGCGGTTCCCGATCAGTCCGGTCGGGAGTTCTCCGGTCGGGACGGGAGCACCGGCGTGCAGCCGGGCCAACCGCTCGCCTCACACCCTCATGGCCGCCACGGCCTGCGAACAGTCTCGGCAGATCCTCCCTGTCCACCCGGGAGGCCACCCCGATGACGTCCACTTGGGTCCGTCGAGCGTAGCTCCGCCACGTCGTCCGTCGGTCGCGCAGCCCGGGTCACCACAGGCCCGGGCAGTGCGACCCGATGCAGGAATCGGAGACCGAATGACCCAGCCCAAACAGGGCAGGCCGCACCACGTGTCAGGCGCCTTCGCCCGCGGTCGGGCCGAGGCGGTTCACGCGGAGTCCATCCAACGAGTCCGCGCCACCCGAACGGTGGCCAGCCACGCCCTGGACCGCAAGGATCGGCGCGCGCTGATGTCGATGCTCGACCTGCCCGAGCAGGACTCCGGACCCGCCGACCACACCATGGCGCTCGCGCTGGACGAGTACGTGCGGGCCGTCGCCGAGGCGGTCGGCGTCCCGCCCGAGGGCACGAGCTGCGAGGTGACCGACACGGCCACCGCGTACCTCGCCCTCGCCCGTCGGGGGAGCGCGCACCCCGACCGCGACCTCATGCTGATCTGGAACGAGCGGCAGGGCTGGATCATCTCCGTCGAGACCGATCCCACGGAACCCACCATTGTCCTGGCCCGCCTCGGCGGCGACCCGGTCCCCCAGCCCGCCGAGGTGGCGGGCTTCGTGACCGAGACGATCCAGCGTGGACAGACAGTCACCCGATGAGGGAGCACGAGATGTCACAGGGAACCGTGAAATGGTTCAACGGCGCCAAGGGGTTCGGCTTCATCACCCCCGAGGGCGGCGGGACCGACTTGTTCGTGCACCACTCCCAGATCCAGGACTACAACCCCTCGGGCCTCGCTGACGACCAACGGGTCGAATTCGAGGTCGGCGAGGGCCGCAAGGGGCCACAGGCCACCTCGGTCCGCGTCGTCTGAGGCACAACCACTTTCACCTAAGGGAATCAACCACACATGACAAACTCACGACCCGAGCGGGCCGACAAGGCCCCCGCCATCGCCCCCGTGGTGTTCAGCCACCCGGCGGCCGAGAGCCAGGGCGGCCAGCCCGTGCCCAACCGATCGGGCACGCCGGTGTCCCCGCTCGTCTTCCGCTAAACCGCCCACCGCAGGGCCAACCACCGCTGGACCGATCAGGCCGATGAGATCGTTGCGCGCGCCTGTGGTGTAGGCGGTATGATCGGAAATGAGTTCCGCGCTCCCGGCGACCCCCAGGCCGGTCGAGCGCGGAACTCTTTTTTCGGCCCTCTGACCGGCCCTCTGACCGGCCCTTTGGCTGGCCCTCTGACCGGCACCGCGCGGGCGGGCCCCGTGTGACGGGACTGTCGTCCCGCCACACGGCACACCCCCAGCCGGGCCTGTCAGCATCGCGCGATAACTGACAGTTAACCCGCTCCCGCCATCGTAGCCGCGGTGGAGGGCCTGTTGTCAACGCACGGTCACCCTGGGACACTGATCCGGTTCGTGGCCACGAGACACAACTGGGGGAAGCACATGTCGGACGGCGCCCCCACGCCGCTGACGGCAAGGCTGGACCGGCTGTTCAAGATCAGTCGTCCCCAGGGCAGGCAGTGGTCGAACGCCGAGGTCGCCGCCGAGGTCAAGAAGGACAACCCGGACCTGCGGGTCAGCGGGGCGTACCTCTCGATGCTGCGCACCGGCAAGCGCACCAGCCCGTCGACGGACCTGCTGGTCGCGCTGGCCAAGTTCTTCGGGGTGAACCCGAGCTACTTCTTCGACGACGAGGACGGCCTCGGCGAGCGCGTCCGCAGGCAGCTGGAACAGCTGGAGATGCTGCGCCAGCGCGGCGTCGTCGGGATCGCCCAGCGCGCCGTCGGCCTGCCGCAGGCGAACCTCGACCTCATCACGGCGATGCTCGACCAGGCACGCCGCCAGCAGGGGCTGCCGCCGGTCACCGACGCGACCCAGGAATAGCGGTGGCGCGCGGCAGGAAGCCCGACCTGCGCCGAGTCCGGCGCGAGTGCGCGGGCATGCTCGCCGGGCTGGACCTGCCCGCCCGCGCCGACCTGGCCGGGCTGTGCGAGCACCTGTCCGCCGCGCGCGGGCGGCCCCTGCGCCTGGTGCCGGTGGCGATGACATCCGCGCAGCCGTGCGGGATGTGGGTGGCCACCGGCGACACGGACTGGGTCTTCTACGACGCCGAGACCACCAGGGCCCACCAGGAGCACATCATCCTGCACGAGATCGGGCACATGGTCTGCCACCACCAGGGCACCGACCACTTCGACGAGGACACCGCCGCGGTGTTCTTCCCCGACCTCGACCCGCGCCTGGTGCGGGACATGCTCGCCCGCACGACCTACAGCGACGAGCAGGAGCGGCAGGCCGAGGTCATGGCCTACCTGCTGGCCGAGATCCTGCGCGCGCCGTCGCCGGTGGACGGCGTGGCCGCGCGCATCGCCGACTCGCTCAACCACTCGGCGCACCCCGAGTCGCGGTGAACGCCGTCCTGTACCCGCTCTGCGCGGGTGTCGCCTGGGTGAGCCTGCTGTTCAAGATCCCGGCGCTGGTCGGCGGGCGCGGGCCCGCCGCGGCGGCGGTCGGGATGTTCTACCTGTTCATGGGGCTGACGTTCACCATCAGCGACCCGAGGGTGTGGGGGCTGGTCGGGCGGGTCAGCGGGGTGCCGAACCTGGCGCTGCTGCTGTCGCAGGGCGCGGTCATCGGGGTGGCGGCGAGCCAGCTGGCCGCGCTGACCTATTGGGACCGCACGCCGGAGGAGGCGCGCCCGCGGGTGCGCCTGCGGACCTACGCCTTCGTCGCGGTCTTCTGCGCGATGGCGGTCCTGTTCGCGATGGCCGATCTGAGCACTGAGGACACCACGACCGCGGTCATCCGGTACGCGGGCAACTGGCGCTATGCCATCTACCTGCTGCTCTACGTCAGCGCGTTCGCCGTCGCCCAGTACCTCCTGGTGATCCGCTGCCTGCGCTACGCCCGCGCCGTCGAGGGCCGGTGGCTGCGCCGCGGGCTGCGGCTCGCGGCGGTCGGCGCGGTGGGCGGGCTGGCCTACGTCGTCGCCCGGTACGCCACCATCCTGGCCGCCCCGCTCGGCCTGGACCCGAACCGGTGGGAGGTGGTGGCGCGGCTGGGCGCGGGGCTGGGCGGAATCCTCACGCTGGTCGGGTTCAGCGTGCCGGGGTGGGGTCCGCAGATCAGCGCCCTGCGCGACTGGCTGCGGGATCACCGCCGCCACCGCGACCTGTATCCACTGTGGTCGGCGCTGTGCGCGGCCAACCCCGACCTGGCGCTGGACCCGAGCGCCGGTCGCGTCGCGGTCCGCGACCTGGACTTCCGCCTGCACCGGCGCGTGGTGGAGATCATGGACGGCCTGCGCTGGCTGCGGCCCTACCACGACCCCGGCGCGCCCCAGGCGGACCTCACCGACGAGCGGCGCGCCCGCGCCGAGGCCGCGGCGATCGCCGCCGCGCTGGCCCACGCCAGGGTGGGCGCCCCCCGTTCGGCGGCGGGGGAGCCCGCCCCGTCGGACATCGACTGGCTGGTGCGCGTCTCCCGCGCGTACCCGACCCTGGAGCAGCGGTGAACGACCTGTTCGGCCCGGACTTCCACGCCGACCCGTACCCGACCTACGCCCGGCTGCGCGCCGGCGGCGGCGTGCACCAGGTGTCCACACCGGACGGCGCCAAGGCGTGGCTGGTCACCCGGTACGCCGACGTCCGCGCCTGCCTGGCCGACCCCCGGCTGTCGCTGAACCGGGCGAACGCCGCCGACGGGTACCGGGGCTTCACCCTGCCGCCCGCCCTGGACGCCAACCTGCTCAACCTCGACCCGCCCGACCACACCCGCCTGCGCGCCCTGGTCGCCCGCGAGTTCACCCCGCACCGGGTGGAGGCGCTGGCCCCGCGCGTGCGGGCCGCCGCCGAGGAACTCCTGGCCGCGGTGACCGGCCCGGTCGACCTGATCGCCGCCTTCGCCGCCCCGCTGCCGCAGACCGTCATCGGCGACCTGCTCGGCGTCCCGGCCGCCGACCGCGCCCAGTTCCGCGCCTGGACGAGCGTCCTGCTGGCCCCGAACCCCGCCGAGCCCACCGCCGCGCGCGACGCCGTGGTGGGGATGCACCGCTACCTGCTCGACCTCATCGCCCGCAAGCGCGCGGACCCGGCGGAGGACCTGCTCTCCGGGCTGATCAGCGCCCGCGACGACGACGACGGCCTGTCCGAGGCCGAACTGGTGTCGATGGCGTTCCTGACGCTGTGGGCGGGCTATGAGAACCTGGTCAACCTCATCGGCAACGGCATGCGCGCCCTGCTGACCAACCCGGACGCCGCCATCACCTCGCTGCCGCGCGCGGTCGAGGAACTGACCCGCTACGACCAGCCGCTGCAGTTCGCCATCCGCCGCTTCCCCCTGTGCGACCTGGACATCGCGGGCGTCGGCATCCCGGCGGGCGACACCGTCCTGCTGGGCATCGCCTCGGCCAACCACGACGAGACGGTGTTCACCGACCCGGAAACCCTGCGCCTGGACCGGGACCCGAACCCACACCTGAGCTACGGGCACGGAATCCACCGCAGCTTCGGCTCCCGGCTGAGCCAGATCGAAGCCGCCATCGCCGTCTCGACACTGCTGGAACGCGGCTGCCGACTGGCCGTCCCAGCCGAGGACCTGCGGTGGCTCCCCTCCTTCCGCAACCGCGGCCTGGTCGAACTCCCCGTGATCCTCGGCTGACGGCAGTCCGGGACATCCAGGAGCGGGCGCTGTCGCCCGACGCGGTCGAGAAGCTGTGCTCGGAAAGATCTTCGGGGAACGCGCTAATGATCAGGAATGGCAGACGCGTTTTCGCGGTGGTTGAAGAAATGTCATAAATGGCACCTGATCGGGTGATGGAAATGCCTTGTGCGGCAAGTTAGCGTGGCAGGTGCGTTCATCGCCGACCTGGGGGATCGGCGTCGCTGGGGAACGTCAAATGTGAGACGTGAGTGGGGAGTTCTTCATGAGAAAAATCCATGCCATCCGGGTCGGGGTGGTGACTGCTTTGGCCGCCTTGGGCGCGGTCCTGGTTCCCTCGCTCGCGGTCGCGGCGCCGGGAACGGCCCAGTACTGCGTCGGCGACCTCGACACCGGCACGGTGTCCTGTCACGTCAGCAAGGCCGTGGCCGACACCGCCCAGCCACGGACCGCGCTGTGGACCGTGCACGTCATCCTCTATGACGGGACCGGATACGGTGGCGCGGCGATCGAGCTCGGCAGCGCCGACCCCACCTGCTCGGTGACGACCGGCGATGTCGAGGGAGTGCAGCCCGATCTGCGCACCTACGGTTGGAACAACCGGGCGTCGTCGTTCGTCACCCGCAACCAGTGCGACATGAAGCTCTACGACGGCATCAATTACGGACCCGCCAGCACGGGCTACCTCGACCATTCGATCAACCTGGGCAACATCGGCTGGAACAACCGGTTGTCCTCGTTCAAGACGAGCTGACAACAGCATTCACTGAGCGCGGTTCATCCGTGGTTTTCCCGCCATGAATGAACCGCGCTCCCTTTCTGGCCTAACCGGTCAGCGTGCCGCGGGTGCGGCGCCAGGCGATGGACAGGAAGGCCACCAGGCCGATCAGGGGCAGGGTGCTGATCGCCCAGCTCAGGGCCATTGGGGGGCCGGGCTGTTCGAGCACGGTGAGGTTGGGGAGTTCACCGATGCCTTGGCCCTGGGGGCCGTCGATGGTGAACCGGAACGTCCAGGTGCCCTCCTGCTGCAGGGCGTAGATGTCCAGGCCCCAGACGTCGCGGGCGCGGGGGTGCCGGGCCAGCGGCTGCGGCCGGTAGGTGCGGCCCGCGGGGCTGATCTGGGTCAGCGTCCCGGACTTGCCCTCGATGCCGCCCTCGGGGGCGAACTGAAGTCCAGGGACCGCATGGACCGCAGGGGCCACACGCTGAAGCCGACGGTCACCTCGTACGGGCCCGCCTGCACCCGCTCGGTGTGCACGGTCTCCACCGGGGGATAGGCCACGGCCGGCGCCGCACCCACGACGAGGAAGCCGCAGGCGGCCAGCAGCGCCAGGGCCGTTTTGGGGATACGCATGTCTACCGCTCTCCAGAGGTCGGGGCGAGCAGCCCGAGCATGCGCCCGAAGCGCCGGCCCAGGTGGCCGCCGAGAAGGCCGAGCACGGCGCCCGCGACGCAGGTGGTGATGACCGTCGTCGTCCCGGGCATCGAGGACCCGTTGAGCCACATCCGCTGCAACGGCGCGCACGCGGCGACGATCACGCCCGCGACGGCGCCCGCGAGCAGCACCGACGGGCCGCCGCGCCGCACGAGCAGTGCCACCACGGCGGCCACGGGCAGCAGGCAGAACGGCACCAGCGACGGGGTCACGGGCAGGGGGTCGGCGAAGTCGCGGACCGCCAGCCCGACCGCGTCGGCGTACGCGCGCGCCGCCCACGGGGCGAACCACCAGAACGCCAGCTGCAGCACCGCGACCGCGCCCGCCATCACCAGCGCGCCGAACCGGCCGAGGAAGCCCGCGGCCATCATCACCAGCAGCACCCCGAGGAAGGCGTTGCCCGCGTCGATCCAGCGCACCGGTCCGGGGAGCTGGCCGAGGCCGAGCACGGTGACCGTGCTCGCCGTCAGCAGGATCGCCATGGCCGCCAACGTGCCCAGCGCCATCCAGCGGTGCGCGCGGCCCGCGGCGAACACCATCACCAGACCGATCGTGGCGATCATGTTGGCGAGCAGCAGCCCGATGTGCGGCGGGGAGTCGATCACCGCGTCGAACCCGTAGAGGCCGTGCCACCACAGGTCCCACAGGCCGTACATGAGGAACAGCGCCGAGCCGACGCCCGAGACGACGTACCCGAGCGGCGCGGTGAACACGCCGCCGAAGACCCGGACGGCGCGTCCGCCGACGGCCGGGTCGACCGGGCGGCCCGCGCGCTGCGCGGCGGTGGTGGCGAGCACGACGGTCAGGCTGACCAGCCCGGCGATCGCCGCTCCCGCGTACAGCAGCAGGTGGGGCACGGTGAAGAAGGTGTCCGGCCCGACGTCGTCGTGCCACTCGATGTCCCACGTGGTGCCGACCAGCGACAGCAGCGTGGCGGCGAGCAGGAGCACCGCGGGCAGCCCGCCGCGGGCGGAGGTGGTGGCCCCGTCGGGCGGGGCGGACTCGGTGAGTCGCATGACAAGTCCTCTATCCGTTGACCAGCAAGGGGAAATCGACGTGCCGCGGACCATCGGCGGTGTGCAGGGTCACGGTGAGGACCCACTGCCCGCCCATCGTCAGCGGCAGGTCGGCCACCCGGTACCCGCTGTCCTCCGGGACCGCGGGCACCGGGGCGAGCGCGTGGCCCATCCGCGTCATGACCGGTTCGACGGTCACCGCCGCCAGGTCGGCGGGCCGCCCGTGCTCGGTGACGTCCAGGCGCACCGAGTTCGCGCCCAGTCGCGGGACGCCCATCGAGAGCCGCACGACGTGGGCGCCGCTGTCCGCGCGCAGCACGGTGGGGGCGTCGGCAGCGGGCCACAGCAGCCACACCAGCAGCGCGACGGCGACCACCCCAGCGACCGCACCCGCCCACCGCGCGCTCACCGGGACACCTCGACCTCGACGGGCACGGTCAGCACCGAGTAGTCCCGCTCGGCCTGCACCCACAGCCGGTACCGGCCGGGCAGCGGGAAGCGGTAGGTGAACGAGATGTCCGGCCCGTAGGCGGCGACGGTCTCGTCCGGGGTGCCGGGGCCCGGGAGCATCGCGTGCGCGTGCGCCCACACCGGCGCGGTCGCCATGGTGGTCCCTTCGGACAGCGGGCCGACGATGACCAGGTGGCCGAGCATGCCCAGCCACGGCTGCAAGTCCGCGCGCTCGCCGACCCGTGCGGTGACGCTGCTGGTGGCGCCCGCCCTGAGCCCGGTCACCTCGACCTCGACCGGCGTGCCCGCGACCTGGCGCGTGCCCGGTCCCGGCACGTCTGCCCGCGCGGTGTTCCCCGCGCCGATCCGCAGCGCGGAGCGCAGCAGCTGGACGCCGCCGCCGCGCCGGGCCACCTCGGCGGCGACGGCGTACTCGCCCGCCTCCCCCGGCAGGAACCGGGCCGCGTACTCGCCGGGCGCGGTGCGGATGGGGTGCAGGTGCCAGAGCCGCCCCGAGGGGCCGACGACGATGAGGTGCGCCAGCGCGTTGTCGCGCACCAGGAGGTCGTCGGCGGGCCTGCCGGTGGCGGCGTCGGTGAAGCTCAGGCCGATGTCCGTCGGCTGTCCGATCCGAGCGTTCTGCGCCCGTACCAACAGGTTCATCGGCGGGCGCGAGTAATCCACAGTGGATAGTCGCGGTTCCGCCGCGCCGGGGACGGGGTCGCTCAGCTGCCCGGGAGGCACCGGCGGCGGGATGCCCGACGACAGCACGGCCCCGGTCACCCCGACCGCGAGCGCCGCGATGACCCCGCCCGCGGGCAGCAGCGCGACCCAGCCCCGCCGGGCCCGCGCGGCGACGACCACCGCGACGAGCAGCAGCGCACCCGCCGCCAGGAACCCGCCGTAGGCCGCCTTCTCCCACGCGGCGACGACGCGCTCGGCCACGGTGAACGGAATCCGGGCCACCCGCTCGCCGTCGTCGATGGCCAGCTCCCACGGCCCGGTCCGGTCCACCCGCAGCGTCGCGGGATGGGACCCGGGCCGCTCGCCCAGCGCCAGGGTCGCCTCGCTCGGGGCGCTGTCGTCCCCGGGAACGCGGGCGCCCGTCGCCGAGGCCCGCAGGACCACGCTGCCCGGCGGCGTTCCCGCGTGGGTGACCACCTCGACCCGCAGCGGCCCGGGGACCGGCTCGGCGCGGCGGATGACCACGGTCAGCTCGCGCTCGCCGAGGGTCTGCGCGATGTGCAGGTCGTCGGCGCCGGGTGGGCCGTCGGCCCGTGCCGACCCGCCGAAACCCAGCAGAGCGGCGATGACCGCGCACGCGACAACGGCCGACACCCTCGTCGTTTTTCCCCCCATACGGGAAAACGGTAGTGACCGGCGCCGCCGGGATCGTCCGGAAACCGGGGGACGCGGCATCCCCTGCGCGGGGGACCCCGACCCTTACTGGCGTTGGACCAAGTCGTGCCGGTAGGCATAGGCCACGGCGTGCACCCGGTCGCGCAGCCCCAGTTTCGCCAGCACCCTGGACACGTGCGTCTTGACCGTCTCCTCCCCGACGCACAGCGCCGCGGCGATCTCGGCGTTGCTGCGCGCGTCGGCGATGAGCAGCAGGACCTCCCGCTCCCGCGACGTCAGGCGCTCCAGCTCGGGCAGCCGGGCCGGGGGCTCGACGCTCGCGGTGAACCGGGTGAGCAGCCTGCGGGTGACCGCGGGGTCGATCAGCGCGTCGCCGCGGGCGGCGATCCTGATGGCCGAGACCAGCTCCTCCGGCGGCGTGGCCTTGAGGAGGAAGCCGCTGGCCCCCGCGCGCAGCGCCCGGTAGACGTAGTCGTCGAGGTCGTAGGTGGTCAGCACGAGGACGCGGGTGTGGCCGCCCGCGGCCAGGATTGCCGTGGTGGCGGCGATCCCGTCCAGGCGGGGCATGCGGACGTCGAGCAGCGCGACGTCCGGGCGCAGCCGCACGACCTCGGCCACCGCGGCCCCGCCGTCGCCGACCTCGGCCACGCATTCCAGGTCCGGCTGGGTGTCGAGCACCGCCCGCACGCCGGAGCGGAACATCGCGTGGTCGTCGGCGAGCAGGACGCGCAGGGCCACGTCGTCCGCTGCCTGTCGGTCAGGTGTCACTGCCACTCCAATATCCCTGGCGCTCCACTGTTTCTGCCATCGGATGCCCCTGGCGCTCCACTGTCACTGGCGTTCCAGGGAAAAGCTGACCACGGTCCGCCACCGGCCGCCGTCGACGCCGTAGGAGACCTCGCCGCCGAACATCGCCACCCGCTCGCGGATGCCCTTGAGGCCCAGGTGCGGCCCGGCCTTGCGGGTCGACCCCGGCCCGGTCCCGTTGGCCACGGCCATGGTCAGCCCGTCGTCGCGGTAGGCCACCTCGACCTCCACGTCGCCGTCCCCGTGGCGCAGCGCGTTGGTCAGCGCCTCCTGCACGATCCGGTACAGCGCGACGTCCAGCGACCCGGGCACCGCGACCGGGGTGCCGCGCACCGCCATCCGCACGGGCACGCCCGCGGCGCGGACCCCGTCGAGCAGGTCGTCCACGCTGCCCAGTCCCGGCTGGCGCGCCCCGCTGTCCTGGCCGTGCAGGAGGTCCAGCATCCGCCGCAGGTCCGCCATCGCCGATCGGCTGGCCGACTCCACCTCCGCCAGCGACCGCCGCGCCGGGCCCTCGGCCACCCCGGCCAGCCGGGCCGCGCCCGCGTGCATGCTGATCGCGCTCACGTGGTGGGAGATCACGTCGTGCAGGTCCCGGGCGAGGGCGCCGCGCTCCTCGGCCACCGCGCGCTGGATGGCCACCCGCTCGTCGCGGCGGCGCAGCTCCGCCTCCGCCTCCAGGTCGGCGAGGTAGGCGCGCCGGGCGGTGGTGTAGCGCCCGACCAGCCACGGCAGCAGGGTGTTGGGGATGATCCCGGCGAACACGAGCACCCGCCAGTCCCCGTCGTAGCGGCCCGCCAGCAGGTCGGAGGTGAGCATCGCGCCCGTCATCGTGCCCAGGGCGAGCAGGGCGCGCGGAGTCCGCAGCCACGCGCCCGCCTGGAACCCGGCGATCAGCATGCCGGAGTTGTTGGGCACCTTCATGCCGTCCCACCCGGCCAGCAGCAGCACCGCCCCGATGACGAGCACCGCGTGCCCGAGCACGACGAGCCCGGAGTGCCGCGCGGGCAGAGCCAGCGCCGCGTCGGCCGCGATCAGCCCGCCCAGCACCAGCCACACCTGCCAGCCACAGCTCAGCGGCACGCCCAGCACCAGGAACAGCCCCACGTCGGTGGCCACGCTCACGCAGGCCACCACGAGTGACTGCCGCGTCAGCGACCTCTTGATGTCCGGCACGCGGCCCACTCTGGCACAGGGCGGCTCGCCTTCAGGAGGGACGAGCCATCAGCCGCGAGGCTGACCCCGGCGCGTCACCCGCCGGGTCTGGGGCACAGCGGCAGTTCCTCCAGCCCGGGGAAGTGCAGTGCCCAGTCCACGTCGGCGAGCTCGGCGCGCTCGCACGCCTCGCGCAGCAGGCGGGTGTCGTCGAGGTCGAAGCGCCAGAGGGCGCCGTCGGGGGCGGTGAGGAACAGCTCCTTGGTGCCCGGGTGGTAGCGGGGGCGGGTCAGGGGGTAGCCGTAGCCGCTGATCGACACCACCGGCTGGGGCTCGCCGCGCGTGGCGGTGTCCCAGAGGTGGACGGAGTCCAGCCTGCCGATCACCAGGGTCTGGCTGTCGACGGCGTACTCGGTGGTCGCGACGTGGCCGCGGACATAGCCCATGTCGGCCCACGGCTTGGGCTCGTGGAGGTCGGTCAGCTCCAGGATGCGGACGCTGTCGCTGGAGCGGTTCACGACGGCGAGGAAGCGGCCGTCGGGGCTGAAGTGGGTGGCCAGGTCGCCCTCGGCGCTCAGGGCGACCGCCAGCCTGCGCGGCGCGCCGCCGTCGACCCGCCAGATCTCCACGTCGCTGCGGGTGGTGTGGTCGTCGCGGCGGACGACGGCCATGATCCGGCCGTCCGGGCGCAGGTCGATGCTGTCCACCCGGTCGACCGGCAGCGGGATCTCGACGAGCCCGCCGGACGCGGTGATCCGCCACAGCATCGCGGTGCTCCGCAGCGGCCAGGCCGCCTGGTTCCCGCCGCCCGCCCGGGTGACCGAGCCCAGCCCCGCCAGGACCTTCCCGGAACCGCTCATGCTCTGCACGTGCAGCCCGCGGTCCACGGTGGCGATCACCCGGGGGTGGCCGGGGTCGGTGACGTCCACGACCCGGGTGCGGCGCTCGCCCTCGGTCAGCAGCACGACCCGTCCGTCCGGGCTGAACCGGATCGCGGTGGCGTTGCCCGCCAGCGACGCCTTGGGCGTGGCCTTGTCCTGATCGATCGTCCACAGTCGCATCGACGAGGTCGCCCAGTCCTGGGAGATGGCGACGCGGCCGCGCGGGTCGTGGTCCCAGGGCATGTCCGGGTCGCGGAAACCGGTGACCGGCTCGGTGATCCCGGCCGCGGCGCGCGCCACCCGCAGCGCGTTGACCGCCTCGGCGCTGGGGGAGACCCGGTAGGCCGCCAGGGCCAGCGAGACCGCGCTCCGCGGGCTGCTCTGCGCCAGGGCGGTCGCCGCGCCCGCCGCGCGCAGGGCCAGCGCGGTGTTGCGCTCGGCGGTGGCCGCGCGCTGGGCGAGGACAGCGTAGGTGCCGGTGCCCGCGAGCACCAGCACGAGGACCACGAGGCTCGCCGCGAACTGCCGGAGCCTGCGCGCGCGTCCGTGGTCGGCCGCCCGGCGCGCGCCCTGCGCGGCGACACCCGCCGCCAGGAAGTCGCGCTCCCTGGCCGTGAGCCGGTTGCCCAGTTCCGCGGCCTCGTCCAGGTGCACGCCGCGGTACAGCGAGTCGGCGTCGCGGCCGTGCGCCTCCCAGACGTCGGTCGCGGCGGTCAGCCTGCGGTGCACCCGCAGCGTCTCGCGGTCCTCGGCCAGCCAGTCGCGCAGCCGCGGCCACGAGCGGATCAGCCCGTCGTGGGCCAGCTCGACGCTGTCGTGGTCGAGGGTGACCAGGCGGGCCGCGGCCAGGCGGTCCACCAGGGAGTCGATGGTGTCCAGCTCGCGGCGCGGCACGCGGCGCGGGGTGTCCTCGGTGTTCTCCCCGGGGGTGACCAGGCGCAGGAAGAGCAGCCGCGCCGCGTGCTGGTCGGGGCGGGTGAGCGCGCCGTGGACCTCCTCGGCCCTGCGGGCGGTGGCGTGCTCGACGCCGCCCGCGCGCTCGTAGCCCGCCAGCGACAGGGTGAGCCCGCGCCGCCTGCGCCAGGTCTGGGCCATCGCGTGCGACACCAGCGGCAGGGCGGCCTGCCCGCCCGCGACGTCGGAGACCAGCCGGGTCAGCAGCGCGGCCTCGACGACCGCGCCGGACTGGGCGGCGGGCTCGGTGATCGCCCTGCGCAGCTCGTCCGGCGACAGCGGGCCGAGCGGGAACCGGCCGCCGCGCAGGGCGGCGGCCAGCTCCGGGTGCCGCCCGCAGTGCCCGTGGAAGTCGGCGCGGACGCCGATCACCACCCGCGCGCGGCTCGGCCGGGCCGTCGCGGCGATGGTCAGCGCCTGGATGAGCCAGTCCCGCTCCGCGGGCGGGCACAGCGTGAAGACCTCCTCGAACTGGTCGACCACCAGCAGGAGGTCCCGGTCCGGCGTCGACTGCCGGATCAGCAGGTGCAGGTTCGCCGGGTCGGCGGCCAGCTCGTCCCGCAGCGCCGCGGCCGACCCGCCGGTCAGCTCGGCGAGCCGCAGGGCGCACTCCAGCACCGGGTGGGAACCGGGGGTGAGGACCAGCGCCCGACCGGGCGCGGAAGCCGCCAGGCCCGCGCGCAGCACCGAGGACTTGCCGGACCCCGATGGGCCGAAAACGCCGACGAACCGGCGCGTGGCGAGCATGCCGATCAGCGTTTCGGTGACCGCCTCCCGACCGAAGAAACGGTCGGCGTCGGCAATTTGGTACGCGCCGAGGCCGACATATGGAGAATGGCCGCCGCCCGGTCCCGGTGCGTCATCGGCGGCGATTGAGCGCCACCGGGCGTCCCATTCACCGGTATCGCCGCCGCAGGCGCGGACGAACGCCAGGGTCACCGCCCGGCTGGGCAGCCTGCGCCCGCCCGCGGCCTCCGACAGCGCCGCGGCCGAGTAGTTGGCCTGCCTGCCCAGCTCGCGGTACGTCGGCTTGCCCGCCCGCTCGCGTAATCGGCGCAGGTCGGCGGCGAAGCGCAGCAGCGCGGTGTCCTCGGAGCCGAGCGGGCGTTCGCTTCGCGGCATGGTGCCTCCCCCGCGGGCCATTGTTCAGAGAACGTTGTTCAGCGTCCACCGTTCGACACTGAACAACCCGATCGTCCTACCGTCGCCGCGGTCATGATTGTTCCGTTCGACGCGAGGGAGGACGTCGTGCGACAACACAGACAAGTCATTCCGTTGGCATTGGCTTGCGTATTGGTGGTCTCGACCGCCCTACCGGTGGCCGCCCAATCGATGGCCGCTCGGGGGAGCGCCGTCCAGGGGAGTGCCGTCCAAGGGAGTGCCGCACCGCCCGCGGCCGAGACCGCGGTCACGCTCATCACCGGCGACCAGGTCGTCATGCGGGGCGAGACCCCGTTCGTCCGCCCGGCGCCGGGCCGGGAGGGGATCGGCTTCAGCGTCCGCAAGGCGGCCGGGCACCTGCACGTCACCCCGTCCGACGCCCTCCCGGACCTCGCGGCGGGCAGGCTCGACCGCAGGCTCTTCGACGTCACCGGCCTGGTCGAGGCCGGCGACCACGAGCACGACAGCATCCCGCTCATCGTCACCGCCCCGACGCCGGGGATGGCGACGACCAGCGAGCTGCCCGGCCTGGGGCTGCGGGGCGTGGCCGCCGAGAAGGCCCGCCTCGACACCGTCTGGCCGCAGATCCTCGCGAGCAGTGGGAAGGTGTGGCTGGACGGCATCCGCAAGGCCACGATCGACCACAGCGCGGGGCAGATCGGCGCCCCCCAGGCCTGGGCGGCCGGGATCACCGGGGCCGGGGTGACCGTGGCGGTGCTGGACACCGGCGTCGACCAGACCCACCCGGACCTGGCGAGCCGCGAGGCCGCCGAGCGCAACTTCAGCGACGACGAGACCGCGGTCGACGAGTACGGCCACGGGACCCACGTCGCGTCCACGATCGCGGGCACCGGGGCCAAGTACCGAGGGGTGGCCCCGGGCGCGCGGATTCTCGACGGCAAGGTGCTCAACAGCTTCGGCTTCGGCCGGGAGTCGTGGATTCTCGAGGGGATGCGCTGGGCGGCCGAGCAGGGCGCCGACATCGTCAACATGAGCCTGGGCGGCGGCGACAGCCCTGGTCTGGACCCGCTGGAGATGGCGGTCAACACCCTGTCGGCCGAGCACGGCACCCTGTTCGTGATCTCCGCGGGCAACAGCGGCCCCGGCCAGGGCAGCGTGGGCTCGCCCGGTTCCGCCGAGGCCGCGCTCACCGTCGGCGCCGTCGACCGCGCCGACCAGATCGCCCCGTTCTCCAGCCGCGGGCCGCTGCCCGACGGCGAGGGGATCAAACCCGACATCACCGCCCCGGGCGTGGGGATCGTCGCCGCGCAGTCCACCGCGGCGCCGCCGTTCGAGCCCGCCGAGCCGGGCTACACCCGGGCATCGGGCACCTCGATGGCCGCCCCCCACGTCGCGGGCGCGGCGGCGCTGCTCGCCCAGAGGCACCCGGACCTGTCGGGCGCGCGGCTCAAGGCGCTGCTGACCGCCTCGGCCAAGCCGACCGCGGGCGCGACGGCGGTCGAGCAGGGCTCCGGCCGGGTCGACGTGCCGCGCGCCCTGGCCCAGACCGTGACCAGCGAGCCGACCGCGCTCAGCCTCGGCACCCAGCGGTGGCCGCACGACGACGCCGCCCCGGTGACCAAGACGCTGGCCTACCGCAACGACGGCGCGGCCGACGTCCGGCTCGACATCACCGCCGAGGGGCACGCGGGCATGTTCACCGTCAGCCCCGCCCAGGTCACCGTGCCCGCGGGCGGCACGGCCGAGGTGTCGGTCACGGCCGACCCGCGGGTCACCGACCAGGACGGCGTGTACCCGGGCACGGTGGTGGCCACCGGCGGTTCGGCGGTCGCGCGGACGCCGGTCATGATCGAGCGCGAGGTGGAGAGCTACGACGTGACCTTCCGGGCCCTCGACCCCGAGGGCAGGCCCTCCAGCGGGTTCGACGCCTTCATCTTCGGCAAGTCCACCACCCTGGTGCGCTACCTCTACGACACCGACGGCGAGATCACCACCAGGCTGCCCGCGGGTGACTACCTGACCGATTCGACCCAGCCGGGCGAGAACCGCCGCGACCTGCTGGTGTTCCCCGCGCTGTCGGTCACCGGCCCCACCGAGGTCGTCTTCGACGCCCGCGAGACCAGGCCCATCCGGTTCACCCCGGCCGACCCCGCCGCCGAGCGCAAGACGGTGACGGCGGGCTACTCCATCGAGCTGGGCGGGGAGACCGGGCTCTTCTCGATCGCCATGGCGGGGGAAGGGGAGGACCTGTACACCAAGCACGTCGGTCCGTCCCTGCCCGCGGACACGCTGGTCGCCGGTGTCGGCGCACACTCGGCGCGGGACGGGGCGGACTACTACCTGGCCGATTTCCGGACCGGCACCATCTTCACCGGCATCGAACGGGTGGTGCCGCTCGCGGAGCTCGCGCGGGCCCGGACGCGGGTCGACAGCATCGCCCCGGGCCGCTGGGGTGAGCGGCTCGTCGACGCCGTCGCGCCCACGGGCTTCCTGCCGCTGACCCTGTTCACCGACCGCGCCCCGCTGCCGATGACGGCCACCGAGTACTTCTCGCCTGGACTGTGGCGGAGCGGTCTGCTGCAGTACGGGTCGGAATCGGGCATGGACTCGGAGGCGCTGTTGATCAGCCCCGCGAAGAAGTTCACCGCGGGCAGCGGGCACGCGCTGCGGTTGAACAACCCGGTCTTCGCCCCCACGGTCGCCGGTGGCGGTGGCCTGTTCCGGTACGGCGACGAGGTCATCGTCGACGTCGCGATGGCAGGCGACGGGTCGGGCAACGCGGGCTACTCCGACCACACCGCCGCGCGCACCGAGCTGTTCTGCGACGGGACCTCGCTGGGGGAGTGGGCCGACGCGGGCTTCGGCGTCTTCCCCGGCCCGTCCGAGCCCTGCGCGGCGCGCCTGACCGCGACCGTCGAGCGCGACTTCCCGACCAGCACCCGGGTCGACGCGGCGTGGACGTTCCGGCTGCCGGGCGCCGACACCACCACGACGCCCCTGTCCACGATCAGGCTGGACGCGAACCTGCGCCCGGACGGCACCGCGCCCGCGGGCGGCGCGCACCTGGTACCGGTCGCGCTGGAGCGCTCCGACGGCACCAAGTCGCGCCCGCGGTCGCTGGCGGCGGAGGTGTCCTATGACGACGGACGGACGTGGCGGCCGGTCACGGTGGTGGGGAAGTCGCTCCTGGCCCTGCGCCACCCTGACCGGGCGACGCCGGTGTCCTTGCGGCTGAAGGCGGCGGGCGAGCCGGGGGAGACCACCGAGCTGACCGTGATCCGCGCGTACCGCCTCGCCAAGCGCTGATGTCGCGTGGACGGCCCACCACGGCTTAGCGGGCCGTCCACGCGTGGTTCAGCCATGGTCGACGCTGTCCAGCTTCAGCGGTCGACCCCTTCGGGCCTCACCGGGGCAATGCCACCCCGGTGAGGTCCGCGCACGCGGTGAGCAGCGCTTCCTGGACCTCCACGTCGTAGGCGGCGGGATTGGCGCGCAGTTCCCGGCGGTGCTTGAAGTAGCGCCCGGTGACCGTGGCGGCGGGCTCGTCGGCGGTGGCCAGCCACACCTGGGTGTCCGCGCCCTCGGGCAGCTCGTCGGTCGCGTTGGGGCCGCCCAGCTTGGTCTTGATCCAGCCGGGGTCGACGGCGTTGCTCAGCACGTCCGGCCAGCGGCGGGCCACGGCGAAGGCCAGGACCACGTCGAGGAGCTTGGAGTCGGAGTAGGCCCGCATCCCGTCCCACGGGCGGCGTTCGCGGTGCAGGTCGTCGAGGTGGGCCTCGCCCTGCGACTCCAGGCCGGAGGTCAGGTAGACCAGCCTGCGCGGGCGCGGCATCAGGGCGGTGAGCAGGTACGGGGCCAGGACGTTGACCTGGAACAGCAGCTCCAGCCCGTCCTCGGTGACGGTGCGCTCGGCCACCCCGCCGCCGAGGCCCGCGTTGTGGACCACCACGTCGAACCGGCCCGCCCGGGCCAGCGTGTGAGTCTGCGCGAGCGAGGCCAGGTCGCCGATGACGACCTCGGCACCTCGCGGCAGGTCCGCCGCCCGGGACTCGTCGCGCGCGTGCAGCACGACCTGGTGCCCTGCCTCGCTCAGCCGCGTCGCGGTTTCCCGGCCGATGCCGTCCGTCGAGCCCGTGACCAGCACCGTCGCCATGCCCGCTCCAATCCGTTTGCCTGCGGGCCAGCCTAGTGGGAGCGTTCCCCATCGTGCGTGGACGCGGGCGGGAGACGGCGACAGCGGGCGGCGGGGTGGCGGCGGTGGCGGCCGTCGCCGCGCTGGGGCTGGCGCTGTTCACCCTCGTCGTCACGGAGAACCTGCCGATCGGCCTGCTGCCGCTGATCGCCGAGGACCTGGGGGTGTCGCTGTCCGCGGTCGGCCTGCTGGTCACCGGTTACGCCGCGGTCGTGGCGGTCGCCTCGGTGCCGCTGACCCGCTGGCTGCACCGGGTGCCCCGGCGCCCGCTGCTCACCGCGCTGCTGACCGTGTTCGTCATCGCCTGCCTGGTGTCCACCGTGGCGGGCGACTATTGGGTGCTGCTGGGCTCCCGGGTGGCCATCGCGCTGGTGCACGCGGTGTTCTGGTCGGTGGTGACGGCCACCGCCGCCGGGCTGTTCCCCGCGCGCGTGCGCGGCAAGGTGATCGCCGGGCTGTTCGCGGGCCCGTCGGTGGCCATCGTGCTCGGCGTGCCGTTGGGCACCTGGCTGGGGCAGCTGGCCGGGTGGCGCACCGCGTTCCTGGCGGCCAGCGCGGTCGGCCTGCTCGCGCTGGCGACCATCGCCCTGGTGCTGCCCAACCAGCGGCACGAGGACAACCACGCCTCCGTCGGGACCGCGCCGGACGCCCGCCGGTTCTGGATCGTCATCGTGACCGTCGCGCTGGTCGTCGCGGGCGTGTTCACCGCGTTCACCTATGTGACCGCGTTTCTCACCACCGTCAGCGGTTTCGCGGCCACGTCGGTCAGCCTGGTGCTCTTCGTCAGCGGGACCGTGTCGGCGATCGGCACCGCCCTCTCCGGCGCGGTGATCGACCGCTGGCCGCGCGTGACGATGCTGGCCGCCGTGGCCCTGCAGCCGGTGTCCCTGCTCGGCATGTACGCCTTCGGTACGGGCAAGGCGGCGGTTGTGGCCATGCTGGCGCTGTCCGGGTTCGGCATGGGGTTCATGGTCACCGCGCTGCAGAGCCGGATGCTGCAGGTCGCGCCGGGCAGCACCGAGGTGGCCGCGGCGGCCAGCTCGGCGGCGTTCAACGTCGGCATCGGCGGCGGCGCGCTCATCGGCGGCCTGCTGCTGCCGCACTTCGGGGTGCGTAGCGTCGCCCTGGTCGGCGGGCTGCTGGCCGTGCTCGCCCTGCTCGTGCTGGCCAGGGAACCGGCTAGCGCCCCTGGTCCGGCTGGGCGCTGAAGTCCTGGGAGCTCTGCCGCGCGAGCCGGGTCAGGAGCAGCGAGACCGCCAGCGCGATCCCGTGCACCAGCAGCGCGGGCCACCGGGGACCGAGGGGGTCGCCCGCGTCGTTGGCGATCAGGGCGACGATGTCGTAGGCGAGCAGGCCGGTGAAGGCCAGGATGCCGAAGAGCGCGGCCAGGCGGACCCCGTTGCGCAGGGCCGCGAACAGCGCCAGCGCGCCCAGGATCATGTGCACGACGTTGAGCAGCGTCGAGCCGCCGAGCCCGCCCGCGGTCCCCTCCACCGTCCCCGCGGGAGTGTTGCCCCAACCGCCGAGCCCGCTCTGGGCGAAGCCGACGATCCCGATCACCAGCAGCGCCAGTCCCACGGCGGCACACGTCAACCGGGCCACCCGGGTCTCCCGAACCTCCGGCATCGCTCCTCCAACCGTCGTCCCGCCTCACCCACCGGATGCCCGCGATCGCACCCGGCAAACCGGCCCGAGCACGAAAGACCCGAGCACGAAAGAGGGTCCGGGACGGTTGCGTCCCGGACCCCTCTTTCGTGGCGCCGTGGGTCAGGCGCTCGCCTCGGCGAGGCAGAACGTGACCTTGAGCTCGGGATAGGACAGCGGGTTCGCCTCGCCGCAGTCGGCGTCGGACTCCTTGACCACCTTGGTCACCTTGATCGCGCCGGAGGTCGAGCAGTCGACCGCCGGGTAGCCCATGCCGCCGGACTGGAAGTCGTGGCACTGGCCCTCGACGAGGTTCGGCAGCAGGCACACCTTGCTGTCCGGGCCGCGGCTCGCGGTCTCGGTGTACTCGTCGTAGTTGTCGCCACAGCTTTCCGAAGTGGACGACAGGGTCTTGCCCACGGTGTAGTTCGCCTCGGGCGCGTCGCAGGCGACGGTGGCGAACTCCGGCTTCGCGGCCGTGCCGGTCACGCTGACGCAGTCACCCGCCTTGGCCTGCGCGGCGTCGCTGGTGAAGTAGTTGAAGGCGTAGAACGCGCCCGCGACCACGAGAAGGCCGACGATCGCGCCGAGAACGCGCTTGACGATCCCCGACTTCTTGGGAGCGTCCGACGGCGCGGACGAATCGATGCTCATATCAAGTCCAAACTCGGTAGAACCCCAGGACCTCGATCGAGGTGCGGGCGGATGCTACCGGTCGCCCACGCCCGGTCCCCGAGCCCCCGGGCTTGATCCCTTCGGGGACCTCCGTCGCGGGATCGCCGCCGGACGCGGGAGGATCATCGGACAGGAGGGTCGCACGGTAATCACGCAACTACGCGCTGCGGCCAAGAACGGATCGCGGAATGACACTGTGGACACTGCATGATGTCCACAGTGGACTTTCCGGGCAGGTCGCGGGCCCAGATCCCGGTTTGCACGTAATATCGGTGGCATGCGTACGCGCCCGGTTCTGAGCTGGACGGCCACTGGTGCGGCGCTGCCCAGGACGACCAGCCTGGACGAGGTGGCCGCGACCCTCGCCGGGCGGGGTGTGGTGGTGCTCAGCGGCGCCGGGCTGTCCACCGAGTCGGGCATTCCGGACTATCGGGGCGCGTCCGGCACGCTGCGCAAGAACCCGCCGATGACCTACGAGGAGTTCACCGGCTGCGTCGAGGCCCGTCGCCGGTACTGGGCCCGCAGCCACGTCGGCTGGCGCGCGATCGCCCGGGCGCGGCCGAACGCGGGCCACCGCGCGGTGGCGGCGCTGCGGGCCCACGGCCACCTCTCCGCGGTCATCACGCAGAACGTCGACGGCCTGCACCGGGCCGCGGGCACGCTGGACGCGGTGGAGCTGCACGGCGGCCTGGACCGGGTGCTCTGCCTGGGCTGCCGCCGCGTCAGCCCGCGCGAGGACCTCGACCGCAGGCTGCGCGCGGCCAACCCCGGCTTCGACGGCGTGGCGACCGGGGTCAACCCCGACGGTGATGTCGACCTGCCCGAGGACGCGGTGCGCGCCTTTCACGTCGTGGGCTGCGCGGACTGCGGCCACGGGGTGCTGAAGCCCGATGTCGTGTTCTTCGGCGAGAACGTGCCGAAGCCGCGGGTGGACCAGTGCTACGGGTTCATAGACGACGCTCGGGCGCTGCTCGTGCTCGGGTCGTCATTGGCGGTCATGTCGGGGCTGCGCTTTGTCCGCCGCGCCGCCCGCGCGGGCAAGCCGGTCCACATCATCAACCGCGGCGAGACCCGGGGCGACGCCCACGCCACCGCGCTGGTGGACCTGCCGCTCGGCCGAGCCCTCACGGATCTGGCACACGGACTCGGCGTTGCCGCTGTGTGAGCTAGTGCTGCGTCACGCAACCTTGGTTGGGTAATGGGTCCAGGTGCGGATGGGTGAGTCGGTGGCGAAGCCGGTCTTGGGGTGGGCTCGTGTGTTGCGCCAGCGGATGTAGGCGGCGATG
>NZ_JBQERA010000012.1:0-274247 GCF_053813445.1 Actinokineospora lacus
ACGACTCCTCGCCCTGACCGCCGCCATCTGGCACAACCGCACCACCGGACAACCCATCACCCGATCCCTGACCGCCTACGACCACTGACCGACTTACGCATTAATCATCTAGGGCCTGTCCTCAAAGCCCCGTCCGCGAGCGGGGTGGCGGGTCGTCCGGTCAGCGCCGGGATGTCGGCGCTGACCCGGCCAGCTCGCCCCGCTCGATCGCGGTGTAGGTCGAGACCCAGGCGTCGAGCTGCCAGCGGGGGGGCGCCGTAAGCGGCGCGCGACGCGTACGCCTCATCCAGGGTTTCCGTCGCCCGCCGGGCCGCGGATCACGCCGTCCTCGCCGATGAGGCCGGGGGTGAAGTCGGCGTAGAGGTTGTCGCGGAGGAGGTGAACGGCACCCCACGCGCGCGGATGTGCTGCTCGGTCGCCCAGTGGTCGCGGGCGAGGGTAAACGCGGCGTCCGGGGCCGCGCTGAAGAACGAGAGGCAGACCAGGTGCCCCGCCCCGCTCGCGGCGTCGACGAACGCCTTGTGCCGCGCGACCCGGTCCGCCGACTCCGCCGCCGACACCATTAGCACGACCTCCGCGCCTGCGCACGCCTCGGCGACCGCCGCGCCGTCGGTGAAGGACGCCCGCACCGGACTCGCCCCGGGAGCTCAGGTGCGCGTGCGGGGTCGCGCACGGGCAGCGTCTGGGCGCGGTCGGCGTCGGCGAGCAGCCGGGCGACCCGGCCGCCGAGGTTCCCGGTCGCGCCGGTCACGACGATCGTCATGCCGTGCGGCATGCGACCGCTCGGCAGTGCGCGCACCGGCCGCGTCACCGGCGCCGGTCCATGAGCTTCTCCAACTCGCCGTCGGCCCACTGGTCCTCTTTGAACTCTTCGCCGCTCGGCGAGACCGCGACGCCGAGGAGGGTGATGGCGGTGACCATGGAGATCACCAGGGTGAGCGGGACGAAGAAGTCGTAGGCGTCGACGCCTGCCAGCGTGTGCGCCGTGCCGCCGACGACGTCGACGCGCATCGCGGCCATGCCGGTGTAGTGCATGCCGCTGACGGCGAGCCCCATCACCAGCGCCGCGCCGATCGTGGCCACGATGCCGGTGATGTTGAGCGCGGCCCACAGCGCCGCCGTCGAGGCGATGACCGCGATGACGATGGAGGCGATGAGCAGCGTGGGCTCATAGTTGATCTCGCCGTGCAGGCGCATGGCCGAGATGCCGAGGTAGTGCATCGTCGCCACCCCGGACCCGGTGATCAGCCCGGCTCCGGCCAGCGCGCCCCATCCGCTGCGGGAGAACACCACCGCTGACAGCCCGAGCCACACGATGCCGACCGCGACCAGCAGGCTGACGACGGTGACGGGCACGCTGTAGCGCACGGCGGTGCCGGTCACCGAGAACCCGAGCATGGCCACGAAGTGCATCACCCAGATCCCGGTGCCGCCGATCGACACCGCCCCGAGCGCCGTCCAGCCCCATCTGGCGCCGCCGTGGTGCAATCGGGCCCGCTGCATGCTCAGCAGCCCCAACGCGCACCCGAGACACGACAGCACGAAGGCCAGGACAGGCGTGATCGCACCGGACGAAAAATGATTCATCTCTCCCATGGGCGACACACAAGCACAGAAATGTCCGACAAACGAGAGGGACTTGAGTCTCGCTCACATTCAGTGCCGAGCCGACCCCGTACCGCGACCAGTCCACTGGGGACACCCGATGGAACCTGGTCACCAGCGCCGGGCCGGTTCATCCGGTGATGCCAAAACCCGACCGCGAGAGCGATCGGGTTTCTGTGATAGCGGTGGACCCGCCTACGAAGGGCCTCCGCCGTGTGGTCGGTCCGACTCTGATCGACCGGGGCGTGCCTAAACCCTGTCCTCAAAGCCCCGTCCGCGATAGCCGGGCCGGATCGGCCGCCGGCGGCACCGAGGAAGAACCCGAGTACAACCCGGTACGAGGGCCCCGCGCCGGCGCCGTCGGCAACCGATCCGATCTCGACTCTCACCGACCAGGGGTTTGAGGACAGGCCCTAGGCGCGGCCCCACTGGGCAGGGCAGGCCGCGACCGAGTAATCCCCGGCCGGTGGGCGGCCTTCGGCCAAGACGCCGGATGCGTGGGGGCCGCCCTGCTGGGCAGGCAAGCCGCGACCGAGCCGTTCCCGGTGGCGGGCAAGTTTTCGGACAAGGCGCAGGCCCGCGGGAGCAGCCCTGTGGGCAGGCAGGTGGTGGGTGATCCCGGCTGTGGTCAGTCGGTGAGCAGGGGCAGGAGGCGCTGGTTCCAGACGCCGTCGTGGTCGCGGGCGGTCTCCCGGCGTTCCGCGCTGACCTGGCCGTAGGTCGTGGTGCGCTGGCGGGCGGGGCGGCCCGCGGCGGTGGCGAGGGCTTCGAGGTCGGCGATGGTCTTGTAGCTGCCGTTGTCGCTGCCCGCCATGCGGCTGATGGTCTCCTCCATCAGCGTGCCGCCGAGGTCGTTGACGCCGCCGCGCAGGACGTCCACTACGCCGGGGTCGCCGAGCTTCACCCAGCTGGTCTGGATGTTCTTGATGTGGCCGTGCAGCAGGATTCTGGCCAGCGCGTGGACGGCGCGGTTCTCCCTGCGGGTGGGGCCGGGCCGGGCGATGCCCGCGAGGTAGAGCGGGGCGTTGGTGTGGACGAAGGGCAGCAGGACGAACTCGGAGAAGCCGCCGGTGCGGGACTGGATGTCGGCGATCAGCTTCAGGTGCGCCACCCAGTGCGCCGGGGTGTCGACGTGCCCGTACATCATGGTCGAGGTCGTCGGGATGCCCAGGGAGTGGGCGGTCGTGACGACCTCGACCCACGCCGAGGTGGGGAGTTTGCCCTTGGTGAGCACCCACCGGACGTCGTCGTCGAGGATCTCGGCCGCCGTGCCCGGCAGGGAGTCCACACCGGACTCGCGCGCCAGGGTCAGCCAGTCCCTGATGGACAGGTTGGTCCTGGCGGCGCCGTTGACGACCTCCATCGGGGAGAACGCGTGGATGTGCATGTCCGGGGCCCGCCTGCGGACCTCGGCGGCGATGTCGAAGTACGCGGTGCCGGGCAGGTCCGGGTGGATGCCGCCCTGCATGCAGACCTCGGTCGCCCCCACCGACCACGCCTGCTCGGCGCGCTGCCCGACCTGGTCCAGGGACAGGGTGTAGGCGTCGGCGTCGGTGCGGCGCTGGGCGAAGGCGCAGAAGCGGCAGCCGGTGTAGCAGACGTTGGTGAAGTTGATGTTGCGGGTGACCACGTAGGTCACCTCGTCGCCCACGGCGTCGCGGCGCAGGTCGTCGGCGAGGGCGGCCAGCGCGGCCAGCTCCGGGCCCTCGGCGGCCGAGAGCAGGGTCAGGGCGTCCGAATCGGACAGTCGGGCCAGGTCGCGCTCGGCGTGGCGCAGCGCGGTCGTGAACTCGGGCCGCACGACGCCCGAGCTGCCCATCGCGGCGGCTGTGTTGTCCACTGAGGACTTCAGCTCGGCCCAGTCGCCGTAGACGGAGTCGAAGTCCTCGCGGCGGTCGCCGGTGCGCCCGACGGAGTCGATCTCGGTGTGCAGCTCGGTGCGCCCGGAGGCGGTCAGCGGCACCTCGGGCTCCTGCCACGGCCGCCCGACCGGCACGGCGCCCTCGACGGCCAGCCCGGTCACCGGGTCGGCCAGGGCGGCGACGTGCGCGGCGACGCGGGGGTCGAGCCAGGGTTCGCGCAGGTACTCGGGGTAGACGGTCAGCCGCTCCGCGAGGCGGAACCCCGCCGCGGCGGTGTGCTCGGCGAGGACGTCGATCTGCGGCCACGGCCGCTCCGGGTTGACGTGGTCGGGCGTCAGCGGGGAGACACCGCCCCAGTCGTCGATGCCCGCGCGCAGCAGCAGCCCGTACTCCCCGCCGATGAGGTTCGGCGGGGCCTGGAGGCGGGCCTTGGGCCCGAGCACGACCCTGGCCACCGCGACCGTCGCGGCCAGCTCGGCGGCCTCGGCGTCGGGCATGGACCGCATGGCGGTGTCCGGCTTGGCCCGGAAGTTCTGGATGATCGTTTCCTGCACGCCCCCGTAGCGCCGCGCGGCGGCGCGGATGGCGAACAGCGACTCCACCCGCTCGGCGAGCGTCTCGCCGATGCCGATGAGGACGCCGGTGGTGAACGGGACGGCGCTGCGGCCCGCGTCCTCCAGCACCCGCAGGCGCACCGCGGGCTCCTTGTCCGGCGAGCCGTAGTGGGGTCCGCCCGGCTCCGACCACAGCCGCTCGGCGGTGGTCTCCAGCATCATGCCCATCGACGGCGCGACCGGCTTGAGCCGCTGGAAATCGGTCCAGGTCAGCACGCCGGGGTTGAGGTGCGGCAGGAGGCCGGTCTCCTCGAGGACGCGGATCGCCATGGCGCGGACGTAGGAGAGGGTGTCGGGGTACCCGGCGGCGTCCAGCCACTCCCGGGCGGCCGCCCACCGGTCCTCGGGCCGGTCGCCGAGGGTGAACAGGGCTTCCTTGCACCCCAGCTCGGCCCCGCGGCGGGCGATGTCGACCACCTCGTCGGGGCTGAGGAACGGCGCGGGCACCCGGTGCGGGACGGTGGCGAAGGTGCAGTAGTGGCACCGGTCGCGGCAGAGCCTGCTCAGCGGGATGAAGACCTTGCGGGAGTAGGTGACGATCCCCTCCCGCCCCACCGCGGCGAGCCCGGCGTCGCGCACCCGGGCGGCGGTGGCGAACAGGTCCTCCAGGTGCTCTCCCCGGGCGTGCAGGAGGACCTCGGCTTCCACCTGGTCCAGCGCCACGCCATCGCGGGCCCGACGCAGCGCACGGCGGATGGCGGACTCGGACGGGGGCACGGCACCTCCAGAACTGGGACTGCCACCAACCTATAGCCGCCGGCGGTGGCCACGACCCCTTCCAGAGTGACCTATCCCTCAGACCCTCCTCCACGCCGCGACCGCCCACCCCGGCGAAGCGAAGACCCGTGGAACGCGGCACGCGGCCAGCCCGGGAAAGTCCGGAGTGGCCGCGCGTCGGGAACCGCGAATTCGCGGGGGCTCACCTCGCCGAGGCGAGGAGTGTCGTGTCAGCTCATGGTCAGCCGGGCAGCACGCCTGCCAGGGCCTTGCGGGCCTTGTGGGGAGCGGCGGTGACCGCGCCCGCGACCGTCTCGGTGGTGTCGTGGGCCCAGTCGCCCAGGTCGTGGACCTGGGACTGGACCACCCGGCCCGCCCTGCGGGCCCGCCAGCCGAGGGACGGCTTGCCCTCGGTGTCGGCCGAGGCCAGCAGCAGCCCGCCGATCAGGCCCACGTTCTTCAGGAAGTGGATCTGCTGCTGGGTGCGCTGGCCCGGGTCCTTCTCCGCCCAGAACTGGTGCGTCGCCAGGGTCGTGGGCACCATGCTGCCCGAGAGCAGGAGGGCCGCGAGCCGGGGGAAGCGGTTGAACGCCAACGCCAGGCCGGCCACGACCTTCAGCGCCCCATCGATCTTCACCAGGGTCACCGCGTCGGTGGGCATCTGGGCCGGGAGGCGGTCGCCTGCCTTGGAGATCGCCTCGTCCAGGAGGGGCTTGGCGGCTTCGGCGTGGGCCTCCGGTGACCGCAGGGCCTGCACCCCGCCCCAGACGAAGATGCCCGCGAGCATCGGTCGGGCCAACCTGCGCAGGATCATGGTCACTCCCTAGTCGACTCGGTGCTTGGTGCGCTCCACGAGCGCGCGGACGTACTCCACCGAGCCGCAACCGGAGTCCAGGCGGTGGTCGCGGTCGGTGAGGAACTGCTCGCCCAACTCGGCGCGGCGGGCGGCGTCCACCGACTCGCGGGCGTCGTTGAGAATGGTGCGCTCTTCCTCGTCCAGGTGGTGGGTGATGGCGCCGACCAGCTCCTCCAGCTTGCCCTCCCACTCATCGGACTCGGTGTCCTCGACCTCCATCAGCGCCAGCAGGGCGATGTTGCCCTCGGCGTGCTCCTCGGCGCTGTGCTCGACCTCGTCGTCGTCCACCTGCTTGTACCGGCGCAGCGCCGGGTACACCTTGGCCTCCTCGGCCTCGGCGTGGGCGACCAGCATCGAGGCCAGTTCGTCCAGCGCCTTGGCGCGGTCGGCGCTGCGGTCGCGCAGGGTGCGGAACAGGTCCTCCATGCGGCGGTGGTCGGTGAGGATCAGCTCCACTACATCCGTGGACATGCGGGGCCCTCCAGTCTGGTGTTCCATCGGGCCTGACTTACCCCGGATGGCCCAGAACCAACCCCCGCTACTCCGAGTTGGCCTCGATGTCGCCCTCGACCTCCAGGTACAGCGTGCGCAGCGCGGCCAGCGTCGCCGCGTCCGGGGACGCCCACAGACCCCGGTCGGCGGCCTCCAGCAGGCGCTCGGCGATGCCGTGCAGGGCCCACGGGTTGGCGTCGGCGAAGAACTTGCGGTTGACCTCGTCCAGCGCGTACGTCTGGGCGAGGGTGTCGTACATCCAGTCGGGGACGACGTTCGTCGTGGCGTCGTAGCCGAACAGGTAGTCGACGGTGGCCGCCAGCTCGAAGGCGCCCTTGTAGCCGTGCCTGCGCATGGCCTCGATCCACTTCGGGTTGGCCACCCGCGACCGGAAGACCCGGTTGGTCTCCTCCACCAGCGAGCGGGTGCGCACCGACTCCGGGCGGGTGCTGTCGCCGATGTAGGCGGCCGGGGCCCGGCCCGTCAGCGCCCGCACGGTGGCGATCATGCCGCCGTGGTACTGGAAGTAGTCGTCGGAGTCCATGATGTCGTGCTCGCGGGTGTCGACGTTCTTGGCCGCGACCGCGATCCGCCGGTACGCCGACTCCATGTCTTCGCGCGCGGGCGCCCCGTCGAGGCCGCGGCCGTAGGCGAAGCCGCCCCAGACGGCGTAGACCTCGGCGAGGTCGCGGTCGTCGCGCCAGTTGTGGCTGTCGATCAGCGGCAGCAGCCCCGCGCCGTACGCGCCGGGCTTGGAGCCGAAGATGCGGGTGGTGGCCCGGCGCTCGCCCACCCCGTCGGCGCGGACGTGGGCGCGGACGTAGTTGTCCTCATCGGACTCCTCCAGCCCCGCGACGAGCCGGACGGCGTCGTCGAGCAGGTACACGACGTGCGGGAAGGCGTCGCGGAAGAAGCCGGAGATGCGGATGGTGACATCGACGCGCGGGCGGCCCAGTTCGGCGAGCGGGATGACGTCGAGACCGCTGACCCGCCGCGACGCCGGGTCCCACACCGGGCGGACGCCGAGCAGGGCCAGCACCTCGGCGATGTCGTCGCCCGCGGTGCGCATGGCCGAGGTGCCCCACACCGACAGGCCGACCGAGCGCGGCCACTGGCCGGTGTCGGCGCGGTAGCGCTCCAGCAGGGAGTCGGCCATCGCCGACCCGGTCTCCCAGGCCAGCCTGCTCGGGATCGCCTTGGGGTCGACGGAGTAGAAGTTGCGCCCGGTGGGCAGCACGTTGACCAGGCCGCGCAGCGGGGAGCCGCTGGGGCCCGCCGGGACGTAGCCGCCGTCGAGGGCGTGCAGGACGTTGCCGATCTCGTCGGTCGTGCGGTCCAGGCGCGGGACGACCTCGGTGGCGCCGAACGCCAGCACGCGGGCGACCTCGGTGTTGGCGGCGCCCAGCACGTCGGCGATCACCGCGTCGACGGCGTCGGGGTCCCAGGCGCGCTCGTCCATGGCGCGCACCAGGGAGCGCGCGGTCGCGTCGACGGTGTCGACGGTCGTGCGGTCGGCGCCGTCGACCAGGCCCAGCGCCTCGCGCAGGCCGGGCAGCGCGGCGACCTGGCCCGCCCACATCTGCCGGGCGGAGAGCATCGCGGTGACCAGGTTGACCCGCGCCTCCCCCGACGGGACCTCGCCGAGCACGTGCAGGCCGTCGCGGATCTGCACGTCCTTGATCTCGCACAGCCAGCCGTCGACGTGCAGGAGGAAGTCGTCGAACTCCGCGTCGTGCGGGCGGTCGGCCAGGCCGAGGTCGTGGTCGAGCTTGGCGGCCTGGATCAGCGTCCAGATCTGGGCGCGGATGGCGGGCAGCTTGGCCGGGTCCATCGCCGCGATCGAGGAGTACTCGTCGAGCAGCTGCTCCAGGCGGGCGATGTCGCCGTAGGACTCCGCGCGGGCCATCGGCGGGACGAGGTGGTCGACCAGGGTGGCGTGCGCGCGGCGCTTGGCCTGGGTGCCCTCGCCGGGGTCGTTGACCAGGAACGGGTAGATCAGCGGCAGGTCGCCCAGCGCCGCGTCGGAGCCGCAGGCCGCGGACATGCCCAGGTTCTTGCCGGGCAGCCACTCCAGGTTGCCGTGCTTGCCGAGGTGGATGACCGCGTGCGCGCCGAAGTCGGCGGCGATCCAGCGGTAGGCGGCCAGGTAGTGGTGGCTGGGCGGCAGGTCGGGGTCGTGGTAGATGGCCACCGGGTTCTCGCCGAATCCGCGCGGCGGCTGCACGATGATCACCACGTTGCCCGCGCGCAGGGCGGCCAGGACGATGTCGTCGCCGTCGACGAACAGCTCGCCCGGGGCCTGCCCCCAGTGCCTGCTCATGCTCTCGCGCAGCTCGGCGGGCAGGGTGTCGAAGTACTCGCGGTAGGCCGCGGCCGGGATGCGCACGGGGTTGCCCGCGAGCTGCCCGGCGGTGAGCCAGTCCGGGTCGAGGCCGCCCGCGGCGATGAGGGCGTGGATCAGCGCGTCGCCGTCCTGCTCGGCCACGCCGGGCAGCTCGCCGACGTCGTAGCCCGCCCGCGCGAGCGCGGCGAGCAGGCGCACGGCGCTGGCGGGTGAGTCCAGGCCGACGGCGTTGCCGAGGCGGGAGTGCTTGGTCGGGTACGCCGACAGCACGATCGCCACCTTGCGCCGCGACGCGGGCACGTGCCGGAGCCGGGCGTGCGCCACGGCGATCCCCGCGACGCGGCGGGCCCGCTCGGGGTCGGCGACGTAGACCGAGAGCCCGTCCTCGTCCTGTTCCTTGAAGGAGAAGGGAACGGTGATGATCCGGCCGTCGAACTCCGGCACCGCGACCTGGGTGGCCGTGTCGAGCGGGGACAGCCCGTCGTCGCTGTCGGCCCAGGTGGCGCGGTCGCTGGTCAGGCACAGCGCCTGCAGGATCGGGATGTCGAGCGCGGCGAGCGCGCCGACGTCCCAGGCGTCGTCGTCGCCACCGGCCGAGGCGTCGGCCGGGCGGGTGCCGCCCGCGGCGAGCACGGTGACGACCAGGGCGTCGACGGTGCCGAGCAGGTCGAGCAGGTCGGCGGGCGCGGTGCGCAGGGAGGCGCAGAACACCGGGACGGGCACGCCGCCGCGGTCCTCGACGGCCTCGGCGAGGGCGTCGACGAAGGCGGTGTTCCCGGCGATGTGGTGGGCGCGGTAGTAGAGGACCCCGACGCGGGGACCCTCGGCGCTTCGCGGCGCGCGCTCCAGGTGCCCCCATACCGGCAGCTCGACTGGCGGGGCGAAGCCGGTGCCGGTCAGCAGCAGGGTGTCGGACAGGAAGTGGTGCAGCTCACGCAGGTTGTCCCGGCCGCCGTGCGCGAGGTACCGGTGCGCCTCGGCGACGACGCCGCCGGGCGCCGTGGAGCACCGCATCAGCTCCGCGTCCGGGGCCTGCTCGCCGCCGAGGACCACGACGGGCAGCGCCCCGGCGAGCAGGGCGTCGAGCCCCTCCTCCCAGGCGCGGCGCCCGCCGAGCAGCCGCACGACGACGGCGTCGACCCCGTCGAGCAGGGCGGGCAGGTCGGCGGGGCCGGTGCGGGCCGGGTTGCCCAGCCGGTAGTCGGCGCCGGAGGCGCGCGCGGAGAGCAGGTCGGTGTCCGAGGTGGACAGCAGCAGGATCATGGCGCCCTTCCTGGGGTCCTCGCCCCGAGGTAGTGGGTCGCGACGGCGGAGTGTCCTGGCTCCCGGATCGTCGTTCCCCCTGGCCTTCCCTCTCGGTGGCCGCAGTGGTGTGACCCACAGCAGGGTTCGCTCCCCGGTGACAGTGGCGGGACCGCGCCGGATTCACACCGGCTTCCTCCAGTTGCCGTCGCCTCGTCGGGCTCACCTTATATTCGGTCCGTGTCTGTCCAGAACCGCCGCTCGGGCGGCGACGCCTGCCCCGGTGCCATCGACGTGCACCAGGCCGCCGACGGGGGTCTGGCGCGGGTGCGCGTGCCCGGGGGTCTGCTGACGTCGGCGCAGCTCAGGGTGCTCGCGGCGGCGTCGGCGGAGCTGGGCTCCGGCGGCCTGGAGCTGACCTCGCGGGCCAACGTCCAGCTGCGCGGGCTGGGGCCGGGCGCGCCGGTGGAGCTGGGGGCGCGGCTGGCGGCGGCGGGGCTGCTGCCGTCGGTCTCGCACGAGAAAGTGCGCAACATCATGTCCTCGCCGCTGGGCCCGGTCGGCCCGGCCGCGGCGCTGGACTCCGCGCTGTGCGCGGATTCCCGGCTGGCAGCGCTCCCGGGCCGGTTCCTGTTCGCGCTCGACTCCGGCGCGGGGGACGTGGCGTGGCTGGGCGCCGATGTCGCCGCGCTGCCGACGGCCGCGGGGGTCGCCGTGCTCCTCGGCGGGCGCGACCACGGTGTCCGGGTGTCCGCGGGCGAGACCGTCGAGGCCCTGCTGACGGCGGCGCGGGCGTTCCTCGACCTCCGGGCCGGGCAGTGGCGGATCGCCGAGCTGGGGCCTGCGGTGGCGACGATCGCCGCCCGGCTGGGCGCCGGTCCCGTACGCCTGAGGCCAGGAGTGCCGCCCGCCTCCGGACCGCCCGCCTCCGGACCGCTCGGAGAGGTCATCGCCGATGGCGGGCCCGCGGTCGGCGCGGCCGTGCCCCTGGGACGGCTGGACGACCGCCAGGTCCGCGTGCTGGCCGAGGCGCCGTACGTCGTGGTGACGCCGTGGCGCGGCGTGGTCGTTCCCGGCGCGTCGCCGCGCGCGCTGGCCGCCGCAGGCCTCCTGGTCGACCCGGCCGCGCCCGGCATCGGCGTGACCGCGTGCACCGGGCGGCCGGGCTGCGCGAAGTCCCTCGCCGACGTGCGCGCCGACGCGCTGGGGATGCCGGTCGCCGGGCGGCCGGTGCACTTCGCGGGCTGCGCGCGCCGCTGCGGGCGGCCCGCGGGAGATGTGGTCGACGTCGTCGCCGTCACCGGCGGCTACGAGGTCGACGGCCGGGCGGTGCCCGGCGGGCAGGCGGTCGCCGCGGCCGCCGGACTCAGGCAGGAGCACGAGTGAGCGACTACATCCGGGACGGGGCGGAGATCTACCGCCGCTCGTTCGCCACCATCCGGGCGGAGGCCGACCTGGCCGGGCTGCCACCGGACGTGGCGCGGGTCGCGGTCCGCATGATCCACGCGTGCGGCATGGTCGACCTGGTCGACGACCTGGCCTACGCCGCCGACGTGGTCGCCGCGGCCCGCGCCGCCCTCGACGCGGGCGCGCCGATCCTGTGCGACGCGCGGATGGTGGCCTCCGGGATCACCCGTGCCCGGCTGCACGCGGACAACGAGGTCGTGTGCACGCTGTCGGACCCCGCCGTCCCCGGCCTGGCGGCCGAGCTGCGCACCACCCGCAGCGCGGCGGCCATGGAGCTGTGGCGGCCCCGGCTGGCGGGCGCGGTCGTGGCGGTCGGCAACGCGCCGACGGCGCTGTTCCGGCTGCTGGAGATGGTCTCGGCGGGCGCGGGCGCGCCCGCCGCCGTGCTGGGCGTGCCGGTCGGCTTCATCGGCGCCGCCGAGTCCAAGGAGGCGCTGATGGAGTCCGGACTGCCCTACCTGGTGGTGCGCGGCAGGCGCGGCGGCAGCGCGATGGCCGCCGCGGCCGTCAACGCGATCGCGAGCGACGCCGAATGACCGGCACCCTCTACGGCGTCGGCCTCGGGCCCGGCGACCCGGAACTGGTCACGGTCAAGGCCGCCCGGCTGATCTCCGCCGCCGAGGTGATCGCCTACCACAGCGCCCGGCACGGCCGCTCCATCGCGCGCGGGGTGGCCGCGCCGTACCTGCGCGAGGGGCAGATCGAGGAGCAGCTGGTCTACCCGCTGACGGTGGAGACCACCGAGCACCCCGGCGGCTACGCGGGCGCGATGGCCGACTTCTACACCGAGAGCGCCGCGCGCCTGGCGTCGCACCTGGACGCGGGCCGCGACGTCGTGGTCCTCGCCGAGGGCGACCCGATGTTCTACGGCTCGTACATGCACATGCACAAACGCCTGTGCGACAGCTACGACACGGTCGTGGTGCCCGGGGTGACGTCGGTGAGCGCGGCGTCGGCGGTGCTGCGCAGGCCGCTGGTGGAGGGCGATGAGGTCCTCACCGTGCTCCCCGGCACCCTGCCCGCCGAGGCCCTCGCCGAGCACCTGGCCGCGACGGACTCCGCCGCGGTGCTCAAGCTCGGCCGCACGTTCCCGAAGGTCCGCGCCGCCTTCGCCGCGGCGGGCAAGCTCGACCGCGCCCTCTACGTCGAGCGCGCCACCTGGGACACCGGCCGCGTGCTCCCGCTGTCCGAAGTGGACCCGGACACGGTGCCCTACTTCTCCCTGGCGGTGCTCCCCAGTCCGCTCAACGACTCCGCTCCCCCACTGCCGACGGGGGCACCGGTGGCAGGCCGCGGCGAGGTGGTCGTCGTCGGCCTGGGCCCGGCGGGCCGCCCGTGGCTCACCCCGGAAGCGCAGGACGCCCTGGCCGCCGCCGACGACCTGGTCGGCTACACGACCTACCTCCGCCGCGTCCCGCCGAACCCCCGCCAGAGCCGCCACCTCTCCGACAACCAGGTCGAGGCCGAGCGCGCCGCCTTCGCCCTCGACCTGGCCAAGCGCGGCAGGCGCGTGGCCGTGGTCTCCTCGGGCGACCCCGGCGTCTTCGCCATGGCCACCGCGGTCCTGGAGGCCGCCGACGATCCACTGTGGAAGGACGTGCCGGTCCGCGTCCTGCCCGGGGTCACCGCCGCCCACGCCGTCGCCGCCCGCGCGGGCGCCCCGCTCGGGCACGACTACTGCACCATCTCGCTGTCCGACCGCCTCAAGCCGTGGGAGGTCATCACCGGCCGCCTGCGGGCCGCGGCGGCGGCCGACTTCGCCATCGCCGTCTACAACCCCGCGTCGAGGAGCCGGACCTGGCAGCTGGCCGAGGCCCGCGACCTGCTGCTGGAGTACCGCTCCCCCGAAACCCCGGTCGTCATCGGCCGCGACGTCGGCGGCCCCCAGGAGTCCGTGCGGGTCGTCGACCTCGCCGACCTCGACCCGGCCACAGTGGACATGCGCTGCCTGCTGCTGATCGGCAGCTCGCAGACCCGGGTGCACACCCACGGCGGCAACCCGGTCGTGTACACCCCGAGGACGTACCCGAGAACCTGAGCCCCAAGAACCTGAGCCCTGGGAACCTGAGCCCCGAAAACCTGAAATGACGCTCCGGGCGCCCAGCCGCCGACGCGGCTGGGCACACCCGGACCGTCTTGTGCGGGCGGCCCCACTCTGGGCGGCCCTGTTCCAGTCAGCCCTACTCCGGGCGACCCTGCTCCGAGCGACCCTGCAGGGTCAGCGACCGGCCCAGGCAGCCCAGCGCCAGCACGCAGGCCAGGGTCCTGGGCAGGTGGGCGGCGTTCCACGGGTCCTCGAACGCGGCCCGCACGCCCGCGGCGTCGGCCATCGCGGCGACGTCGCCCGCGGCGGCGAGCTTGTTGTTCAGCGGGACGTTGACGCCCATGGTGATCACCACGGCGACGATGTAGAGCCCCAGGGCGGCGATGGTCCAGCGGAGGGCGGCGCGGCGGCCTTCCTTCAGCTGCAGCAGGGCCGCCGCGCCGGTGAAGACGAACGAGCCGAAGAAGATCGACCCGAAGGCGCCGTTCTCGATGGCCCGGTTGATGCCCTGCATCGACGCGACGAACGTCCGGTCGTCGGTCTTCGACAGGCCCGGCATCACCGAGACCGCGAAGGCGAAGAACAGCCCCGCCATCAGGCCGATCGACATCGTGGCCAGCCACAACAGCGGGCCGGTCAGCTTCCCCCCGCCGCGCACCCGCGGCAGATCACGCACTTGCGCCATGTCATCCCTCTCCGTCTCGACACCGCGGACCCTGTCAGGCCGCGGTCCGCCCGGGTACCGCCGGGAGGCGGCACGCGGTCACCACCACTTCCACTGGCGGTGGTAGTTCCAGCGCAGGGCGGTCGCCCCGATGAGCCGCACCGGCGGGGGCATGGCGGCCGAGGAGAACCCACTGGCCCCGTCGAGCAGCCAGGCGGGCAGGAACAGCATGATCGACGGGCCCGCGCTGCCGATGATGCGGCGCTCGACGGCGCCGTACTCCGACCGCGTGAGCTGGTGGACGAACACCGGCAGCACCGCGGACTCCTCGGCGCGCAGGTGGGCGATGAGCACGTCGTGGAAGCGGGACGCGGCCGCGGGCAGGTCCGGGGACCCGGGGACGAGGGCGGCGGTGACCCCGTCCATCGCGGTGTCGAGGGCCGCGTGGTCGGCGTGCATGGCCTTCTCCGTCGCCGGGTCCAGCCTCGCCCTGATCGCGGGCCAGAGGATCTCGTCCTCGGTGTGGTGGTGCCAGTCGATGACCGCGCGGACCTGGCGCCACCAGGACGCCGCCTTGGCCACCCCGCCCTCGGGCACACCCGCGCGCAGCCTGCGCGCGTCGCGGCGCATGGCCCGGTGCGTGAGCGCGAAGGCGTGCAGGTGACCGGGCAGGGCGCTGAAACCGTGCTCGGTCGACAGGTTGGTCTCCACCGGTCATCCCTCCAGATCGGTCATGGGTCCGCCGGGTGGCCCGGCGGACCCGCGACGGCTCAGCCCGCGTTCCAGACGCCGGTGGCCGCGGTCTCCCGGGCGTAGTCGGCGAAGTCCCTCGGGGCCCGGCCCAGCGCGCGCTGCACACCGTCGGTCGTGTGCGCGTTGCGGCCGTCCAAAACCTTGGTGAACAGCTCGACGAAGTCCTCGGGCATGCCGTACTCGCGCAGCATGGCCGCGTACTCCTCGGCGCTGACCGGGATGTAGCGGATCTCCCGGCCGGTCGCCTTGCTCAGCTCGGCGGCGGCGTCGTGGAAGCTGATGAGGCGAGGGCCGCTCAGCTCGTAGACCTCACCGGCGTGCCGGTCCTCGGTCAGCGCGGCGACCGCCACGTCGGCGAGGTCGTCGAGGTCGACGAAGGCCTCCACGGCGTCGCCCGCGGGCAGCGCGATCTCCCCGGCGAGCACCGGCTCCAGCAGGAAGTTCTCGCTGAAGTTCTGCGCGAACCACGCCGAGCGCAGGATCGTCCACTCGGTGCCGCCGCGCTGCACGATCCGCTCGCAGACCTGGGCCTCCTCCTCGCCGCGGCCCGAGAGCAGCACGAGCCGGGCCACGCCCTGCTCGTGCGCGGTCTTGGTGAACTGCTCGATCACGGTGTCGGCTCCCGGGAAACCGAGGTCCGGGTAGTAGGTGACGTAGGCGGCCTTGACCCCGGCCAGGGCGGGCGCCCACGTGTCCGGGTTCTCCCAGTCGAAGCCGGGGTCGGCCGAACGCGAGCCGATGCGCACCGGGTGCCCGAGCGCGGTCAGGCGCTCGGCGACCCGGCGGCCGGTGCGGCCGGTGCCGCCGATCACGAGGATGAGGTCGTCGGTGGTCACGGTCTGGTTGCTCCCCTGCACGTTTTCTCCCATGGCACTAGTCAACCGCCTGGCATACGAGACGAGCCATAGCCGAAAAGCTCAGACGCATATGAGGACGTCTACCAGGGTGCGCTGAGATTTCACTGACGCGCGGCCACCCGGCTGTGCGCGGAGAGATCAAGACCAGTAGGTTCTACAGGACATGGCGGGTATCGAGGAGTCCAAGGCCGGCGTCGCCGCGGCGATCGAGAAGGTCCAGGCGGGCATCCAGGCGATGACGCAGGCGGCCATGCAGTGGGACGAGGCGCGGACCCTGCTGGCGAACGCCTCGCAGGGCACGTCGCGGCCGGAGGCGCCGCAGGCCGTGGGCATGCTGACCCAAGCGCTGCAAGGGCTTTCCGAGGTGCAGAGCAGCGCGCAGGCCTCGATCACGACCATGGAGACGTGGACCGCCCAACTCTGAGGGCGCGAGCCGAGCACGGGCAGGTCCCGGGTTGACCACAGTGGACCCCGGCACATCTCCTCTCGCCGATGGCGATCATCGGCGCTATCTTCCGATGAGCTGCCGCGCACCGTCCGGGGGTGGGTTCCGCTGAGTATCTGGGAATACGCGAACACGCTGCGCGGGGTGATCACCACCGCCGCTGCGGGGTCCGCGGCGGCTGACAGCGCGCTACGGGAGCTGACCGAGGCCAAGGCGAGGCTGCTGGCGCTGGCCTCGGACGGCGCGGGCTGGTACCCGGCCGAGCTCGACCTGGCGATCGCCGAGCTGACCAGGTCGGCGGAACTGGCCGCCGCGGCGCGGGAGACGATCGCCGACTACGTGATGAGGCTCTGAGGCGATGGGCAAGGTCGAACGCAGGCACCGCGCGAACGCGGCACTGGCCGACATGCGGGCCGTGCTCGGCCGTGCCCTCGGCGCGGCGACCGGGACGCGGCTGCGGGCGGAGACGGCGCGGCGGCAGGCGGAGTTCGAGCAATCCGTGCAGCTCATGGGTTTGGCGGCGGCGGCGCGCTCCACCGAGCTGATGGCCAGGGTCGAGGCCGACCCCGCGCTGGGCGAGGTGTGGCGGCGGTGCGAGGAGGACCGCGACCGCAGCTACGCCGAATGGCGCCGCACCGGCCTGCCCAGGGTCCGCGACCTGGTGGCCAGGGCAGCCCCGGGAGCCGCGGGCGACGCCGGGCACGCCTGGCTCGGCTCCCCCGGCCCCGCCGACGCCGAGCCCCCCAGGCTGTGGCGGGTCGGGACCGCGTCGGTGGAGCACGCCCCGGAGGAGTTCCCGCTGGCCGTGCCGCTGCTGGGCGTCGGGCACCTGCGGATCAACTCCGCGCGGGACGGGCGGGCCGCGGTGGACGCGATCGTGGAGACCCTGCTGGCCAGGATGCTGGCCACCCTGGCCCCCGGCCTGCTGCGCGTGCACATCTGGGACATCGGCCACCTCACCGGCCCGCTGCCCAACCTGCACCCGCTGCGCGCCGAGCGCCTGCTGACCGTGCACGACCCGACCCTGCTCAGCGACCTGCTGGCCACCCTGGCCGGGCACATCCGCCGCGCGCACGACGCCGCGCTGCGCGAGGGCCGCCCGACCGTGCGCGAGCAGGGCGAGCCGTGGCGGGTCGCGGTGCTCTTCGGCAACGGCGAGCGGCTGCCCGACGAGCTGACCAGGGAGCTGAGCCGGGTCGCGCGCACCGGCCCCGACGCGGGCGTGCACCTGGTGCTCGTGGACGTCCCCGTCTCGGTGAACAGTCCACTGGAGACGATCACCTTCACCACCAGGCACACCGCGACGTCGAGCATGACCGGCCCCGGTGTCGTGGTGCGGCCCGACCCGCCCGCCCCGGCCGCGGACCTCGTCGCGCTGGCCACCGCCGTGCACGAGCGGGTGCGGGAGTTCCGCGGCGGCCCGCGCTCCTTCGCCGACCTGCTCGCCCCCACGCCCCGGCACTCCGCGCGCGAGGAGCTGCGCACCCCGGTCGGGTTCGCCGAGGGCGAGCCGGTGGAGGTCGTGCTCGGCGACGCCACCCCGCACGCGCTGGTCGCCGGGCCCAGCGGATCGGGCAAGACGAACTTCCTCTACGCCATGCTCGGCGGGCTGGCCTCCCGGTACTCGCCGGTGGAGCTGGAGCTGTACCTGCTGGACTTCAAGGAGGGCGTCTCCTTCGCCG
This sequence comes from Actinokineospora lacus, assembly GCF_053813445.1. Classification (NCBI taxonomy): domain Bacteria; kingdom Bacillati; phylum Actinomycetota; class Actinomycetes; order Pseudonocardiales; family Pseudonocardiaceae; genus Actinokineospora; species Actinokineospora lacus. The sequence continues at coordinate 17,645 of NZ_JBQERA010000012.1, forward strand.
GGCTGACCCCCGGGCGCAAGGACCCGAGCTGGCTGCCCCAGGCCCGGCTGGTGGGCGTGAACGTCAACACCGACCGCGAGTTCGGCCTGGCGCTGCTGCGCTACCTCACCGGGGAGCTGGCGCGCCGCGCGGAGGCGGCCAAGCGGCACGAGGTCACCAAGCTGGCCGAGCTGCGCGAGGCCGACCCGGACGGGCACTGGCCGCGCATCGTCGCGGTGATCGACGAGTTCCAGGCGCTCTTCGCCGGGCGCGACCGCATCACCATGCAGGCCGCGGCGCTGCTGGAGGACGTGGCGCGGCGGGGCCGCTCGCAGGGCATCCACCTGGTGCTGGCCAGCCAGGACATCGCGGGCATCGAGGCGTTCTGGGGCAAGCCCGCGGTGTACGAGCAGTGCACCCTGCGGGTGGCGATGCCCAAGGCCAAGCGGGTGCTCGCCGACGAGAACCTGGCCGCCATGTCGCTGCCGCGCTGGCACGCGGTGGTCAACCACGACTCCGGGGTCGCGCACGGCAACCAGGCCGCGCACGTGCCCGACGCCTCCAGCCGCGGCACCTTCGACGCGCTGCAGCGCGAGCTGTGGGCGGCCCTGCCCTCCTCGGCGCCGCGGCTGTTCGACGGCGCGCACCAGCCCGACCTGGTGGCCGCCGCGGACTTCGCCGCGCCGTCGGGGCCGCTGCTCGGCCAGGTCATCGACGTGGACGACCGCGCGGCGACCCTGCGCCTGGAAGCGGTCCCCGGGCGCAACCTCGCCGTTCTCGGCACCGCGACCGCCGACGCGTTCGCCGTGCTGGAGAGCGCGGCGCTCTCGCTGGCGCGGGTGCACGCCCCCGGCGCGTGCGACTTCAGCGTCTGGTGCCCGGTCCCGGCCCTGGTCGAGCGGTCCACGGCGCTGGCGGAGCGCCTGCGGGCGCTGGACCACGAGGTCGATCTCCGGGTCGACGAGTCCATCTCCGAATTGACCCCGGAGACCGCCGAGCGCCCCCGGTACGTGGTGTTCATCGGCGTCGACGGCGCGCACCGCTGGCTGGAGACCAAGCAGCCGCCGACCATGACCAGCGGGCTGGACCGGCTGCGGGCCCTGCTGCGCAACGGGCCGGCGCACCGCGTGCACGTGCTGGGCTGGTGGCGCGGCGTCGCCCGGCTCAAGGAGACGATGGGGCTCGGCGGGTTCGACGACATCGGCGCCTGGGTGGCGCTGGACGTGCAGGGCTCGGAGCTGACGACGCTGGCCGCGGGCCAGGTCGTGGACTGGTCGCCGCGCCCGCGGCGGGCGATCTTCTTCGACCGCACCACCCACACCCACCCCGACGTGCTGATCCCCTTCGACACCACCGCCGCGCTCGACCTGCCGACGGCGGTGGACTCGGCATGAGGCACGACGACCCGGTCGCCGAGTACAAGCGCCTGCTGGACACCGCCCACCAGGCGGCCCGCGCGCAGGCCGAGCACGAGCGCCTGCGCGCTCGGGACCTGTCCGAACAGGTCCGCGACGCGAGCAAGGCCATCACCGCCGCGCAGACGCGGGAGTCCACTGTGGCCAGGGAGATCACCGCGTGGTGGTCCAAGGAGACCACCGCCCTCACCTCGCTCGACTGGCTGGACCTGACCCCACCCGCACCCGACCTCGGCGCCGACCCGCGCAGGCTGAACAGCCACCTCGCCGACATCGAACCGGCGACGGCGGCCTTCCGGGCCGCGCTGCGCCGCGCGCTCTGGCCGCGCAAGCTGCCCTGACAGGCGCCGTCGCGGTCCTGATGGCACGATCGGGAGTATGCGGACTCGACGCCTGGGAGACATGACGGTCGGCGCGATCGGACTCGGCGGGATGCCGCTGTCCATCGACGGCAGGCCCGACCGCGAGCGCGCGGTGGCCACCATCCGCGCCGCGGTCGACGCGGGCGTCACGCTGATCGACACCGCGGACGCGTACTGCCTGGACGACACCGACTTCGGCCACAACGAGGAGCTGATCGCCGAGGCGACCAAGGGCGTGGACGTCCTCATCGCCACCAAGGGCGGGCACACGCGCACGCCCGGCGGCGGCTGGGCCGTGGACGGGCGCCCCGAGTACCTGCGCGCCGCGTGCGAGGCGTCGCTGCGCCGCCTCGGCGTGGAGGCGATCGGGCTCTACCAGTTCCACCGGCCGGACCCGGCGGTGCCGGTCGCGGAGTCGGTGGGCGTGCTGGCCGAGCTGCTGGACGCGGGCAAGATCCGGATGGCCGGGGTGTCCAACCTCGACCCCGCGGAGATCCGCCTCGCCCACCAGGTCCTCGGCGGGCGGCTGGCCTCGGTGCAGAACCAGTTCTCGCCGACCTTCCAGTCCAGCGCCCCGGAGCTGGCGCTGTGCGACGAACTCGGCGTGGCGTTCCTGCCGTGGAGCCCGCTGGGCGGCATCAGCGCCGCGGGCGGGCTCGGCGGGGCGTTCGCCGCGGTGGGCGCCGAGCTGGGGGCCAGCCCGCAGCGGGTCTGCCTGGCCTGGATGCTGGCCAAGTCGCCGGTGGTGCTACCGATCCCCGGCTCGTCGCGGCCGGAGAGCATCACCGATTCCGCCGCCGCGGCCGAGCTGGACCTCTCCCCCGCGCAGATCGCCACGCTGGACGCGGCTGTGGCCTGAGGAATCCTCGGCAACCTTTTGCCCGCCCCCGGGGTCTCGGGGGTATGACAGCGCAGCGCGGACGGCGGACCTGGGCGGATACCGTCACCCGATTGAGTGTCCGCAGACTGGGCCACGCCCTGGTCGTCACCGCGGCGGGAGCGCTGTCCCCGGCCGACGAGTCGGCGTGGGCGGACGCGGTGACCGCCGCGTGCCTCGCCGACACCCGCGCGGCGATGGTGGTCGTCGACCTCACCGGGGTCGCGGCCATCACCGACGGGTGCCTGGCGGTGCTCGCGGAGTCCGACGCGCTGTGCGCGACGCGGCGGCGCGACCTGCGGGTCCTGGTGCGCGGCGCCGACGAGGACCGGCTGCGCAAGGCCGGGCTGCACCACCTGGTCACCGCCGCCGGAATCCTGCACCGGGCGGTGTGCGGGCCGCGCAGCGGCTGATCCCCCACTGTTCCCGACCAGGCCGCCCTGAGCAGACTGCTCCCGGACCGACTGCTCCGGGCCGACTGCTCCCAGGCCGGCTGTCCCGAAACGGCTGTCCCGAACCGACTGCTCCCGGGCCGACTGTCTCTGACCGGCTTCTCCCAGGCAGGCTTCTCCCGGGAATGAACGGGGCCGGGTGCGTGAGGATCACCCGGCCCCGCCCTTCGTGGCGTCCGGCGGGTGCTCGCCCACCCGGCTGGACGCGGTGGCGTCCGCCCCTGTCTCCGTCCGCCACCCGGCGGGCCGTGCCGGTCGCCGGGGCCCCGGCGGGCGCCGTGCCCGGGTCCCCGGCGGCGCACCGGCGCCACCGGACCCGATTCGGCGGCCACGGGTGACCGGAGGTTGGAATCCGCGAGCCACTCCTGTTCGCGGTCCGGTCGGTGGCGCAGGCCTGCGCGCCTGCCGGGGTCTCGCACACCCCGCGCGTGATCGGGTCGGACCGTAGAGTCCCGCATCCCGGCGGCGGAGCGCTCATCCCAATCGGGCATAGGCAAGTGGTATGCCCCCGCCCGGCGCAAGTATTGGTCTACACCATTGACGACCAGTGGTTTAGACCAATACGCTCCGCTGACCCGCCCTGCCCCGTCCGTCGAACGGAGGTGAAACGTGGTCAGAAAGAGCCTCTCGCTGGCGCTTCTGCTCGCGTTGCTTTCCGGCATCACCATGGCCGTCTCCCTGCCCGCCACGTCCCATGCCGCCGACCACGCCGCCTGCCGACCCGACGGCCTGGCCCGCACCGGCACGCTGGAGGTCCCCTACTGCCTGGCCTATGACAACCAGGGCCGCGAGCTGATGGGCGCCGACCACCCGCGCCGGGTGATCGGCTACTTCACCGGCTGGCGCACCGGGAAGAACGGCCAGCCCGCGTACCTGCCCAAGGACATCCCCTGGACCAAGGTCACGCACCTCAACTACGCCTTCGGCCACATCGACGGCGCGGGCAAGCTGTCCGTGGGCCCCGACGGGCCGGACAACGCCGCCACCGGCATGCAGTGGCCGGGCGTGCCCGGCGCCGAGATGGACCCGACGCTGTCCTACAAGGGCCACTTCAACCAGCTGACGAAGTACAAGAAGCAGCACCCGAACGTCAAGACCCTGATCTCCGTCGGCGGCTGGGCCGAGACCGGCGGCCACTTCGCCCCCGACGGCTCCCGCGTCGCCGACGGCGGTTTCTACGCCCTGACCGACTCCACCGCGAAGATCTCCGCGTTCGCCGACTCCGCGGTGGAATTCATCCGGCGCTACGGCTTCAACGGCGTGGACATCGACTACGAGTACGCCACGTCGATGAGCAACTCCGGCAACCCCGACGACTTCGGCTTCTCCAACCCGCGCCGCGCCCGCCTCATGAACGGGTACGTGACGCTGATGAAGACGCTGCGGGAGAAGCTGGACGCCGCGAGCACCGCCGACGGCAAGTACTACCTGCTCACCGTCGCGGCGCCGTCGTCGGGCTACATGCTGCGCGGCATGGAGAACTACCAGGTGACCCAGTACCTGGACTACGTCAACGTGATGTCCTATGACCTGCACGGCGGCTGGAACCACTTCGTCGGCCCCAACGCCGCGCTCTACGACGACGGCCGCGACGCCGAACTGGCGCACTGGAACTACTACGGCACCAGCCAGTACGGCGGTCTCGGCTACCTCAACACCGACTGGGCCTACCACTACTTCCGCGGCAGCATGCCCGCGGGCCGCATCAACATCGGCGTGCCGTACTACACCCGCGGCTGGCAGGGGGTCACCGGCGGCACCAACGGCCTGTGGGGCCGCGCGGCGCTGCCGGACCAGACCAAGTGCCCGACCGGCACCGGCGGCACGGTCGGCTCGACGGTGCCCTGCGGCAACGGCGCGGTCGGCATCGACAACCTGTGGCACGACCTGGACAAGGTCGGCGGCGAGGTCCCCGCGGGCGGCAACCCGCTCTGGCACGCCAAGAACCTCCAGGACGGCCGCACGCCGAGCTACCTCGACGACTACGGCCTCGACCCGGCCACCGACCCCACCCACCGCCTGAGCGGCACCTACACCCGCCACTACGACTCGACGCTGGTCGCGCCGTGGCTGTGGAACAACGACAAGAAGGTGTTCCTGTCCACTGAGGACGAGACGTCGATCGCGGCGAAGGCGCGCTACGTCGTGGACAAGGGCATCGGCGGCATCATGATGTGGGAGCTGGCGGGCGACTACGACTACGACGCCACCCGCGGCGAGTACTTCATGGGCGACACCCTCACCACCCTGATGTACGACACGTTCCGCACGGCGGCGCCCTACGGCAACACCAAGGCCAAGCGCCCCATGCCGGCGCAGACCCTCGACGTGAAGCTGGAGCTGCACGGCTACCCGGTCGGCGACTCGAACTACCCGATCAGCCCGAAGCTGAGGGTCACCAACAACTCCGGCACCCCGCTGCCCGGCGGGACGGACATCCAGTTCGACTACGGGACATCGGCGCCGCCGACCATGGGCCAGCAGTCCGGCTGGAGCCTGTCGGTCGTCTCCAGCGAGCACAGCGGCCCCAACGTCGGCGGCATCCGCGGCGACCTGCACCGGATGTCCCTGAAGACGCCCGCCTGGCAGACGCTGGCGCCGGGGGCCAGTGCCGAGGTGCAGCTGGTCTACCACCTGCCGGTCACCATGCTGTCGAACATCACGGTCACCTTCGGCGGCAGCAGCCACGCCGTCCGCCAGGACCACGCGCGCGGCTCCACCGACACCCCGCCCACCTCGACCACCACCAGCACGACGACAACAACCACGACGACCACGACAACAACGGCGCCCACCACGACAACGACGACGCCCCCGGCGTGCTCGACCCCCGCGTGGGAGGCGACGCGCGTCTACACCGGCGGCAGCACCGTCTCCCACCTCGGCCGCCTCTACCGGGCGCAGTGGTGGACCCAGGGCGAGCGCCCCGAGCTGTCCGGCCAGTGGGGCGTGTGGCGCGACACCGGCCCCTGCTGACCCCCGGCGGACAACGGGTTGGGCCCACGGCCCGCTGAGCCACTCCCGAGAACTGCGGTGCGACAGCCCGACGCCCACCCGGCCCGTCGCACCGCGTCCACCACCCGGCCGTCCCCGCGCCTTTCGCGGGGGCGGCCGGGTCATTGGTCACCCAAGACCGGCCAGGTCCGGGCAGGACCGGGCAGGACCGGCCTCAGTGCCCCGTCGCGCCGTCGATGCGCTCGCGCAGGAGGTCGGCGTGGCCGTTGTGGCGGGCGTACTCGGCGATCATCTGGACCACGATCCGGCGCAGGGACACCGGCTTGTCGTGGCGCAGGGCCGTGCCGGTGTCGTCGAGGTCGGCGGCGGCGACGACCTCGCGGGAGCGGGCGCACTCGGCCTCCCACACCGCCAGCGCCTCGGCCGGGTCGCCGTCGAGGCGGTCGAAGTCCATGTCCGGGTCGTCGTCGGCGTAGTACAGGTGCGGGACGTCCTCGCCCGCGAACTGCATGCGGAACCACCAGCGCTCCGTGCCCGCCAAGTGCCTGATCAGCCCGTGCAGGGACAGGGTGGACGGCTCGACCGACCGGGTGGACAACTGCGCCGCGGTCAGCCCGGCGCACTTGAGCCGGAAGGTCTCCCGGTGCCAGTCCAGGAACGCGGTCAGGACTTCGCGCTCGTCGCCGACCAGGGGGCGCTCGGGCCGCTCGGCCACGAGGTCCTGCGAGAAGTGCAGCGGGATGTCGACCATGCCGCTCATCGTGCCCGGCCACACCGACACTCGTAACCTCAGGCGAAACGATCACGGGAGTGGCACATGCGCAGGCGCGACGCGGAAGCGACCAAGATGGCGCTGCTGAGAGCGGCGGCGGACCTGTTCACCGAGCGCGGGTTCGACCGCACGTCGGTGCGGGAGGTCGCCGCGGCGGCGGGCGTGGACCAGGCGTTGGTGTTCCGGTACTTCGGCACCAAAGAGGACCTGCTCGCCGCCGTCCTCGCCGCCCCCGGCCGGGCGCTGAGCGCCGACTGCCCGCCGGACAAGCTGCTCGAGGGCGTCCTGCGCGAGGTCTTCACCGACGGCGACCAGACCGCCAACCTGCTGCTGCTCGCCCTGAGCGGCCCACAGCGCGGCAAGGTCGCCGACGCGCTCGAGAACGAGGTCGCGGGCCCCTACCGGCAGGCCTTCGCCGGGCCCGGCGCCGACTCCGACGCGCTGCTGCGCGCCGACCTGGTGCTGGCCTGGGTGCTGGGCCTGGCCCTCGTCCGCCAGGTCCGTCCCGACGGCCCGGTCGGCTCGGCCGACCAGGACCGGGCCCGCGATCTCGTCCTGCGGGCCGCGCGCGGCCTCCTGGGTGACGCTGCGCGGTCGTCCGTTGACGGTCCGCTCTTGGCGCGGCTAGCGTCGTCAGCGAGTGCTGACAACGCCGAGGGGGCGCGATGACCACCGCTGAGCCGCGGGCCTACCCGTTCAACCGTGACGAGGGGCTCGAACTCGACCCCACCTACCGCGCGCTGCGCGAGATGCCCGGCATGATCCGCGTCCAGCTGCCCTACGGGGAGCCCGCCTGGCTGGCCACCCGCTACGAGGACGTCCGCCTCGTCCTCGGCGACCGCCGGTTCAGCCGCGCGATGGCCGCCGAGCGCGACGAGCCGCGCCCGCAGGAGGGCAAGCGGCCCAGCGGCATCCTGGGCATGGACCCGCCCGACCACACCCGCCTGCGCAAGCTGGTCGCGATGGCCTTCACCGTGCGCCGGGTCGAGGCGCTGCGCCCGCGCGTGCGGGAGATCACCGCGAAACTGGTCGATGACATGGTCGCCGCCGGTCCCCCGGTCGACCTGGTCGACGCCTTCGCGCTGCCGCTGCCCGTGCAGGTGATCTGCGAGCTGCTGGGCGTCCCGGTCGAGGACCGCGACCGGTTCCGGGTCTGGAGCGACAACGCGCTCTCGACCAGCTCGATCAGCGCCGAGGAGTTCGTCCAGAGCTACATCGCCATGAGCGAGTACATGGCGGGCCTGGTCGCCCAGCGCACGGCGGAGCCCGCCGACGACCTGATCACCGCCCTGATCGCCGCGCGGGAGGAGGACGTCGAGCGCCTCGGCGCCGACGAGCTGGTCCAGCTGTGCAACGGCATCCTCATCGCCGGGCACGAGACCACCGCGACGCAGGTGCCGAACTTCGTGCACGTCCTGCTCGCCGCGGGCCGCTTCGCCGAGCTGGGCGAGCACCCCGAGCGCATCCCCGGCGCGGTGGAGGAGCTGCTGCGGTTCGTCCCGCTCGGCGTCGGCGGGGCGTTCCCCCGCTACGCCGCCGAGGACGTCGAGGTCGGCGGCGTGCTGGTGCGCGCGGGCGAGCCGGTGGTGGTCGCGGTCGGCTCGGCCAACCGCGACGACGCCCGCTTCCCCGAGGCCGAGACGCTGCGCTTCGACCGGCCGCAGAACTCCCACGTCGGCTTCGGCCACGGCGCCCACCACTGCCTCGGCGCCCCGCTGGCCCGCCTCGAGCTGCAGGAGGCCCTGCGCGAGCTGACCGCGCGGCTGCCCGGCCTGCGCCTGGACGGCGAGCCGGAGTGGAAGACGGCGATGCTGGTGCGCGGCCCGCGCCGGATGCCCGTGGCCTGGTGAAACGGGTCGGCCCCAGCGCCGGGCGGGAGTAGGCTCGCCTGGCGATGGGGCTGGACGGATCGCCAGATCGGATCTAGCGGCCGTCTCGCGCCTTCCTGGTGAGTACGCAAGACAGGGAGGACCGAGGTGACGACACAGGCCGATGTGGCTATCGAGACCGCGGGTCTGGTCAAGGTGTTCGGCGAGAAGCGCGCGCTGGACGGACTGGACCTGCGGGTGCCCGCGGGCACGGTGTACGGGGTGCTGGGGCCCAACGGGGCGGGCAAGACGACGGCGGTGAAGGTGCTCGCCACGCTGCTGCGGCCCGACAGCGGCGAGGCGCGGGTGTTCGGCCGCGACGTGATCCGCGACGCCGACGCGGTGCGCGGGCGGGTCAGCCTGACCGGGCAGTACGCCTCGGTCGACGAGGACCTGACCGGCGCGGAGAACCTGTTCCTGCTGGCCAGGCTGCTCGGCTACCGCAAGCCCGCCGCCCGCGAGCGCGGCGCGCGGCTGCTGGCCGCCTTCGGGCTCAGCGAGGCGGCCGACCGCCAGGTGAAGACCTACTCCGGCGGTATGCGGCGGCGCGTGGACATCGCCGCCAGCATCCTCAACACCCCGGACCTGCTGTTCCTGGACGAGCCGACGACGGGCCTGGACCCGCGCAGCCGCAACCAGGTGTGGGACATCGTCCGCGCGATCGTCGGCCAGGGCACGACCGTCCTGCTGACCACGCAGTACCTGGACGAGGCCGACCAGCTGGCCTCCCGGATCGCGGTGATCGACCACGGCAGGGTGATCGCCGAGGGGACCAAGGGCGAGCTGAAGGCGTCGGTCGGCGCGGGCGCGGTGCACCTGCGGCTGCGCGACGCCGCCCAGCGGCCGGAGGCGCAGCGCGTGCTGGCCAGGGTGCTGGACGCGCCCGTGCTGCTGGAGCACGACCCGGTGGCGCTGTCGGCGCGGCTGTCCGCGGAGGTCACCGACGCGGGCGCCGCCGACCGCGCGGGCGTGCTGCTCGGCGAGCTGGCCCGCGCGGGCGTGCACGTCGACACCTTCTCCCTCGGCCAGCCCAGCCTGGACGAGGTCTTCCTCGCCCTCACCGACCGCCCGGCCGACCAGGAGGTCCCGGCATGAGCACCACCACCACCGAGCCCGTCGAGGCCGTCAGCGCGCCGCGCACCGAGGACCTAGCCGCCCTGCTGATCAGCGACGAGGACCGGCCGCCGCGCCCCTCGGCGTGGACGGCGTCGGCCGCCTTCGGCTGGCGGGCCGTGCGCAAGATCAAGCACGTGCCCGAGCAGCTGTTCGACGTGACCGCCTTCCCGATCATCATGACCCTGATGTTCACCTACCTGTTCGGCGGCGCGCTGGCCGGGTCGGTGACGGAGTACCTGCAGTACCTGCTGCCGGGCATCCTGGTGATGAGCGTGGTCATGATCACGATGTACACCGGGGTCGCGGTCAACACCGACATCCAGAAGGGCGTGTTCGACCGGTTCAGGACGCTGCCGATCTGGCGGCCCGCGCCGATGGTCGGCTACCTGCTGGGCGACCTGCTGCGCTACGTCATCGCCTCGGTGGTCATCATCGCCGTGGGCCTGGCGCTGGGCTTCCGGCCCGGCGGCGGGTTCATCGGCGTGGCGGGCGGGGTCGGGCTGCTGATCGTGTTCTCGTTCGCGTTCTCCTGGATCTGGACGATGTTCGGGCTGATCATGCGCTCGGAGAAGGCGGTCATGGGGGTCAGCATGTTGGTGCTGTTCCCGATGACGTTCCTGTCCAACGTGTTCGTCTCCCCGAGCACCATGCCGGGGTGGCTGGAGGCGGTCGTCGAGGTCAACCCGGTGACCCGGCTGGTGGCCGCGGTGCGCTCGATGATGGCCGGTGAGTGGGACGGCGGCGAGATCACCTGGGTGCTGATCGCCTCGGTCGTGCTGACCGTCGTCTTCGGCTGGCTGACGATGCGCCGGTACAACCGGGTCTGACGCCTGTCCCCGCCCGTCGATCGCCGGACACCGCGGACGCCCCCGAATTCCCACTCTCAGCTGGGGGCACGCGCGGGTTCGGAAGGGGTGCTCGCGTGGGCCCCCGGGCGAGAGATCCCGGCGACCGGCCCGGTGGTCCTCTGTGGACCGGCGGGCCGGTCGCGTTTGGCCGCGGCGACGCTGTGGTAGCCACAGGTTTCATGGTGTCTGTGACGCGAGGGGGACCAGCCGATGTCGTACGCGCCGCCTGCCGAGCCGATCGGCGGGATGGCGGGGTGGGCCGTCGACCTGATGGAGGCCCTCGGCGGGCCGGGGGCGGCGCTGATCGTCGGGCTGGAGAACCTGTTCCCCCCGCTGCCCAGTGAGATCATCCTGCCGCTGGCCGGGTTCACCGCCGGTCAGGGCCGGTTCAGCCTCCTCGCGGCGGTGCTGTGGACCACGGCGGGCTCGGTGCTCGGCGCCCTGATCGTGTACCTGGTCGGCGCGCGGCTCGGGCCGGAGCGGACCAGGGCGCTGGTGGCCAAGATCCCGCTGCTGAAGGTCTCCGACTTCGACCGCTCGGCGGCGTGGTTCGACCGGCACGGCGGCAAGGCGGTCTTCTTCGGGCGGATGGTGCCGGTGTTCCGCAGCGCGATCTCGCTGCCCGCGGGCGTCGAGCGGATGAACGTGGCCAAGTTCCTGCTGCTGACGACGCTGGGCAGCCTGGTGTGGAACACCGCGTTCGTCATGGCCGGGTACCTGCTCGGCGCGAACTGGCACCTCGTCAGCGACTACGCGGGGGTGTTCCAGACGGTCGTCTTCGTCGCGCTGGGCGTGGCGCTCGTCTGGTTCGTGGTCTCGCGGCTGCGCCAGCGCCACCGGGCGGACTCCGACCAACGCTGACCGGCCTGCGTTGACCGGCCTGCATTGACCGGCCAGCACTGGCTGGCTTGCACTGGCTGCACGGGCCTGCACCGACCTGGTACTGGCCTACTGCAGCCGCCAGGACAGCTCGCCGTCGTAGCGGCAGGCGGTGCCGGTGGTGACGGCCTCGCGCAGGTGCGCGGCCAGCCGGGGGTGGCGTTCGTCGAGTTTGCGCAGGGTGTCGCGGATGCGGGCGGTGACGGCCTTGCGGGCGCGCTCGGCCTCGTCGCCGAGTCGCCTGCTGCGGCCGTTGAGGCCCGCGGCCAGGCGCAGGTGCTCCAGCAGGGCGGCGCGCTCCTTGTCCAGCGCCGCGGCGCGGGCGTCGTTGCCCAGGGCGCTCTGGTGGTCGATCTCGGCGTCGAGGCGGTCGAGGCGGCGGCGGAACTCGGCCTTCGCGCGGTCGTCGAGGGCGGCGTCGGCGCCGGTGGTCCGCACCGCCGCGGCGACGGTGGAGTCGAGCAGCTGGGCGGCGGGGATGTCGGTGCCGGGGTTGGCCAGCAGGGCGTGCAGGTCGCGCAGGCCCTTGGCGTCGGGCACGTGCACCTGGGTGCCCGCGAAGGACAGCGACCAGACCGGGCCCTCGCGGCGGAACTGCGGCAGCTCGGGCTTGGGGGCGCTCGGGGCGAGGCGGGCGGCGAGGTGGGCCATGCCCAGCCGCTCGGCCTCGGCGGCGACCTGGGCGGCCAGGGCGGCGGTGTTCTCGCCGCGGCCCGCGCGGGCCTGGACGAGCCAGGCGCGGGCGTCGACGGCCCAGGGCCGGGCGTCCATCTCCTCCGCGGAGGCCGCGGCGGCGTCGAGGTGGGCGATGGCGGCGTCCCAGTCGCGCTCGGCGACGTCGAGCACGCCGAGCCAGAGGTCGACCGGGCCCGCGATGTCGAAGCCGTAGAGCGAGACCAGCCAGCCGCCGGAGTGCTCGGCCAGCTCCGCGCGGGCCTGGGCGATCAGCTCGCGGTCCCGGGCGAGGGCGGCGGTGTGGGCGAGCAGGCGCAGCCACAGCGGGCCCAGGTGGCGCGGGATGGCGTCGGGGCGGCCGACGGTGGCCCGGACGTGGCGCAGGGCGGCCTCGGTGCGGCCGCGCTCGACGGCGGTGACGGCGGCGATGAGCTCGGGGTGGTCGAAGCCCGCCATGCCCTCGGCGATCAGGGAGTCGGCCTCGGCGAAGCGCCCTTGGCGCAGCAGCGACGTCCAGCGCATGTACTCGACCATGTACCCGCAGCCCTCCAGCGCCACCGCGTCGGCGGTCAGGGCGTCGAGCTGCGCGCCCACCTCGGCGAAGCGGCCCGCCAGGACGTCCAGGATCGCGGTGTCGATGCGGCCGGAGAGGGCGTTGCGCGGGGAGGCGTGGGTCAGGGCGATCGTGTGGCGGAACTGGTCGAGGTAGCCGGGGTCGCCCAGCTCCAGCAGGGCGACCCAGCGCAGCGCCGAGGCGAACCAGACCATGTCGCCGTCCCCGGCGCGCTCGGCCAGCTCGGTCAGCTCGCCGGTCAGCCGGACCCGCTCCGCGGCGCTGCCCAGCCCCAGGATCAGGTCGTGCTGGGCCCACAGCCCGACCGAGAGCGACTCCTCGTCGGCGTCGCTGCGGGCCAGGGCGGTGGCCTGGAAGACGAGTTCGCGGAACACCGTGTCCAGCGGGCTGCCCCGGTCGGTGTCCTGGCGGCCGAGCAGGCGGCGGTGCGCCTCGCGGACCACCTCGTCGGTCAGCCGCGACCCGCGCGGCGGGCCGTGCCGGTGCAGGGCGACGGCGACCCTGGCCAGCGGCTCGGCGGCGTCGAGGCCGCGGGCGAGGTCGGCGGCCTCGCCCAGGTGGGCCCACGACCGCTCGCGCTCGTTGCCGTGGCTGCGTACCTCGGCCAGGTGGACCAGCACCATCACCCGGCGTTCCCGCTCGGTCAGCGGGACGGCCCTGCCCAGGTGCGCCGCGGCCTCCTCCATCGCCAGCCTGCCGGAGGCGTCCTTCGCGGCGGCGACGAGCAGGTCGACGGCGCGCTCGGCCGGGTAGTCGGGGCAGCCCGCGTGCGCGTGGCGGGCCCGGTCGGCGGGGAACACGGCCGCGGCCAGGGCCGCGTCGTCGTCCAGGGCCCTGGCGACGGCGGCGTGCGCGGCCCGGCGGGCGGTGTCGTCGGCCTCCTCCAGGGTCTCGCGCACCAGGTCGTGGACGAAGCCGTAGCGGCCCGCGCTCACCGGGGTGACCAGCCGCGCGGCGACCGCCCGGCCGAGCTTGCGCTCCACGGCGGTCTCCCCCGTGGCGGCGGCGAGCAGGGCGGCGTCGAACTCCCGGCCGAGCACCGCGGCGCAGGCCAGCAGCCCGCGGGTGTCCTCGGGCAGCGCGTCGAGCCTGCGCCGCACCGCGTCGCGGACCCCCGGCGGCACGGCGGCCGCGCCGGAGGCGTGCCAGAGGCGGGCGGTCTGCTCGACGAAGAACGGGTTGCCGCCGGTGCGGCGGTGCACCTCGGCGACCAGCGCGGGGTCGGGCCTGCCGACGCCGGTCAGCGCGATGAGGTCGCCGACCTCGTCCTCGGACAGCCCGGTGAGGGTGAGCGTGGTGGCCTTGGCGACGAGGGACAGCAGCAGGGGTTCGAGGGGGTGGCCGGTGCCCTCGATGTCGACGTCGCGGTAGGTGCCGACCAGGAGCAGCCGCTCGAACCAGGCGTGCTGCGCGGCGAAGGCCAGCAGCCGGACCGACTCCGCGTCGGCCCAGTGCAGGTCGTCGAGGACGACCATGATCGGCCGGTGCTGCGAGACCGCGACCAGCGCGCTGGTGACCGCGTCGAACACGGCGAACCCGGCCCCGTCGCCGGGCTGCTCGCCCAGCAGGACCGGCAGCGCCGACCCGGCGGCGCCCTCGGCCCGCGCCCACTCCTGCTCGGTGGCCCCGCGCCGCAGGGCGCGCACGACCTGCACCCATGGCCAGAGGCCGGGGACGCTGTCGGAGTCCCAGCAGGACCCGGAGAGCACGAGGGTGCCCTGTCGGCGGGCCTCGTCGGCGGCCGTGGTGACCAGCGTCGTCTTGCCGATGCCCGCCTCGCCGGTGACGAGCACGAGCCCGCCGTGGCTGTCGCGGACGCGGTCGACCTCGGCCCGCAGCACACCTGCCGGATGGTCGCGCCCGATGAAAGCGGAGTTCACCGCGCCGAGGGTAGAGCGAACGACCGACAAGAGCACATGAGTACCGCGACCTCCGCGGAAATCGCCGATGTCGGTCGGGGTGGAAGGCAGGCCGCCCGGGTAGGTCCCTGTCGCCGGGCGGCCCGCCCGTCTAGGTCGTGTTTCAGATGTGGTGCGCGGGAGAGTCGTGATCAGTCCGCTCACCGGCGGTGCGGCAGGATCGTCCTAATACCGGTGTTGTATTCGGGCGCATCCGGCCGTGCCGCCGGCGAGCGGACTGGCGCGGCTATGCTGTGTTCCACATCTGAAACACGGGCTAGGGGCGCCAGGTGTCGTTCAGGGTGACCCGGCCGGAGGCCGGGACCGTGGCGACGCGGTTGGCGCCGGACTCCCAGGTGGCGGCGCCACTGGAGTCCTTGCGGAGGTACTTGTACTCGAACCGGGTCCCGGCGGGCAGGGTGATGCCGCCGCGCCAGAGCGGGTAGGCGGCCGAGGACAGGGCGAGCGCCGCCGCGGGCGCCCAGTTGCCCAGGGCGGGCTGGTTGCCGACGACGAAGATGTTCTGCCCCGGCGAGGTGGTGGCGTTGACGGCGAAGTCCGCGCCCGCGGTCGTGGCCTGCGAGGTGCTGTAGAGGGCGATGGCGTCGCCCGCCCCGACGGTGGCGGTGAAGCGGCCGTCGGCGCCCACGGTGTGGGTCTGGCCCGCGCAGGAACCCGGGTCGGCGTGCTGGACGTCGCAGTACGTCCCGGCGGGCAGGGAGGTCTGGAACGTCCGGCTGAGCGCCGTGGACTCGCGGTTGATGGCCACGTACCCCTTGGCGCCCCGGCCGAAGGCGATGGCGTTGTTGCCGTTGCTCCACCAGTTCGTCACGGCGGTCCCGGCCACGGCGTTGCGGAAGCCGACCATGTTGGCGATCTGGCGCCAGGCGTGCTGGCACGTCCAGCCGTCCTGGTAGCACGCCCGGACGTCGCCGCCGAGCGGCGGGCCGTCGTCGTGGCCGCCGAAGGAGTATCCGGAGTAGACGTTCGGCGACCCGTACGGCCAGGCCAGCATGAAGACGTTGGCCAGGGTGTAGGTCGAGCCGTAGGTGCGGTTCAGCGTCGAGCCGTTGCGCTCGGTGTCCCAGTTGTCCACAAAGGAGCGGCCCTTGCCGGAGGACACGAAGCCCCACGCCTCGCCGAACTGGCTCAGGTCGGCCAGGCGACCGCCGCTGAAGGCGGACTTCAGGCCGGTGGCGTAGCGGAACTCGTCGACGTCGCCGGTGTTCAGGTACTCGTCGGGGTGCACCGCCTCCCCCGCGCCGTAGATGACCTCCTGCACCCAGAACGCCGACCCGGTCTTGGCCTTGATCGCGGCGACGTCCGCGGCGGACATGTGCTTGGCCGCGTCGACGCGGAACCCGTCGACGCCCAGCGAGCGCAGGTCGTTGAGGTACTCGGCGATCTCCGAGCGCACGTACTCGCTGCCGGTGTTGAGGTCCGAGAGGTGGACCAGCTCGCAGTTCTGGACGTTGTCGCGGTTGCGGTAGTCGGTGATCGGCTGGCGGCAGGAGTGGAAGTCCCAGTCCTGGTAGTGGCCGGGGTAGTTGTACTTGGAGTACGCGCTGCCGCCGGTCCCGGTGCCCGAGCCCGCGGACATGTGGTTGATCACCGCGTCGGCGATGACCTTCACGCCCGCGCCGTGGCAGGTGGAGACCATGTCGCGGAAGGCGGTCCGGTCCCCGAGGCGTCCGGCGATGCGGTAGCTGACCGGCTGGTAGACCGTCCACCACTGCGGGCCCTGGATGTGCTCGGTGGCGGGTGAGACCTCGACGTAGCCGTAGCCCTTGGGGCCGAGGACCTCGGCGCAGGCGCGGGCGACGTCGTCGAAGCGCCACTGGAACAGGGTGGCGGTGACGTCCTTCGCGCCGGGTGGGGCGGCGATGGCGGCGGGGGCGGTGACGATCACGGGCAGGGTGGCGGCGGCGAGCAGCGCGGCAAGGGCGCCTGCGGCCCGGCGGCGGAATGACGAGACCACGGTGTCTCCTCAGGAGGGACTTTCGCAAGTTTGCCGTAATCAGTTGCAAGGGATGTCATCGAGAATGCGGTGCAGGTGCAGCCGCGTCAATCAGCCAAACGGACCAGCGCCACGCCGTTCCCCCAGGCCGGATCATGCAAGAGGTTTCCGCAAGCGACATCGGCTTGCTAGCGTCTTCACCCACAGCCGACCCCGGAAGGACGCTATGGACCAGCGCTGGTGGCGCCATGCCGTGATCTACCAGGTGTACGTGCGCAGCTTCGCCGACTCCGACGGCGACGGCGTGGGCGACCTGCCCGGCATCCGCTCGCGCCTGCCCTACCTGGCCGACCTCGGCGTGCAGGCGGTGTGGATCACCCCGTGCTACCCGTCCCCCATGGCCGACGGCGGCTACGACGTGGCCGACTACCGCGACATCGACCCGCTCTTCGGCACCCTGGACGACGCCCGCGCCCTGCTCGACGACGCGCACGCCCTCGGCCTCAAGGTCATCCTCGACATCGTGCCGAACCACACCTCCTCGGTGCACCGCTGGTTCGGCGAGGCGCTGGCGGCCGCGCCCGGCTCCCCCGAGCGCAACCGCTACGTCTTCCGCCCCGGCCGCGGCCCCGACGGCGGCCTGCCGCCCAATGACTGGGAGTCGATCTTCGGCGGTGGCGCCTGGAGCAGGGTGAGCGACCCCGACGGCACGCCGGGCGACTGGTACCTGCACATCTTCGACCCCAGCCAGCCCGACCTGAACTGGGACAACGACGAGGTCCACGAGGAGTTCCGCGACATCCTCAAGTTCTGGCTCGACCTCGGGGTCGACGGCTTCCGGGTGGACGTCGCGCACGGCATGGTCAAGCAGGACGGGCTGCCCGACGTCGGCGCCACCGGCCAGCGCGCGCTGCTGGACACCCGGCCGCTGCCCTACTTCGACCAGGACGGCGTGCACGAGATCTACCGGGAGTGGCGCAAGATCCTCGACTCCTACTCCCCGCCGCGCATCGCCGTCGCCGAGGCGTGGACGCCCAGCGCCGAGCGCACCGCCCGCTACCTGCGCGCCGACGAGCTGCACCAGGCGTTCAACTTCCACTACCTGCAGGCCGACTGGGACGCCGCGGCGCTGCGCTCGGTCATCGACGCCACCCAGGCCGCGGTCGCCCCGGTCGACGCCCCCGCCACCTGGGTGCTGTCCAACCACGACGTGCACCGCCACGTGACCCGCTACGGCGGCGGCGAGACGGGCCTGCGCCGGGCCCGCGCGGCGATCCTGCTGATGCTGGCGCTGCCCGGCTCGGTCTACCTGTACCAGGGCGAGGAGCTGGGCCTGCCCGAGGTGCTCGACCTGCCCGAGGACGTGCTGCGGGACCCCATGTGGGAGCGCTCGGGGCACACCGACCGGGGCCGCGACGGCTGCCGCGTGCCGCTACCCTGGGCCGCGGAGGGGACCGCGCTCGGTTTCGGTCCGGACGGGTCGCGGCCGTGGCTTCCGCAGCCCGCGGACTGGGCGGCGCTGTCCGTGGCCGCGCAGAAGGGCGACCCGGGGTCGATGCTGGAGCTCTACCGCACCGCGCTGCGGCAGCGGAGCGCCCAGCCCGCCATGGGCGGCGACTTCGCCTGGGTCGACGCGGGTGATCCGGTGCTGTGCTTTGACCGGACCTCGCCTTCCTCCGGCGTGCGCTGCGCGGTGAACCTGGGCGCGTCGGCGGCCAGGCTGCCCGCGGCGGGCCCGGTGCTGGCCGCGTCCGGTCCGTACGACGTGGAGGGTGAGCACGTGCTGGTCCCGAGTGACACCGCGGTGTGGTGGGCCCTCTGATGGCAGGCGGCCCGGCCCGCCTGGCCGACATCGCCGCCCAGGCGGGCGTCAGCGAGGCCACGGTGAGCCGGGTGCTCAACGGCAAGGCGGGGGTGTCGACCACCACCCGCCAGGCCGTGCTCGCGGCGCTGGACCTGCTCGGCTACGAGCGGCCCGCGCGGCTGCAGGCCCGCAGCGCCGGGCTGATCGGGCTGATCACCCCCGAGCTGGGCAACCCGATCTTCCCGGCGTTCGCCCAGGTCATGGTGCAGGCGCTGACCCGCGAGGGGTACACCCCGGTGCTGTGCACCCAGAACCCGGGCGGGGCGACGGAGGACGAGCTGACCGAGACGCTGGTCGAGCGCGGGGTCAGCGGGATCATCTACGTCTCCGGCCTGCACGCGGACTCCAGCGCCGACATGGACCGGTACGTGAAGCTGGCCGGGCGCGGGGTGCCGTTCGTCATGGTCAACGGCTACACCGAGCGGGTCTCGGCGCCGTTCGTGTCCACCGACGACCGCGCGGCGATGCGGCTGGCCGTCGGTCACCTGGTGGAGCTGGGGCACGAGCGGATCGGGCTGGCGGTGGGGCCGCGGCGCTTCGTGCCGGTGCTGCGCAAGATCGAGGGCTTCGTCAACCACGTGCGCACCACGCTGCCCATGTCGGCCGAGGAGGCCGAGGGGCTCGTGCAGCACTCGCTGTTCACCGTCGAGGGCGGGCAGGCGGCGGCGAACGCGCTGATGGACAAGGGCTGCACCGCGATCGTCTGCGGCAGCGACCTGATGGCCTTCGGCGCGATCCGGGCGGTCCGCCAGCGCGGGCTGTCGGTGCCGAGGGAGATCTCGGTGGTCGGCTTCGACGACTCCCCGCTGATCGTCTTCGCCGACCCGCCACTGACGACGCTGCGCCAGCCGGTCGAGGCGATGGGCCAGGCCGCGGTGCGGGCGCTGCTGGAGGAGATCACCGGCAACCCCACCCCGCACGCGGAGTACGTCTTCCTGCCGGAGCTGGTCGTGCGCGGCTCCACAGGCGCGGCGCCCAAGCACGGCAGGCACACCGACCCACTCTGACCGGCATCACCCAGACCGGCATCACCAGACCGACCTCGCCTTGGCGGGCTCACCGCAGGCAGGCTCCCCCTGGCTGACTCACCGCTGGCCTGCTCACCCCGACCCGGTGACCCCCGTCCCGGCGACCTCCGGTCCGACCGCGGCCTTTCCGCGGCCGTCGGTCAGCTCCATGGGGGCCACCGGCTCCAGGCGCGGGCTGTCGGCGTCGCCGGTGGCCCGCTCCAGGATGAGGCTGGCGCGCTCGCCGTCGAGGACGATGGTGGCGATGGTGTTGCCGAAGTCCGGGCCGTGCAGCTTGGTCCACTCCACCGGCAGCGGGTTGATGTCCGGGGAGCGCAGCATCCACCACCTGATCGCCCTGGCCAGCGGCCGCCACCAGGTCAGGACGAACAGCGGGCGCATGAACCGCTCCACCGCGTTGTGCATGGGCGAGCAGGTCAGCTGGAAGACGCGGGCGCGGACCGGGTGCGGGAAGTGGGCCTCGGCGGCGTAGACGTGGTGGACGTCGCCGGAGAGCACGCACACCGTGGACGCCTTCTCGGCGACCCTGGCGATCAGCCTGGCCAGGCGGTCGGAGGAGTCGCGGAACGCGGGCCAGTGCTCGAGGTCGGCCTTGCGCCGCACCTTCTCCGCCAGCCGCCCGCGTAAGCCCGGGCGGCGGCAGGCCACCTCGTTCATCGACTGGACGTGGCTGATCGCGGGCGGCATGAGCCAGGGCAGCGACGACCCGATCAGCAGGTGCTCGAAGTCGCCGTCGGCGTTGTCCTCGATCCAGTCGAACTCCGCGTCGCTGACCATCGCGCGCTTCTGGGTCAAGACCCGGCCGGAGCGGGTGTCGATCGCCAGGAAGCGGACGGGGCCGAAGTCGCGGCGGTAGCTCCAACGGGTGCCCTTGCCGCCGTCGACCTCCTCCACCGCGCAGTCGGCGAAGTCCTCCAGGACGGGGGCCGCGTCGCCGACCTGGCCGGTGATGGCGCGGAAGGTCTTGTCCTCGGCCAGTTCCTCCGGGGAGAGGTTGCCGATGTGCTGGTAGACCCAGTAGGCCATGAGGGCGCCGCGCTCCCGCTCAGCCCACCACGACGTCTTCGCCATGTCCGCGCGCCAGGACGCCGAGGTGTTCCAGTCGTCGTGGACGTCGTGGTCGTCGAACACCATCGACACGCCGAGGGTGGACATCAGCCAGCGGACCGCGGGGCTCGTCCACGCCTCGTGGTAGAGCCGGACGTACTCGGCGAAGTTCGCGACCTGCGCGCCCGGCGGCTGGGAGATGTCGCGGCGCTCGCTGAGCCACGCCTGCGTGGCCTTGCTGGTCTCGTCGGCGTAGACCTGGTCACCGAGCATCAGCAGGGCGCCGGGCCAGGACGACTCGTCCTGCTCGGCCATGCGCAGGGCGTAGGCGGCCAGCGCGTCGGCGCCCGCCTTGCGCCGCTCCACGGGGTCGTCGCTGTCGGGCTTGCGGCAGGAGCCGAAGACCAGCGAGACCGGGGCGCCCTCGGACAGGGTCCGGATGCGGCTCGGCGGGAACGGCGAGTCCGGCTCCGGCCACGCGGTGTGCCCGTCCAGGCGCACCTCGTACTCCGTCGACGAGCCCGGTTCCAACCCCTCCACGATGACGAGCGCGTAGTGCTGCCCCCGTACCTCGAAGGTCGTCGCCTTCGACCCGGCGACCTCGACGACGCAGGGCGTGTCCGTCTCCACCCACACCGTCGCCGAGTCCCGGCCGACGTAGCGCAGCATCGGTCCCAACAGCAATTTCGCCACGAACCCTCCTCCAATCGTCATTGACGTACCACCGTCAGCGTTTCCGAACCACCGCCAGCAGAAATGCCAGGCCAAGCACGCTGAGCCCGAGGCCGAGGCCGTACGCGCTGCGGTAGCCGAGGTGCTGGGCCAGCCCGACCAGCGGTCCCGCGAGCATCGCACTGACCTTGGCGGTGTTGGTGTAAAGGGTGGTCGCCGCGCCGGGCCGGTCCGGCGAGAGGTCCTGGAAGAAGGAGATGCCCACGCCCATCACCGCGGAGATGACCACCGCGTTGAGCACCTGCGCCGCGGCGACCTGCCACACCGCGGTCGTCGTGGACATGACGGCGTAGTACCCGATGGCCACGACCGCGCCGACGAGCACGAGCCTGCCCTGGTCAACCCGCATGGCCAGCCAGCCGAAGCCGATCATCAGCGGGATCTCCAGGGCGGCGCACAGGCTGAGGACGAGCCCGGCGTCCCCGGTGGTGCCCGCCAGCTCGCTGGTGACGTAGAGCGGCATCGCCAGCACGCCGAGCGAGGTCGCCGCCTGCATCAGCACGAACGCCACCGCGGCCAGCGCGATCTGCCCGCGCGGCCGCACCGTCTCGGTCCTCTCCCGGACCGGCGCGGCCTTGAGGGACGGCAGCCACGCGGCGGCGACCACGGCCCCGGCGACGTAGATCGACGCGCTGACCATGAACAGCAGGGAGAACCCGGAGTCGGC
The DNA here is from genome assembly GCF_053813445.1 of Actinokineospora lacus. NCBI lineage: Bacteria > Bacillati > Actinomycetota > Actinomycetes > Pseudonocardiales > Pseudonocardiaceae > Actinokineospora > Actinokineospora lacus. The sequence continues at coordinate 39,610 of NZ_JBQERA010000012.1, forward strand.
GATGATCAGCGCGCCGAGCGGTGTGCCCGCGACCCAGGCGACGGAGAACAGCATCCGCAGGCCGCTGATGGCCAGTGGCGCCTTCGGGTTGTGTTCGAGGCTCTGGCGCGCGTAGGCGAACATCTGCGGCATCAGGCAGGAGGCGACGGCGGCGAAGGTCACCATGACGACCAGCAGCAGCCAGTACTCGCGGGAGACGGCGAAGACGCCGTACCCGATCGCCCCGCTGACCCCACCGATGACCAGCAGCGATCTCCTGACCGCCCGGGTGTCGGAGTACCGCCCGATCAGCGTGCTCACCACCACGGCGGCGAGCGGGCCGATCAGCAGGAACGCCCCCACGGCCACCGGGCCCGCGTCGAGCTCGGTGACCAGGAACAGGGACATGAACGGCCCGGCCAGCGCGTAGCCGATACCGGTGAGCAGGCTGACCGAGGCCAGCGGGACCAGGGGCTGGCGCGGCTTTCGCGCGGGTGCGAGGACCACACCCCCATCGTTGCCGCCACCTGGTTCATCGGGGAAACGAATTCAGCGTGCGCGTGCTCACAGAGGTGTCGGCGGGGTCCGACCGGGCGAGGTCCTAGCCGAGAGCAGCCGCCACTCGCGCGTACGCCTCCTGTCCCGCGCCCAGGTGGTCCAGCCCGAGCCGGACCGCGCCGACGATCGGGGCGGCGCCGAGGGTGACCAGGCGGGCCGACGGGTGCGACAGGGCGTAGCGGGTGTGCACGGCGGCGCTCAGCTCGGGGTCGCCCGCGGTGAGGATTCCCCCGCCCAGCACCACTTCCGCGTCCGCCAGCCCCAGCCGGTCGAGGATCACCGAGCCCAGCGCGTGCACCTCCTCGGCCAGCCGGTCGACGATGGCCGCGGCCACGGCGTCGAAGGCCGCGGTGGCCAGCAGGACGGGGACCAAGTCGTGCAGCGCGGAACGCGGGAGGCGTCCATAGTGGATCGCGATGGCGACGTCGGTGGCGCGCTCGCGGGCGAAGTGGCCCGCCGCGGCCGCGGCCAGGGCGGTGCCGGGGCCGCGGCCGTCCTCGGCCCGCACGGCGTGCCACAGGACCTCCTCCCCCAGGTGCTCGCCGCCGCCCCAGTCGCCGGTGAGCCTGCCCAGGGATGGGAAGCGCGCGGTGCGGCCGTCCGGGGCGACGCCCAGGGCGTTGACGCCCGCGCCGCACACCACCGCCACCCCCCAGCTCCGCGACGCCCCCGCGCGCAGGACGGCGAAGGTGTCGTTCAGGACGGTGACGTCCGTGCCCAGGCCGCGGCGGCGGAGTTCGGCGGACAGGGCCAGCTCGTCCTCGCGCAGGTCGGCCCCGGCGAGGCAGGCCATGGTGTGGGTGTCCGGCGGCAGCGCCACGCCCAGCGCCGCCACCGCGCGGGCCAGGACGTCCACCGCGGCGCGCACGCCGACCTCGTGGGGGACGAAGCCGGGGCCGCGGCCGCGGGCGAGCACGGTGCCGTCCGCGCCGACCAGGGCGATGTCGGTCTTGCTGTTGCCGCCGTCGACCGCGAGGAGCGTTGTCACGCCCACCTCAGGTGGGCCTGGTTGGCCGCCACCAACCGCCGGGCCAGGTCGTCGGCCAGCGACGCCTGCCCGATCAGCGGGTGGGCGAGCAGCGCGTCGGCCACCCGCTCGACACCGCCGCGCACCGCGGCCCGTACCGCCAGGGTCTCGTACGCCGCCACGTGCGCGATCAGGCCGGAGTACAGCGGCGAGACCGCCCGCACCGGCAGGCTCCGCGCGCCCGAGGCGTCGACCGCGGCGGGCACCTCGACCACCGCGTCGTCCGGCAGGAAGGGCAGCGTGCCGTTGTTGCGCAGGTTCACCACGTGCACGGCGGGGGTGTCGCCGAGCAGTGAGGCGAGCAGGGCGACGGCGGCGTCGGAGTAGAACGCTCCCCCGCGCCGGGTCAGCGCCTCGGGCTTGGTGTCCACGGCCGGGTCGGCGTAGAGGCCCAGCAGTTCCGCCTCCACGTCGGCGACCCGGCTCGCCCGCGACGGGGAGACCCGTTGCTCCGCCACCACGGCGTCGTGCTCGTAGAAGTACCTCAGGTAGTAGGACGGCACGACTTTCAGTCTCCGCAGCAGCGCGACCGGAAGCCCGACCTGGGCGGCGATCTCCTCGCCGAACTTCGCCAATAGGACGGGCAGCACGTCCTCGCCGTCGACGCGCGCCGCCCGCTCCCAGGTCAGGTGGTTGAGCCCGACGTGGTCGAGCGCGACCCGCTCGGGCGCGACGCCCAGCAGCGCGGCGAACCGGCGCTGGAAGCCGATCGCCACGTTGCACAGGCCGATGGCCCGGTGCCCGGCGTCCAGCAGCGCGCGGGTCACGATGCCGACCGGGTTGGTGAAGTCCACGACCCACGCTCGCGGCGCGACCGCGGCCACCCGCTCGGCCAGCTCCAGCACGACCGGCACGGTGCGCAGCGCCATGGCCAGCCCGCCCGCGCCGACGGTCTCCTGCCCGACGCAGCCGCACTCCAGCGGCAGCGTCTCGTCGACGTGGCGGGCCGCCTGGCCGCCGACGCGCAGCTGGAACAGCACGGCACTGGCGCCCTCGGCCGCCTCCTCGATCGTGTCCGGGGTGGACACGGCGGCCCGGTGCCCCGCCTTGGCCATGATGCGCCGGGAGACCCCGGCGACCAGGGCGAGGCGGTCCTTGTCGGGGTCGAGCAGGGCCAGCTCGGTGACCGGGAGGTCCTCGCGCAGCCGGGCCAGCCCGTCGACCAGTTCGGGGGTGTAGGTCGACGCCCCACCGACTACGGCGAGTTTCACTTCAACGCTCCCGTGGTGAGTCCGGCTTGGATCTGGCGCTGGAAGAGCAGGTAGACCGCCAGCGCGGGCAGGATGGTCAGGCTCAGCGCGGCGAACAGCGCGGGCCAGTCGGCCTGGTACCCGGCGCTGGTGGAGATGTTGGCGATGCCCTGGGTGAGCACCCACTTGTCCTCCACGGCGCCGGAGAGCAGCACGATCGGCAGCAGGTACTGGTTCCACTGCCCGATGATGTTGAAGATCGTGATGCTGACCAGTCCCGGCTTGGCCATCGGCAGCATGACGCTGACGAAGATCCGGGTGTGCGACGCGCCGTCGAGCAGCGCCGACTCGGCGATCTGGTCGGGCAGCGTGCGGAAGAACGCGGCCAGGAAGAACACCGTGAACGGCAGGGAGTAGGCGATGTAGACCAGGACCAGGCCGGTGTGGGTGTCGAGCAGGCCCAGGTTGCGCACCACGAAGAACAGCGGCACCAGCGCCAGGAACACCGGGAACACCAGCCCCGAGACGAACAGGTAGTAGACGAACCGGTTGCCGCAGAAGGAGTAGCGGGCCAGCACGTAGGCCGCCATCGAGCCGAGCAGCATCGTGCCCGCGGTGCCCAGCGACACCACGACCACGCTGTTGACCAGGTATCGGCCCACGTGCGCGGTCTCCCACGCCCGGCCCCACGAGTCGGCCGACGGGGTGGCGGGCAGCCCGAGCGGGTCGGTGAAGATCTCGGTGTTGGTCTTGAAGGAGGCCAGGAACGTCCACAGGATCGGCAGGATCACCGTGACCGCCCACACCGCCAGGGCGGCGTGCGACAGTCCTGTGAGGACTTTCTGGCGGACCGGTGCGCTCATGCCAGATCGATCCGTTCCCGCCGGGTGACCCGCAGCGCGAGCACCGCGAAGGTCAGGGTGAGGAAGAACAGGGCGACGCCCATCGCCGCCGCGTAGCCGAACTTGGAGAAGGTGAACGCGGTGCGCCAGATCTCCAGCGGCAGCACGGTGGTCGCCCCGTCCGGCCCGCCCCGGTCCACCGACAGGACGGCGACGAGGGCGAACCCGTCGAAGGCCGCGATGCCCAGGTAGACCCAGGCGGCCTGCAGGCTGTCCCACAGCAGCGGCAGGGTGACGCTGAAGAACATCCGTGCCCGCCCCGCGCCGTCGAGGGCCGCGGCCTCGTGCAGCTCCTTGGGGATGGCGGCCATGCCCGCGGAGAACAGCACGACGTAGAACCCGACCGCCTGCCACACCAGCACGCCGATGATCGACCACAGGGCCAGGTCGGGCTCGGTGAGCCAGCCGACGCTGCCCAGCCCGACCGCGTTGAGCAGCCCGTTGAGGACACCGCCGGAGTCGGGCCGGTACACCGCCTGGAACAGGACGCCGACCGCGGCGACGGCCAGCACCTGCGGGAAGAAGAACACCGCCTGGTAGAACCGCGACCCGCGCACCCCCCTGGTGCCCGAGGCGGCTCCGGCGTTGAGCAGGAACGCGAAGAACAGCGCGATGCCCAGGACCGCCAGCGGCAGCACGACCAGCAGGACCGCGTGGTGCGACACCGCGGTCCAGAAGACGGTGTCGCCGAACAGCCTGGCGAAGTTGTCGAACCCGATGAACCGCGGCGACGCCGAGACCCCGCGCCAGTCGGTCAGCGCGAGGTAGAACGCCTGCAGGTACGGGCCGATCACGAACACCAGGTACACCGCCACCGGCAGGGCGAGGAACCCGATGACGAACCGGCCGCTGCCGCGCCGCACGTCAGCCCTTCCGCCGCTGCTTGGGCACCGACGGGTCCGCCTTCACCGCGTCGGCCTTGGCCTGCATCTGCGCGCAGAACTGATCGGCGGTGATCCGGCCGAACATCAGCGCGTTGGTCTTGGTGCGCAGCTCGGTCTCCAGCTCCTTGTACCAGTTCTCGAAGGAGCTGTAGGTGACGATGTCGTCGCCCGCGGCGGCCTGCACGGCGGCGACGCTCTTGTTGCCGGGGGACAGCGGCAGGCCCTCGGCGGCGCCCTTGACCACGGTCACGTTGCCGGTCGTCTGGGTGAACCCGCGCGCGCCGTCCCTGGACAGCATGATCCGCAGGTACTCCAGCCCGCCCGCGGCGTTCTTCGCCTTCGACGGCACGATGTAGCCCTCCCCCGCGGCGGCCCTGATCGCCGTGAACGGCAGGGCGTCGCCCGCGGTGACGCCGGGCAGCGGGGTCAGCGCGTACTCGAAGTCGGCGGGGGTCTGCTCCTTCTGCTCGTTCTCCAGCCACGACCCGCAGGGGAAGAACCCGACGCGGCCCTGGTTCTGCGCGGTCTGGACCTCGGTGTGGGTCAGGCCCTCGTAGGACCTGTCGAGGTACTTGGCGCCGATCTCGGCCCACGCGGCGGCGGCCTGCCTGACCGGGTCGCCGGTCCAGACGCCGTCGGCGAGGTTGTCGATGTCGACGAGCACCTGGTTGCCCCCGATCTTCGCCGCGGACACCAGGATGGACCAGTACTGGTAGTAGGCGGCGTTCTTGCCGGGGTAGGCGAACGGGTGCAGGCCCTTGGCCTTGATCTTGGCGCAGAGGGCGTCGAAGTCGGCCCAGGTCCGGGCGGGCTCCCAGCCGTTGGCCGTGAACAGGTTCGCGTCGTACCAGAGGCCGTAGGCGGTGTAGACGTACATGAGCGCGTGCGGCTTGCCGCCGACCTCGCCCGCCTCGATGGCGCCGGTGACCAGGTTGTCGCGCACCTTGGCGCCGGGGTCGTCCATCGAGGGCGCGTCGAACAGCGTGGTCAGGTCGACCAGCTGGCCCGCGTCGACGAGCGCGCCGAGGTCCATCAGGTCGGTGCCGGAGTTGGCGATCACGTCGGGCACGTCGCCGCCCGCGAAGCGCGGCTGGAGCGTCTGCGCGATCTGCTGGGTGGCCACGTGCTCGACCTTGGAGCCGGGGAACTTGCGCGCGTACATCGGCTCGTGGACCTCGGTGGCGTAGGCGTCGCCGAGGCCGCCCTTGAAGATCACCACTTCCAGCGGGGCGTCGGCGGCCACGCCGAAGGGGTTCTCCGGCCCGGCCTCGCCGGTCGGCCCGGTCGGCGTGTCGGTCTCGTTCCCGCCGAAGGCGCAGCCCGGGACGGCGGTCAGGACGGCCAGCCCGCCGAGCCCGCGCAGCATCCGGCGTCGGGTGAAGGTCATGGGTTCTCCTCGTGGTCAGGGCGGCCGGTTCAGGACAGGCGGGTCAGGACAGGCGGATCAAGACAGCGGTTCAGGACAGGCGGGTCAGGACAGCGGTTCAGGACAGGCAGCTAGGACAGGCGGGCGAGCAGGGTGTCCCGCGTCCTGGCCCGTGCCAGGACGACCGCGCCCGCCAGCACCGGGTCGACGGCGACCGTCGAGCGCCGGACCGGCGGCTGCGGCAGGGCGAGGGCGTGCAGGGCCCGTTCCACCCGGGCGCGCAGCGGCTCGCCGCCCGCCAGCACGATGTGACCGCTGAGCACGACCACGCCCGGATCGACCACGGCCACCACCGCGGCGATCCCCAGCGCGACGCGGTGGGCGATCTCCTCGACCACCGCGTGGTCGGCCGCGGCCGCCGCTGCCAGTGCCGTGGTGGTGTCCGCCCCGCGGAACCCGTTGGCACGCAACAGCTTCCCGATGGCCGCGCCGCCCGCGATGGACTGGAGCCCGTGCACGGCCATCCGCCCGACGTCCCGCGCGGTCGGCGCTCCCGGCACGGGCAGGTAGCCGATCTCCCCCGCGCCGCCGCCCGCGCCCCGGTGCAGGCGGCCGCCGAGGACGAGCGCGGTGCCGATGCCCTCCGCGCCCCAGTAGAGGGCGAAGTCGGCCAGTTCGCCGTCGGCCCGCTCGGCCTCGGCGGCGAGGTTGACGTCGTTCTCGACGGCGACGTCGGCGCCGAGGCCCTCGGTGAGCCAGTCGACGAGGTTGGGCCGGTGCCAGCCGGGCAGGTGCGCGGCGAAGGCGAGCCTGCCGGTGCGGGGGTCCACCGCGCCGGGCACGCCGATGACGACGTGGTCCAGCCCGGCGGGGTCGGCCCCCGCGGCGGCGATCGCGCTCCGCAGGCGGTCCAGGACGTCTCCGCCCGAGCGTCCCGGCGTGGGCAGGCGGTGTTCGCCGACGACCTCCCCGGTCACCCGGACCACCCGCACCGCGATCCGGCGGGGGGTGACGTCGACCGCGGCGGCGGTGGCCGCTGTCGGGTCGACCCGGTGGACCTCGGCGGTGCGGCCGGGCAGTCCCGCTCGGACCCCGTCGACGGTGACGAGGCCGCGGAGCCGGGTCAGCACCTGGGAGACGGTCGGTTTGGAGAGTCCGGTCGCGGCGGCGATCTGGGGCCTGGTCAGGGGGCCTCGGTCGAGGAGCAGCGCCAGGACGGCCTGGTCGTTGAGGGTGCGTAGCGTGCCGGGGACCGCCATGCCGCACCTCCGCCGCCGAGTTGGGAAACTTTCCTAACTATCGGGGCGCGCACCGGTGCCGACAAGCGGTCGGACGGCCGCAGTGGTTCGACCAATCAGCGCATAAGGTCTGGACCATACCTCCGGGACCGGGGCGGGTCCCGGGTCAGGACAGCGTTCGGTAGTAGTGGACCGTGGCTCGTAGCGCTCCCCAGGGGTCCGCCGCGTAGTCCGGGATGGCGCCCACCCTGATCCACCCTTGCGACCGGTACAGCGGTTCCGCGGCGCTGTCCTCCTCGGTGTCCAGCACCAGCAGGGTCAGCCCCGCGGACCTGGCGGCCTCCTCGGCCGTCGCCAGCAGCGCCCGCCCCAGCCCGCGGCCCCGCGCGGCGCTGCGCACCATCAGCTTCGCCAGCTCGGCCCGGTGCCGCCCGTTCGGCATCGGCGAGCGTCGGAGCTGGACGGTCCCCGCGAGCCGCCCGTCCACCCTCGCCACCCACAGCGCGATGTCGCCCGAGGCCACCCCCGGGGCCAGGTCCGCCCACCACGCCCGCGCCTCGGCCACCGCCAGCGGCGCCAGGAACCCCACCGACGAGCCGCCGTCGGTCACCTCGCACAGCAGGGCGGCCAGCTCGTCGGCGGCGGCGGCCACGCCATCGGCCCCAAGGCGTTCGATCACCCGCGCATCGTGACAGAAACGCCAGTTCAGCGCCCGGAAGGGTAACCCAGCCCACGCGCGGGGCTAGATCGTCACGAACAGGAAGGCCAGGCCGGTCAGTTCCAGGGTCCGCCGCAGCCGCGGGTCGACGGCGACGATCCGCAGGGCGCCCTTCCCCTCGTTGACCAGCTGGTAGGCGCGCAGCAGCGCCGCGATGCCCGCCGAGTCGCAGAAGGGGACCGCGCTGAGGTCCAGGTCCACCACCGCGCCCTCGCGCACCGTTATCTCGTCGAGCACCGCCACGAAGTCCGGCGCGGTCACGTAGTCCAACTCGCCGTCGAGCACGATGGCGTGCCCGCCGTCCGAGGTCGCCAGATGGCTCACCACCAGCCGCGTTGGTTCACTGCTCACCAAGGTCCGCCCCAAGTCCGGAGTCATCCGCCACCACCAACTACCCCCGCGCCGCACTGCTCACACGGTGGGTCTGACCGACAGTGTCTCAATGAGGGCGAGAGCGGCGATGGCCGTCCCCGCCACCGCGTTGACCAGCATCGCCATGGCCGTGTCCGTTCCGAAACCGTAGTCCAGGACGAACGGGGCCACCAGCAGCCAGACGCCCAGGACGCCCGCGAGCGCGGTCGCCGTGCGCAGGCGGACCCGGCCGCTCACCCTGACCAGGCCGAGGCCGATGGCCGCGATGCCGACGAGCCGGTCGTTCCAGGGGGCGTCGAAGCCGCGGTCGGCGCCGTAGACGCCGGTCATGGAGAACATCACCAGCCAGCAGCCCAGCACCAGCACCACGCCGCTGACCAGGCCGGGGACCTGGGTGGCCGGGGCCGGGACGCGGCGGGTCACCGGGCCCCCAGCTCGGTCAGCTCCGGGCAGGGGGCGCTGCGGGCCAGGGCGAGCACGCGCAGGGCCGAGCGCACGTCCGCGCCCGCGCTCAGCGCCGCCGCGCGCCCGGTGGTGGTGATGCCCACAGTGGGCCCGGCGGCGAGCCTGCCCAGCTCGCCGACCAGGGACCGGGCGGGCAGCACCAGGTCCACCTCCACCGGGACGGGCGCGTCGGCGCGCACCGACAGCGCCAGCAGTGGGGCGTCGGCGGCCAGCACCTGCCAGCGGCAGACGCCGTCGAGCAGGGTGAACGCGCGGCGCCCGTCGATGCGGCTCAGCAGCGACCGCCCGCCGGGCACGCGGCGCAGGTGCCGCTCGTCGACGACCACGGCGAACACCGGCCAGAGGTCGACGACGGCCGGGTCCACGGTCTGCGACTCGCCCCGCGGCCACAGCAGCAGGGCCTCGCGGGCGAGCAGAACGGTGGCGCGCGTGTCGATCGTCCCCGTCATGGTCTCCAGGGTCGCCCCGCCGTGTTGAGATCGGGCGGTCGGGATCTTTGCGGTTGTGTGACGACCCGGGCCGCGAGGTGGCCCCGGCCGGACGTTTTGGCAGCATGGGCCGGGTGGGTGTGCGACTGCTGATCGTCGAGGACGACGACCGCGTCCGCGCTTCACTGCGACTGGCGCTGGAGGACGAGGGCTACTCGATCAGTGAGGCGCCGGACGCGGAGACCGCGCTGGACACCTTGGCGCGGCTGGGGCCGCCCGAGGTGATGATCGTCGACCTCATGCTGGGCGGCATCGACGGCTTCGCCTGCATCCGCCAGGTCCGGCGCACCAGCGACCTGCCGATCATCGTGGTGAGCGCCCGCGCGGACACCCACGACGTCGTGGCCGCCCTGGAAGCGGGCGCCGATGACTACGTGACCAAGCCCTTCGAGATCAAGGAGATCACCGCCCGGCTGCGCGCGCTGCGCAGGCGGGCGGGCACGGCGCCGCAGTCGGCGGTCACCGAGCTGGTGCTCGACGCCGACCCGGCCGCGCCGCTGGTGCTGTCCCCGGCCGCGGGCACCGTCCGCCGCGGCGGCGAGGAGCTGCACCTGACGCTGACGGAGTTCCGGCTGCTGTGCGAGCTGGCCGAGGAGCCGGGGCGGGTGCTGAGCAGGCAGGCGCTGCTGTCGCGGGTGTGGGACCGCGGCTTCTTCGGCGACGAGCGGATCGTCGACGTGCACGTGCGCAGGCTGCGGACCAAGGTCGAGCGCGACCCGTCGGAGCCGCGCACGGTGGTCACCGTGCGCGGGCTGGGGTACCGGCTTGATGTCCGCTAGCGGCCTGCGCGGCCGGGTCATGCTGACCTTCGCCGTGGGCGGGGCGCTGCTGTCGCTGCTGATGGCCGTCGTGGTGTTCACCATCAGCCGGGGCTACCTGACCGACCAGCGCGAGCGCTCGGCGCAGCGGCTGGCCTCGGCCGACGCCGACTTCGTCGCCAGCAGGCTGGCGGTGCCGGGGGCGACGGCGGAGCTGGCGCTGTCCTCGGTCGACCCGCCCAAGGAGACCAGCCTGGTGCTGGAGCACGACGGGCGCTGGCTGAGCGCCTCCGGGGCCGAGCCGCCGGACCTGCCGCCGGACTCGCTGCGGTCGATGGTGGCCCGCGGGCAGGCGGGCGTGCTGCCGGTGACCGTGCACGACCGGCCGTACCTGGTGGCCGGGGTGCCGATGGCGGGCGGGTCGGCGTACTACGAGTTCACCCCCGCCGTGGAGCTGCAGGCGACCATCCGGGTGCTGGGCACGGTGCTGATCCTGAGCGCGCTGGCGGCCACCGGCGGCGCGGCGCTGCTGGGCCGCTGGGCCAGCGGCCGGGTGCTGGCCCCGCTGCGGTCGCTGGCGGGCACGGCGTCGAGCATCGCCTCGGGGAACCTGGACTCGCGCCTGCCCGAGTACGGCGACCGCGACCTGAGCCCGATCGTGCGCTCGTTCAACGCGATGGTGGACTCCCTGCACCGCCGCATCGACCGCGAGCGCCGTTTCGTCGGCGACATCACCCACGAGCTGCGCACCCCGCTGACGACGCTGGTCACGAGCGTGCAGGTGATGCAGCGCCACGCCGAGGAGCTGCCCGATCGCTCCCGGCGCGCGCTGGCCCTGGTCAGCGGCGAGCTGGATCACCTGCGCGGGATGCTGGAGGACCTGCTGGACCTGGCCCGCGCCGAGGCCGGGCTGCACTCCGGCGAGGTCCAGCCCCTGGCGCTGGCCGACCTGCTGACCCAGACCCTGCTGGCCACCGGCCGCCCGACCGACCTGCTGGACGTCCCGGACGACCCCGACGGCATCGTCGTCCCCGGCCGCAAGCTCGCGCTGGTGCGGGCCATGACCAACCTCCTCGACAACGCCGACCGCCACGGCGGCGGTGTCACCGCCGTGCGGGTGCGCGCCACGGGCACCCGGGTGGCCGTCGAGGTCGACGACGACGGCCCCGGCGTGCCCACGGCCGAACGCGACCGCATCTTCGCCCGCTTCGCCACCGGCCGCGGCGCGCGCGGTTCCTCAGCGGGGACCGGGCTGGGGCTGGCGCTGGTCGCCGAGACCGTCGCCGCGCACGGCGGCAATGTCTACTGTGGAGAAAGTCCGACCGGAGGGGCGCGCTTCACCGTGACCCTTCCCCTGGGAGAGCTTCGGTGAAACGGTACGAACAGCACTGCCCCGTCGCGCGCGCGGCGGAGGTGGTCACCCAGCCGTGGACGCTGCTGATCGTGCGGGAACTGCTGCACGGTCCGGCCGATGTGGACACCATCGCGCGCGGGCTGCCGGGGCTGGCGGTGTCCACTTTGACATCCCGGCTGCGGGCCCTGCGCACGGCGGGGCTGGTGGGCCGGGAGGTGGGGCGCTACCGGCTGACCGACGCGGGCCGGGAGCTGCGCCCGGTGGTGGACCTGCTCGGGGCGTGGAGTGGGCGGTGGCTGCCCGCTCCCGGGCCCAAGGACCTCGACCCCGGGCTGTTGATGTACGACATCGCCCGCGACGCCGACCGCGAGGCGCTGCCGCCGCGGCCGGTGGCGCTGCTGGTGGAGTTCACCGACGGGCCGCCGCCCCGGCGGTGGTGGCTGACCGTGGGTCGGAACGGGGCGTCGGCGGGCGACCGGGACCCCGGCCTGCCGATCGCGGTGACGATCCGCTGCTCGCTGGGGACGCTGGCGTCCATCTGGCTGGGCCACCGGCGGTGGCTCGACGCGCTGGGCGACGAGAGCATGCACCTGATCGGCGACCGGGCGGCGGTGCGCTCGGCGGTGGGCTGGATCGGCACGAGCCGGTACGCGGGCTGAGACGGCCGAACGGCACGCGGCGCGCCCCACCCGTTGGCCACAGGTGGTGCGCGCCGCGTGCCGCTGTCCGGTCGCCTCGGCCAGTCGCCTCAGGCCAGCCATCCCCGGCCGACCCTCTCAGGCTGGCCGTCTCCGGCCGACCATCCCAGGCCAGTCGTCTACGGCCGGTCGTCCCGGGCCGGTCGTCTCGGGCCGGTCGTCTCGGGCCGGTCGTCTCGGGCCGGTCGTCTCGGGCCGGTCGTCTCGGGCCGGTCGTCTCGGGCCGGTCGTCTCGGGCCGGCCATCCCCGGCCAATCGTCTCAGGCCGACCATCTCCGGCCGGCCATGCAAGCCGGTCAGGCCGCGGCCGCGCCGAACTGGCCGGGGGCACGGCCCTCCCCGGCGGGGCCGCGGTAGGCCTGGGCGATCTCCAGCCACTGCCTCGCCTCCTCGCCGGTGGCGGTGATGGCCAGGTCGGAGTGGTGGCGGCGGCGGGTGACCAGCAGGCAGAAGTCCTCGGCCGAGCCGGTGATCTTGTTCGGGGCGTCCTCGGGCCCGGACTCCCAGACCGCGCCCGAGGGGGCGGTGATCTCGAAGCGGAAGCCGGTGGAGGGGACCACGAGGTCGCGGGCCAGGTAGCCGAAATCCCAGACCCGCACGGCGAAGCCCACCAGGAACAGCAGGCGGTCGGTCGGCTCGCGCCGCGCGCCGAGGGCGTCGGCGATGTCCTGGCCGTGGCCGAAGAGCTCCATCATGCCCGCGCACGCCAGCACCGCGGGCGGCAGCGGGCGGACCAGCCACGGCACGAGCTGGTCGCCCGGCACGGCCGCCAGGGCCGCGATGGCGCGGTCGCGCTCCTGGCGGAAGGCCGCCAGCAGGCGGTCCGGCGGGGCGGCCAGGAACGGGGCCATCGCGGCGTCGACGTTGGCGTCGAAGTCCGGGCTCAGGGAGTTGGCCAGCTGGGTGAAGCCCTCGGGGTCGGCCGCGGCCAGGCCCGCGAGGCGGAAGGTGGCGGCGATGTGGGCGACCTGGTGGGCGATGGTCCACCCGGGAGCGGGGGTGGGCAGCGCCCACTGCTCGGCGTCCAGGCCGGCGATGAGGGCGTCGAAGGACGCGCCGTCCGCGGTGAGGGCGGCGATGACGGGGTGGGTGTCGGACACCGGATTGTCCTTTCGACGGGTGGCTTCCAGGATCGGGCTAGGCGGGGGTGGGTGTCTTCTCCGCCAGTGCGCTGCCCGCCTGCCGGTCGGTGAGCAGGCCGTGGGCGTGCAGCCAGCCGACGGTGTCGGCGACGGTCTCGGCCAGCGGGCGTCCCGCGGGGGCCTCGACGCCGGTGGCCCGCAGGCAGGTGAGGATGGCGCCGTACTGCACCGGGATGGACCACGGCCACAGCGGCTGCACGAGGTCCGCCAGCGCGCCCACCGGCAGCAGCGACCAGGCGGGCAGGCGCAGCGCGGGCAGCATCCGGCCGGTCACCGACCGCAGCACCCCCAGGTATTCCTTTGTGGACACGTAGGCGCCGGGCCCGAGCGCGCGGGCGGGCGGTGTCGGCGCGGTCAGCAGCTCGGTGTGCAGCGCCGCGGTGTCGCGGACGTCGCCGATGCCGAACCCGCCGCGCGGCCAGATGGGGGTCAGGCCGCGCAGCACGGCCCGCAGGCGGGCGGTCTGGTCGCCCACGCGCGGGTCGTGCGGCCCGAGCAGGGCGGGCGGGTACGAGATCACCACCGGGAAACCGCTGTCCCGGTGCGACCGCGCCAGCCGGTCCGCCGCCGCCTTGGACGCCAAGTACGGGTGCCGCGAGCGCCCGATGTCCGACTCCGGGCCGACCGTGCGCACCCCCGGCGCGAACAGCGCCCCGATGGTGGACACGTGCACGACCCGCCCGACGTCGGCCGCGCGCGCGGCGGCGAGCACGGTCTCCGTGCCCTGTTCGTTGACCTGGCGCATGGCCGAGCGCTTGCGGCTGTCGAAGGAGTAGACGGCCGCGGCGTGCAGCACCGCGTCCGCGCCGCGCACGGCCGCCTCGACCGCCGAGGGGTTCAGGACATCGCCGTCGACGATGTCCACATCGGACACCCCTAGCGGCGCCAGCACCCTCGGGACGGCCGAGGCGTCGCGCACCAGCAGGCGGACCGAGTGGCCCGCCCGCTGGAGCGCGGCAACGGTGTGGGCGCCGACGAAGCCGGTGCCCCCGGTGACCGTCACCAACACGACATACCCCTCTCAGGCGCTGCGCGCGGGCGGCAGCTCGACCGACCCCGGCGGCTCGTGGAAGCGGCCCTGGTAGAACACCAGCGGCTGCTCTGCGGGCCCGCTGCCCGCCGCGAGCACCCGGCCCAGGAAGATGGAGTGGTCACCACCGGCGTAGGTCTGCACCAGCTCGCACTCCAGCCACGCCAGCGCACCGCTGAGCAGCGGCGCCCCGGTGATCGGGCCAGGATTCCAGTCGACGGCGTCGAACTGCTCCGCGCCCGCCGGGCGCTTCTTGTCGGCGAAGTACTTGGCCAGGTCGCGCTGTTCCGAGCCCAGCACCGAGACCGCGTACCCGCCCGCGGCCACCATCGCCTCGTGCATCCTGGCGGTGAAGGCCACGCAGCACAGCACCAGTGGCGGCTCCAGGGACACCGAGGTGAAGGCGTTGGCCGTCATGCCGTGGCCGTTCTCCCCGGCGGCGGTCAGCACCGTCACCCCGGTGGCGAAGCGGCCCATCACATCGCGCAGCTGCCCGGGACTGGGTTCCCCGTCGCCGGGAGCGGGGGCGGCGGACAAGTGCCGCCCCCTTCCGTCGTTGAGCACTGCTGCCTCCTCAGGCCGCGTCGGCCAGTGCCTTGGCCGAGATCCGGGGGCCAGCGAAGGGCGCGAGCGCCTTGCGCAGGTCCGCGGGCACCCGGCAGGGCACGGTCGCGGTGTTGGGACCGCGCATGCACGCGATCCGCTGCACCCCGCGGGCGACGAGTTGCTCGCCGTCCTCGTGCAGCTTGACGTAGTCGAAGGTGAACTGGACTTGGCTCTGGGTCAGCTCGTCGAGGCGCATCCGGACCGACAGCTCGTCGAAGGCGGTGATCTCGGCGAAGAACTCGCACTCGGCCTTCAGCGTGAACAGCTTGAGGTCGACCTGGACCTCGCGCAGCACCGAGGGCGCCATCTCCTTCAGGAACATCTCCCGGCACCGTCCCTGCCAGCGCAGGTAGTTGACGTAGTACACGTTGCCGACGAGGTTGGTCTCCTCGAAGCCGACCGTGTGCCGGATCTCGTAGTATCCGCCACTCATCGCTAGCGCTCCTCTCCGGCGAGGACCGCGAAGACCACGGGCTCGGTCCGGTCATTGAGAGTGGTCACCCAGGTGGCGATCCGGGTGCTGCCCGCGGACAGCAGCACCCAGCCGTCCGCGTCGACCCGCTCCAGGGTGAGGGCCTGGGTGGTCTCCCCCACCTTGCGCAGGCACTCCAGCGCCGTCCACACCCGGGTTCCGGCGAGGTCGGCTGAGTCGCCGGTCTCGGCGGCCACCAGGTCGCGCACGGCCAGCGGGGCCGCGCCCAGCAATCCGGCCCAGTCCTGCTCGTCCCGCGCCGCGACGGTCTCGATGTCGCAGCCCAGCTTCTCGTTGCCGGTCACCACGAGGGTGACGCCCGCGCCGTGCGACGCGCTGATCGACGCGCCGTCGACCTCGGGCTTGCCGTCGGGGCGGTGCCGCACGTTCGCGGCCCGGCCCAGCGCCCGGCTGGCGGCCAGCTCGGTCTGCGCCCGCCGGTCCCCGCCACTGGCCGGGTCCGGCTCGACGACGACCGTGCGGGTGCCGCCGAGGACCTTCTCCAGCGAGCGCTCCAGGTAGGAGCCCAGCAGCGGCGGCACCCAGGGGCCCGCGCCGTTGCGGCTGCGGACCGACCGCAGCACCAGGCCCTCCCAGCGCTCCACCAGGCGCCCGTCCGGGGTGCGGACGTCGACGTCGTAGGTGTAGCTGTCGCCGTCCTGGAAGCGCTCACGGGCGTCCATGACCACGTACGGGGTGTCCTGGTCGCGCCGCTCGGACAGGTGCAGCCGCTCGATGCCCTGCGGGAGCAGGGTTCCGTCCGGGACACAGCACTGGATGGCGTGCATGACCGCGTCGCGGGTGCCCGGGTCGGCCAGCAGCAGCTCCTGGGAGATGAACGCCGCGAACCACGGCGCCGGGGTGCTGGTGGCCAGCTCGGCGACAGCCTGCCGCGCGCTCGCCTTGCGGTAGCTCAGCACCCGCTGGAACCGCTTGCCCTGGAACATGACCCCGCCGTAGAGCTCGCTGCCCGGGTCGAGCGGGACCACGGGCAGCTCGGGCAGGTCCGGCCCGCCGTTGTCCACCACGGACGGCCGCGGCTGGCGCAGCGTGGCCCGGAAGTGGTCGGCGGAGAAGCCGGTCTCGGCGCTGCGCAGGACCACGTCGACGGTGTCGGCGTCGCGGACGAGCGCGGCGATGCGGATCTTGGTGGAGCCGCCGGGGCGGACCACGATCGGCCGCAGGAACTCCACGTTCTCCAGCGTCGGCACGCCGTCGCGGCCGGTGGCCGCCGCCGCGGTCTGGGTCATGGCCTCCATGCCCAGCACGGCGGGCAGCAGCAGGTCGCCGTCGAGGAGGTGGTCCTCCAGGTACGGGTCGCTGCCCGCGGCCAGGTCGGCCTCGGTGACCAGCTCGACCTCGGGGTAGTGGATGAGCACCTGGTCGACGAACCGCGTCAGCGGCAGCTCGGGACGGCGGATGGTCACCGTGGGCAGCTCGCCGGAGCGGCCGCTGACCACCAGGACCGGCCCGACGCTCGGGTCGGCGAGCACCGAGCGCAGCACGGCGATGCCGTTCTCCGTCGAGATCGGGGTGATGCCCTCGCGCATGAGGGCCTCGACCACGCCCAGCTTCTCGCCCATGCCCGCGCCCGACCAGACCGACCACTCCAGCGCCAGCACCCGCGCGTCGGGGTGCTCCTCGCCGAAGCGCACGGTCAGCTCGGACATCCAGTCGTTGGCGGTGGAGTAGTGCGCCTCACCGCGCAGACCGGCCCGGCCGATGATGCTGCCGAAGGTGATCAGCAGCTTGATCCGGTCGGCGTCCACGGCGTCGAGCACCGCGCGCAGGCCGTCGATCTTCGGCGCCAGGGTCTGGGCGAACTGCTCGGCGCCCAGGTTGGCCAGCGAGGTGGGCTCGTTGCGGCCCGCGCCGTGCAGGACCGCGGTCACCGGGCCCAGCTCGGCCTCCAGCGTGGCCACCGCCGCGGCGACCTTGGCCGGGTCGGTCACGTCGGCCGCGGCGTACTGGAAGCGCACGCCCGCCGCCCGCATCCGGGCCAGGTTGTCCGACAGCTCGGTGTCGTTCGCCGGGTTGGCGCGGCCCATCAGGGCCAGTGCCGCGCCGGAGTCCTGGGCCATGGCCAGGGCGCACTCGGCGGTGATGCCCTTGCCGCCGCCGGTCACCAGCAGCACGTCGGAGCTGTCCAGCGGGGACCCGGTCGGGGCGTCCGCCGCGGGCACCACCGGGCGCAGCACCGGCACCGTGCGGGTGCCGTCGGCGTCGTAGCGCACCTCGGAGAAGTCCGTGGTGGCCGTGACGTCGCCGATGACCCTGGCGATGGTGGCGGGCACGGCCTCGGCGGAGTCCACCGAGGGCAGCGTGATCACCGTCGTCGGCACCGACGGGGTCTCCAGGTGCAGCGTGCGGGCCAGGCCGGAGGCGCCGAGGCGCTCCTGCACCACCACGAAGCGGGTGCCATCGGGTCCGGCGATGGCCGCCTTGCCCGCGGCCAGGAACGCCTCGATGTGCTCCTCGCCGCTCTCGGGCAGGACCAGCAGCACGCCGTCGCCGACGCCCGCGCCCTCCAGGGCGGCGCGCAGCGGCTCGGCCAGCGGGTGCCCCGCCGGGCCGTAGGTCGTCCACGTGCCCGCGGCGCCGCCGCGGCTGACGCCGGTGAGCACCCCGGTCTCGGGGACGTACTCCACGGCGAAGGGCCGCACCCAGGCGTCCACTCCGGTGACCTCGTCCCCGCCGCCGTCGCCGTCGCGGGCGGTGGCGGCCAGGTCGTCGATCAGCCCGGCCAGCTCGCCCAGGCTGACCGTGGCGAAGTTCGCCGTGGCGCCCAGGGTCGGGATGCCCAGCTCGCGGGTGACGTCGTTGATGATCTGGCCGACCGCGATGGAGCTCAGGTGCAGGTCGTCCAGCGGGTAGGTCTCGGCGGTGACGCTGTCCAGGGGCAGCTCGACCCGCTCGGCGGCCAGTCGCCGCAGCAGGTCCAGTGTGGACTCCCCAGCCGCGCCTGCGCCCGTCGTGCTCTCCGCCTCGGCGGTCTGGGCGTTGGCGGTGTCGGCCAGCGTCGCGCCCAGCTCCGGCGCGGCCTCGCACGGGCTGGCCAGGAAGGTCATCTCCCCGTCCACCGGCAGCGGCCGGACCAGGCGGCCCGCGAACAGCGCCGCGGTGTCGACCGGCGCGCCGAGGGCGAAGGCCGCGGCGACGGCGGTGAGCAGCGGCGAGAGCGAGGCGCTGTCGGTGTCCAGGGCGAGGACCCTGGCCTTCGGCGCGATCGCGGCCAGCAGCCCGGTCAGCACCCGGCCGGGCCCGACCTCCAGCACCAGGTCGGCGCCCTCGGCGGCCACGGTGGCCGACTCGGTGAACCGGACCGGCTCGAGCACCTGGTCGACCAGCAGCGAGCGCAGGTCGGCGGCGGGGTCGAGGACCTCGCCGGTCACCGAGGACGCGACCGTGCGGGTCGGGGCCTGGAAGGGCCAGTCCGCCAGGTGCCCGGCCATGCCGTCGGCGGCGGGCTTGACCAGCGGCGAGTGGAAGGCGTGCGAGACGCGGATGCGCGCGGCCTGCACCCCCATGCTGCCCGCCTTGGCGACCACCGCGTCGACCTCGGCCTCGGCGCCGGAGATGACGGTCTGCTCCGGGCTGTTGTACCCGGCGATGACCACCTCGTGCTTGGCGATCAGCCTGCGGGTGGTGTCCGGGTCGGCCGAGACGCTGGCCATCGTCCCGCCGCCCTGGCTGGCGTTGGCCATGACCTGGCCGCGCAGCCGGGCCAGCTTCTGCAGCGCGGCGCCGTCCATGGCGCCCGCCCAGGCCAGCGCGGTCAGCTCGCCGAGGCTGTGCCCGGTGGCGATGTCGGCCTCGATGCCCAGCGAGGAGAGCACCCGCACGCCGGCCAGCGAGCCGGTGACGATGCGCGGCTGGGCCACCTCGGTGGCGACCTGGTCCCCGCCGACCTGCAGGTTGCCCGCGGCGAAGACCTCCTCGGCGGCGGCGAAGCGGCGGCGGATCGCGCCGACGGCGCCGCGCCCGGAGCCCTGGCCGGGGAACAGGAAGGCCAGCCGCGGGTTGCCGGTGCGGGAGGCGAGGAAGATGCCCTCGGCCGGGGCGAAGACCTCGGTCTCCTCCGCCTCGATCGAGGCCAGCAGCGAGGCGAGCTTGCGGTCGGCCTCCTCGGGCGAGGACACCACGACCGCGGCGCGGACCCGGTGCCCGCCCAGCTCGGCGGCCAGGCCGCCCGCGAGGTCGGTCAGCTCGGCGTAGCTCAGCTTGGCCGCGTACCCGGCGACCCGGGTCACGTGCCCGGCCAGCTCGGTGATGTCGCGGCCGTCGAAGAGCAGCACCTCGGCGTCCTGGCGCCCGGCGACCATGGTGGTCACCCGGCGGGGCAGCTCGGTGCGGCGGGCCTCGCCCGCGGCCTGCTCGATGGCGATGTGGGTGTTGATGCCGCCGAAGCCCATGGCCGAGACGCCCGCGCGGGCCGGGATGTCCTCGGGCCACGCCACCGCCTCGGTGGGCACGTACATCGTGGCGTCGTCGGCGGTCAGCAGCGGGTGCGCGGCCTTCTGGCCGGTGCCCGGCGGGATGACCTGGTTGTAGACCGCCAGGGTCGCCTTGATCAGACCGGCGACGCCCGCGGCGGCCTTGGTGTGGCCGATGTTGCCCTTGACGGTGCCCAGCGCGGCCTTGCGGGCGCTGGGGTCGGCGTCGCGGCGGGCCCCGGAGAGCGCCTCCAGCTCGGTGGCGTCGCCGACCGCGGTGCCGGTGCCGTGGCCCTCGAAGTAGGACACCGTCTCCACGCCGTAGCCCGCGAGCTTGTACGCCCGCTCCAGGGCGAGGCGGTGGCCCGCGGCGGCCGGGCGGGTGATGCCGCCCTTGCCGTCGGAGGAGATGCCCCAGCCGGAGACGCAGGCGTAGATGCGGCAGCCGCGCTCGATGGCGTCGGACTCGCGCATCAGCACGACCATGCCCGAGCCCTCGCCGGGCCAGAAGCCGTTGGAGTCGCGGTCGTAGACCTTCATCTCGCCGGTGGCCAGCGCGCCGGTCTTGGCGAAGCCGATCACCTCGAACGGGTCGATCGAGAGGTCGACGCCGCCCGCGATGGCGACGTCGAGGTCGCCGTCGGAGAGCGCCTTGCTCGCGGTGGCGACCGCCAGCAGCGACGATGAGCACGCGCCGTCGACGGTGTACCCGCCGCCGCCGAGGTCGTAGTGGTTGCAGACCCGGCCCGCGATGGTGTTGGCCAGCCCGCCCGCGAGGGTGTCCTCGTCGAAGGCCGGGAACGGCGCCTTGTACTGGACCTCCAGGTCCCGCAGGAAGGCGGCGGTCTCGTCCTCGTCCCAGCCCTTCTCGGCCAGGGTCGCCGCGACCGTGCGCCGCACGTAGGGCCAGCGCACCCGCATGATGTTGGCGCGGGAGAACTCACCGGTGAGGCTGTTGCCGATCACCACGCCCGTGCTGTGCTTCGGCAGTCCCTCCGCCTCGGCGAAGCCCGCGTCGGCCAGGGCCTGGGTGGCCACGTCGAGTGCCAGCCAGTGGGTCAGGTCGGTCGAGCGGAACGTGCTGCCCGCGACCTTGAACCGCAGCCGGTCGAACTCGAAGTCCCGCAGCACCGCGGCCTTGCCGGAGTAGAACCGGTCTGGCGCGTGTGGGTCCGGGGAGTAGTAGTCCGCGTGGTTCATACGGACGTCCGGCAGCCGCCGGAACGCACGCCGCCCGGAAAGCACGTTCTCCCAGAACTCCCTGGTCGAACCCGCATCGGGATAGCGAAGGCCGATACCGACAATCGCGATCCGTTCCCTGCTCATACCTTCACCGCCTCTGGACCGACTTCGACCCGTTTGGTGTTCATTCGACTCCTTCGACCGAACGCCGAATTCCCCTGCCCGCCTGTGCCGACGGGCGCATTCGGACGCCCCGCGTCCGCGCTGGTCGTCATCATTCGCGGGCGGTGCTGACGTTCAGACTGGCTGACCACCTGGTTATTTGTCTTCTCTTGACGTGCCGGGGCATCACCGCCGGTGTCCGCGCTGCCACAGGGCAGTTCAAGAGAAACCCTCTCTTTCCGTGCCGCCACCGCGTATGGGACCAGGTCACCTGGTGTTCGTGAAGTCGCCCCGGCAATACCGGAGATGCGTTCCCGTTAAGCACACCCGGACCATTGGCCTACAGAAAGCGGGGTGGCACATGCCTGGAATTCTCGGTGCACTGCGCAAGCTGGCGCTGGCGCCGAAACTACGCGAGGTGACGTTTTCCGGCCGGGGATTTCCCGGTGCGGACTCCCCCGCGGCGGCCCAGCTCGAGGCGATTCCGCAGGCAGTGGTGTGCGGTTTCGAATGGGGCGTCGAGGCCCGCGACGAGTGGGAGCTGGAGCGGCGCCTCGAGCTGGTCGAGCCCGCCCAGCGCGGCTTCGCCTACGAGGGCGCGGCGATGGCCGCGGTCGTGCGCGACGTCATGCCGGGCAAGGGGGGGCGGGCCCGTTCGCTGCTGCTGGGCCCCGGCCACCCGCACATCTTCCTGACCTACATCGGGGTGGGGTTCGCCCTGGCCCGGCTGCCGAGGGCGGTCTGGCCCAAGGCGCTGCCGGACCTGACCGGCTCGCCGTTCCACCCGACCATGAGCTGGCTGGCGGTGGACGGCTACGGCTTCGACAAGGCGTACTTCCACACCCGCCAGTGGGTCGAGCGGCAGCGCAGGCCCAAGCCGTACAACTGGGAGGGCTCGCCGGGCTACTTCGCCCGCGCGTTCGACCAGGGCGTCGGGCGGGCGCTGTGGTTCATCAACGGCGCGCGCCCCGCCGAGGTCGCCAAGGCGCTGGCCGCCTTCGACACCGACCGGCACGCCGACCTGTGGAGCGGGGTCGGCCTGGCCGCGACGTTCGCGGGCGGCGCCGACGCCGAGGACCTGGCCTGGCTGCGCGCGGAGTCCGGCGCGCACTGGGACGAGCTGGCGCTGGGCGTGGTCTTCGCGACCAAGGCCCGCCACCACAGCGGCCACCTGCCCGAGCACTCGCTGCTCGCGCTGGCGGAGCTGACCGGGCTGACCCTCGCGGAGGCCATCGAGATCGCCGACAGCACCGAGACCCACGCTGGCGGCCCGGCGGGCGAGCCCGCCTACGAGATGTGGCGCGCGGCGATCCGCGCGCGACTCGCCGAGGCGCCCGCCCGGCACCCGGTTCAACCGTGAGGGGAGAAACCGCCTTGGGCACGCGTTGGCGCGCGCTGCGGCGCCGCATCCTGACCCCCGACGTCTCCGAGACGTCACTCGACGTGCGGGGATTTCACAAGAAGAGCCCAGCCGCCCAGGAACTGCTTGAGACGGTCGGCAAGATGTTCCTGGAGGGCTACGCCTACGCCGCCGAGGCCAAGACCGTCGAGGAGTGCGCCGACCGGCTCGACCAGCTGCCGCCGCGCTTCCGCGGGTTCGCCTACGAGGGCGCGGGCATGGGCTTCGGCGTGCGCGACGGTCTGCCGCTGGGCAAGTCGAGCAACAACGACGAGTTCCTGGCAGGCCCCGGCGAGCCGCACAACTACCTGGTCCTGGTCGGGATCGGCTGGGCGATGGCCCGGCTGCCCCGGTTCGCCTGGCCCAAGGCCGACAAGTACGACCCGCTGCTGCGCTGGCTCGTGCTCGACGGCTACGGCTTCCACCAGGCGTACTTCAAGACGGCGAAGTACGTCCACGGCCAGTACCGGGAGCCGAACTTCCCGTGGCCGGGCGAGGACCCGACCGGGTACGCCAACAACGTCATCGACCAGGGCATCGGTCGGGCGATGTGGTTCATCGGGGGCACCGACCCCGAGATCGTGGCCGGGCTGATCCGCGCCTTCCCCGAGGACCGGCACGCCGACCTCTGGGCCGGGTCCGGCCTGGCCGCCAGCTACGCCTGCGGCGGTGACGAGGACGAGCTGGTCAAGTTCGCCGACCTGGCGGGACCGCACCGCCCGTCGCTCGCCCAGGGTTCGGCCTTCGCCACCGAGGCGCGGGTGCGCGGCGGCCTTGTCGTGCCGCACACCGAACTGACCGCGCGGGTCTTCTGCGACATGACCCCCGACGAGGCCGCCAAGGTCTGCCTTGACATCAAGGCCGACCTCGGCGACGCACCGGTCACCGACGGCTTGCCCACATTCGAGATCTGGCGGCGGCGGATCGCCAACGAGTTCGTCCACCTTGGAGGTGTCAGTCGATGAGCACGACGGGCGGATGGCTGCGTAGGCAGCTACCCGGGATACTGGCCCTGGTCCTGATGGCCGGGCTGTTCATGGTCGCCCGCCTGCCCTCGTCCTCGGCCGAGGACCTGAGCAGGCTGGCGGCGGGACAGAAGTTCACCCCCATGTCGATCTCGTTGCCCAACGGGGCGAAGCACCAGGAGATCCGCAAGGTCAACAAGGACTACAAGCACATCGACGCCTGGATCTCCTCGGTCGGCGCCGCGGTGGCCCTCAACGACCTCGACGGCGACGGTCTGCCCAACGACCTGTGCCTCGTCGACGTCCGCACGGACCAGACGATCGTGACGCCCGCGCCGGACAAGAACGGCGCCAGGTACGCGCCGTTCGCGCTCAACGAGTCCCCGCTGGCGATGAACCCCTACATCGCCCCGATGGGCTGCCTCCCCGGTGACTACAACGAGGACGGCCGCACGGACCTGCTGGTCTACTACTGGGGCCGCACGCCGATCATGTTCCTCGCCAAGGACGACGCCGAGGGCCTGACCGCGAGCGCCTTCACCCCGACCGAGCTGCTCCCGGCGAACTACCCGGGTGACTACAACGGTCCGCAGTGGAACAGCAACGCGGTGACCTACGAGGACTTCGACGGTGACGGCCACTACGACATCCTCATCACCAACTACTTCCCGCACGGGCCGGTGCTGAACCCGAACGTCAGCGGCGGCGTGGAGATGAACGACTCGATGTCGCGCGGCTTCAACGGCGGCGAGGACTACTTCTTCCTCTCCACCGGGCCCTCGGCGTCCTTCCGCATGGTGGACAACGTGCTGCCGGTGGACGTCTCCAAGGGCTGGGAGCTCTCCGCGGCCTCCGCCGACCTCGACGGCGACAGCCTGCCCGAGCTCTACCTCGGCAACGACTTCGGCACCGACCACCTGCTGCACAACCGGTCCACGCCGGGCAACCTGAAGTTCGAGCAGGTCATCGACGGCCGCTCGCCGGTCGTGCCGAAGTCCAAGCAGCTCGGCCACGACTCCTTCAAGGGCATGGGCGTCGACTTCGGCGACCTCGACGGCAACGGTGTCACCGACTTCTTCGTCAGCAACATCACGACGTCGTGGGGCATCGAGGAGTCGAACTTCCACTACCTCGCCGACGCCGACTCCCCCGCCGAGCTGCGGGAGAAGCTGCTCGACGGCGACGCGCCCTTCACCGACGAGAGCGGCCCGATGCGCACCGCGTGGTCGGGCTGGGGCTGGGACGTCAAGACCGGTGACTTCAACAACACCGGCAGCCTGGCCATCGTGCAGGCCACCGGGTTCGTCCGCGGCGAGACCAACCGCTGGCCGCAGCTGCAGGAACTGGCCTCGGCCAACGACACCCTGCTGCAGCACCCCGAGGCGTGGCCGAACGTCACCCTCGGCGACGACGTCGGCGGCAACCAGCGCCTGCACTACTGGGTGCCCAACACCGATGGCAGCTACACCAACATCGCGGGCGCGCTCGGCCTGGACGTGCCGGTGCCGACCCGTGGCCTGGCCACCGCCGACACCGACGGTGACGGCCGCCTCGACCTCGCCGTGGCACGGCAGTGGGACCAGCCGGTCTTCTACTGCAACGAGGCCGCGAACGCCGGTGAGTACCTGAACCTGCGCCTGACCCACGAGTCCGGCGTCACCGAGGGCAGCGCCCGCGGCGCGGGCTCCGCGGTGATCGGCGCGCAGGTCAGGATCACCACCGCTGACGGCAAGACCCAGGTCAGCCGGGTCGACGGCGGCGGCGGGCACTCCGGCAAGCGCAGCAACGAGGTCCACTTCGGACTGGGCGAGCAGAGCGGCCCGGTCGCGGTGAGCCTGACCTGGCGCGACCGCTCCGGCCAGGTGCGCACGCAGGACCTGCAGTTGACCCCGGGCACGCATGACCTGGTGCTGGACGCCCAGGCGAAGGAGAAGTGAGAATGTCCGACACCAAGCAGGCGGACGCCAAGACCGCCGGAGGCAAGCCGGGCGGAGGCCCGCGCCACGACCCCAAGGTCATGATGGCGCTGCGCAACTTCGCCATGTCGATCACCGTGTTCAACATCGCCGGGTACATCTTCCTCGGCTTCGAGCAGCCGTGGCTGTGGCCCCTCGCCGCGCTGGCCACCGGCTACACCGTGGAACTGGTCCTGGAGAAGATCGGCGCCAAGGTCGAGGGCCGCGCGCCGCGCTACCAGGGCGGCGGGGCCAAGGGCCTGATGCAG
Source organism: Actinokineospora lacus (assembly GCF_053813445.1). Taxonomy (NCBI): domain Bacteria; kingdom Bacillati; phylum Actinomycetota; class Actinomycetes; order Pseudonocardiales; family Pseudonocardiaceae; genus Actinokineospora; species Actinokineospora lacus. Next base: position 65,222 of record NZ_JBQERA010000012.1, read on the forward strand.
TTCCTGTTCCCCGCGCACATCACCAGCCTCGCGGTGAACATGCTGATCTACGTCAACGACCAGTTCTGGGTGCTGATCTTCGGCGTCGCGGTGGCCGTGGGCACGAAGTGGGTCCTGCGGGTCCCGATCAAGGGCCGGGTCCGGCACTACATGAACCCGTCCAACTTCGGCATCGTCGTGATCCTGCTGCTGTTCCCCTGGGGCAGCATCGCCCCGCCGTACCACTTCACCGAGAACCTGTACGGGTGGGCCGACTGGATCATCCCGGGTCTGGTCATCATCGGCGGCACGATGATCAACGGCAAGCTGACCGGCCGGATGTGGCTGATCGCGGGCTGGGTGGGCGGGTTCGCCCTGCAGGCGATCCTGCGCGGTGTCTTCTTCGACACCTCGATCGCCGCCGCGCTGGGCATGATGACCGGTGTCGCGTTCATCCTGTTCACGAACTACATGATCAGCGACCCGGGCACCACCCCGTCCAAGCCCGCGGCGCAGCTGGCCTTCGGCGGCGGTGTGGCGGCGGTGTACGGAATCCTGATGGTCGCGCACATCGCGTACACCATCTTCCTCGCCACCGCCCTGGTCTGCCTCATGCGCGGCATGTACCACTGGACGATCCACCTGGCGCAGAAGAGCGCGAAGCTGGCCCCGGCCGTGCCGATCGCTCCCGCGGCCCAGGCCGTGCCGTCCCCGGCTGTGGAGGGGAAGGCGGCATGACCCCGATGGCCACGCCGGGCCGCGTCCCGCCCGGTCCCCCGCGCAGCGCGACGTTCAGCCTGCTCCGGCAGCTGGCGGGCGACCGCCTGACCCTGATGTCCACCGCCGCGGCGACCTACGGCGACGCGGTCCGGGTGGCCATCGGCCCCAAGACGCTGTACTTCTTCAACCACCCCGACCACGCCAAGCACGTGCTCGCCGACAACGCGGCCAACTACCGCAAGGGCATCGGGTACGTCGAGGCGCGGCGCGCCTTGGGCGACGGGCTGCTCACCAGCGACGGTGAGCTGTGGAAAGAGCAGCGCAGGACGATCCGGCCGGTGTTCACCAACAAACGCATCTCCGCGCAGTCCGAGACCGTCATCGAGGAGGCGGGCAAGCTCGTCGCCCGGCTCAAGGCGGCAGGCTCGGGCGGAGTGCCGATCGACGTGCTGGGCGAGCTGACCGAGTTCACCCTGGGTGTCCTCGGGCGCACCCTGCTCGACGCCGACCTCAGCGCCTTCGAGTCGGCCGGGCACTCCTTCGAGGCCGTGCAGGACCAGGCCATGTTCGAGATGGAGTCGATGGGACTGGTGCCGCAGTGGGTGCCGCTGCCCAAGCAGCGGCGCTTCCGCAAGGCGCGCAAGGACCTCTTCGACATCGTCGAGCGGCTGGTGGCCTTCCGCAAGGAGAACCCGGTCGACCCGGCCGACGACGTGATCTCCCGGCTGATCGAGTCCACCGCCAGGGAGGCCGACCCCCGCGTCGGCGCCCAGCGGATGCGCGATGAGCTGATCACGCTGCTGCTGGCCGGGCACGAGACGACGGCGAGCACGGTCGGCTGGGCGACGTGGCTGGTGGGCCAGCACCCGGAGGTGGCCGAGCGGCTGCACGACGAGGCCGTCTCGGTGCTGGGCGACCGGACACCGACGCTGGAGGACCTGCGCGGGCTCAAGTACACGACCATGGTGCTGGAAGAAGCCATGCGGCTGTACCCGCCGGTGTGGATTCTGACGCGCAACTCCATCGAGGCCGACGAGGTGGGCGGCTACCACGTGCCCGCCAAGTCCGACGTGATGGTGTGCCCGTACACCCTGCACCGCCACCCGGCGTACTGGCCCGAGCCGGACCGCTTCGACCCGGAGCGCTTCGACCCGGACAAGACGCACGATCGCCCCCGCTACGCCTACATCCCCTTCGGCGCCGGACCGCGCTTCTGCGTCGGCAACCACCTGGGGATGATGGAGGCGGCGTTCGTCATGGCCATGCTCGCCAGGGAGCTGCGGATGGACCTGGTGCCGGGCCACAAGCCCGTGCCGGAGCCGATGCTCTCCTTGCGCATGGGCGGCGGACTGCCGATGACGGTCCACGCCCGCTGAAACGGCGCACTCCCCCACGAAAGGCCCGCGGCCCCCGCCGCGGGCCTTTCGTCCTTTATGGACACATATTCTCCCGTGCCGAACCTGGGCAAAGCCAGAGATGCCCCGCACCGCGCCGGGGGACGACGATGAACTCAAGGTGCGACGAGGGAGGGACCACTGTGGACTCCGACGACCAGGTCTACACGCTGACGCTGGAGGCGTACGCGGACACCATCGTGCCCGGGGAGAAACGCTCGCCCGACGACCGCGCCATCGCGGGCATCGTCGAGGGCCCGGGCGCGGTCGCCGCGGGCGCGATCGAGGTGCTGCACCACTCCGCGCCGGGCATCGAGGCGGGCCTGCCCTCGTTGGTCGCGATGCTCAACCAGCACGCGGTGAACTACGCCGCCGAGCTGGGCCTGGCCCTGGACACCGACGTGCCCGCGTTCGTGGCCCTGGACTACCAGCACCGCTACGCCCTGGTCGGCAGGCTGACCACGCCGGGGCACCCGGAGAAGGCGGGCTGGGTGCTGCTGGCGCTGTTCTGCAACATGGCCTTCGACTCCGCCCCGCACAAGCACACCGCGGACGCGATCGCCGAGGGCCACCCCCTCCTGGTGACCCTGAACTTCGCCAAGCCCAACGACGACGGCCTGTGGCGGTTCTCCGAGTTCGGCTACGGCCTCGAACTGGCCAAGACCCACCCCAACACGACCCCCTCCGGGAGCCCGGCGTGACCACCACCGAGAAGACCGACGTCCTGGTCGTCGGCAGCGGATTCGGCGGCTCCATCGCCGCCTACCACCTCGCCGCGGGCGGGGCCAAGGTGACCGTGCTGGAGCGCGGGCCGTGGTTGGAGGGCAAGGACTTCGACCACGACTACCTGCTGGGCTCCTCCTACACCAAGGTGTTCGACTTCGTCTCCGGCGACGGGATGAGCGTCCTCGGCGGCAACTGCGTCGGCGGCGGCAGCGTGGTGTACTTCGCCGCGCTCCCCCGCGCGCCGTGGTTCGTCTTCGAGCGCGAGGGCAGCATCGGCAGGCGCATGTGGCCAGCCGCGATCAGCCGCGACACCCTGGACCCGTGGTACGACCGGGTCTCCAGCGTCTTCCCGGTGGAGCAGCAGACCTGGGACGACGTGACCTACGCGGGCGGGCTGTGGGCCGCGGCCTGCAACCACGCGGGCCGCACCGCCAACCCGGTGCCGGTCGGCATCGACAAGGCCAAGTGCACCAACTGCAACTGGATGATGGCGGGCTGCCGCTTCGACGCCAAGCAGTCGCTGCTGTTCAACTACCTGCCCGGCGCGGTCGCCCACGGCGCGGAGATCCGCCCGCTGCACGAGGTGCAGCGCATCTCGCGCACCGACGACGGCGACTACCGCGTGCACTTCAACACCATCGACGAAGACGACTACCGCGTCAGCACCGGCTCGGGCGAGATCGAGGCCAAGATCATCATTCTGGCCGCGGGCGCGGGCGCCACGCCGTGCATCCTGCAGCGCTCCGAGGCCGAGCTCGGCACGATGCCGTACGCGGTGGGCCGCTACTTCTCCGGCAACGGCGAGCGCCTGAGCACCGCGGTCATCAACGACGACAAGGTCCGCGAGGTCCTGGGCATCGACCGCGGGCCGGGCAAGCCCGCCTACGACGCCTACCAGATCGGCAAGGGCCCGGTCGTGGCCAGCTGGGACAAGCTCGACGGCTCGCTGCCGGAGTACAGCCGCTTCTCCCTCGAGCAGCTCTACTTCCCGATCGGCCTCGGCACCTTCCTGGCCCAGGCCCCCGGGCCCGACGGCCCGACCTGGTACGGCCCGGCCAAGCGGGAGATGCTGTCCAAGTGGTCGTCCTGGATGACGGTCTTCCAGATGACCGAGGACGACAACGAGGGCGTCTTCGGCCCGCCGCCGCCCACCGGCAACGCCCACCGCATCTCCCAGAACATGCTGGGCACCGGGCCGCTGAAGTACGAACCCACGGAGAACACCCTGCGCGGCTGGGCCGAGGCCGACGCCGAGGTCCGCGACATCCTGGAGCGCGACGGCCTGGCCACCGTGCTGCCCTGGACCAACGACCTGGTCGGCGCCTACACGGTGCACCCGCTCTCGTCGTGCCGCATCGGCGACGACCCGGCGACCTCGGCGCTGGACGACCGCCACGAGCTGCGCGGGCACCCCGGCATCTTCGTCACCGACGGCTCCGCGGTCCCCTGCGGCATCACGGTGAACCCCGCGCTGACCATCTCCGCGCTCGCCGAGCGCGCGATGCCCGGCATCGTGGCGACCGCGCGCGAGCGCGGCGTCGATGTCTCCTATGGCGCCCCGCTGCCGACCAAGGGCACGTTCCCCGCCCTGTCGCCGGTGCGGGCGTGAGGTAACCGGCTCGAATGACCGCAAGGCGGGGTGGGCGCTATGTCCAGGCTCGAGGAGATCACCCAGGTGATGCTCGCGCAGCCGGGGGCGCACGCCCCGCCCTCGGTCGTCGCGGCCTGGTACGAGCGCAAGGCCGAGCTGCTCGACCACATCGCCGAGGACGGCGGCGCGGAGGCCGAATGGGCCAAGGCGCAGGCGCGTTCGGCCAGAGAGCACGCGCGCGTCTTGTCTCGGCGGGTCGCGTGAGGACAAGATCTTCGTGGCCGCCCCTGCCGGGGCGGTCCATCGGCATGATCGGGAAGGCAGGGGTGATGGCGCGCACACGGCAACTCAGCAACGCGGTCGCGGCACTCAACAGCAAGTACCACCGGCTGGCGCTCTACGGATTCCTGGCGATCGTGGTGGCCCACTGGGCCGAGCACATCGTCCAGGCCGTGCAGATCTACGCGCTCGGCTGGGCCCGCCCCCAGGCGGGCGGTGTGCTGGGCCTGTGGTTCCCATGGCTGGTCAAGTCCGAGGTGATGCACTACGGCTACGCCGTCGTCATGCTGACCGGATTCGTCCTGCTCCGCCACGGCTTCCACGGCCGGGCGCGGACCTGGTGGATGCTCGCACTGTGGATTCAGGTCTGGCACCACTTCGAGCACCTGCTGCTGTTCCTGCAGGCGCTCACCGGGCAGAACCTGCTCGGCGGCGCGGTGCCGACGAGCATCCTGCAGCTGGTGCTCCCCCGCGTCGAGCTGCACCTGTTCTACAACGCCGTCGTCTTCGCCCCGATGGTGGTGGCCATGGTGCTGCACCGGCGGCCGAAGCTGGACGACATCGTGGCGTGCACCTGCGCGCCGAACAAGCGCACTCCCGCGGCTGTGGGCTGAGCGTGGACCCGACCGTGACGAGCCGTCGCAGCGCTGCCGCAGCGCTGGGGCGGCTTGTCGTCATTGTCGGCTTCCTCCTCGTCTGGACCGCCACCCCGGCACTGGCCCAAGGCCACGGGCACACCCTTGAGGTGCCCATCTCCATCGGGCCGCTGGTGCTGAAGCTCGCCGTCCTGACCGCCCTGCCCGCGGTCGCGGGCTACGCGCTGATGCGCGGTTTCCTCGACGCGCCGGGCAAGGGCACCGCCGCGTTCGTCGCGGTGAGCGCGGCGGTCGCGGTCAGCATGGAGCTGCTGCTGGCCACCGGGTTCGCCCTGCCGCCGATCGCCGCGGTGCTGGCGCTGGCCGCCGTCACCGCCCCGGTCTACCTGGCCTTCGCCGACCGGCAGCCGCCGCCGCTGCTGCGCAGGGCCGCTCCCGGCGTCCTGCTGGCGACCGCGGCGGTCGCGGGCTGGGTCTTCGCCCGCGCGTGGCTGTCCACCCCGCCGGGCGCCGAGCGCACGGTGATCCTCCACACGGGAATGATCATCGCCTTCGCCGGGCTCGGCTGGCTGACCCTGACCCTGCCGGAGAACCGCACCGCGCGCGGCGTGGTGCTGACGGTGGCGGCCACGCTGGGCTTCGTGCTCGTGGGCGCCGGGACCGAGGTCGCGGTGCTCGCGTAAGTGCGCAGTTTGGGAGAACACCCGATCGAGTGACGCCGCTACGTTCGCAGGAGTCCCCTCCGTATCGGAAAGGGAAACGCCATGGGCACCCTGATCCGTCTGGCCTTGCGTCGCACCCTCACCCAGATCCGGCACGTCTCCCGCGTGCGCCCCGGGCACGGCGGCGACCTCGCCGTCGGCGTGCACCGGCAGGTTGAACGCGACTTCGGCATGCTCGCCCCGCCCATCGCCCTGCACACCGCGGCGCCCACCGCGCTGGCGGCCTCGTGGGTGCTGCTGCGCGAGTCGCTGGTGGCCAGTGGCGCGGTCAGCCGGGCGGTGAAGGAGGCGGTGGCCTCCGGGGTGTCCGAGCGCAACCGGTGCCCGTACTGCGTCGAAGTCCACTCGGCCACCCTCGCCGGGCTGTCGGGCCCAGCGGTGGCCGGATCATCCGATGTGGACCCCGCGGAGCTGGCCCTGGCGACCGAGTGGGCGCGCACCGGCGGCGGTGGCGGTACCGCACCGTTCTCCTGCGCGCAGGCCCCGGAGTACATCGGCACCGCGGTCACCTTCCACTACCTCAACCGCGTGGTCAGCGTCTTCCTCGGCGACTCCCCGCTGCCCCCCGCCATGCCCGCGGGCGCGCGCGAGACCGCCCGCCGGGTGCTCGGCCGGGTCATGCGCCCGCACGCGGCCAAGTCGCACCGGCCGGGCCGCTCGCTGGACTTCCTGCCCGCCGCCGCGCCCCCGCCCGACCTGGCCTGGGCCGCGGCGAACCCGGTCATCACCGACGCCTTCGCCCGCGCGTACAGCGCCGTCGACGAGCTCGGGGGCCGCGTGGTGCCCGCCGACGTGCGCGCCCTCGTCACCGCCGAACTGGACAACTGGGACGGCGCGCCGGTCGGCCTCAGTCGAGCGTGGGCCTACGACGCCGTCGCCGCGCTGCCGTCGGAGTCGCACGCCGCGGGAGTGCTCGCCCTGCTGACCGCCAAGGCCGCCTACCAAGTGGACGACACGATCGTGGACGACTACCGCGCCGGGCGGACCGACGCCGACCTGATCGCCCTGACCTCGTGGTCAGCCCTCGCCGCCGCGCGCAGGCTCGGCCAGGGGACGGCCGGGGTGACCCATGTCGACGGCCGCGCTTTCGCGGATTGCGCGTGCTCGACGCACCACTCGCTGTAGTCTTGGCAACCGCCATTCGCCGGTAACCGGCCCGCACGGGGTGGGGCCGGTCGGCGGGCAGGTCTGGGCCGCCGAGGGTGGTAGAACAGTAGAAGGGCTTCGGAGAGGCGCACAATGTGATCAGGGTCTTGATAGCCGAGGACATGCACATGGTCCGCGGGGCGCTGGTGGCCCTGCTGAACCTCGAACCCGATGTCGACGTGGTCGCCGAGGTCGCCTCCGGCGACGAGATCCTCTCCTTCGCCCGCTCCACCAACGCCGACGTCGCCGTCATCGACATCGACCTGCCCGGCAAGGACGGCCTCACCGCGGCCACCGAGCTGCACGAGCAGCTCCCCCAGTGCCGAACCCTGATCCTGACCAGCCTCGGGCGCCCCGGCACCCTGCGCCGCGCCCTGGCCGCCCGCGTCGGCGGCTTCCTGCTCAAGGACGCCCCCGCCGACAAGCTGGCCAACGCCATCCGCGGCGTGGCCGCCGGGCGGCGGGTGGTCGACGGCGACCTGGCGCTGGCCGCGTGGGACGGGGCGGACTGCCCGCTGACCGGGCGGGAGATCGAGGTGCTGCAACTGGCGGCGGGCGGGCTCAACGCCGTCGACATCGCCGCCCGGCTGTACCTGTCGGCGGGGACCGTCCGGAACTACCTGACGACGATCGTCAGCAAGCTCAACGCCCGCAACCGGGTGGACGCCATCAGGATCGCGCGGGAAGCCGGGTGGCTGTAGACCGGCAGTTTCGGGGATGGGAAATGTGCCGGGCGGCTCGGCCGTCAACGGTCGGTGCTGAGGGCACGCGTGGGATCGGTGAAAAGTGCCGGGGGGCTCGGGTTTCGATAACGGTCGGTGCTGGGGTGGCTTGGGTTTCAATGCTGGGGGTGGCTCGGGTTTCGGTGCTGGGGCTGACTCGGGTTTTCAACAACAGTCGGTGCTGGGGGCGCGCGTTGTTGGTGGCGGTGGGGTGGTTAGGGCGTTTTAGGATATCCCGAGAGGGTGGCGTTGTTGTGTGCAGGGGCGTGCTCATGGGGTCGTGACGCGCGTAGCGCGTCACGCTACGAAGGAACCCTGGCGCTGAGGCGGAAGGTGCCGTCGGGAGAGAGCCCGGCGGTCAGCTGACCGCCCAGCCGGGCCACGCGCGCGGAGAGGTTGCGCAGCCCACTGCCCCCCGGCGACAGGCCGGGCTGCCCGGCGACGCCGTTGTTGACGATCTCCATGGTGACCATCCGGTCGACCTGGCGCACGGTGATCTCGCAGCGGGCGCCCTTGGCGCTGTGGCGCAGCACGTTGGTCACGCCCTCGCGCAGCACGGTCGCCAGGACGGTGCGGACCTCGGGGCTCAGCTCCCCGTAGTGCATCTCCAGGCGCACGTCGACGTCCGCGGCGACGAGCACCGACTCCGCCGAGCGGGACTCCTCGTTGAGGGACAGCTCGCGGTAGCCGTTGGCCACCAGGCGCACGTCGGCCAGCGCCAGGCGGGAGATGTCGATGATCTCGGCCAGCTCCTGGCGGGCGCGGTCCTGGTCCACCGCCATCAGCCGCTGGGCCAGCTCCGTCTTCAGGGTGATGGCCGAGAGGCTCAGGCCGAGCAGGTCGTGCAGGTCGCGGGCGAAGCGCATCCGCTCGTCGGCCACCGCGATCCTGGCCAACTCCACGCGCGCGGCGCGCAGCTGGTAGACCGCGCGGCCCATCCAGGTCAGGCCGTAGACGACGAGCCCGGTGATCAGCAGGCCGCCCGCGGTGTTGGCGACGATCAGCGGGTGGACGAGGTTCGCGGCCTTGGCCACGGGAACGCTCACCAGGACCGCGATGAAGACCAGCCACCCCGCGGCGGGGCGCAGCAGCAACAGCGCCGAACCCGCGAGGAAACCGGGCACGCTCCACCACGCCGGACCGATCAGGAGCAGTGGCATGTACACCAGGAACGCCTGCAGGAGCAGCACCAGGTAGCTCATCGGCGGCCTGATGTGCAGGTCGACGCGGCTCACGTAGAACAGCTGGACGACCAGGGACGCGACGGCGAAACCCGCGATGATCAGCACCGTGCGCGCGTCCCGGCCGCCGAGCACGGCGATGAGCACCCCGGTCACCACGAACCCGATGAACACCGCGGGCATGAGCCAGCCCGCCAGCTGGCTGATCGCCCGCGGGGTCTGCTCGTCGGACGGGGAGGGGGCGAACTCGCCCTCGGCGCTCTGGCCCAGCGGCATCCGCAGCCGCAGCCGGGTGCCGCCCCCCTTGGCCAGCGTGGTGCGGCTCAGCGACCCGCCGACGGCCTGCACCCTGGCGATGAGGGTGTCGGCGGTGTCCGGCGGCGTGCACGGCAGCGTCGCCTCGCTCTCCTCGGGCTCGCCGTCGTCGACGATGTCGAGTTCGACCGCGTCGCCCGCCCGGCGCATCGTGATCGAGCAGGAGTTCACCGCCTCGCGCTGCAGGACCTCGGAGGCGCCCGCGCGCAGCACCGCGACCGCGAGGGTGCGCACGGGCACCGGTAATTCCCCGTGGCTGACGTCGATCCGGACATCGATGTCGGAATCGGCCAGAATGGATTCCACAGTGCGGGATTCCTCATTGAGCGAGGTCTCCCGGTAGCCGCTGGCGACCAGGCGGACATCGGCGAGCGCGTGCCGGGCGATGGTGAGGATCTCCCCCAGCTCGGCGCGGGCCCGCTCGGGCTCGGTCGCCATCACCTCCTGCGCCACCACCACCTTCGGCCCGACGGTGGACAGGCTCAGCCCCAACAGGTCGTGCAGGTCCCTGGCGAACCGCAGCCGCTCGCCTGCCACCGCCGCCTCGCCGAGTTCGGCACGGGCGGCGTGGACGAGCGTGATCAGCCGGGCCAGCCTGGTCAGGCCGTAGAACTCCAGCGCGCCCAGCGTGCCGCCCAAGAGCACTTCGCCCAGGTTGGACAGTGTGCCGCCGAGCAGCCACTGCACGAACACCATCACGCCGAGGACCAGGCCGAACATCGGCCAGCCGACGCGGGCGGGCAGCACCAGCACCGCGTTGGCCGCCAAGAGGACGGGCATTGCCACCCACGCCTGGCCGAACTGGGTCAGCGGCACCACGACGAGGAACGCCTGGGCCAGCAGCACCGCGTACGCCAGCGGGGCTCGGACCTGCGTCTCCGGTCTGCCAAAGTAGACCTGCAGTGCGAAAATTATCACCAGGTAGACTGCGGCCAGGACACATTCCCAGAACGGCGTGCCCGCGTAGACCACGAAGGTGAACGCGATCGCGCAGAACGCCGCGAAGGCGGCGAGCACGATCCCCCTGGCCACCTTCGGAGCCAGCAGCGGGGCACGCCAGATATCCCCGGGACCGCTCGCGTCGGCAGACGCGGCGTCGGACGACCGAGCGGGTTCCGTCACCGAGCCCTCCCCTCCCAAGGAATGACCGCAGAAGTCGAGCTGCCCTCACCGTCTGTGGTCATCTGGGATTATAGGGGGGTCCCAGACCGTGCTGAGCGGACTTGCCGGTTCCCGAAGACGAACTCGCCAACGCCCACTTCCGCTGGCCATTCCAGGCCCAATGCGGTATCGATGGCGTCCCCCGGGTCGATCGCGGGCACGCACGCCGCCAGACCCATCGCCGTCGCCGAGATGCACAGCATCTGCTGCAGGGCGCCGACGTGGGTCAGGGTCAGCGAGTACGCGATTCCCCCGTACATCCACGACGACCGCGCCACCCGCGCGGTGATCGTGATCATAGCAGGGGGCCAGTGCGCTCCCCCGGTCCCGATCATCGCGTTCTCCAGCACCTCGACCATGGCGGGCTCGGCGTCGCGCACCAGGGTCAGGGCGTGTTCCTGCGGGTTGTAGTGGAAGATTCCGCGCGGCAGCCCCGCGGCTTCGTTGACACACAAGTACAACTCGAGTTCGTAGAGCCCGTTGATGCTGAGGTACGGGCGGTCCGACACCTCGTAGACGTGGTCGCCGCCCGCCGAGGCGGGCGAGACCGACCGCACGCGGGCCGCCCGGAACAGCAGCTCGCCGACCTGGTCGGCGGTGACCGGGCCGCCCATCTCCTGGCACAGCCGGGTGTTCTCCACCACGGCGAGCAGCGGTGGGTCGCCCGCGGCCAGGTCCTGCGCGGAGGGCCGGTGCAGGGCGAACCGCGGCCCGGTCCGCGTCGTCTTGACCACCGACGGCGGCGGGGAGGTCTCCGCGTGCGGGAACGTGACCCCGGTGAGCCCGCCATGACGGCCCATCCTGGTGCGGGCGTGGAAGAGCAGGTCGTGGTGCGACCACCGGACCAGGGCGGGGTCGGCGTCTTCGGCGAAGCGCGGTATCGGGACGGGTTCGCGGTCCTGCCACCTGCCCAGCAGGACGATCCCGGTGGCCACCAGGTAGGTGACGATGTCGGCGACCACGTCCTGTTCGATGTCCAGGCCCAGGGCCAGTTCGGCGATGGTCGTCGCCGCACAGGTGGCCACGACGACGCGCGAGACCATGCGCCGGTGCAGCACGACCTGGAAGCGCGCCAGCGGCGACTCCACCAGCAGCTCGCCGTCGCTGCTGCGCAGGGCGGCGAACCGGGACAGCCGCACGGGCATGGTCGGGTCGACCTCGGCGAGGGCGAACGCCGCGTCGCGCGCGACGGGCACCACCGACAGCATCGGCGCGCCGCCGCTCGGCGCGCCGAGGGAGTGCACGACCGAGCCGCCCAGCTTGGCGAGCACGCGGTCGAGCCGCACCCACTTCTCCGCAGCCGTGTCGTTCTTCTCCGAGACCACGTTGTCCAGCGAGACCGGGCCCAGGCTCATCCGGTTCAGCGACTCCCGCGCCGTCCCGTCCGGGTCGTCAATCTTGATCTCACCCCAGCGGGTGATGACGACGACGTGGTCGTTGCCTTCGTCGCCCTCCACGAGGACGTCCTCGGACAACGACCACAACCGGATCCGCGGCGCGGACCGGCCGGACTCCCTGGACAATGTCTCGCTCCGATCACTTGTCGTCCTGCGCGCCGCGCGCGGTCACAGGAACATGGGCATGGGGTTCAGCTCCGAGTAGTCGGCGGGAACAGCGCGGTGTCCGAGCCGGACCGGAACGTCGTAGAGCCGCCCCGGGGCGAACCGGGACCAGAAGTGGCGCAGACCGGGCACCACGACCTTGGCCACCGGGAGGCCGACGTCCGGTCGGGTCTGGTCGAGCACCAGGACCTCGAGGCCGAGGGCCTCCAGCCTGCGCCGCACGGTGGTGACGTCGTCGAGCAGGTCGGTGGAGAAGTGCCGGGGGTAGTCCTTGGGGGTGCGCGGCGCCTGGGTGAGGTCGGCGCGCAGGTAGGGCTGGTTCGCGAGGGTGGCGGTCCGCCACCAGCGCACGGCGTCGGGGTCGTCGATGTCGTACTCGCCGTCGCCGCGGGCGGCGACCACCATCGGCATCATCTGGTTGAGCTCGGTCAGCGACCGGCGCAGCGCGAGGGCGGGGTCGAGGTGCGCGCCGAAGCCCATGACGATGTCCTCGGTGGGCGTGCCCGCCCGGCGCGAGAGCGCGACCATGGTGGGCACCCCGACGTCGGAGGTCAGGTCCAGCACCCAGACCTGGCGGCCGAGTTCGGCGTGGACCGCGCGGAGCCGGTCGATCCACGGGTCGGCGAAGGCGTCGAGGTCCACTCCCGGCACGCGGGTGCGGTTGTACCACCACAGCGCGACCGCGTCGCGTTCGACGAGTTCGAGCATCCCCTGGAGCACGGCGTCCTCCAGGCTGGACCCCGCGGCGTTGCCGTTGGAGTCCGGGCGCACCATGCCCGCCCCCGGCGCGCCGAAGTAGAGCAGGCCGGTGGGCAGCAGGCGGTGCCGCTGCTGGGTGAGCGACCAGATCGGGCTCCAGTCCAGCTCCGCCGCCGGGTCGAACGGCGCGCACACCCATTGGAACCCGGCGTGGGTGCGGTTCCACTCGGCTCGGTCGCGGTACTGGCGCTCGTCGTAGAGCATCACGTCGTTGGGGTGGATGGCGGGCTCGCCGAGGCTGAGCAGGCTGCCGCGGACCCGTGCCTGGTCCCCGTGGTATATCCCGGAGTACCGCTCGATGGCCTCGCACAGGGCGCCGACCTCGGCCTCGGCCGGGGTGGTCCCCTTGCCGCCGTTGGACATGCGCAGCGTCTCGCGCAGCACACCGAGGTTGGTGTGGGAGGCGACGTTCGCCCCGGAGCGGAAGGAGTTGAAGAACTCCGGGCCGCGCGAGTCCCTGGCGATCTCCTTGACGATGCCGGTCACCGGGCTCACCAGGTGGCCGTAGGCGGCCATCGTCTGCTCCGAGGACATCGCCCGGTATCCGCCGCCGCCCTCGGTCACCCGCGCGCGGGGCACCAGCCGGACCGGCTGGTGCCCGCGTGCCCGGACGATGTCGGGGTCGCCGCACGTGCCGCACTGCGGCCGGACCGGGAGCGCGTGGCGCTGGCCGGAGAGGTCGAGGGTGTCCAGTGTCCACACCGAACGCTGGTTCTCATGGCGGTACCCGGCAAGCCACTTGGCCGCTTCCATGGCGACCAGCTGGCTGGCGGCACCACTGCTCGGCGCGATCGCGACGATCGGGCTCGGGGCGGGGCCGGAGCGGCCCAGCGCAGTCTGGGCGCACTTCTCCGCCATCCGGTTGTCCCAGAGGCGCGTTGAGAGGCAGTGCCAGCACCCCGGCCGGGTCGGGTCGAAAACCGGACCGATCCACACCTTCGTGCCGACGGTCTTGGCGGGCAGCCACGGCCGTCCCGCGGCGCGCTGCTCGGCGTCGATCGCGGCGAAGGCCGGGTCGAGGTAGTCCGCGCAGAGCACGACGGTGAGGTCGGTGTCCCCAACCCCGCCGTCGGTGTGCACGACGAGCCCCGCGGCGCGCAGCGCTGATTCCGCCGCCGCGCCGCAGACCTCGCCCAAGACGACGAGCCGGACCGTGGAGCACGCGGTCTGGACCTCCGCGTTTCCCCCGTCGAGGCCCGCCGCCTCCCAATACGCCGCCGCGCAGGCGTCACCGTTTCCCGAATCGGACCGCAGGGAGATCAGGCCCGCGGCGGACAGCTTGGCGAGGACGCCCGCGGCCTGCTCGCGGGTGACGCCCACCGGCATGGACTCCAAGACGGTCGCCACATCGCGAGTACCGTCCAGCAGAGTCACGACCGACTCCACCTGGGCGCCTTGGAGCAGGGTCAAGTCGTGCTCCGAGAACAGGTAGGCACCTTCGGTGGCCGAGACCTCGGCCCTGATGTGCTGCTTGAAACCGACACGGGGAAGGTCTCCGGCGCCTGCGGCGGACATCAGGCAGCCAGGAGACTCGGGGCGTCGGCACCGCAGAAGGTGCTCATGGTGGAACTACCCGCGACCACCCCGGCGGAGTTGCTCCAGTAGTCGAAACGGTCGATCTCGATCTGCGCCGATTGGCTGCGTAAAGCGACGTCATCGAGGCCCAAAATCGCTAACTGTGCCCTCACGCTGTCCACTACGGCGGTGCTCATCACGGCACTCCAGTTTGTTTGGTGGGCGGAATCAGTGGGTAGTTAGATCTTCCGAGTCCGCACCCGAACACTGCCAGTGCAGGGCTCACCGGGGGCATGTGTCTTTTTCATACCCGCTGACCTCGGGATTCCTTGCCGAGGCGTGCCACGCGCACTGTCGCGGGCGGTGTATTGCTGAGACTGTCGGATGGGTCGACGAGCGGCCAGTCAACACCGGTCCCACACCTCTGGTCAATCGACTCGGCGAAGCAAAGTCGAAAATCCGATACAGCGCCCGAACAAAGTTCGACGAAAACCGTGATAGACCCAACGGAGTCCAACTGCGGACTAAGTCCAGTTAACGAACGGACGGGGGAGCCGCGATGACACCTTTCGCGCAAAAGGTCGACCTCGCCGGGGAATTATCCCAGGCGCTGGTGTCGGCGGAATTCGGTCCCTTCTACGGCACACCGTGCGCCGTGATGTCGCCGCTGTACAGCGCCCTGGACGCCGGGCCGGGCGTATTCACCGTGGCCCGGGAGGACAACGCGATCGGCGTGGCGGCCGGCGCGGCGTTCACCGGGCACAGCCCGGTGGTCCTGATGCAGAACCACGGCCTGGGCCCCTCGCTCGGGGCGATCGCCTCGCTCGTGGTGCCCTACCGCATCCCGATCCTGCTCGCGGTCAACGTGCGCTCCGAGCCCGAGGGCCACCCGGCCGAGGCGATGCTGCTCTCGCGCATCACCCGGCCGCTGCTGGACGGGCTCGGGCTGCACGTCGTCGAGTTCGACCCGGACAAGCCCGTGGCCGCGCAGGTGGACCTGGCCCGCGACGGGGTGCGTGATCGCCGCCTCCCGACCGCCCTGCTGATCCCCCCGGCGGCACTGGAGAGGAAGGCATGAACCGCACCGCCGCCATCCGCGCGATC
Organism: Actinokineospora lacus; assembly: GCF_053813445.1. Classification (NCBI taxonomy): domain Bacteria; kingdom Bacillati; phylum Actinomycetota; class Actinomycetes; order Pseudonocardiales; family Pseudonocardiaceae; genus Actinokineospora; species Actinokineospora lacus. The sequence continues at coordinate 80,694 of NZ_JBQERA010000012.1, forward strand.
ATCGCGGCGACGACAGCCGAGCCCGTGGTGTTCACCACCGAGGCGAGCTGCCGGACAGCGCGCTCGATCGCCGACCGGCGCAACCACCTCTACCTGACCGCGGGCATGGGCATGGCCTCGTCGCTGGGCATCGGCGTGGCCATGCAGGCCCGCAGGACCACGGTCGTGGTCGACGCCTACGGCAGCCTGGCCCGCAACCCGATGGGCCTGATCACCGCCGGGACGCTGGCCGAGCTCCCGCTCGTGCACGTGGTGCTCGACGACGGCCTGTTCGCCGCGGCGCAGAACTCCAGCTCCCCGAGCGGACGCGCCGACCTGTGCGCGCTGGCCAGGGCGGCGGGCTACGCCTCGGTCACCAGCACGGCGCGGGCCGACCGGTTCGCCGCCCTGCTGCGCGGGCACATCAGCACGGCCACCCGGCCGGTGCTCCTGCGCTGCCTGCTCTCCGAGCCGGACGTGCCCGCGAATCCGGCGGCCGGGGAAGCCCGCGTCGCGGACCTGCCCGCGCACGCGCGCCGATTCCACGACACGCTCGTCGGCCTGCCGAGGACCGCCTGATTCGTGCGGTCCACACCGGTGTGCCCATGAATTATTCACACCCCTGATCGGAACCAATTCATCCGTCCCGATGACAGCGACACTTGAGCGCCGGACTCGGGGCCACGGACAATTGGCAGGTGGAGTCTCGCGCGAGTCGCGCTCCACCTGCCCCCCACTGGAGCACGACCACGAAAACGGGCGAAAGGAACGCGACAATGGACGAGACGGTCGTGCGAGCTGTCGAACGGGCCATCACGACAATGCGCGACGGCTTGGCGGACAACGTCACCATCGACGACTTGGCGCGGTCGGCCATGTTCAGCAAGTTCCACTTCTCCCGGGTTTTCAGGAAGGTCACCGGGGTCTCCCCCGGCAGGTTCCTTTCCGCGATGCGCCTCGAGGAGGCGAAACGGTTACTGCTGACCACCACGCTCACCGTGGCCGACATCAGCCACCAGGTCGGCTACAACAGCGTCGGCACCTTCAGCTCGCGGTTCCGCAGCAGCGTCGGCGTCTCCCCGATCACCTACCGGCACACCCGCGGCGCCACCACCGAGATGCCGGAGATCGGCCTCGCGGGGACGACCCCGCGGCCGACCGTGCGCGGGAACATCGCGGGCCCGGAGGACGGCCTGGCGGGCATGGTCTTCGTCGGCCTGTTCCCCACCCCGATGCTGCAGGGCTCGCCGGTGCGCTGCGCGGTGCTCGACCGGCCGGGCCCGTACACGCTGCACGACGTGCCCATCGGCAGCTGGCACGTGCTGGCCCACTCGGTGCCCCCCGGCTCGGAGGAGTCGCTCTCGACGCGGCCGTACCTGGGCACGCACGGCCCCATCACCATCCGGCCGAACATCACCGCGCGGCTGGCCGACCTGCGGCTGCGGCCGATGCGCACGTTCGACCCGCCGGTGCTCACCGCGCTGCTCGACGTCCGCTCCGCGGCCCTGTCGCGGCTGCGCAGCGCCCAGATGCGCGAAGCGGGCTGAGTTCTCCCCCAAGGCGCGGTCCCCGGACACCCCGGAGACCGCGCCTTTGCCATGGGCGGGTTTCCCTTGTCCACGGGGGAACACTCCTGACGGGGCCGGGGCCGCGCACAAGAGAACCCGGTGGCCCTGAGCCGGGCCACCGGGTTCCTCCGCCGCGCTATCCGCCTGTCGCGATCCTCGAGGTGGGCAGGGGTCTGCGCTACGTCTTGTCGTGCGGGGTCTTTCAGCTGTCCAGCGAGAACGCCCTGGCGAAGTCGTCGAGCAGGGCGGGGTCGCCCACGTAGGACAGGTTCTCGTCGGCGCGCAGCGAGTCGCCGGTGGCCTGGCCGGTCAGGATGTCCTTGACCGCCAAGCCCGGCTCGATGCGCAGGTCGGCGGCCAGGTTCGGGCCCTCGACCGCGGTGATGGCGCCACCGGCGATGGTGCCGCTGACGACCATGTCGTCGACCGTCATCTCGAAGCTCATCGAGATGTCGGCGACCGCGTCACCGCGGAAGCACGAGCGCACGGCCATGATGAGGCCGTTGATCGTGACGATCTCCTCGGGACGCGGGGTGTTGAGCGTGCGGGCGCCCCAGCGGCCGAAGGCGCGCATGACGCCGTCGAGCTCCTGGCCGTAGTCGGTCAGCTCATAGCGGACCACGCTCTCCTCGGTGGCCGACGGGGTCGCCTTGAGGACCCCGAAGTGCTCCATCTCCCGCAGCCGCGCGCTGAGGATGTCCGGGGACAGCAGCGGCAGGCCCTCGCTGAGCTCGCTGAAGCGCTTGGGACCGATGAGCAGGTCCCGGATGATCAGCATGCCCCAGCGCTCGCCGACCATCTCCGCGGCGTGCGAGAGCCCGCAGAACTGCCCGTACGTGCGGCGGTTGATGGACTGCAGCTCGCTGATGATGCCCTCGATCTGCGCCGGGTCCATCACGCCCATCTCGGTCTGCGCGTCGAGCAGGTCGGTGTCGGTCGCCGCCTGGTTGGCCGCGGTGAGCTGGAACTTGTCGCCCGTGATCGTGACGCCCTGCCGGTCCACGACCAACTTCCACTTGCTATCAGTCATTGCCCGCGTCCATTCCTCTCGTCCCGCATTTCGATGCGAGCCCGAAACCACACGCGTGCACCTGGGCCTCGCATCAGCCCATACTGCTGGCTAGGAGTCCGGAGCCGCATCTTTGCCCGTGCGTTCGGCCTTTTCGACCTCGCCCGCTTGATCCAGAATCGCAGAGGACAACCACCAGTGCGAGTGTCCCCCGAACCGGGGTGCCGGTATTCGGACACCATTGTTTTGTGACGGATTCCCGTCAGGGGTATGAATAGATCACGGATCGGACGCCATCCGGGGCCGATTACCGCCGGAGCCTCCGCCCACAACTCCCCATGTGCCCGGAACCGGCGCGTTCGGACGCATTCCCACCGCGGTGCGGGTTTGTGCGAACTTGCTCCGGAAAACACGGCAGCCACGCGATTGACGGCCGGCCCATCAGGCAAGACCCGCCGCGTGGTCGAGCCACCGCTCCGCCAAGGCGAGGCGGTCGGCGGTCTTGGTCCGCCACCGGGACTCCTGCACCCGGTGCGGGCCGGTCGCCAGGGACAGCACGACCGCCGCGGTCCGCCGGGCGAGGGCCGCGCCGTCCAACTCCGCGGCGAAGCGCTCCAGCAGCGCCGCGCCGAGGCGCTCGACGGCGGCGGCGCGGTGCGGGTGGATCTGGGTCAGGACACTCAGGTGGGCCAGCAGGCAGGCGGCGTCGTCGAGCCGCTCGCCGCGGCCCGCGGTGTCGATGTCCAGCAGACCGGTGACGACGCCGCCCGCGACCAGGAGCTGGCTCTCGTAGAAGTCGCCGTGCACGGCGACATCCGGCGACTGCGGCGCCGAGTGGTCCACCGCGGCGGCCACGGCCAGCGCCCTCGGCGCCAGCGCGGCGTCCGCGGCGGCGATCACCCCGGCGTAGTGGCGGGCCCGCTGCCCCCAGGTGCGCCTGCGCGCGCCGGTGGCCAGTTCGGCGGGCAGGCGCGCCAGCGTGGTGACGATGCTGTCCACCAGCGGGCCGGGCGAGTCCAGCGGGTCCACCGCGCCGGGCCGGACGATGTGGCCGCGCAGCGTGCGCCCCGGCAGGCCCGCCAGCAGCACGAGCCCGTCGGCCGACCAGCCCAGCGCGGGCGGGACCGGCACTCCCGCCGCCGATGCCAGGCGGTGCCGCCGGTGCAGTCCGCGGGCGCGGTCGGGCCGCACGGCCTTCACGTACAGCACCCCGCCCGAGGTGTTCGCCCGCACCACGGCGCGACGCCGCGGCCGGTAGGCCACCACCCGCACCTCGATCCGGTCGGCTTCCCACCCGATCCCCGCGCACACCCGCCGCAGCAGCGCCGGGTCGCACGCGACCGGCAGCCCGGGCAGGTCGGGGTCGTTGGGGAACCGCCACAGGGCCACCGACCCGATCCGCACCACCCCGGCGGGCAGCGGCACGGGCAGCGCGCGCGAGGACGCGCCCAGCACCTCGTCGGCCGTGGACCCGTCGGCCATCCGCAGCCGCGCCGCGTAGCCGACCGTGGTGCCCCGGCCGGGCTGGTGGTCGACCTGGGTGGCCGCCCAGTCCAGCAGCTCCACCCCCGAGCCGCGCAGCGCCGCGCCGATGAGGTCGCCTGCGGCGGGTCCGGTCAGCAGCGCCAGGTCGGTGGTCACCGCATCAGCATGGCGTGTCCGCCCCAGTTGGGCGTCGCGAATGGGAGAGCGTTCAATTCGCGGCCCGCGAACGTGGTCGGTAGGTGGCGAGGATGACACCGGTGGCCGTCGGCACGGACTCGACCAGATCTTGCCGACCTCGCGGGTTCGCGGGAGCGGGTCGGTCCCTGCCGTGTTCGGGACGAGGACTGATCCCTCAGGTGGCCGTCGGCTTGATGTGCCGGGTCAACTCGCGCGCGAGGCGGGCCGAGGGCAGCGACATCCGGCCCGGCCGCGGCGCCCACCCGGTGTCGTGGGTGGCGGCCCCCAGCGCGCTTTTCGCGGCCTTGTCCACCTCGACCGCGCCCAACCCGAGCACGGCCACCACGAGCCCGGGCTTGTCGGCGGCCCGGCGGACGAGCAGCCGCCCGCAGGCGTGCCCGAGGGTCGTGCGCGGGTCCGGCGAGGACACCCCGTCCCGGCCCAGCGTCACCGCGGCCGCGAACCCCAGCCCGGCGAGCACCGCGACCCACGACCAGGGGCCCGCGGTCACGAGGTGGGTGTCGAGGTAGTCCGTCGTCACGCCGGAAACCACCATCGTCACCAGGAATGCCGTGATCACGCAGGTCACGCTGTACACGACGGGGGCGACAGCCGCCCAGGCCCCGTTCTTCCAGACCAGCCCGGCGTCCCGCAGGTGCGTGTACCGCTTGCGGAGGTGCCCCTCCAGGTTCTTCACCACGATCTCCCGCAGCTTCGCGACGGGAGTGGGGATGACGCGCGTGGCCCGCAGCACGGCCTGCGTCACCGGATCGCCAGGACGCGCACTGGCGTTCGGCGCGGCACGCAGGTTGCCGCGCTCGTTGGGCACGAGCGAGCCCTGGGCGACCATGTCCGTGATCGCCGCGTCCACCGCCCGGCCCGGCCCACCGAAGAGCAGCCCCGCCGTCACGGAATCCCACTCCGCCTCGGCCTGCCCAACCGACCTCCCACGAGCCCGCACATGATCGGCGACGACCGGGGCCGCCACCATCACGACCAACACACCCCACAGGACGATCCACAACTGCACAGCACTCATGATCAGGGGACGCGCGACGCCCGCCCGCGTTCACCACGATCGGCACCCGACTGACCTGCGACACGAAACCAGGTCCGGGCAGCGGCCTGTGCTCCTCGGTGTGGGCGTACCGGCAGCGGCGTTGACCGGGGTGCGCGGTCCGCGAGCCGCTGGTGGTCTTGTCGCACCGGGTGGTGTGGTTGGGTGGCCCTGGGTGATCGGAGGTTGGCATGGATGGCGTGTTGGGGCCCGGTGATGTGCTGGCGGCGGCGGAGAGCGCCCCGCCGGGAGGGTCGGTCGAGGTCGTCGCGCGCGACTTGGCGAAGCGGCTGGGGGCCTTCGACGTGTCGTTCCTGTTGGTCGATCTCGCCGATGAGCGGCTGGTGCGGCTGACCTCGACCATGGAGGACCCGGACGGGCGCGTCGAGGATCTCGTCGATCTGCGGGGCAGCGCCTACGAGGAGGTGTTGCGCACCCAGCGGCCGTGGCAGGAGCGGGACTGCGACGAGGTGCGGGTGGTGCTGCCGGTGACCAACCGCGGCGACTGCGTCGGCGTGCTGGAGGTGACGGTGCCCGTGCTCGATGAGCAGGTGCTGGTCCAGTTGGGGCAGGCCGCGCACATGCTGGCCTACGTCATCGTCACCGATCGCCGCTTCACCGACCGCTACCACTGCGGCAGGCGCACCACCCCGGTGAGCCTCGCCGCGGAGATCCAGCACCAACTGCTGCCCACCGCGTCCTGCTGCGAGGCGGCCCAGTTCACCGTCGCGGGCGGCCTGGTGCCCGCCGACGACATCGGCGGCGACACCTACGACTACACCCTGGACCGCGACACCCTGTACATGTCGATCACCGATGCCGTCGGTCACGACGTGGCCTCGGCGCTGACCGCGACCCTGCTGGTCGGTGCGCTGCGCGGGGCCCGCCGAGACGGATGCGACCTGCCCGAGCAGGCGCGGCAGGCCAACCAGGCACTGCTGCACCACGGCCAGGGGTCGCTGGCGACCGGGCAGCTGCTGCGCGTGGACCTGCACACCGGAGCGGTCGAGCTGGTCAACGCCGGACACCCCGCGCCGCTGCTGCTGCGCGACGGCGTGGTCGAGCCGGTCCAGCTGGAGATCGACCCGCTCTTCGGCTTCGCCCCGCACCAGTACCGGGTGCAGCGGCTGGACCTTCGCCCCGGCGACCGGCTGGTGCTGCTCACCGACGGCATGGTCGAGCGCGCCGCCGCCGACGCCGACCTGCCCGCGGTGATCCGCCGCACCGAGGGGCTGCACACCCGGGAGGTGGTGCGGGCGGCGACCAGGGCGGTGCGGCACGCCTGCCGCGACCAGCTCCAGGACGACGCCACCGTGCTGTGCCTGGACTGGCACGGGACCGACCGCACCGAACGCCAGGCCGACCACGGCGCCGACACGGACACCGCCTCACCCGGACGGTCACACCCCAACCACGGCTCGTAGCCCACCACCGAGCCCGTCGTGGCCGCCCACCAGCGGCCGACGTGGCGGCGCTGTCCCTTGTGCGAGCGAACCGGCGTGTCGAACCGCCGGACAGGCATGACGTTTCGCAACCGTGCGCAAGAGGTTGCAGCGAAAGGGTCTTGCCAGCTGCCTCCCGACATGATTGTGTGCACCAGCCTGGCGGAACCCGCCCTGCAAGGACTTGCGACGACAAGGAGGTCGCCCATGGGTCGGCGCCTGAGGTCTGCCCTGGCCGTGCTCGTGGTCGGCGCCGGGGTCATCGTTCCCGGACAGCCCGCGGTGGCGCAGGAACCCGTGGGGCCGCTGGCGGTCGGTGAGGTCACCGACATCGGCGCGGGCACCCGGGCTGGCGATGACGCCCTGGCCCGCGACGCCCTGCGCGGGGACCTCAGCGGCGAACGGTTCTACTTCGTCATGCCCGACCGCTTCGCCAACGGGGACCGGCGCAACGACCGGGGCGGCTCCCCCAGCCGCGACCGCCTCGTCCACGGGTTCGACCCCGCCGACAAGGGCTTCTACCACGGCGGCGACCTCAAGGGCCTGCGGCAGAAGCTGGGCTACCTCGACGGCATGGGCGTCACCGCCATCTGGATGACCCCGATGTTCGCCAACCGCTGGGTGCAGGGCAGCGGCGCGGACGTCTCCGCGGGCTACCACGGCTACTGGACCACCGACTTCACCCGCTTCGACCCGCACTTCGGCACCACGGAGGACATGCGCGCGGTGATCGCCGAAGCGCACCGCCTCGGCCTGAAGGTCTTCTTCGACATCGTCGCCAACCACACCGCCGACATCATCGATTACGCCGAGGGCAGGCGCGAGTACATCAGCACCGGCGCGCAGCCCTACCTCGACGCCGCGGGCAACCCCGTCGACATCAAGGCCGCCGCGGGCGAACCGGACTTCCCCAGGCTCGACCCGGCCATCTCCTATCCCTACACGCCGGTCTTCCGCGGCGAGGCCGACCGCACCGCGAAGACACCGGCCTGGCTCAACGACCCCGCGCTGTACCACAACCGCGGCGACTCGACCTTCAGCGGCGAGTCCACCGAGTACGGCGACTTCTCCGGCCTCGACGACCTCATGACCGAGGACCCGCGGGTGGTCGAGGGGATGAAGGACATCTTCACCTCCTGGATCGACACCCTCGACATCGACGGCTACCGGGTCGACACCGTCAAGCACGTCAACATGGAGTTCTGGCAGGCGCTGGCCCCGCACGTGAAGTCCTACGCGGCGGGCAGGGGCAAGCGGGACTTCTTCGTCTTCGGCGAGGTCTACAGCTCCGACACCGCGCTGACCTCCAGCTACACCACCACCGGCGGCATGCAGTCCACTCTGGACTTCCCGTTCCAGAGCGGCGCGCTGACCTTCCTGGCGGGCAAGGGATCGGCCCGCCTCGGCGAGGTGCTGCTGGAGGACGACCGCTACACCGACGCCGACTCCAACGCCAACTCCCTGCCCACCTTCCTCGGCAACCACGACATGGGCCGCATCGCCTGGCAGCTGCGCCAGGAGCGCCCGGGCATCACCGACGCCGAGCTGCTGGAGCGCCTGCGCCTGGGCAACGCGCTGATGTACCTCTGGCGCGGCAACCCGGTGGTGTACTACGGCGACGAGCAGGGCATGGCGGGCTCGGGCGGGGACAAGCTGGCCCGCCAGAGCATGTTCGCCAGCAGCACCCCGGAGTACGCCGCCGAGGCGTTCGTCGGCGGTGGGCGCACGGGCGCGCAGGACAACTTCCGCCCCAACCACCCGCTGTACAAGCAGCTGCGCGAGCTGGCCGACTTCGTCGACCGCGACACCGTGTGGCGCACCGGGAACCAGACCCTGCGCCTGGCCGAGGGCGACGTGATCGCCTTCAGCCGCACGGACAGGAGCAGGCTCCAGGAGTTCGTCGTGGTGGCCAACTCCGGCGCCGCGGCCGCCGAGGTCGACGTGCCGGTCGCCGCCCCGAACCTGCGCTACAGCACCGTCTTCCCCGGCCGCGGCGCCGGTCCGGTGTCCTCGGCGCAGGGCACCGTGCGGGTGAGCGTGCCGCCGATGTCGGCGCTGGTGCTGGAGTCGGCCAACCGCGTCCCGGCGGGCGGTATCAGCCCGACGCTGGTCGCCCCGGCGGCGGGAACCGTGCTGAACGAGCGGGTCGAGCTGCGCGCCGACGGCGTCAACGCGGCGTTCGCGCAGGCCACCTTCGCCGCGAAGGTCGAGGGCAGCGCCGACTGGACGGTGCTGGGCACCGACGACACCGCGCCGTACCGGGTGTACGCCGACGTCGCGGGCCTGCCGGGGGCGTCGGCGGGCAAGCGGGTCGAGTTCCGGGTCGTGGTCGCCGACGGCCACGGCGGGCTCGGCGCGGACGGCGCGGGCGTCACCCTGGTCCCCGCGCCGCCCTCGGGCGGCCCGTCGACCGGCAGCCCGGACTGGCTGGTCGTGCACTACCGGCGGACCGCGGGCGACTACGACGGCTGGAAGCTGCACGTGTGGGGCGACGTCGAGCAGCCCACGGACTGGGCGGCGGGCGTGCCCTTCGCGGGCGAGACCCCGTACGGCCGGTTCGCGTGGGTCAAGCTCAAGCCGGGCGCGCGCTCGGTGGGCACCGTGGTGCACAAGGGCGACGAGAAGGACGGCGGCGACCGGGTCATCGACCCGGCGGTCACCCCGCAGGTGTGGGTCGACCAGGGCAAGGCCGACGCGTACCCCAGCGAGGTCGCCGCCACCGGGCGGGTGACGGTGCACCTGCGCGGCGACGCGGCGGGAGCCGTCGTGCGCGCCGCGGGACGGGACGTGCCCTTCGCCGCCCGCGACGGTTTCGGCGCGGTCGCCACCGTGCCCGCGACGAGCGTCCCGCTGGACTTCAGCGTGGTCAGGGACGGGCAGGCGGTCGCGAGCGGCAAGGCCACCGGCGGATCGGCGTGGGTGGTCGGCGACCGCGTGCACCCCAGCCGCGCCGCCGCGGAGAACCGCGCGGTCATCCACTACCACCGCCCCGACGGCGACTACACCGACTGGGTGCTCTACCACTGGACCGGCTCGCTGGAACCGAGCCCCGGGTGGACGCAGTCGCGGCCCAAGGACGGCGAGGACGGCTTCGGCATCACCTGGTCGGTGCCGCTGGCGCCGGGCGCGGCCGGGCTGAGCCACATCATCCACAAGGGCGACACCAAGGACCCGGGCGCCGACCAGTTCCTCGACGTGGGCAGCACCGGGCACGAGGTGTGGTTCGTCTCCGGCTCCGCCCGCCAGGACGGCACGGCCTCCTACGTGCTGCCGCCGTCGACCGCCCCCGCGGCCGACGCCGACCTCGGCACCGCGAAGGCGGTGTGGGTGAGCCGCGACCGGCTGGTGTGGGACGTGCCGGTGGCCGCCTCCGACGGCTACCACGTGCGCTACGACCCCGCGGGCGGCGTCAGGCTGGTCGACGGGCGCGTCGTCGGCGGCAGGTTCCTGCGCTTGATCGCCGACGGCACGCTGGACGACGACCGGTTCCCGCACCTGGCGGGCAAGCCGGTGTTCAAGGTCCGCGACACCACCCGCATCGATGAGGCCATCGGCGCCCAGCAGGTCGCGGTGCACGTCGACGCCAACGGCGGGCTGCGGCACGCCACGGGCACCCAGATCGCCGGCGCCATCGATGACCGCTACGGCGCCGCCACCGCCCTGGACTACCGCCCCACCGTCTCCGGGGACAAGGCGTCGGTGCGGCTCTGGGCGCCGACGGCGACCGCGGTCACGCTGCGCCTGTTCGGCACGGCGCCGCCCGCCAGGGACGCCGCGCCCGCCGAGGTCGTGGCGCTGAGCAGGGACGCGGCCACCGGGTCGTGGTCGGGCCGGGGAGCGTGGCGGGACCGGTACTACCAGTTCGAGGTGACCGGGTGGTCGCCGTCGGAGCGCGAGGTCCGCACGGTGGTGGTCACCGACCCGTACTCGGTGGCGCTGTCGGTGGACTCCACGCACTCCCAGTTCGCCGACCTCGCCGCCGCCACCCCGCCGGGGTGGGACACCGAGGTCGCGCACGGCCTGGGCGCGGACCCGACCGAGCACGGCATCACCGAGCTGCACGTGCGCGACTTCTCCATCGCCGACGCGTCCGTGCCCGAGGCCGAGCGCGGCACCTACCGCGCCTTCACCCACCGCGACTCCGCGGGCATGGCGCACCTGCGCGCGCTGGCCGACGCGGGCCTGGACACCGTGCACCTGCAGCCGACCTTCGACATCGCCAGCATCCCCGAGCGCCGCGCCGACCAGACCAGCCCGGCGTGCGACCTCGCCGCGCTGCCGCCGGACTCGGCCGAGCAGCAGGAATGCGTCACGGCCGCCGCCGCGGCCGACGGGTTCAACTGGGGCTACGACCCGCTGCACTTCGATGTGCCCGAGGGCGCCTACGCCACCGACGACGCCCAGTCCGGCCCGGCGCGGGTGCGCCAGTACCGGGAGATGGTGCAGGCGCTGCACGGCAACGGGAACAAGGTCGTGGTGGACGTGGTCTACAACCACACCACCGCCTCCGGTGACGCGGCGTCCTCCGTGCTGGACAAGGTCGTCCCCGGCTACTACCAGCGCCTGGACGCCCTCGGCGCGGTCGCGACCTCCACCTGCTGCGCCAACACCGCGCCGGAGAACGCGATGATGGGCAAGCTGGTCGTGGACTCGGTGCTGCACTGGGCGCGGACGTACAAAGTGGACGGCTTCCGGTTCGACCTGATGGGCCACCACCCCAAGGCGAACATCCTCGCCGTGCGCGCCGCGCTCGACACCCTGACCGTCGAGCGCGACGGGGTGGACGGCGGCGCCATCCGGCTCTACGGCGAGGGCTGGGACTTCGGCGAGGTGGCGGGCAACGCCCGGTTCACGCAGGCCACGCAGCCGAACATGGCGGGCACCGGCGTCGCCACCTTCAGCGACCGCCAGCGCGACGCCGTCCGCGGCGGCGGCCCCTTCGACGCGGACCCCCGCGTGCAGGGCCTGGCCTCCGGCCTGGCGGGCGACCCCAACGGCGCCCCGGCCAACGGCGACGCCGCGCGGCAGCACGCCCGCCTGGTCAACTACACCGACCTGGTCAAGCTCGGCATGGCGGGCAACCTCGCCGACTTCGGCTTCCTCGGCACCGGCGGCGCCCGGACGACCGGCAAGGACGTGGACTACAACGGATCGCCCGCGGGCTACGCCGCCGCGCCCGGGGAGATCGTCAACTACTCCGACGCCCACGACAACGAGACCCTCTACGACGCGCTCGCCATGAAGCTGCCTGCGGACACGCCGATGACCGACCGGGTGCGGATGCAGAAGATCGCGCACGCCCCGGTCCTGCTCGGCCAGGGCCAGCCGTTCCTCCTGGCGGGCAGCGAGTTCCTGCGCTCGAAGTCCCTCGACCGCAACAGCTACGACTCCGGGGACTGGTTCAACGGCTACGACCCGACGCTGGCCACCTCCGGGTTCGGCCGCGGCCTGCCCCCGGCGGCGGACAACCGGGACAAGTGGCCCTTCCACGGCCCGCTGCTGGCGGACCCGGCCCTGCGCCCCGGCCAGGCCGACATGCGCGACAGCGTCACCGACACCCTGGAGCTGCTGCGCCTGCGCGCGTCGTCGCCGCTGTTCACCCTGGCCGACGCGGCCCAGGTGCAGGCCAAGCTCAGCTTCCCGGCCGCCACGGCGGGCATCGTCGTCGCACACCTGGACGACACCGCGGGCCGCGACGCCGACCCGGGCCGCGCAGGCCTGCTCGTGGTGGTCAACCCCTACCCGAGCGCCCAGACCGTCACCACCCCGGCGGCGGGCTGGACCGCGCACCCGCTGAGCGCCGACGCCGCCGACACCGAGGTCACCGCGACGACCGCGACCGTCCCGGCCCGCTCGGTGGTGGTCCTGCAGCGCTGAGCCCCGGCCGCTGAGGAGCCCCTCGCCCGGTGGGCGGGGGGCTCCTCAGCGCGTCAGGACCGCACCAGCCGCGCGATGGCGGCCGAGGCTTCCTTCACCTTCAGGTCGGCCTCCTCGCCGCCCGCCGCGGCGGCCTGGACGACACAGGTGGCCAGGTGCTCGTCGAGCAGCTCCAGCGAGAACGACTGCAGCGCCTTGGTCGCCGCGGAGACCTGGGTGAGGATGTCGATGCAGTACTTGTCCTGCTCCACCATCCGCTGCAGGCCGCGGATCTGGCCCTCGACGCGGCGCAGCCGCTTGAGATAGGCGTCCCGGTTGTCACCATCGATGGCCACGGCGGTCCCTCCTCGCGCATCCGAATGCCGAGAATACCGCCGAGGGGTACCGGCGGGCCCCCGCCGGGCGCAACCGTGACCCGCGGACCGGTGCCATATTGGTCTAGACCTTGACTCGTCTAGACCAATGGTGGTTCAGTGGACGAGAGTTCTCCTGCGTCCCCTGCCCACACAGGAGTGGCAATGTCCCGAAAGCACATCATCGCAGCACTCTGCGCCGCGGCGGCCGCCGTGGCGATGGCCGTCCCGCTGGCCACCTCCGCCGCCGCCGCGGCCTGCGTCGGCGCGTGGAGCGCCTCGGCGGTCTACACCGGCGGCCAGACCGCCTCGCACAGCGGTCGCAACTGGGCGGCGAAGTGGTGGACCCAGGGCGAGACGCCCGGGTCGGCCGCCGTCTGGGCCGACAACGGCGCCTGCGGCGGGACCACCCCGCCCCCGGGCACCTGCAGCGCCCCCGACTGGGTGGCGGGCCGCTTCTACCGCGCGGGCGACATCGTCCGCTACACCGACGGCCGCCACTACATCGCCGAGCACGACAACCCGGGCTACGACCCGGTCATCAGCACCTGGTACTGGAACCCGCACACCTGCTCGGGCAACCCGCCCACGACCACGACCCAGCCGCCCAACAACGGCGGGTTCGTCGTCTCGGAAGCCCAGTTCAACCAGATGTTCCCGAACCGGAACCCCTTCTACACCTACGCGGGCCTGACCGCGGCGATGAGCGCCTACCCCGGTTTCGCCAAGACCGGCACCGACACCATCCGCAGGCAGGAGGCGGCCGCGTTCCTGGCCAACACCAGCCACGAGACCGGCGGCCTGGTACACATCGTCGAGCAGAACCAGGCCAACTACCCGCACTACTGCGACACCGGCCAGCCCTACGGCTGCCCGGCGGGCCAGGCCGCCTACTACGGCCGCGGCCCGATCCAGCTGAGCTGGAACTTCAACTACAAGGCCGCCGGGGACGCCCTCGGCCTCGACCTGCTGCGCAACCCGTGGCTGGTGCAGCAGGACTCGGCCGTGGCGTGGAAGACCGCGCTCTGGTACTGGAACACGCAGAACGGCCCGGGCACCATGACCGGGCACGCGGCGATGGTCAACAGCCGCGGCTTCGGCGAGACCATCCGCAGCATCAACGGCTCGATCGAGTGCAACGGCGGCAACCCGGCCCAGGTCCAGAGCCGGGTGACCACCTACCAGCGGTTCACCCAGCTCCTGGGCGTGAGCCCGGGCGCCAACCTCTACTGCTAGGCCGTGTTTCGGGTGTGGGCCGCGCACCCACACCTGAACACGATCTAGCCCGGGTACACCAGGTCCCGCACGTCGGCGTAGCGCTCGCGCACCGCCGGGACCGGATCGGCCTCGCACCGGACGGTCCCGGCGCTCGCCCACCCCGGGGGCTCGTCACCGCCCGCCAGCGCCCACGCGGCCTGGCGGGCGGCGCCGTCCGCGGCGTACTCGCCGGGCTCGGGGACCAGCACGGGCCGCCCGAACACCGCGGGCGCGATCGCGCGCACGGCCGCCGACCGCGCGCCGCCGCCGACCAGGACCACCCGGTCGGCGCGGGCGCCGGTGGTGATCAGCGCGTCGATGCCGTCGGCCAGCCCGCACAGCACGCCCTCGACCGCGGCGCGCGCGATGTTCGCCGGGGTCGAGTTCGACAGGGTCAGCCCGTGCAGCGTGCCGGTCGCCGACGGCCGGTTCGGCGTGCGCTCGCCCTGCAGGTACGGCACGAACACCACCCCGCCCGCGCCCGCCGCCGCCGACAGGGCCAGCTCGCCGAGCCGGTCGAGGTCCACGCCCAGCATCCCCGCGGTCGTCGTCAGGACCAGCGCGGCGTTGAGGGTGCACACCAGCGGCAGGTACCGCCCGGCCGCGTCGGCGAACCCGGCGACCAGCCCGGAGGGGTCCGCGGCGGGCACGGCGCTGGGGGTGAACGCCGTCCCCGACGTGCCGATGGAGACCACGACGTCACCCGGCGCGGCGCCCACGCCCAGCGCCACCGCCGCGTTGTCGCCCGCGCCGGGGGCCAGCAGGGTCGGGCCGGCCGAGCCGACCGCCTCGGCGGGCCCGGCGACCCTGGGCAGCTCGGCGCGGTGGCCGAGAGCGGCCTCCAGGAGGTCGTAGCGGTACTCCCCCGAGGCGGGTGAGTAGTAGCCGGTGCCGCTGGCGTCGCTGCGGTCGGTGGTGATCGGTCCCCGCCCGCCCAGCCGCCAGGTCAGCCAGTCGTGCGGCAGCGCCACGGTCGCCGTCCGCGCGGCGTTGTCGGGCTCGTGGGTCAGCAGCCAGCGCAGCTTGGCCACCGTCAGCGAGGCGATCGGCACGGTGCCGACCGCGCTCGCCCACGCCGCCGGGCCGCCGAACTCGGCGACCAGGTCGGCCGCGGCCCCCGCCGAGCGGGTGTCGTTCCACAGCAGCGCGGGCCGCACGACCTCCCCGCGCCCGTCCAGGCACACCATGCCGTGCTGCTGCCCGGCCACGCCCAGCGCGGCGACGTCGTCCAGGCCGCCCGCGGCGGTCAGCGCCGATTCCAGCGCGCCCCACCAGTGGTCCGGGTGCACCTCGGTGCCCTCGGGGTGCGGCGCCGCGCCGGAGCGGACCAGCGCCCCGGTCGCGGCGTCGCGCACGACCACCTTGCACGACTGGGTGGAGGAGTCGACGCCCGCGACCAGCGCCATCAGCGGGCCCCGAGCAGGTGCTCGGCGGCGAGCTGGGCGAGCGCGACGAAGCCGTACCCCCGCTCGGCGGCCTTGTCGATGTCGAAGTCCTCGAAGGCGGCGCGGTCGGCGAGCAGGTCGGCCACCGACTCCCCCGCGTTCAGCGTCGGCGCGGCCAGCTCGTCCACCCCGGAGACGACCAGCGCCTCCCGCACGCGCGGGTCGGCGCGGAACGCCGTGGCCCGCTCGCGCAGCAGCAGGTACATGCTCATGTTCGCCGCGGCGCTGGTCCAGACCCCGGCGGCGTCCTCGGTGCGCGTGGGCTTGTAGTCGAAGTGCCGCGGCCCGGTGTAGCCGCCGTGCTCGAGCAGGTCGACCAGGAAGAACGCGGAGAGCAGGTCGCCGTGCCCGAAGACCATGTCCTGGTCGTAGCGCGGGCCCTTCTGGCCGTTGAGGTCGATGTGGAACAGCTTGCCCGCCCACAGCGCCTGCGCCACGCCGTGGACGAAGTTCAGCCCGGCCATCTGCTCGTGCCCGACCTCGGGGTTCACGCCCACGATGTCACCGTGCTCCAGCTCGGCGATGAACGCCAGCGCGTGGCCGATGGTGGGCAGCAGGATGTCCCCGCGCGGCTCGTTGGGCTTGGGCTCCAGCGCCAGGCGCAGCCCGTAGCCGCGCTCCTTGATGTAGGCGGCGACGGTGTCGATGCCCTCGCGGTAGCGGTCGAGCGCGCTGACGACGTTCTTGCCCGCGTCGGTCTCGCTGCCCTCGCGGCCGCCCCACAGCACGTAGGTCTCCGCGCCCAGCTCGGCGGCGAGGTCGACGTTGCGCAGGACCTTGCGCAGGGCGTAGCGGCGGATGGCGCGGTCGTTGTTGGTGAAGCCGCCGTCCTTGAACACCGGGTGGGTGAACAGGTTCGTGGTGGCCATCGGCACCACCATGCCGGTCTCGTCCAGCGCCTTGCGGAAGCGGGTGACGGTCTCGGCGCGGACGGTGTCGTCAGAGCCGAAGGGGATCAGGTCGTCGTCGTGGAAGGTGACCCCCCAGGCGCCCAGCTCGGCGAGGCGGCGCACGGACTCGACGGGGTCCAGCGCGGGCCGGGTGGCGTCGCCGAACGGGTCGACGGCGCGCCAGCCGACGGTCCACAGACCGAAGCTGAACCGGTCGGCGGGAGTGGGCTGAGGTGCCACGGCGAACCTCCAGAGGGCTGGCGACGTTTCGTTCGGACACTGAACTTAAACCTGTCTGCCGGTCGGGTCAAGCCACTACAGTTCCGAGCGTGCAGCCGACTTCCCCCGCGGGCAACAGCGATGTGCGCAGGCACAACACGGCCGTGGTCCTCGCCGCGGTGACCGGGCGCCCCGGCCTGTCCCGCGCCGAGGTGGCCGCGGTGACCGGACTGGCCAAGGCGACGGTGTCCAGCCTGGTCGACCGGCTGGTCGCGGCCGGGCTCGTCGCCGAGACCGGCCCCCAGGCGGTGGTCGGCCGCGGCAGGCGCGGCACCGGCCTGGTCCCCTCCGCGCGCGGCCCGCACGGCCTCGGCGTGGAGATCGGCGTGGACTACGTCGCCACCTGCCTGATCGACCCGACCGGCGGCGAGCACGCCCACCGCGTGCTCGCCGGGGACAACCGGGGCCGCCCGAGCGCGGAGGTGCTGGCCTCGGTGGCCCGCGCGGTGCGCACGGCGAAGGCCGACGCGGGCAAACGCGGGGCAGGCGTCGGGGGGCTCGCCGTGGCGGTGCCGGGGCTGGTCGACCGGGCCACCGGCGTGGTCCGCGCCGCCCCCAACCTCGGCTGGTCCGATGTGGACGTCGCGGGCTCGCTGGCGGCCGACCTGCCGGTGCTGGTGGACAACGAGGCGAACTTCGCCGCCGTCGGCGAGCTGGCCGCGGGCACCCCGGAGGGCGTGCGCGACTTCGTGCTGGTCTCCGCCGAGATCGGCGTCGGCGCCGGGGTCGTGCTCGACGGCGTGGTACGCCGGGGCGTGCACGGGTTCAGCGGCGAGATCGGGCACCTGTGCGTGGACGCGGGCGGCCCGGTGTGCTCGTGCGGGGCGCGCGGCTGCCTGGAGCGCATGGCCGGGCCCGCCGCCGTCCTGGCCGACGCCGGGGTCTCCGCCGCCGCCCCCCTCGACGACGCGATCGGCGAACTGGTCCGGCGCCTGGGCGACGGTGACGCGAAGGCCCTGGCCGCGGTGCGCCACGCCGGGACGCTGCTCGGCCTGGCGCTGGCGGGCGTGGTGAACCTGCTGGACGTGCCCGCGGTGGTCCTGGGCGGCGGCTACGCCCGGCTGCACCCCTGGCTGGCCGACCCCGTCCGCGCGGAACTGGACCGCAGGGTGGTCGGGGCGCGCTGGTCGCCGACCCGGGTGCTGGTCTCGGCGCTGGGTCCGCGCGCGGCCGTCCACGGCGCGGGCCAGGCCGCCCTGCGGGAGATCCTGTCCGATCCGGACACTTACATGCGGCGGGTCGGGCCCGCTTGACCATCCCGCTGTCGCCGGGCTGTCCGCAGCGGGCCGGCTAGAACCGGGCAGCCAGAACCGGGCAGCCAGAACAGGGCCGGCCAGAACAGGGCAGCTAGAACCGGGCCCGCCCGCCCAGGAAATCCGTCAGCAGCCGGTCCACCGGCACCGGGCCGCCGGGCCCCTCCACCGCCAGCGGCACCGGGAAGACCCGCCACCCGGTCACGCGCGCGGTCACGCTCTGGAAACCCCCGCCCCGCCGCGAGGCGGGCGGCAGGGCGGCCTCGTTCGCCTTCCCCACCGGCTCGTACACCGGGTGCACGGCCGCGCCCTGGATGGAGATGGCCAGCGACGCGTCGATGACCCAGCCGCGCAGTTCCCCGGGCAGTTCCACGAGTTCGTAGCGCACGCTGTGACCGCTGTGCAGGGTGTGCCGCTGCCCGCGCGGGAGTTTCTCGGCGTGCTCGACCGGCAGCGGGTGCGGCAGGACCGACGCGGCGTAGGCGGCGACCGGGAATTCCCGCACCGCGCGGTCGACCCGCTCGACCCGCTCGTGGTCGGCCACCTCGGCTTCCCGTCGCTGCAGGTCAAATCGGGCGAGCAGGTGGGCGTGGCGCGCCCCCACCTCAAGTGGCGCGTCCGCACCCATCGACATGGTCCACATTGTACTTCGCCGCTCGGTGAGGTGACATCGGGTGGCACGGGCGCACAAGGCCGACCGTGCTCGCGGAAGGCTGTGGGCGTCACGCCGGTCCTGTTCGGACTGCGGCTGCGCGGGGTCGGCCAAGACGGCGTGTGCGCACCCTCACCGCTGCCTCGAACCGGCCTCGCAGGTCATCAGCATCCCACACCGGAGCGATCTTTCCCAGTGGGAAAATTTACCCCAACCACGTGTTCGAATCGCTACAGTGGGTGGTGGAACGCTTATTGACGAATGGGGACGTCAATGACCGGGGCCACCACGCGAGAGCACGCCGAACCGGCGTTTCGGCGCCCGCTGCCCGCCAGGTTCTTCGAGCGGGACAGCCCGTTCGACCCGCCCGCCGCGCTGCGGGAACACGCCGAGCGCGGCCCGGCTGAGTCGATGGCCGCGGTCGGCGAAGCGGTGGACCAATGCCCCTCGGGAGCCATCACCGTGACCGAGGACTGATCTACGATCCGTTGCGTGGAAACCGGGCGAGGTCTGCGCGAGCGGAAGAAGGCGGCGACCAGGCAGGCGCTGCACGAGGCCGCCGTCGCGCTGACGCTGGCGCACGGCCTCGACCGGGTCACGGTCGAGGCCATCGCCGACGCCGCCATGGTCTCCCGCCGCACGTTCTCCAACTACTTCGGCGGCAAGGAGCAGGCCCTGCTCCACGACGACCGCCAGCGCATGGCGCGCCTGGTCGCCCTGGTCCGCGACCGCCCGCGGGCCGACTCGGCCTGGCAGGCCCTCAGCGCCGCCGCCCTGGACCTGTGCGCCGACCTCGGCGGGCCGGAGCGGATGGCGAAGATGCGGGTGGTCCGGCGCCACCCGTCCCTGCTGGCCGAGCAGATCGCGTTGTTCACCTCACTGGAGCACGACCTGGCGGGCGCGGTGGCGGCGCGCCTGCGCGACCCGGCCCCGCCGCGCCCCCAGCTCATGGCGAGCGCCTTCCTCTGCGCCCTGCGCGTGGCCACCCACGAGTGGGAGGACCACCCCGGCGCCGCGCCCCTGGCCAGCCAGGTCACCACCGCCCTGGCCACCATGGCCGAGGCGTTCGAATGACCCTCTACTGAGGACTACTCGAAGCGCGAGGCGTCGCCCGCGCCGTACCGGAGGATGACCGGGTCGTCGCCGGAGAAGTCCACGACGGTGCTCGGCTCGGTGCCGCACTCCCCGGAGTCCACCACGGCGTCGAGGACGTGGTCGAGGTGCTCCTTGATGTCCCAGCCCAGCGTCATCGGCTCGGCCTGGTCGGGCAGCAGCAGGGTGCTCGACAGCAGCGGCTCGCCGAGTTCGGCCAGCAGCGCCTGGGCCACCGGGTGCTGCGGGATGCGGGCGCCGACCGTGCGCTTCTTCGGGTGCAGCAGCCGGCGGGGGACCTCCCTGGTCGCCGGGAGGATGAAGGTGTAGGTGCCCGGCGTCGCGGCCTTGATGGACCGGAAGACCGTGTTGCCCACGTGCGCGAACTGGCCGAGCTGGGAGAAGTCCCGGCACATCAGCGTGAAGTGGTGGCGGTCGTCGAGCTTGCGGATCTCCCGGATGCGGTCGATGCCGTCCTTGTTGCCGAGCACGCAGCCCAGCGCGTAGCAGGAGTCCGTCGGGTAGGCGATGAGACCGTCGGAGCGCAGGAGGTCGACCACCTGGCCGATGGACCGCCGCTGGGGGTTCTCCGGGTGCACATCGAAGTACTTCGCCATGCCCGGATCTTACGGACCTTGGTCCAACCGTGCGCCTTGCGGACAAGATCGTGCATTGAGACCCACGCACCGCTACCCAAAGTCGATCAGTTGGGCGAAACGGGTGGAGTATCAACATCCTATCCGGCGACTACTCGTCCGAGTGGCCCGGTGCTAGCTTCAAGTCGTCGGCCAGGCCAGGCCGGAACCTCCGGGTTGGCCTCCCCGGACCCCTCCTAGTCCCGCTGCTCGCGCACTCCGCGTTCCTGTCCACCGCCGTGGTGGGCACGCGGTGTCCGTCTCGTGCGCGCAGTCGCCCCCCGAACCAAGAATTGGCGGAGCCCTGTGACCGATACGGTGATCCCACCCCAGGTCGACCCGAACCCCCAGAGCCTCAGCACGCAGGCGGCGCGGAACCTGGCCACCACGACCAAGTCCGTCCCGCAGATGCAGGAGATCACCTCCCGCTGGCTGCTGCGGGTGCTCCCGTGGGTCCAGGTGCGCGGTGGCACCTACCGGGTCAACCAGCGCCGCACGTTCCTCGTCGGCGACGGGCGCATCACCGTCGACGGCAGCGGGGCCCAGGCCAGGGTGCTGCCCGGTGATCTGCGGGAACTGGCCTGCCTGCGCGAGTTCGACGACGACGAGGCGCTCATCGCCCTCGCCGGGCTGTTCACCGCGGAGGAGGTCTCCGCCGGGGAGACGATCGTCGAGTGGGGGCACGCCGAGGACCGCTTCGTCGTGGTGGCCCACGGCCGCGTCGAGCAGCGCGCCATCGGGGAGTACGGCGACGAGTCGGTGATCGGCGTGCTGGCCAACGGTGACCACTTCGACCAGTGGGGCCTGCTGGAGGAGCGCATCTGGGACTTCACCGCCGTCGCCACCACCTCCTGCACGCTGCTCTCCCTGTCCAAGACGGAGTTCCAGGAGTTCACCGAGCGCAGCCCGGGCCTGCGCGCCCACATCGCCGGGTTCCTCGACAACGGCGGCCGCCGCGACGCCGACGCCGCGCCGATCAACCTCTCGGCGGGGCACGAGGGCGAGGTGGAGCTGCCCGGCACCTATGTCGAGTACGAGCTGCACCCGCGCGAGTACGAGCTGAGCGTCGCGCAGACCGTCCTCAAGGTGCACTCCCGCGTGGCCGACCTCTACAACGAGCCGATGAACCAGGTCGAGCAGCAGCTGCGCCTGACCATCGAGGCGCTGCGGGAGCGCCAGGAGGACGAGATGGTGAACAACCACGACTTCGGCCTGCTGCACAACACCGACAACAGCCAGCGCATCCACGCCAAGGACGGCGCGCCCACCCCCGACGACATGGACGAGCTGCTGTCCAAGGTGTGGAAGAACCCGTCGGTGCTGCTCGCCCACCCGCGCACGATCGCCGCGTTCGGCCGCGAGTGCAGCAAGCGCGGCATCTACCCCGACAACATCGACCTCGGCGGGCACCGGGTGCCGTCGTGGCGGGGCGTCCCCCTGCTGCCGTGCAGCAAGATCCCCATCTCCGCCAGGCGCATGACCTCGGTGATCCTCATGCGCACCGGCGAGGAGAACCAGGGCGTCGTGGGGCTCACCCAGACCAACCTGCCCGACGAGTTCGAGCCGGGCCTGTCCGTGCGCTTCATGGGCATCGACGAGAAGGCGCTCATCTCCTACCTCGTCACCGCGTACTACTCCGCCGCCGTCCTGGTTCCGGACGCGATCGCGGTGCTCGACGACGTCCAGATCGGACTGTAGACCCGCCGTCCCCTCGCGATTGGAACCCTTCCGGTGACCGAACTGCTCGACCCCGAGACCGCGACACCACAGAGCCTGAGCACCGCCGCGGCGCGGAACCTGGCCACCACCACCAAGTCCGTCCCGCAGATGCAGGAGATCAGCCCGCGCTGGCTGCTGCGGATGCTGCCCTGGGTGAACCTGCCCGGCGGCACCTACCGGGTCAACCGCAGGCTCGTCTACGCCTTGGGCGACGGGCTGATCAGCGTCTCCGTCAACGCGGGCGAGATCCGGGTCGTGCCACCGGAGCTGTGCGAGTTGTCGCTGCTGCGCGGGTATCCCGACCAGGGCGTGCTCGGCGGCATCGCCGACGGCTTCCAGCGGCGCGACTTCACCGCGGGCGAGGTCCTGGCCGCCGAGGGCGCCCCGGCCGAGGGCCTGGTGCTCATCGCGCACGGCAAGGTCACCAAGTCCACCGCGGGCGCCTACGGCGAGACCAGCGCCGTGGCCCGGCTGGCGAGCGGGGAGTTCTTCGGCACGCACGCCCTGGTCCAGGCCGACGCCACCTGGGACCACACCTACACCGCGAACACCAGCGGGATCATGCTGGTGCTGCCCCGGTCGGCGTTCAGCACGGTCCTGGACCGCTCGCCGACGCTGGCCGCGCACGTCGCGGGTGTGCGGGACCTGGCCGACGCGCCGAGCAACAAGTGGGGTGAGAAGGAGATCCCGCTGGCGTCCGGGCACGACGGCGAGGTCCCGCTGCCGGGCGCGTACGTCGACTACGAACTGTGCCCCCGGGAGTACGGCCTCAGCGTCGCCCAGACGGTCCTGAAGGTGCACACCCGCGTGGCCGACCTCTACAACGAGCCCATGGACCAGGTCGAGCAGCAGCTGCGCCTGACCATCGAGGCGCTGCGGGAACGTCAAGAAGATGAACTGTTCAACAATCCTACTTTTGGACTTCTGCACAACGCCGACCTGAAGTACCGCCTGCACACCCGCGAGGGCGCGCCCAGCCCGGACGACCTCGACGACCTGCTGTCCCGGCGCAGGCGCACCGACGTCCTGCTCGCCCACCCGAAGGCCATCGCCGCCTTCGGCCGCGAGTGCACCCGGCGCGGCCTCTACCCGCCCACCACGCTCGTCGGCGACCGCGTCGTGCACTCGTGGCGGGGCGTGCCGCTGCTGCCCTCGGACAAGATCCCGGTGTCCGCGACGAACACCACCTCGATCGTGGCGATGCGGCTCGGCGAGGACAGCCAGGGCGTCATCGGCCTGCACCGCACCGGCCTGCCCGACGAGTACCGGCCCGGCCTGTCGGTGCGCTTCACCGGCATCGATCACCGCGCGATCCTGTCCTACCTGGTCAGCGCGTACTACTCGGTGGCCGTCCTGGTCCCCGACGCACTCGGTGTCCTCGACGACGTGCAAATCGGACTGTGAGCGGAGACCCGGCGATGTCCCTCGACGTGAGCCCCAGTGCCCGAGACGTGCTCTCCCACAGCCGCGCCGTGTTCGACCCGGCCCTGCGCGCGGCCGTGGACAGCCTGCCCGGCACGTTGCGCCACATCGCCGGGTACCACTTCGGCTGGTGGGACGCCGCGGGCGCGCCCGCGGACGCCGACCACGGCAAGGCCATCAGGCCGACGCTGGTCCTCTGCGCCGCCACCGCCGTCGGCGGCGCCCCCGCCGATGCGGTCCCCGCCGCCGTCGCGGTGGAACTGGTCCACAACTTCACCCTCCTGCACGACGACGTCATGGACCGCGACCAGACCCGCCGCCACCGCGCCACCGCGTGGCACGTCTTCGGCACCGGCCAGGCGATCCTGGCGGGCGACGCCCTGCTGACCCTGGCCTACGAGGTCCTCGCCGAGGGCGCCCACCCGGCCTTCCGCCCGGCCGCCACCGCCCTGTCCCGCGCGGTGCTGGCGGTGCAGGACGGCCAGGCCGCGGACCTGTCGTTCGAGACCCGCACCGACGTCACCCTCCCGGAGTGCGTGCGGATGGCCGAGCTGAAGACCGCCGCCCTCCTGGGCTGCGCGACGAGCCTGGGCGCCCTCTACGGCGGCGCGTCCCCGGAGCAGACCGACCACCTCCGCGCGTTCGGTGAGCACATCGGCCTGGCGTTCCAACTGGTCGACGACCTGCTGGGCATCTGGGGAGACCCGGCCGTGACCGGGAAGTCCGCCCACTCGGACCTGGTGAGCAGGAAGAAGTCCCTGCCGGTGGTCGCGGCCCTGACCACCGAGTCCCCGGCGAGCCGGGAGCTCAGGACCCTGTACCTCTCCTCGGAGGAGCCCCTCTCCCCCGCGACCGCCGCCCGAGCCGCCGCCCTGATCGCGGAGGCGGGCGCCCAGGGCTGGTGCCGCACGACGATCGACGACCTGGTGGCCCAGTCCATGGAGTCCCTGCGGCTGGCCGCGGCCCAGCCGCAGCAGGCGGCCGAACTGACCGCGCTCGCCAACCTCATCAGCAGGCGCGACCACTGACACCCCCGGCAACGCCCCGCGGCACCGACGCCACCGCCTGTGGTGGGATCAAGCCGTCACACAGTCTTGCTCCGGGGGCGACCAGATGGATTCAGTGCTGCTAGGACTGCTGACCCTGCCCATGTACGTCCTCATCTACTGGCCGCTGGTGGTGGCCGCCCGCCGGGTCCTGGGCGTCCGGGTGGGCATCCTGCGGGCCCTGGTGGGCGCCGCCCTGGGCTGGTCCATCGCCACCGGCATCATCACCGTCCTCCCGGTGGAGCACTGGGAGCAGCGCCCCGCCGCCATGATCGGCCTGCTCATCCCCTTGGCGGGCACCGCGTTCCTCGCCACCCTCGTCTTCCTGTTCGTCGCCGAGATGGCCGTGCCCAGCGGGACCGGCCTGGGGGTCATCGGCAGGCTGCGCGCCATCAGGCGCGGCTTCGCCAGGACCCGCCGCTACTCCCAGATCTCGCGCATCACCATGCGCCACGGCCTGGCCCCCTACCTCTACGGCCGCAGGGACCGCCGCGAGGGCATCCACCGCGAGGCCGCCCTGGCCAGGAGCCTGCGCCGCGCGATGGAGGACGCCGGGGTCACCTTCGTCAAGCTGGGCCAGGTCCTCTCCACCCGCCCCGACCTCCTCCCGCCCACCTTCATCACCGAGCTCAGCAGGCTCCAGACCCAGGTGGCGCCGCTGCCGGTGGCCGAGATCGAGCAGGTCCTGACCGACGAGCTCGGCGCCCCGCCGCGGGAGGTGTTCGCCGAGTTCGACCCGGAGCCGGTCGCCGCGGCGTCGGTGGCCCAGGTCCACAGCGCACGACTCAAGGACGGCACCGAGGTGGTCGTCAAGGTGCAGCGACCGGGCATCCGCGACATCGTCGAACGCGACCTCGACATCATGCACCGCGTCGCCGCCGCCATGGACGTGCGCGCCGAGTGGGCCCGCGCCCTCGGTGTCACCGACCTCGCCGCCGGTTTCGCCGAGGCGCTGGTCGAGGAGCTGGACTTCCGCGTCGAGGCCCGCAACATCTCCGCCGTCCGGGCGGCGACCGCCGACCAGACCGTCACCCTCCCGGTCGTGCACGAGGACCTCTGCACCGACCGGGTGCTCGTCATGAGCCGCATGGTCGGCTCGCCCCTCGGCGACGGGACCGCGGCCCTGCCCGACGACGACCGCGCCCGGCTGGCCCGCTCGCTGCTGGAGACCGTGCTGCGCCAGATCACCCTGCACGGGGTCTTCCACGCCGACCCGCACCCCGGCAACGTGCTGCTGCTGGAGGGACCCGCGCTCGGCCTGCTCGACTTCGGCTCCGTCGGCCGTCTCGACGCCGGGCTGCGCGCGGGTATCCAGGCGCTGCTGGTGGCGCTGGACCGGGGTGACCCGGCGGCGCTGCGCGACGGGCTGCTGCAGATCGTCGACCGCCCGGAGCAGATCGATGAGAACCGGCTGGAGCGCGCGCTCGGCGCCTTGGTGGCCAAGCACTTCAGCCACGACAAGGCCCCGGACACCCAGATGTTCACCGAGATGTTCCGGGTGATCACCGACTTCCGGCTGTCGGTGCCGCCGCCGGTCGCGGCGGTCTTCCGGTCGATGGCGACGCTGGAGGGGACGCTGACGCTGCTGGCGCCCGGGTTCAACCTCGTCGTCGCGGCGCGGGCGTTCGCCACCGGGCAGATCACCGAGGGGCTCAAGCCGGAGACCTTGCGCCAGACCCTGACCCACGAGGCCATGTCGCTGCTGCCGGTGCTGCGCCGCCTGCCCCGCCGCCTCGACCGCGTCGGCGGGGCGCTGGAGGAGGGCAGGCTCTCGGTCGGGGTGCGGCTGTTCGCCGACGAGCGCGACCGGGCCGTGGTCACCGGGCTGGTGCACGAGCTTCTGCTGGCCTTCCTCGGCGCGGGCGCGGGCGTCATCGCGGCCATCCTGCTGGCCACCGACAGCGGGCCGACGGTGATCCCCGGCCTGACGCTGAACCAGCTGATCGGCTACAACCTGCTGGTGATCAGCGCCCTGGTGGGCCTGCGGCTGCTGTACGTCGTCTTCCGCGCGCAATCGCGGCGCTCTCCCTAGGGGAGGGTTCCGGGAGATCCCCTGATGCGCCCGGCGGCGCGAGCGCGCCACTGTGGGCGGCGTGATCAAGGGGACTTCTCCGCGATGGCGCCAGGCCACCGTCTGGGTGCACGTCATCGCGTCGGTGGGCTGGATGTCGCAGGCGTTCGCGCTGATGACGCTGTCGGTCGTCGCGGCGTCCACTGAGGACCAAGCGGTGCGGGTCGGTGCGACGTCCATGGCGCGGACGCTCGATCACCTGCTGCTGGCGCCGATGGCCAACGCCGCGGCGTTCACCGGGTTGGTGCTGTCGGCGGCCACGGCGTGGGGGTACTTCCGGCACTGGTGGGTGCTGACCAAGTTCGCGCTGACGATCGTCCAGCTCTGGGCGGGCATCTTCGTGCTGTCCTCGGCCCTCAACGAGGCCGCCGTGGCCGCGGCGGCGGGCCGGGAGCTGCCCGCGCCGACCCTGCAGATCCTCGGCGCGGGCCTGATGGGCTGCGCGCTGGCCTTCCAGGCGTGGCTGTCGGTGGCCAAGCCGGGCACGAAGACACCGTGGGCCGCGAAACCGAAACCCGCGACCGCGCCGACCTGGGTGTTCGTGGCAGGCACCCTGGTCCCGCTCGCCGACATCGCGGTGGCCGTGGCGGTCGGCGGTCCGATGCCGCTGCTGTCCCTGGTCTTCCTGGCGGTCATCCTCGGCACCCGGCCACGTCGGCCGGCCGCGGTTTGCGTCAGGGCTTGACCGCTTTGCGCAGGGTGTGGCGGCACATGTCCAGCGCCTGGTGGCGGGAGACCGAGGTGTCCTGGGTGTACTGCCAGGCCGAGTACAGCATCGACCAGAGCACGCTCTGCACCCACAGCGGCGAGAGGCGGGGATCGATGGAGCCGTCCTGGTGGCCCCGCTCGACGAGGTCCAGCAGCGCCTGGTCGGCCGAGCCGCAGGTCTCCCACTCGCCTGCCGCGTACTGCTGGGGGTCGTTGAACACCAGCATCAGCGTCTGGCCGAGGTCGAAGTACTCCTGGCAGAGCCGGTCGAGCGCCTCGGCGGCCGGGCCGTCGACCACCCTGGCGCGCTCGGTGGCCATGGTGACCTGGTCCCAGGCCGAGCGGCTCAGCGCGGCGATGAGGTCGGCGCGCTCGGGGAAGTAGCGGTGGACCGTCGTGCGGCCCACGCCCGCGGCGGAGGCGATGTCGGCCAGCGAGGCCGCCGGGTCGGCGGTGAGCACCGAGACCGCGGCGTCCAGGATCGCCCGGCGGGTGCGTGCCTTGGTGCCGGACTCGGACACGATGCGCACGTCGGTCATCACATCAGCGTAAGTCATCCTGCTCCGGAACGGAATTTCAGTTGACCGAGATGGAACATCAATGTTCCAATGGTAGGCATGAGCGTTCCGAACTCCGACACCGCTGTGCTCCGGTACCCCCGGCTGCGCGTGCTCTGGTCCTTCGCCCGGCCGCACCGCGGCAAGCTGGCCCTCGGCCTGGCGCTCGCGCTGCTGGGCTCCGGCGCGGGCCTGGCCACGCCGCTGGCCACCAAGTGGGTGCTGGACTCCCTGGGCGCCTCGGCCTCGCTGTCCGGTCCGATCGTGCTGATGCTCTCGCTGCTGGTGCTGGGCAGCGTGATGTGGCTGTGGCAGTGGATTCTGCTGGGCACGCTGGGCGAGCGGGTCGTGCTGGCCGCGCGCGAGGCGATGGTGCGGCGGTTCTTCCGCGCGACCGTCCCCGCGGTGACCGGGCGGCAGGCGGGCGAGCTGGTCACCCGGGTCACCTCCGACACGGTGCTGCTGCGCGAGGCGGCGACGTCGAGCGTGATCGGCCTGATCAACGGGGCGGTGATGCTGGTCGGCACCCTGACGCTGATGGCGGTGCTGGACCTGGTGCTGCTGGCCACCACGGTGGCCGCCGTCGTGGTCATCGCCATCCTGTTCGGCGTGCTGATGCCCGCCATCGCGGTGGCCAAGGAGAAGGCGCAGGCCCACATCGGGGCGCTGGGCGGGGGGCTGGAGGGCGCGCTGCGGGCCGTGCGGACGGTGAAGGCGTCGCGGGCGGAGGAGCGCCAGTCCCTGCGGATCATCGCCGACGCCCAGGAGGCCGCCCGCCACAGCATCCGCGCGGTGCGGCGGGAAGCGCTGGCGTGGAGCACGGCGTGGACCGGCATCCAGCTGGCCATCATCCTGATCCTGGGCATCGGCGCCTGGCGGGTGTCCGACGGGGAGCTGGCGGTCTCGACGCTGATCGCGTTCCTGCTGTACGCCTTCGGCCTGATGGACCCGATCACGACGCTGAGCCAGAACGTCACGGCCCTGCAGAGCGGCATCGCCGCCGCGGCCCGCATCCGCGAGGTCGAGGCCCTGCCGATCGAGGACGACGGCGGGGCGGTGTCGGGGGCTTCGCGTGGCGGCTCGGGCCCGGTCCTGGAGCTGCGCGGCGTCACCGCGGCGTACGGCCCGGACAGCGAGCCCGCCGTGCGGGGCGTCGATCTCGTCGTGCCGAGGGTCGGGCACACGGCGATCGTGGGCCCCTCCGGCGCGGGCAAGACCACGTTGTTCTCGTTGATCCTGCGGTTCCTGGAGCCGCAGGAGGGCAGCCTGCTGGTCGACGGCACGCCGTACCGGGAGCTGACCCACGCCGACATCCGCGCGCGGCTGGCGTACGTCGAGCAGGAGACCCCGGTCGTCCCGGGCACGATCCGCGACAACCTGCTGTTCTCCCACCCCGACGCCACCGAGGCCGAACTGCGGCACGTCCTGCGCGCGGTCCGCCTCGACACCCTGGCCGACGGCCTGGAGCAGGGCCTGGACACCCCCCTGTCGGCCACGTCGGTCTCCGGCGGCCAGCGCCAGCGCATCGCCATGGCCCGCGCCGTCCTCTACGACCCCGACGTGCTGCTGCTGGACGAGGCCACCGCCCAGGTGGACGGCCTCACCGAAGCCGCCCTGCACGACGTGATCCGCGAACGCGCGGCCAAGTCCGCCGTGGTGACGATCGCCCACCGCCTGTCCACCGTGGTCGACGCCGACACCATCCTGGTGATGGAAGCGGGCCACATCCGCGCCCGAGGCACCCACGCGGCCCTACTGGCCACCGACGCCCTGTACCGCGACCTGGTGGAGTCATTACGCATCCCCGAGTCCGAGGCCGCCCTCTCGTCCTGAGCCATCACCCGACGAAACGCCAGGCCAGGCAACAACATCACTGTGACGCGGCCGGCTCGATCACCACTGGCCTCCTGTCGGGCCCCAAGGACCGGTGTGGCCACCCCGACCCGACCTGTGCGGCAAAGCCTGGTAGCCGACGTGAACCGGCGCGCCTGCCGCGCTTCAGCCCCGGCTGGACCGCCAGACCTGAAGCCTCGACTGAACCAGCCCCGCCGAACCAGCACAGCGCAGACGTGATCACCGAGCACCACCACTGGTCGCGAGGACGGCTGATCAGCGCGGACAGCTTCACCATCTTTGGTTGGCCCCACTCGGACACGGGTGATGCCGAACTGGACAACCCTGGGAGCCCGTGCTGAACCAGCCAACCTGACCGGCACCGCTCACCAAGCCTCGCCGTGCACCACCTGTCCACCGAGGACAGTCGACACCACCGAGACGTCGAAGGAGGCCAGCGGGTCCCCCGAGAGCACGGCGAAGTCGGCGAAGCGGCCCGGCGCGATCGATCCCAGGTCGTCCTCCCACCCGCAGGCCCACGCCGCGTCCACTGTGTACGCGGCGAGCGCCTGCGCCGGACTGATGGCCTCCGCGGGCCCGACCAGGTTGCCCCCCGACGACATCCTGGACACCATGAACCGCATCGCCACCAGTGGCGCGCCCACCGTCACGGGCCGGTCGGAGCTGCCCACCAGCCGCACCCCCGCGTCAAGGAAAGACCGGCCACGGTAGAGCCAGCCCGCCCGGTCAGGCCCCATGATCCGCGCGTAGTCATCGCCGAACGACCACAAGAACGCGGGCTGCACGACCGCGGCGACACCCAGCCGGGCGAACCGGTCGAGCTGATCGGGCCGCACCAGCCCGGCGTGCTCGATCCGGTGCCGGGCATCCGCGCGCGGCCGCTCGGCCAACGCCGCGGCGAACCCGTCCAACGCCACATCGACCGCCCGGTCCCCGATGGCGTGCACCGCGAGCTGCCACCCACCCAAATGCGCGTCACGGATCACCGCGTGCAGTTCGGCGGGCTCGCCGTACAGCTCCCCCGACCCGGACCCGTCCGCATACGGCGAGGTCAACGCCGCGGTACGAGCCATCATCCCGCCATCGGTGAACACCTTCAACGCGCCCAACCCCAGCCGAGCGCCACCAAACCCGCTCCGCAACCCCAAGTCCATGGCCCGCGGCGTGTCATCCTCACGATGCGCGCCCATCGGCCGCAGCACGTCAGCGGCCACCATCAACCGCACCCGCAACGACAACCGCCCCTGCCGCTCGGCCTCCTGATACGCACCCCCCTCAACCGGGCTGTGCCGGATCAACCCACCCCCCACGCCCGCCTCCGCGCACGCGGTGACCCCTTCGGCCAGACACTGCCGCCCAGCCCGCTCAATCGCCTCCACCAACTCCCCCCGCGAATACGGCTGCCGCAACCCCCGCACAGCCGCCGCACCCCCTTCCACCAAAAGCCCCTCCCGATGCCCGACTCCAGCGGGCAGCAACGCCAACACCTCAGACGACACCACACAAGCGTGCCCAGAGTCGTGGATCAGATGGACCTTCCGCCCACCCGACACCCCGTCCAACTCCGCCGCCGTCACATGCCCACCCGCCAACCGACGCTGGTCGTACCCGACCACATCCACCCACTCCCCCACCCCCCGCGCCGCGGCAGCCCGACCGACAGCCGCCAACACACCCGCCCGATCCCCACACCCCGCCACACTGGGCGCACCGGCGGCCAACCCGGCCCAAGCCAGATGCACGTGGGCATCCACAAACCCCGGCACCACCCAGGCCCCACCCAAATCCACCTCCCGAACCGCGGGAAGCCCCACCACCGCCTCATCCACCCCCACCACCCGCCCCCGCCAAACCCCAATCACCCGCGCCCGCGGATGCCCAGGATCCATCGTCAAAACCCGCGCTCCGGTAATCAGCAAATCCAGCACGCCCCCACCCTAAACGAACCGCTCTGAAGCGGTCACCACCAAAGCCCGCCCGCCAAGCACATCAAGCCACCTGCCATCAGCCACCGACTGCCCGCCACACCTCGCCGCGTGCAAACGTCCACCACCGAACACCACTGCTTAGCAGCCTTCCGCCTAGGGCCTGTCCTCCAACCCCGGTCGATGAGCGTCGGGCTCGAATCGGTTACCGGCGACGCTGGCGCAGGGCCCTCGTACCGAGGGGTTGTGCTCGGGTTCTGTGGCGGTGCCGTCAGCGGCCGATCCGGCCCGGCTACCGCGATCGGGGTTTGAGGACAGCCCTGGGCCAAGTCGGCTCGCCAAACCTGACGCCTGCGAGCACTTCAGCCGTTGTTCCCGCATTTCTCCCTGAGAGGCAACGACAAGAAGGACCGCACGTCCAACCAGTATGGGCCGCGAAATCGCGCGGTCAGAAAATGTGAGGGGATTCTAATGGAAATGTTCCGAAGATCGGGGATTCTGGTGGCCGCGGTGGCCATGGCCGTCGCGCTCGCCCCGACCGCCGCCGCCACGCCTACCCCCGCGCCGGTGGCCGCGTCCGCGCCGTACTGCGGAATCACGTGGGGCTCCCAGTCGAAGACCGCGTCCTGGTCGCCGACCGTCGCCGTGCTGACAGGCATCCGGGCGGGCAGGCACGCCTGCTTCGACCGCTTGGTGTTCGACGTCCAGAACGGAGAGGTCGCCGGATTCCAGGTGCGCTACGTCGCGTCGGTGACCACGCCCTTCGGCCACGTCGTGCCGCTGCGCGGCGGGGCCAAGCTGTCGATCAAGATGGGTGTCTCCGACTACGCGGGCCCGGCGCAGCCGAGGTTCCGGTGCCCGGAGGTGTCCTGCACCGAACTCGTGGACGTTTCCGGCTACCCGACCTTCCGCCAGGTGTCCCATGGCGGCGCCCACCTGGGCAATATGCTGATGGGGCTGGGCGTGCGAGCCACGCTGCCCTTCCGGGCGTACACCCTCCCCGGCCGCCTCGTGATCGACGTGGCGCACCGCTGGTGATCGACCGAGCGGGCCGACCCTCGCCGCGACGGGAGGATCGGCCCCGTCGACCGGGATCAAGCCACCTGCGACTGGCCGGGTCGCCAGTGCCTGTCCTCCAACCTCGATCGCGATAGCCGGGTCGCCTCGGCCGCTGACGGCACCGCCGCAGAACCCGAGCACAACCCGGCCAGCACCGCAGGCAGCCGATCCGAGCCCGACTCTCATCGACCGGGGACGGAGGACAGGCACCCAGCACCCAGCACCCAGCACCCAGCACCCAGCACCCAGCACCCAGCACCCAGCACCCAGCACCCAGCACCCAGCACCCAGCACCCAGCACCCAGCACCCAGCACCCAGCACCCAGCACCAGAAAGCCCACCGCATGGCGGCTCGCCTCGCAAGCACGCGCACGCATCGAAGCGCGGCAGGGCCGAGACAGCAGGCCGAGGCTGCAGGGCCGAGCAGAGCGCCACGGATCGGCTGGCGATCTCCGAGCACCCGCGACCTCTCGCCGCGCGCGCCACGACATACACGCAACGAAAAGGATCTTGGGATCGTGCCCGGTTTTGCCCTCGGCCGAAGTGCCTTAACAACAACTGCTTAGACAAGGAAGGGGCCGCCGGACTGGAAGTCCGGCGGCCCCGACATACTCTCACGTGGCCACTATGGAGTGAACAGGTCCACGTGTGCGGCGAAGGCGGTGGCGATCTCCGCCTGGGCCCAGAAACGGTGGTAGGTGAACGTGGGGGCTGGGCCGCCGTCCAGGTAGGCCTGGACCTTGGGCCAGGCCGGGTCGTCCTTGTAGAACGAGCGGATGGACAGGAAGGTCGCGCCCGGGGCGATCACGTCGCCGTTGGGCATGGTGCCGCGGAAGCTCGGCGGGACGTAGGTGCCGTCCCCGCCCGCGGTGTAGGGGTCGTCGAAGCGGGAGTAGTCGCCGCGGGTTTCCGGGATGGCGATGCCTCGGGTGGTCTGGTTGGCCAGCAGCGCGTTGAGCAGGCCCTCGCCCGTGGTGCGGGCGGCGGTGTTGCCCGAGCGGGCCGCGTAGTGCAGGAGGGTCTTGGCCAAGGCGGCGGCGACGCCGACGTCCTTGCCCTGCGTGTCGACGGTGACGCGCAGGCCGGGGTTGGCCGCGGGCCAGTTGGCGCCGCTGGTGGTGAAGCTCGCCGCGGGGGTGCCCGTCCACGTCATGTCGGAGGGGACGGCGAAGTTCCCGCCCGTGCCGAGGGTGGTGTTCGCGATGGCCCAGGGCACCCACCTGTCGAGGATGTCCTTCGCCTGCGCGTTGCCGGTCTCGGAGTACAGCGCCGCGACGCGCTCCATGCCCCAGACCTGGAAGCCGAACCAGCGGTTCGACGGCGGGTCGTGCCACACCGGCTGGTAGTCGTAGAACATGCCGTTGAAGGTC
Source organism: Actinokineospora lacus (assembly GCF_053813445.1). Lineage (NCBI taxonomy): Bacteria > Bacillati > Actinomycetota > Actinomycetes > Pseudonocardiales > Pseudonocardiaceae > Actinokineospora > Actinokineospora lacus. The sequence continues at coordinate 114,875 of NZ_JBQERA010000012.1, forward strand.
GGCAGGTTCGACGGCGGGGTGGTGTACTGCCCGTCCCAGCTGTTGGTCGCGCCGCCGGCGATGCCGCCGTCGGCGGACTGCAGCCACTTGATGAACTGCAGCTGCCGGGTGAGGCTGTTCGCCCAGTCGGCCTGGCCGGTGGCCGACTTCGGCTTCAGCGCCGGGTCGTTGGCCATGGCGTGGGCCGCCAGCGGGTTCTGGTAACCCTGGTGGTTCGCGCCGTCGCCGATGCGCCAGGCCCAGCCCGCCGAGGTGTCGGTGGCGCCGCCCCACGCGTAGTACCAGGACATCAGGTAGTGCGCGCTGCCCTTGCCGGTGCCGCCGGGGCAGGTCATCGGGTTGGTGCAGTTGCCGATGCGCTTGAAGTACTTGTCGAACATGGCGTAGCGCAGGTAGTCACCCATCTTGGACGCCTTGGCGACCACGCCTGCGACCTGCGAGGCCTTGCCCTGCGCGCCCGCCCACTTGTTCGCCATGTAGGCGACCTGGACGGCGCGGGCGTCGGCGTCGGGGGCGTTGGTGTACTTCCACTGCTTGGCGTAGGTGGCGTCCCCGGTGAACAGGTCGAGGAAGCCGTTGGGCCCACCGTGGGCGAAGGTGTCGCACGAGGGCTGCGGGATGGTCTCCCACACCGACTCCTGCGAGCCGCGCTGGTAGGTGTTGATGTACGCCGGGGCGGCGTCGGACTCGTCGCCGCAGCGGCCGAAGCCGAGGGTGTTGTCGACGTCGAGCAGCCAGTGCATGCCGTAGATGTCGCTGTTGCCGTACGCGGTGCGCAGTTCGCCCGCGATCGGGTCCTGGCCGACGGGCACGTTGGCGTTCAGCTGCGAGGGGTACAGCGACGGGTGCGCGTGCTCCGGGGCGTACGTCGCCGGCTTCGCGGGGTCGTAGCGGGCGGCGTTGGGCTGGTCGGCGGCGGCGGGGATGATGAACTTCTCCAGCGACTCCCACGACTTGTTGAACGGCGCCCAGTCACCGGAGATCCGGCCGTAGGCGGCTTCCAGCCACACGTAGTAGCTGTAGGCCTCCGAGGTGGTCTGGTGACCGTGGTCGGGCGCCTCGACGAGCAGCGTCTCCACCGAGTGGTAGGGGACGAGGAGCCCGCCGATGTTGCGGAAGTACCCGCTGTTCGGGTCCTTGATCTTGTTGTACTGCGCCAGGAACGCCGCGGTGTAGTCCGAGGTGTCCGCGGAGAGCTCGCGGGCCTGGATGGTGGCCGAGGTGTACCCGGTCGCCGTCGCGGTGAACGTGGCGGTGCCCAGGGCGCCGCCGTTGTTCGCCGAGGTGATCGTCACCGGCTTCTCGGTGTTCCAGTCGGTCGCGGTGAACGACAGGCTGGCGGGCGTCGCGGTCAGGTCGGTGCTGCCCGCGCTGCGGGCGATGGCGACGGTGACCGGACCCGATGGCTGGGTGGCGAGCTTGACCCCGACGCGCCCGGTGGTGCCCTGGCGGATCGCCACGGTCGCCGGGGAGGCGACGATGGTCGGCGCGCTGATGACCGTCACCGCGATCGGGGTGGACAGCGCCGACGCGCCGCGGTTGTCGTGGGCCCGCGCGGCCAGCGAGTGCTGCCCGACCGGCGCGTTGGCCCATTCCGCGGTGTAGGGCGCGGTGGTGTCGGTGGCGATGAGCGTGGTGCCGTTGAAGAACTCGACGCGGTCGACGGTGCCGTCGGTGTCCGAGGCGGCGGCGGCGAGGGCGATCGGCCTGCCCACGGCGTGCTGGGAATTGTCCGCCGGGGAGGTCATCGACACCGTGGGCGCCTTGTTGGCGCCGGTGCAGGGGGTGCCGTTGACGGCGTAGTCGACCGGCGCGCGGTTCTGGCCGGTCCAGCTGGCGTTGAACCCGAAGGCGACGGACCCGCCCGTGGGGACGTTGCCGTTCCACGCCTCGTTGGTGATGGTCACCGCGGCGCCGCTCTGGGTGTAGCGGCTGCTCCAGGCCTGCTGGATTCGCTGGCCGTCCTGGAAGGTCCAGGTCAGCCGCCAGCCCGCCAGGGCGTCGCCTTCGTTGCGCAGGGTGACGTTCGCGGTGAAGCCACCCTGCCATTGGTTCGTCGTATACGTCACCGAGCAGGCCACGGCGGCGTGCGCCACGGTGGCCAGGGGAACCATGGCGCCGGCCGCGAGGGTGGTCGCCGCGAGGGCGACCCCCAGGGGCCCTGGCCGGGCTCGGCGGGACAGGACGGATCGCATCGTTACAGGTCCTCCAATTCGCACACAGGGGCACCGCCGGCCTTGGGGGGAACGACCGTCGGGGGTTCCGGCCAGGGGCGCGCCTTGCCGAGCGCGCCCCTGGCCGGGGCTTTGTCGCGTTGTGCGCCTAGGGTTCGGTGCCCCAGGCCAGGGTGGCGCCGGTGTGGGCCGTGACCCGCGGAGCGTCGCGGTAGGCGGCGGTGGCGCCTGCGTAGCTGTGGTCGTCGGCCTGGTTGAGCGGTGACCAGTCGGACTTGGCGACCCGCAGCTGGATCTCCCCGGAGTCCTGTCCCGGTTGGACGGTCCCGCCGGTGAACGCGATCTGGACGTAGTGGTCGGCGCCCGGTTTGGCGGCGGGCAGTTTGACCACGCTCACGCGGACGTTGGCGCAGCCGACGCGGGCGTAGTCGCACCAGGCCTGCAGGGGCTGGGCGCCGTCGGCGGTGAGCCAGTAGCGCACGGTGGTCCCGGCCAGGTTCAGCGGGGCCGTGCCGGTGTTGCGGACCAGCACCGCGCCGCGGATCTGGTTCCCGGTCGGCGAGGAGTCGGCCGTCCGGTGCTGGACGGTGAGGGCGCCGGGCGGGTCGGGGTCGGGACCGCCGCCGGTCGTGGTGACGGTCAGCGGGGCCGACGCCGGGGAGGCGTTGCCCGCGCCGTCGCGGGCCCGCACGGTGAAGGTGTAGGCCGTCGCGGGTGTCAGTCCGGTGACCGAGAACGAGGTCGTCCCGGTGCGTCCGACCACTGTGGACCCTCGGAGCACCTCGTACTCGCTGACGCCGATGTTGTCGGTCGACGCCGTCCAGGCCAGGGTGGCCCCGGTGGAGCCGACGGTGGTGGCGCGCACCCCGGTCGGGGCGGTGGGCGCCTGGTTGTCGGGCACGGGCTCGCCCGGGGTGGTTCCCCACAGGACACCGGACGCGTCCGCGATCACGATGCGGTTGGTGGTGGCCTGCGTGGTGCTGCCGGTGGGCAGGCCCTGGTAGGACCAGTCGTTGGCCGGGTCCCAGGTGCCGGTGCTGGTCAGGCGCAGCTGGATCTCCCGCCGCCAGGCGCTCTGCCCGGCGGGGGCGATGTCCCCGGCGCAGCGGACCTCCACGTAGTACACCTGACCCGCCACCGGGCGCGGCGCGGACGGTGTGCCGCACTGGTTGTAGTTGGCGGTGGCCGTGACCTGGCTCGCCTGGGTGGTTCCGTCGAGGGTGAAGTAGTAGCGCACCACGCCGTCGCGGACCGCGCGGGCCGGGAAGGAGGAGCGGTTGTAGGCGAACATCTTGACCTCGGTGAAGGTCGTCGACGCCTGGCTGACGCCGGCCTGGACGTAGATCTCGTCCATGTCGACGGGTTCCACCGGCGGGAAGCTGGCCAGGGGCGTGCCGCCGAACTCGTCGTACACCTTCACCAGCGCGCTGGTGAACCCGGCGTTGTAGTCGATGGCGACTTCGTTGGCGACGTAGTCGGAGCGGTCGTCGGTGTAGGCGTCGTTGTTGGTCGACGGGCCGCCGACGAGCGCGCCGTAGAGGACGTGCCTGCTGAGCGCCGGGGTCTGGATGTTGTCCAGCCACGCCCCGTGCGCGGTGCGGTGGTGGGGGTTGCGCGGCGGGTTGGCGCCGAAGCCGATGACGTAGCTGGAGTTGCGCGGGTTGTCGCCGAGGATGTAGTTGATCTGGCGGACGCCGAAGTCGTGGTAGCGCGCCTTGCGCACCGAGTCGGTGACGTTCTCGGCGTGCACCATGGCCACGAAGGCGGTGTTCGCCGCGTAGCGCAGGGAGCCCCAGGTGTCGAGCACCGCCTGCCCGCCGGGGGAGTACCGGATTCGGTTGCCGTTGTGGCCCACCGTCCAGTAGTCCAGCCAGCGGTTGGCGTCGGTGAGGTAGCGCTCGGCGCGGGTCAGTTCGGCGAGCAGGACGTAGGCGCCGTAGGACTTGTCGTCCCAGGCGATGGTCCAGCGGTAGGAGCGCTCGGTGCTCTGCGGCTCGGTGGAGAGCTTGGTGTACTCGGTCTCGGCCTTGGCCAGGTAGTTCGCCTCGCCGGTTGCCTTGTGCAGCCAGATGGCGCCCCAGACCAGCTCGTCCTGGTAGCCGCTCCAGGAGCGGTAGAAGCTCTGCGCGTCGGTGATGCAGTCGCTGTACTTGCCGCGGTAGGTGTCGGCGAAGGCGTAGAGCTGGCGGGCGTGGGTGAGCAGCGTGCCCGCGTACGCCGGGTCGCTGTCGCGGAAGACCAGCGAGGCGGCGGCCATCGCCGCGGCGTACTCCCCGGCGAGGTCGGAGCCGGGGCAGCTCGCGTCGACCTTGTACGACGGGCGCCCCATCGGCATGACCTCGGCCGGGCCCCACCAGCGGTGGTCGTCGTCGCCCTTGCCGACCTGGCCGTAGACCACGTTGGGCGACGGGTGCGCCTTGATGATCCAGTCGGTGCCCCACTTGAGGTTCGCCTTGAGGTGGGCGAGCTGGCCGGAGCGGGCGTAGGCGGTGGGCTCCTCCAGCGCGCCCCACGCCAGCATGGTCATCGACGCGGCGAAGGGCAGGCCGAACTTGACGTGGTCGCCCGCGTCGTAGAAGCCGCCGGTGAGGTCGGTGCCCACGTCGGCGCCGTCGGTGAGGGCGGAGTCCCCGCGCCACGAGACCCGGTTGTTCTGCGGCAGCCTGCCGGAGCGCTGGGCGTCGTAGAACCACAGGGACTTCTGCAGCGCCTCGGCGTAGTTGAACGCCGGGGCCGCGGTGGCCTCGCCCGCGAGCGGGACGGCCACCGTCGCGGCCAGCACCGCGGCGAGCAGGCCGCGCACCAGGCGCGGCAGACGATTCGTCACAGCAGCTTCCTCCTTGAAGCATCACCGTGTGGGCATCGCCGATGAGCGACTTTTGGGAGCGCTCTCAGCAGACTGTAGCCCCCGTCACTCGTGTTGTGAACAGGGAAAGTGGCGGGTCCACCAATGGCCTAATCGAGCAGGGCCAAACGGCGGTGTGTGACGGGATATCGGGAAGGCGGAACCGCCCGCCGTGTAAGAGCGCTCCCAGTCTCTCGGCGGGCGGTTCCGGTCTCAGGGCCGCAGGGCCGTCATTCGTGGTGGTGGAAAGCGGCGAACACGCAGCCCTCCACATCGGACGGCACCGTCACGGCGGCCGGGATGTCCTCCGGCGTGCACATCAGGTAGCGCAGACCGAGCCGCTCGACGCCCAGCGGACCCGCGGTGATCGCGAACCCGTTGCCGAAGGCCCAGTCGGGGTTGTTGCGGTCCTGGCCGTCGCCCAGCGCGGCGACCCAGGACTTCTGGAAGGCGACCTGGGCGTCCGGGGCGAACACGACCAGGCCGATCTTGTCGTACGGCTCCACCCCGCAGGTGGCCCACTCGCCGACATAAGACTCATACCATGGAAACCGGGTCGGGCCAAGGTATTCGGCCAACTCCCGCTCGGTGGCGGGCTCGGCGTCGTCGCACTCGTCGGTCGCCTTCCCCACCCAGCGGATCAGGGCTTCCAGGTCGCTGATCGGCTGGCCGAGGGCCGCCGCCCCGCGTTCGCCCGCCGGGATGAGCATGGGGTCGTCGTGGTGGCCCGTCGAGCCGCCGCACGCGCTCAGCCCGGCCGCCACCACGGCGGCCACGGCGGCGGCGCGCACCCGGCTGGTCACCATGGCTGTCGACTCCTCACGGTTGGGGACGGGGTGGGCCGTGCCCGGCCCACCCCGCCATTCATCAGGAAAGGGCGCACGCCGTGCCGTTGAGCGTGAACCCGCTCGGCGCCGACGCACCCTGCTGCGCCGTGCCGTTGAATCCGAACTCGACGGTCGCGCTCGGCGCGATGGACCCGTTCCAGGACACGTTGCGCGCGGTGACCGCGGTGCCGGACTGGCTCACCGTGGCGTTCCACGCCTGGGTCACCTGCTGGCCGCCGCCGTAGGCCCAGTTCAGCGTCCAGCCCGAGACCGCGGACGTGCCGGTGTTGGTGATCCGGACCGTGCCGGTGAAGCCGCCGCCCCACGAGGTGGAGACCGCGTGCGAGATCCGGCAGGTCGAGCCGCCCGGGTCGCCGGGGTTGCCCGCGGAGGTGGTGAAGGAGCCCGGCGACGAGGCCGCGGAGCGGTTGCCCGCGGCGTCCTTCGCCACGACGTAGACGCTGTAGGCGGTGCTCGCCGTGAGCCCCGAGAGCGTCGCCGATGCCGACGTGGTCGAGGCGAGGAGGGTGTCGTTGGCCCCGGCCTCGCGGTAGACGTCGTAGCCGCTGACGCCGGTGTTGTCCGAGGCGGCCGTCCAGCTCAGCCGCGCCGAGGAGGCGGTGACCCCGCTGGCGGTCGGCGTGCCAGGCGCGGTGGGCGCGACGGTGTCACCGCCTCCCGTGCCGCCGCTGAACACGACGTCCGAACAGTTGTAGAACGCCTCCGGGCTGTCGGAGCGCTGCCAGATCGAGTAGATGATGTGCCTGCCGGTCTTGTTCGGCAGGGTCACCGGCCACGCGTACTCCGCGCCCTCCGCGCCGCCGCTGCCCAGCGGCGGGTTGGTCACGCTGTCGAAGGGGGCGGGCTCCAGGTCCGACCACTTCAGCGGCTGCGAGGGGTCCCAGCCGTTGCGGGTGACGTACTGGGACCAGGTTCCCGGGTGCGGGGCCCAGGCGTTGTACCGGAAGGTCACCCGGGAGTTGGCCTGCAGGGCCGTCGTGGGCCACGCCGAGTGGGCGATGTTGAAGCCGTCGTACTTGGCGGTCGGGCCGCAGAGGTCGCCGTCGGCGATGATCTCGCGGTGTCGCCCGCCCGCCAGGCTGATCAGGTTGCCGAACCAGTCCCACAGGGGCTGCTTCCCGCTGACCGCGATCGCGGCCTGGCACGCCGCGTTCTGCGGGTTCAGGTCGCCGCCGCCCCCGCCCGCCCGGCCGTCGACGTAGCAGGCGTAGGTCCGGGTGGCCGGGAAGGTCATGCCGCCGTGGGCTTGCGCGGCCGTGGTGGGGACGAGCACTCCACCGGCGGCCAGCACGCCGACCAGGCCCGCGAGCAACGCACCGTTGCGTCGTGTTCGCACGGGTCATCTCCTTTGATGGTCCAAGAGCGACCCCTCCGTTGAGAGCGCTCCCAGAACTAGGGGAGCACTCAGCCCCCGACTTCGTCAAGGGTCGGTGTTTTCCTCACTGGCGGTGAAAGTTTTCGGGCACGGCGACGCGGCCGTGCCCCGGCAGGCACGGCCGCGACGCTCTGTCACCGGCTTCGGTGTCAGCCGGTGGCCGAGCACACCCCGCTCGGGCTCCAGCCCGCGGTGTCCCCGGAGACGATCATCCCCGCGGTGGTCGACCCGGCGGGCGCCACCGCGCCGTTCCAGCCGACGTTCTTCGCCGTGACGTCCATTCCGGACACGCTCGCCGTCGTGTTCCATGACTGGGACAGCGAAATCCCCGCGCGCAGGGCGAACCGCACGCTCCAGCCCGCGATGGCGGTCCGGCCGGGGTTGGTGACGACGATCTCCAGCTGCCCGCCCCCGGACCAGCGGTTCACCACGCGGACGGTGGCGGTGCAGCCCTCGACCGGCGGCGGACCGGTGCTCGTGGTTGGCGTCGTCGGTGTCGTCGGTGTCGTGGTCGTGATCGGCGGGGTGCTGGACAGGGCGTCCAGCAGCGCCGGGTACCACTTGTCGGCGATCTTGCGGTCACCGGCGGCGTTGGGGTGCACGCCGTCGTAGGTGTCGGTCGCGGTGGCGAACCCGGCCCACTGGTCGACCACCGTCACCGGCGACCGACTGGTGTGCTTGGCCGCCGCCCAGCCGGGGATGGCGGCGTTGAGGTTGGCCACGCGCTGCGCGCATTCGGCGCAGTTGGCCGGGTTCATCGGGATGATCTTGGCGACCAGGACGCGCGTGGCCGGGTTGCTCGCGCGCATCTGGGCGACCAAGGTGTCGAAGGCGGCCAGGATCTGCGCCGGGGTGCGGTTGTTCCACACGTCGTTGGTGCCGAAGTGCATCATCACCACGTCCGGCCGGGCGGCGGCGAGCCAGGGCGGGAGCTGATTCTGCGCGGCGACGTTCGTGGCGAGGTAGCCGCCGTGGCCCTCGTGCTCGCCGTCGTAGGCGAAGCCGCAGCCGTCCGGTGAGAGCGTTCCGACGAAGTCCACTTCGGAATTGCGCCCGGCCTGCCGCAGCTTGTCCCAGAGCAGCGCGCGCCAGCAGCCCGGGGAGCCGGTGATCGAGTCGCCCAGGGCCATGACCCGCAGCGGGGCGGCGGGCGCGGAGTTGCCCGGCGCGGCGACCACCAGGGTCAGCGCGGCGATCAGGGCGGCCATGACCGCCGGGAGCAGTGCCTTGCGGAGCACGTGTCCTCCACTGGTGTCAGGGGGTGTGGTCCGGTCCCGGGGCGGCGGGGCAAGGAGCTGTGAGTGGGCCGCCGCCCCGGGACCGGGGTCGGGTCAGCCCACCGTGCAGGACGCGCCGTTGAGCGTGAACGCGGTGGGTGCGGTGTTGCTGCCGTTCCAGCTGGCGATGAAGCCGAAGCCGGTCGAGCCGCCAGGGGCGATACCGCCGTTCCAGGCCACGTTGGTGGCGGTGACCTGGGTGCCGGACTGGCTCGCCGTGGCGTTCCACGCCTGCGACACCGTCTGTCCATTCGCGAACGACCAGCGCAGGGCCCAGCCCGACACCGCGGCGGTGCCGGTGTTGCGGACGGTGATGTCACCCTGGAAGCCGCCCTGCCACTGGTTCGTCACGCGGTAGGTGACCGCGCACGAGCCGGTGGGGTTCCCGCCGGTCGTGGTGACGCTGACCGTGGCCGAGCGCGCGGACCGGTTGCCCGCGCGGTCCTTGGCGTACACCGCGAAGGTGTAGGCGGTGGACGCGCTCAACCCGCTGACGGTGGCGGAGTTGGTGGTGCTGGAGCCCGCCGCGGACTCGGTGCCGCCCGCGACGCGGACGACGTCGTAGCCGGTGACGCCGACGTTGTCGGTCGAGGCCGCCCACGAGAGGGAGACGCTGCTGCTGGTGATGTTCGACGCGCTCGGGGTGCCCGGCGCGGTCGGCGGGGTGGTGTCGCCGACGGTGCCGCCGTAGATGGTGGCCTCGCGCGAGGTGGCCTTGATCCCGTTGGCGCCGTTGACCGCGCGCTGGCCCCAGCTGGTGAGCTGGGCGGGGTTGAACGCCGTCACCATGTCCAGGTACTCGACGCCGCCGCCGTTGCCGCTCCACGACCACGTCAGGTAGCCCAGGCGCAGTTGCTGGGTGGTGGCGAAGATGGCGTTCTCGTCGGGGTTGCCGTCGGAGTGGTCGTGGCCGAACTCGCCGACCAGGATCGGCAGGCGGGCGCTGACGAAGGCGTTGAGGTAGGCCGAGACCTCCGCGGCGGTGTCGAACACGCCGTACATGTGGATGGAGAACATCGTGTTGCCGGTCGGGTCGGCGGCGTAGACCTGCGCGGCGTTGTCGCGCATGGTGAACGACCAGTCCTGGCCCCAGTTCGGGGCGTCGACCATGATGACGTGGTCGTAGCCGCCCGCGCGCAGCCTGCCGATCGCCTGGCTGGTGTGCGTGGTCCAGTTCTGGTGCCCGACGTTGCCGAACGGCTCGTTGCCGATGTTGAGGATGACGTAGTTCTCCTGGCCCGCCAAGGCGCTCTTGATGTCCGCGCTGAGCCAGTAGTCGGCGGCCTGGGCGAGCGTCGCGGCGCCGCTCTGCTCGCCGTAGCCGGTGGTGTCGTGCACCTCCAGCACGCAGATGAGCTTGTTGGCCTTGCACAGGGAGATCACGTTGCTGACGTCCGCGCCGCTGCTGCGGGTCCAGCGGGTGCCGTTGGAGAGCACCACGCGCACGGTGTTGGCTCCGGTGGCCTTGATGTTGGCGAAGGAGCTGGTTTCGCCGGGGTACCAGGTGTGCGCGTGGTTGACCCCGCGCATCACGAACTCGTTGCCATTGCTCTCGTAGAGACGCCCGTTCTGCACGCGCAGTCCGGTCGCCGCCGAGGCGGTCGGAACCACCACGAGCAGCGTCAAGACCAAGGCGGCGAGCGTGGTCAAGGCCACGGCCAGCCTTTTCCTCATGGAACACCTCTCTGCTGAATCGTCGACGTTGAACAATTCGGGTGTTTTCGCCCGTACGTCAAGCGGTCTAGGACGATCCACAGTGGATGGTCGCGGGACAGGGAGCGGACATGACGGTCTCCTCGGACGCACGGGCGTGCTGTCCGCCTGACCGCGGAGCCGCTCCCACACCGGACCTGAGCGGGCCGGGGTGTCTCCGCCGAGAGGAAGGACGGATCACACTGAACCAATTAACCGATTAAGTGTCAAGCATGGTGACGCGCTGTCACGAGGACTGCTCAGCTTGTCGGGCCGGTCGTCCCGCGCAGGATCAGTTCCGGGTCGGCGGTCCGCAGGTGCCCTACCGCGCCGCCGTCGATGACCTCCAGCAGCAGCCGCACCGCCGCCGCGCCCCGCTCGACGATCGGCCTGCGCACGGCGGTCAGCGCGGGCCGGACCAGGCTGCACAGCGCCGAGTCGTCCCAGGCGACCAGGGAGAGGTCGCCCGGCACCGACAGGCCCAGCTCCTGGGCGACACCGAGCGCGGCCACGGCCATCACGTCGTTGTCGAACACCAGCGCGGTCGGCGGCTCGGGCGCGGTCAGCGCCTCGCGGGTCGCCGCGGCCGCGGTCTCGGCGCCGTAGTCGGCGGTGTAGATCGGCGCGGCCGCCAGGCCCAGCGCGGCGGCCTCGGCGGCGAAGACCCGCGACCGCGAGCGGGTGTGCACGAACTCCAGCGGGCCGCCGACCCTGCCGATCCTGCGGTGCCCGAGCCGGGCGAGGTGGCGGAGCACCTCGACCATCGCGACCGCGTCGTCGGTCCACACGCACGGCGGGCCGTCGGCGGCGACCGGCTCGCCGAAGATCACCGCGGGCAGCCCGAGCTCGGTGAGCAGGGCGACCCTCGGGTCCTCGGCGCGCAGGTCGACCAGCAGCACGCCGTCCACCCTGCGCTCGGCCCACCAGCGGCGGTAGAGCGTCAGCTCGGTCTCGGCGTTGTCGGTGACCTGCAGCAGCAGCGCCGTGGTGCCGTCGGCGAGCGCGTCCTGGATGCCGGAGACCAGCTGCATGAAGTAGGGCTCGACGCCGATGGCCCTGGCGGGCCGGTCGATCACCAGGCCGATGGCGCCCGCCCGGCCGTCGGACAGCGCGCGGGCGGCGCGGTTGGGCGCCCAGCCGAGCTGGTCGGCGATGCCGAGGATGCGCGCCCTGGTGGTCTCGGAGACGCCGGGGCGGTTGTTGAGCGCGTAGGAGACCGCGCCGGTCGACACCCCCGCCGCCCTGGCGATGTCCGCGATGGTGGGCCGCTTCACGGATTCCCGGCGCTCCTCGCGATAGGGCAGTGGGGCTGTCTGGGCTGGTCGGCGGTGTCGGCGTCTCCGGGTTCGGGACGCCAGTGTCTCACCCGGCGCGGGCCGGACCGGTGCTGCCGCGCACGTCCAGCCGCGCGGCAGGCGACCAGCGCTCGGTCACCGGCTCGCCCGCGAGCAGGTCGAGGACCGAGTCGGCGACGACGCCGCCGAAGCGGTGCACGTCCACGCTCATCGTGGTCAGGTCCGGGGAGGCCAGCCTGCACAGGGTCGAGTCGTCCCAGGCGATGAGGCTCAGCTCGGCGGGGACGGCGACGCCGAGTTCCTTGGCCACGCCCAGGCCCGCGACGGCCATGACGTCGTTGTCGTAGAGGATCGCGGTCGGCGGGTGCTCCGCGCGCAGCAGCTGCGTGGTCGCCTTGACGCCCGCCTGTTCGGAGTAGTCGGCCTCGACCGTCACCGGCTCGATGCCCGCGCCCGCGCACACCTCGGCCAGGGCCGCGGCGCGGGCCCGGGTGTGCAGCAGCGTGTCCGGGCCGCTGACCCTGGCGATGCGCCGGTGGCCCAGCTCCAGCAGGTGCGTGGCGGCGGCGCGGATCGGGGCGGTGTCGTCGGTGCGGACCGCGGGCAGCCCCGCGGCGGGCTCGCCGACGAGCAGCGCGGGCAGGCCCAGCGCGACCAGTTCGGCCGGGCGCGGGTCGTTGACGGCCCGGTTGACCACGACCGTGGCGGCGACGAGCTTCTGCCCGGCCCAGCGGCGGTAGGCGGCGATCTCGGCCTCGTGGTCGGCGACCACGTGCAGCAGCAGCGACAGGTCGCGCTCGGCCAGGCGTTCCTCGATGCCCGCGATGAACTCCATGAAGAACGGCTCGGCGCCCAGCAGCCGGGCGGGCCGGGCCAGCACCAGACCCACTGGGCCGGTGGGCTGCCCCGTGGACTGCCCGGTGGGCTGCTCAGTGTCGGACAACTTCGGACTCCCTACGCCACGGCTGGGCGGAGTGTAGCCGGTGAACCGATCGGTACATTTGCGTCATGGCGACCCTACCCAGGACCGAGCGGGGCAGGCGGGCGCGGGAGCGGATCGTGCGCGCGGGCGCCGAGCTCTTCCGCGCGCGGGGCGTGCGCGCGACCGGCGTGGAGGACGTGCTGGCCCGCGCCGAGTGCGGCAAGAGCCAGCTGTACCACTACTTCGACGGCAAGGCCGACCTCGTCGCCGCGGTGCTCGACCACCAGCTCGACGAGCTGCTGGCCGAGCAGGCCGAGCACCTCGCCGACCTGGACACGTGGCCGGGCATCCGGCGCTGGCTGGACGCGCTGCCCGGGGCGTTCACCGCCGCAGGCGGGATCGCGGCGTGCCCGCTCGGCGCGCTCGCCGCGGAGCTGGCCAGCTCGGACGAGGATCTGCGGCACGCCCTGATCGCCGCCTTCGACCGCTGGTCGGGACATCTGGCCGCCGGCCTGAGGGCGCTGCGCGCGCGGGGGGAGCTGGCCGCCACCGCCGACCCGGAGCGCCTGGCCCGCGCGACGATCGCGGCGCTCCAGGGCGGTCTGCTGATGGCGAGGACGTACGGCGAGACCTCCGCGCTGTCGGACGCCCTCGACGCGGCGTACGCGGGGCTGCGGGTGTTTGAAACTGTACCGAACGGTCCGTACAGTTCTCCACATGACTGATTGGCCCGTGGTCGAGCTGCGCCAGTACACCCTGCGCCCCGGCGGGTTCCCCGTGCTCGCCGACCTGTTCGACCAGGTGTTCACCGACGAGCTCGAGGCGTGCGGGATGCGGGTGGTCGGCCAGTTCGCCGACCTCGACGACCCCGACCGGTTCGTCTGGCTGCGCGCCTTCCCCGACCTGGAGCGCCGCACCGCCGCCCTGCGCGAGTTCTACGAGGACGGACACGCCTGGCGGACCCACCGCGAGGCCGCCAACGCGACGATGACCGACTCCGACGACGTGCTCCTGCTGCGCCCGGTCCAAGGCGACCTCCCGGAGACCGCAGGCCACGCGATGATCACCGCCACGGTCTGCCTGCTCCCCCGGCCGGTGGACGACGCGGTCCGCGCCCACGCCGCCGAGCACGCCCCGCCGGGCACGCCGCTGGGCCTGCTGGAGACCGAGCCCGGCCCCAACGGCTTCCCTCGCCTGCCGGTGCGCGAGGGCGAGAACGCGATCGTGTGGCTCACCGGGCACACCGAGGCCGAACCAGGCCCTTTCGGCCCGCCAGACCCCTTCAGCGCGGACCTGGCCCGGCGCTGGGACGCCAGGGTTGCCCGGCTTCGGCTCGCGCCGCTGGCGCGTTCGCGAATGGGCTGAGGAACCTTGGTCGAAACGGTGTAATCGCGCGGCGACGGGGTACCTCCTTGGAGTGACTGACTGGACGCACGTCGGCTGGTGGCCGGAACCGGCGGGACTGGTGACCAATGCCGATTCGAAGACGGTTGATGCGATGACGCAGGGCGAACTCGTCGAGCTTCGGGTCGACGCCGAGCTGGACAGTCTCCCCTTGGTCCGCACCATGGCAGGCGCGGTCGCCATGCGCGCCGACTACGACATCGACGCGATCGCCGACCTGAAGCTGGTCGCCGACGAGATCTGCACCATGCTCATCCGGCGGGCAGCGCCGGGCGGCAGGCTGTTCGGCCGGTTCTCGCTGCTGCCGCACTCGCTGACCTTCGGGGTGTCGGTCGAGGTCGAGGACACCGCGCCCATCCAGCCGGACTCCCTCGGCTGGCGGCTGCTGACCGCCCTGGTCGACTCGATCGCCACCGCCGTGCGCACCGACAGCGCGCAGGCCGAGCTGGCGATCGAAGTGCTGATCACCCGAAAGAGCGGCGCCCGGTGACTCAGCCGCACCTGACCACCCACGCCCGCCGCGAGACCGGGACCTACGCCGACCTCGCTCCCCTGTTCGAGCAGCTCGCCGAGCTTCCCGACGGCGACCCCCAGCGCGCCGAACTGCGCACCCGCCTGGTGACCGGGCACCTGCCGGTCGCCCAGCACATCGCCCAGCGCTTCGCCAACCGTGGCGAGCCGCAGGACGACCTGCTGCAGGTCGCCACGGTCGGCCTGATCAACGCCGTCGACCGGTTCGACCCGACCCGCGGCACCGACTTCCTGTCCTTCGCCATCCCGACGGTCATGGGCGAGGTCCGCCGCCACTTCCGCGACACCTGCTGGTCGCTGCGCGTGCCCCGCAGGCTCAAGGAACTGCACCTGGCGGTGAGCACGGCCAGCGCCGAGCTGTCCCAGCGGCTCGGGCGCGCCCCCACGCCCAGTGAGATCGCCACGCACCTCGGCGAGCCGATCGAGGACGTCTACCAGGGCCTGGAGGCCGCGGGCGGCTACCGCTCCCAGTCGCTGGACGAGGTGCTGGGGCCGAACGAGGACTCCGCATCGGTCGGCGACCGCATCGGCTTCGAGGACCAGGCCCTCATCGAGGTCGACCAGCAGGAGACCCTGCAGCCGCTGCTGGCCGAACTCCCCGAGCGCGAGCGGCGCATCCTGATCCTGCGCTTCTACGGCAACATGACCCAGACCCAGATCGCGGAGAAGGTCGGCCTCTCCCAGATGCACGTCTCCCGCCTGCTGAGCCGCACCCTGCGCCGCCTGCGCGAGCGGATCTCCGACTAGCCAACAGCCTGGCTAGGGCATCTCGGACAGCGGCGCCCGCAGCGCCGAGTTCAGGTCGTCGGCCATCGTCAGCACCCGGTCGAGACCGGTCAGCTGCAGGGACCGGCGGGCCGGGCCCGTGGGCGCGGTCGCCACGACGAGCCGCTGGCCCCGTTCCCCGCACTCATCCGCGGCGCTGACCAGCACGCCCATGCCCGCCGAGCCGAGGAAGCGCACCTCGACCAAGTCGGCCACGACCAGGCCCTCGCCCACGGCGATGGCCGCGTGCAACGCGTCGGCCAGCTGCGGCGCGGTCGCCATGTCAATCTCGCCGTCGGCGTAGACCACGACGGCGTCATCGAAGGTTCCCTGACGAAGCGTCAGCAAAGTGCTCACCGGTCGTCACTCCTCGGTTCAGTGGCGTACACCGGTAGGGACGAGCCCACTGTAGCCGCATCCGCCCGCGGCCGCGCACGGTTGACCACCAGCGCGCCGGGGTACGTCGCTGGCATACCAGGAGGTCAGGAGGCACATGTGGGTACGGAATCGCCAGAGGCGCAGTTACGGCGCAATATCAACGAACTGCTCCAGGAACTGCGGGTCGCCCAAGGCGGGGTGCAGATCCTGTTCGGGTTCCTGCTGGCGGTCACCTTCACCCAGCCCTACCTCAACGGCACCGATTTCCAGCACGCCGTGCACTTGGTCACCGTCGGGCTCACCGTCATCGCGGTCGCCCTGCTGACCGCGCCCGCCGCCTGGCACCGAGTGCTGTTCCGCCAGGGCCAGCGCGACCGCATCCTGCGGATCTCCAACCGCTTCGCCCTCTACGGCCTGTCCGCCCTGGCGAGCGCGATCACCGGAACGGTGCTACTCCTTGTGGACGTCATCGCCGGGATGGTGCCCGCGTTCATCGCCGCGGCCGTCGTCCTGGCGCTTTTCGGCGTCCTGTGGTTCGCCATGCCGCTGCGCCACCACGACTCCGACGAGGAGGGCCCGGAACCCGTCGACAGCCGTTCGGTGGAGAACGGCTCGTGACCGAAGTGGGAGGCACCTGTGCGCGACCGCGCGGTTGTGGTGGGGTACGACGGCTCGCCGGCCGCCCGTGACGCCGTCCGGTGGGCGGCCGCCGAGGCCCGCCGAACCGGTGGTCCGCTGGTGGCCGTCTTCGCTGTCGACCCCAACCCGGTGGCCCCCGCGCTGACCGGCCCCGTGCCCACCGAGGGCATCGACGAGGAGCAGCTGCGGGCCGCGGCGTCCTCGATCATGGCGGAGCTGGAGCAGGTGCTGCGGGAGAAGGCGGGCGATGTGGCCGTCGACACCCGCATCCCGCTCGGCCCGCCGGTCCCCGGGTTGCTGAAGGTGGCCGCCGAGGTCGACGCCGGGGTTGTGGTCGTCGGCGCCACCGGGCACAACGCGGTCGCTCGGGCGGTCCTGGGATCGACCACGGCCGCGCTGTTGAGGACGGCCCGCCTGCCGGTGGTCGTGGCCCGGGGCGTTGGGACAGTGGGTGACGCCAGGGGTGACGTCGTGGTGGGCATCGCCGACGACGAGTCGAGCGCCGCGGCGGTGGAGTTCGCCGCGGCGTACGCGGCGCGCCACGGGTTGCGGCTGCGGGCGGTGCACGGCTGGTCCCCGGAGCCGGTCCCGGGTTTCGGCGTGGTGGAGCTGTGGGGCAGCGACACCGAGCGCGGCGCGGACATCGCCGGCGAGCTGCTGCGGGGACCGCTCGCCGCGGTGCTGGAGGCGCACCCCGCGGTGGAGGTCGAGGTCGAGGCGGTCCCGGAACCTCCGGGCCAGGTGCTGCTGGAGCGGGCCAAGACCGCGGCGCTGCTGGTGGTGGGGACCCACGGCCGCGGCGCGCTGCGCCGGATGCTGCTGGGCTCGGTGAGCCACCGGGCCGCGCACGTGGCGCCCTGCCCGGTGGCTGTCGTCCACGGCCAGTGCGACATCTAGTGCCCCACCGAGTCCGTCATCACAACCATCACTGATTCGATGGGATCGGGTTGCGGCGCAGTGCCTCGGCGACCGAGTACAGGTTGTGGGCCATCGACCGCGCGGTCTTCTCCGACCACTCGTGTCCGTGGTCGGTGTCGCTGTAGGACGGTCCCGGCCCGGGACCCATGTTCCAGTACGTCCACGCCTGGCCCGGGATCGTGTACCCGATGTCGACGAGCGCTCCGCTGATCTCGCTGATCACGTGGTGGGCGCCGTCCTCGTTGCCGGTGACCACCACCCCCGCCACCCGGTTGTACGCCACCGGGGACCCGTCGTCCGCGGTCTCGGAGATCATCGCGTCCATGCGCTCCAGCGCCCGCTGGGCAAGTGACGACGGCCTGCCCACCCAGGTGGGCGAGGCGAAGATCAGGATTTCGGCGGCGAGCAGGTCCTCGTGGACCCGCGGCCACTCGTCGCCCGACCCCGCCTCGGTGACCACACCCGGCGGTATCGACAGGTCGGCCAGCCGGTGCACCGTCGTCGCGCAGCCCCGCTCACCGAGGGCGCTGAGCACCACGTCCGTCAACAGCTGGGTGTTGGACGGCTCCGACGACGAACTTTTCAACGAGCAGTTCAGCACGACGGCGCGCACCGGTCAGTCCCCTCAGTCGCTGGAGATGTCGGCGAGCAGCGCGCCCACGGTCTGCTTGGGCAGGGCCCGGGCGACGTCGGCCTGGGCGATGATGCCGACCAGGGTGTGGCCGTCGATCACCGGCAGGCGGCGCACGTCGTGGGAGGCCATCGTGCGCAGGACGGTCTCGGCGTCGTCGTCCGCGCCGACGGTCACGGCCTCGCCCTGGGCGAGTTCACCGACGTGGACGGCCATCGGGTCCTTGCCCTCGGCCAGCACCTTCACCACGATGTCGCGGTCGGTGATCATGCCCTTGAGCTTGCCGTCCTCCCCGCAGATCGGCAGGGAGCCCACCGAGGAGGACGCCATCTTCCGCGCGGCCTCGCGGATGGTGCTGGAGCTGTCCACGCATACCGGGTCGGGCGTCATCAGTTCTCGTGCCGTGGTCATGCCCTCTCCTTTCCAGGCGATTTCCCTGACTACTTCCCTGACTACCCGCGCACCGGCCGGGCAAACCCGGTCCACATCGGACTGGACTTCGCCGGGTGCCGGAATGGGTCGCCGCAGCACCCGGCGCCGCAGATCATCGGGGGCTCAGACCGTCAGGCCGCGGGCCAGCGCTCCGATGGCGCCCGCGCCGAGCACGGCGGCCACGGCGACCGGCACCGGGTCGCGCTTGACCGCCTCCGCGGTGCGCCTGCCCGCGACGGTGGCGCGCTCCCGCAGCTGCCCCGCCTTCGCCGAGGCCCGCCCGCGCACGTCGGTCTTGGCGACCAGCGCCTCGACGGTGTCGGCCAGCTCGGCGCGGGTGTGCGCGATGTCCTCGCGCAGGGCCTTCTCCTCACGGGTCACCGGTGTGCCCCTTCCTTGACGGCGGCGACGTCGCGCCGCGTGCTCTCGATGGCTTCTTCCGGAACCGGCGGGCTGCCCTTGCGGACGTCGCCGACGCCGACGGCGGCCAGCACGCCCGCGGTCAGCAGCAGCGCGCCCGCCACGATCAGCGCCGCCGCCCACACCGGCAGCACCAGGGCGAGCGCGGCTCCCGCGGCGACGAGCAGGGCGGCGAGCCCGAACCAGGCCAGCACCCCGGCCGCGCCGCCCAGCGCCACGCCGGTGCCCAGGCGCTTGCCCTTCTGGCGCAGTTCGGTCTTGGCCAGGGCCAGCTCGTCGCGGACCAGCCTGCTGACCTGGTCGCCGACCCGGCTGATGAGTTCAGCTGTGGTGGGTTCGGTCGGTGCGTTCATACCTGTGACTACCCCGTTCGGGCGAGGGTCAAGCAGGCAGCGTCGGCGGTGGTCGCGCGGCCGACGCGCGCCAGAGGTCGCCCCGTCCTCAGCACAGGCCGAAAGCACCGGACCGAAAGCACAGGGTCAAAAGGTTTGTCCACACTGGACAAAGGGTTGACGGGCGTGGGTTCGGGGTAGGAACAGGGGTATGACGACGGTCGTGATCACCAACGACGACGGCATCGACTCCCCCGGTCTGGCCGCGCTGGCCGCCACGGCGGTCGCCGCGGGATTCCAGACGGTGGTGGCCGCGCCGCTGTCGGAGTCCAGTGGCACCTCGGCGGGCCTCACCGCGTCCGCCCAGGACCGGCGCGTGATCATGAAGGAACGCACGCTGCCCGGGCTGCCCGACGTGACCGCCTTCGGTGTCGACGCCCATCCCGGCCTGATCGCGCTCGCGGCCTGCCACGGCGCCTTCGGCCCGGTCCCCGACCTGCTGCTCTCCGGCATCAACCGCGGCGCCAACGTCGGCCGGGCGGTGCTGCACTCGGGCACCGTCGGCGCCGCCCTCACCGCGGGCATCAACGGCACGCGGGCCATGGCGGTCTCCCTGGACGTCGCCCTGGAACCGGTCGACGAGCTGCACTGGGACACCGCGGCGCGGGTTGTCGCCGACCTGCTGGGGTCCCTGGCGGAGGCGCCCCCCGACACCGTGCTGAACGTCAACGTCCCGGACCGGGCGCCCGCCGACCTCCTCGCCCTCCGCTGGGCGCACCTGGCCCCGTTCGGCTCGGTGCGCGCCCGCGTCGAGCGGACCGAGGACGGCGCCATCGAGGTCGGGTCGGTGATCGGGAACGATCCCCCCGAGCCCGACTCCGACGCCGCCCTGCTCTACCGGGGCCACGTCACCCTCACCGCCCTGCGTTCGGTCGGGGTGGACGACCGGGTGCAGGGCACATTGACCGCTTAACCGATTTAGTCCTAGGGTCGGGCCGTGACGACCGAGCCGGATTCCCCGACCCATCACGCCTGGTTGGCGACCCAGCGGCGGGCCCTGGCCGCCTTCGCCGCGGGTTCGCAGGTGCCCGGCGGCTTCGCCTGGCTGGACGCGGGCGGCGCTCCGCAGCCCGGCCAGCCCGTGGCCACCTGGATCACCTGCCGGATGACCCACGTCTTCGCCTTGGCCGACGGCCTCGGCGAGGCGGTCGGCCCCGGCGTGAACGCTTGCGACCTGGTCGACCACGGCGTGGCCGCCCTGCTCACCGGACCCCTGCGCGACGCCGAGCACGGCGGCTGGTTCACCAACACGGAGAACACCGTCAAGGACGGCTACGCCCACGCCTTCGTTGTCCTGGCGGGCGCCGCCGCGGCGTCAGCAGGCCGTCCGGGCGGGGCCGACCTGCTGAGCGAGGCCCTGCACGTCCTCGACCGCCACTTCTGGGACGACGACGCGGGCATGGCCCGCGAGACCTGGGACGCCGCCTGGACGGCGACCGAGCCATACCGGGGCGTCAACAGCAACATGCACCTGGTCGAGGCCTACCTGGCGGCAGGCGACGTCACCGGCGACCGGACCCTGCACGAGCGCGCCCTGCGCATCGCCGACCGCGTGGTCCACCAGGTCGCCGCGGCCCACGACTGGCGCCTGCCCGAGCACTTCACCGCGGGGTGGGAGGTGGACCTGGACTACAACCGGGACCAGCCCGACCACCCGTTCCGCCCCTACGGCGGCACCATCGGCCACTGGCTGGAATGGTCGCGCCTGCTCCTGCACCTGAACGCCACCCTGGGCGCGGACGCCCCGCCCTGGCTGCTCACCGACGCCCGCGCGCTGTTCGACTCGGCGATCACCCGCGGCTGGGCCACCGACGGCAACCCCGGCTTCGTCTACACCCTGGACTGGCAGGACCGCCCCGTGGTCTCGGCCCGCATGCACTGGGTGGTGGCCGAGGCCATCCTGGCCGCCTGGGCCCTGCGCGCCCAGACCGGGGACCCCGCCTACGCCACCTGGTACACCCGCTTCTGGGACTACGCGCGAAACCACCACATCGACGCCGAACGCGGCAACTGGCACCACGAACTGACCCCGGACGGCACACCGGCCGCCACCACGTGGGCGGGCAAACCGGACACCTACCACGCCTACCAGGCCACCCTGTTCCCCATCCTCGCCCTGAGCCCGGCCCCGGCGGTCGCCGTGCACCAGGCCACGCGGAACCGCTGATAGGAACCCCACAAACGCCATCACCGCCCCAGCCCAGGTGGGAGACTCCCACCGGGAGGACCACCCATGGCGGCACGACCCCTCGACCGCGCGCACGCGCGACCGCTCTGGCGGCAACTCCAGGACGACCTGCTGGAGCGCCTGCGCACCGGCGACTTCGCCGCGGGCTTCCCCGGTGAACTCGCCCTGGTCGAGGACTACGGCGTCAGCCGCCACACCGTCCGCCAGGCCCTGCGCAAACTCCGCGCCGACGGCATGGTCACCGCCGAACGCGGCCGCCAGCCCCGGGTCTCCCCTGCGGCCGACATCGAGCAGCCCCTGGGCGTCCTCTACAGCCTGTTCTCCTCGGTGGAGGCCCGCGGCCTCCCGCAGCGCAGCTCCGTGCACACCCTCGGCATCCGCGCCGACGCCGTGGTGGCCGACCGACTGGGCCTGGAGGGCTCCACCCCGCTGGTCCACATCGAGCGGACCCGGTTCGCGGGCGACGAGCCGCTGGCGATCGACCGGGTCTGGCTGCCCGCCGAGGTCGCCGAACCGATCCTCGGCGCCGACTTCACCCGGACCAGCCTCTACAGCGTGCTGGCCGAGCGCACCGGGGTGCGCCTGGACCGCGGCGAGGAGACCATCCGCGCCGTCCTCCCGACCGCCGGTGAGCGCGCGCGGCTGCGCACCACACCCGAGCAGGCCGCGCTGTCCATCCACCGCCTCGGCCACGCGGGCGAGCGGGCGGTGGAATGGCGCCACACCCTGGTCCGCGGCGACCGCTTCGCCCTGACCGCCGAGACCACCTACCGCATCACGCCTAGGTGACCATCACCGTCATCGCCGCCGTGTGCACGGTCCCGCCCACGTTGAACTCCAGGAACAGCCGGTACTCGCCGCGCTCGGCGAACGCGGCCCGGAAGGTCAGCTCCCCGTCGATCAGCGGCGTCCCCGCGGGTTCCACCGGGTGCAGGTGGGTGGCCGAGAGCAGCAGGGTGTGGAACCCGGTCATGTGCCCGCTGGCCCCCAGGTGCGGGGCCACCTGCCGCACCGGGGTCCCCGCCGCGTCCCGGATGGCGAGGCGGAGCACAGTGGGCCGGCGGACCGGCAGTTCCTTGGTCCCGTCCAGCCTCGTCACCGTGTAGCCGGTGCCGGTGTCGGCGGATTCGGCGGGCGCCGGGAGCGCGTTCAGCGCGGTGTCGCCGGGGATGGCGAACGGCAGGCCCAGGACGATCGGGTGCGCGGGATCGGCGGAGTCGAACGGGATGAACTCGGCGAACATCCGGTAGGCGCCGCCGTCGGGCAGGTCGACGGCGGTGCGCCAGGTGTCCCCGGACAGCTCCGGGTGGACGTGGCCGAAGACGAACATGTCGTCGCGCACCACGAAGAAGTGCACCTTCTTGGTCTGGTTGGGCTGGAAGTCGGTGACCGCCTCCCCGTCCGGGCCGACGATCCGGAACGCGACCGGCAGGTCCGCGCCGCGCTCGGCGGGGATGGTCACCGGGTCGAAGCGGTAGCCGTTCTCGGCGTCGGACAGCCCGTCGCTGTGCGCGGCGGGGACGACCGCCATCGGCATGGTGTGCGCGGGGGCGCTGGGCGTCAGCACGATCACCAGCAGCAGGCCGAGTGCCACCACGGCCGCGATGGCGACCGCGACCCACTCATACACACGCAGGGCGCGCATGGGAATTCCTCTCCGCGAAGGGCCCGGGGCACGCAGGCGCCCCGGGCCCGGTCACGCCGTTCAGAACTGCAGGTGCCACGCGTCGATGTAGCCGGTGTCGCTCTGGTAGACGTCGCGGACCTGGAGCTTCCAGGCGCCGTTGGCCACCTCGGTGGACGCGTTCACCGTGTAGGTGGCGATCACGTTGTCGGCGGAGTCGCTGGAGCTGGAGTTCTTCAGCCGGTAGGCGGTGCCGTCCGGCGCGACCAGGTCGATGACCAGGTCACCGCGGTAGGTGTGCTTGATGTCCACGCCGACCGACAGGGTCGACGGCGCGTTGCCCGCCACCCCGCTCACCGTGACGCTGCTGGTGATCGCCGAACCGGCGTCGGGGATGGTGACGTTGTTCGCGTTCTCGAACTTGCCACCCGGCTCGGGATCGGGGCCGGGGCCGCCGCCGAGGTTCGGCTGGACGACGACGAGGCCCTGCTCGATGCCGTTGACCACCACGACACCGCTGGGGAAGTACGGGTAGGTGCTCCACGCGCCGTTGAACTGCGCGCCGTCGGAGGACTCGTAGATGTCGAAGTAGCCGACCTCGCTCAGCTGCGCCGAGCCGACGTTGGCCAGGTCGAGGATGCGCAGCCCGGCCCGGTAGTTGGCCTGGTAGGCGTAGTTGCCCTTGACGTAGAGGTTGTGGTCGATGGCCTTGACCGGCGAGGTGTAGGTGCCGATGTGCTGCGGGCTGTCGAGGTTGGCCAGGTCCCAGATGTAGGTCTTGGTGTTCACCCCGCTGCGCTGCTCGTCCAGCTCGTCGTCGAGCAGGAAGTAGCGCTGGTTCTCGGTCAGCCAGCCCTGGTGGGAGTACTGCGCGCCGCTGTAGCCCTTGCGCGCGATCTGCACCGGGTTCGACTTGGTGGTGACGTCGACGATGGTGAGGGTGTCCTCATTGGAGTTGAAGCACAGCTCCCGGCCGCGGTAGTCGGCGTCGGGGCCGCTGTAGATGACGCACTGGGTGTCGTGGGTGTAGCCGTCCTGGCTGACGCACCCGGCGTACACCGGCGACTTCGGCGTGCGGATGTCGACCATGTGCGGGCCGCCGCCGCAGGTGTTGGAGCCGATGGCGTAGGCGTAGCCGGTCGCCTCGTTGATCGCGATGTTGTGCGCCGGGCCGAACCGGGTGTACATGGTGTCGGCCCTGAAGGTCTGCGGCGTGGTCACCGTGCGCAGCCGGGTCAGGTCGAAGACCTGCATGCCGTGCCCGGAGATCAGGTCGGCGACGATGAAGGCGTGGTCCTTGTAGACCTTCATGTCGCGCCAGGTGCTGCTGCCGCCGTTGGACGGCAGGTTGCCCAGGTAGCGCGGGGAGGTCGGGGTGCTGATGTCCACGAACGAGGTGCCGTTGGTGCGGCCGACGACCGCGTACTCCTTGTTCGTCTGCGGGTCGGTCCAGCCCCAGATGTCGTTGCCGTTGCCGCCGCCCATGCTGGCCAGGGGCAGGACGCTGAGCAGGTCGACGTTCTTGCAGGGGTACTTGTCCGCCTTGCCGTTGACGCACGGGACGCCCGCGGCCGTGCCGACCAGCGGGGCGCGCCGGTCGGCGGGCTGGTGGTCGGCCATGAACTTCTGCATGGCCGCGACGCCCTCGGGGGTGTTCGGGTCGTGGGCGGCCGCTGGGGTCAGGGACAGCGCCACCGCCGCGGCGGCCATGACCGCCAATCCCGCTGATCGCAGGTATTTCATGTGGGGACCTCTCGGTGGAGTCAACCGGGCGCGGCGGTAACCCACGGGCACCACATCGCCCAGTCGCAGGGACTCCGGGCAGGGGTGATCGCCTTCGCGCGACCACTGCGCGAAGTGTAAAGGCGCTGTTCAGCGCGTCGACACCGACGAAGAGGGGGTAATCCGCCGGTATCGGCGCGAGTTATTCCCAGTTGCCATCGATATAACCTGGGACCGCAATACGGTGAATTGCCTAGAACGGCGTCCTGGCGAGAAAATCAGCCAGGACGGCGGGCTCGCCGAATACCTCGACCCGCTCGGCGGGCAGGCGGCGCAGCAGCACCAGCAGGAGGTCCATCGCCGGGCCGCGCACGGCCGCGGTGGCCTTGGCGTGGCCGTCCTCCCAGACCACGCGGTCGCCCTCGCGGCGCAGCGTCCACTCCCCCGCCGCGTCGGTGGCGTGCAGGTGCAGGGTGGCGCCCTCGTCGAGGGCGGGCGCGCCGACGCCGTTGATCAGCGAGAGCCACTCGGACACCCCGTCCGCGGCCAGCGCCGGGTCCACCTCGACCGGCTCGCCGAGCGCGATCAGCGCGTCGGCCCGGTGCACCAGCACCTCGTGCAGGCGCCTGCGCACCCACCACTGGGCGGGCTTGGGGCCGGTGAACGTCCACACCGGGGCGTCCGGGTCGGCGGCGACGGCGTCGAGCAGGAGCCGCGGCCCCGCGGTGAGCCAGTCGAGCGCCCCGTCGGCGGGCGGCTTGCCGTCGGCGACCGTGCGGGGGTCGACCGGCGCCTCGGCGCGGGTGGCCACGATGGTGGCCGCCCAGCGGTCGCCGCGGCCGACGTGGGTGAGCAGGTCGCGCAACGTCCAGCCCGGACAGGCGGGCACCGCGGTGTCCAGGTCGGCCGCCGCGAGGATGTCGGCGAACGAGCGGTTCTGCGCGGCGAACGCGGCGGCGTTGTCCATGGCGCCCAACCTATCGCCGCGGCGCCGATCCCCACAGCCCGCCGGAGGTGATCTTCATCGTGCCTGGTCCGAGGCGGTGGCCACTCGAATGGGTGAACGGCTACGGTAGGGACCCGTGTCGGAATCCCCCGTGGTGCCCAAGTTCCCGCCTCGGCCCAGTGAACCTCCCAAGTTCCCGCCGCGGCCCAGTGAACCTGGAGCGCTGATCCTCAGCTCGCTGCCGGAGGAACTGCCCGCCGCCCTGCGCACGCCCCCGGTCGCCGAACCCCGCAAGCCGCGCCGGGTCCGGGGTCCCGTGCTGGGCGCCGCCGCGCTGGTCGTGCTGCTCGCGGTGGCGGGCCTGGTGTGGTGGCAGGTCGAGAGCGAGTCGCCCGCGCCCGCCCCGCCGCCCGCGCCCGCCCCGGAGTTCGAGTTCGCCCGGGCGCCGGAGACCGCCGAGGCGGCCCTGGACAGCGACTGCGCCACGCACGCCTACGGCGAGACCAGGAAGTTCCTCACCGAGACCCCGTGCGCCCAGCTGACCCGGGCGCTGTTCACGACCGCGACGTGGGACGGGCGGACGGTCTTCACCTCGGTCGCCGTCGTGCGGATGCGCACCGCGGAGGACGCGGCCCGCCTGGGGGACCTGGTGAGCGCCGATGGCACCGGCAGCGTGAACGACCTGCTGCGGGACCAGGTGGCCACGGTCCCCGGCCTGCCCCGCCTCAGCCGCGGGGGCTTCGCCGCCACGGTGGACGGGCGCGAGGTCGTCGTCGCCGAGTCGGACACCGCGTCCCCGGTTCCCGACCCGCTCGCCCACGAGGCGGAGATGAAGCGGGTCAGCACCGAGGCGCTGGCCTTGGGAATCGGCCTGAGCTGACCCCGCCGCACCGCCTCCGGGTCGGTCTCTTGGTCAGTCTCTCTTGGTCAGCAGGTTCGGACCGAGGATCTTGCGGGCGATGCGGCGCATGGTGCTCTTCTGCCGGACCTGGGGGACCTCGGGCGGGAGGGCGGGCACGATCCGGAGGCGGACGGTCGGGGGTTCGGCTGACGGTAGCTGCTGGGGTTCGCGGCTGGCGGTCATGTGCCCTGATCTTGCCAGGGGGTCAGCAGAAGGAATCCATCCGGTCCAGGGCGTCGGTGGTCTTCTCGCGGTTCGCCGGGGTGTCGCCGCCGTCGAGGGACTCCAGGAGGTCCTTGCCCGCCTGCCTGCACTTGGTCAGCTCGCCGACCTTGGTCTCGGCGACCCTGCGGTCTTCCTCGGCCTTGGCCAGCTGGTCCTCTGTTTCGCCGACCTTCTGCTGGCTGGCGCTCAGTGAGCGCTCCCGCTCGGCGAGGGCCTCCTGCGTGGTGGTGTGCTCGCCGCGCTCCATCATCCAGAGGGTGACGAATGTCCCAGTTCCGATGACGGCGAGCACCAGCAGCACCACGAGGACCACGACCGGGCCGCGGCCCGGTTTCGGGGTCCGCGCCGGGGTCTGCGCCGGGATCGGGGCCGACGGCGGGTACTGGCCGTACTGCTGCCCGCCCGCCGGTGTCGACAGGCCCTGGTACGGCGAGTTCGGGTAGCCGCCGGACTGGTCCTGGCCGTAGGTCATCGAAGTCCCCCTCCACGAGTTTCCGCCCTGGGACGCCACGGGCGCGGGCCTGGTTCCGGTGTCGTCAGTACTTGTCCCCGCCGAAGAACATCTCCTCCAGCTGGTCGCCCGTTCCCGCGAGCAGGGCGAGGGGCTCGGTGAACTCGTGGATGTCCAGGGTGGCCAGCGGCAGGGAATGGCGCAGGACGACGTGCTCGCCCATGATCGCCGCGCCGCAGGCGATGGTGGAGTGGCCCACCTCGGTCAGCAGCGCGAGCAGGTCGGCCTTGGCGGCCTCCCCGATGGGGGTGGCGATCTGCACCCACTCGTGCTTCTCGTCCAGGACCTCGCGCACCAGGATGACGACCTGGGTGCGCTCGTCCTCCTCGTCGTAGTGCTCGAAATCGAACAGAATCCGGATCTCGTCCTCGGACTCGGAGAGCACTTCGTATTCCTCGCGCACGTACTCGGCGAGGTCCGCCCATGTCGACATGTGATCAGCCTAGCCGGCCGGACCTCAGCCCAGGGCGAGCATGACCGGGGTCACCGTGGTCGCCGGTTCGCCGGGCAGGTCGGGGCCAATGGTCATCAGGTCGGTGCTGAACCAGGGGCGCGATTTACGCGGCGCGCACCGGGATCGCGGCGGCGACGGCGGTGAGGGCGGCGTGCAGGGGTTCGAGGACGGCCTGGTGCTCGGACAGGAACAGCGTCGGCAGGACGTGCGCGCCCAGTGCCGCCAGGGCGGGCCGGATGGCGTGGTCGAGGACCCTGGCGTGCGCGGCGAAGGAGCCGGTGGCCACCGGCAGGGCGGGCACGCCCGCGAGCCCCGGCAGCAGGTCCACCAGACTCTTGAGCAGCCCGCTGGTCGACGCCCGCGCCACCGGGGCGAGGAGGATCAGGGCCTCCGCGCGGCCCACCGACCTGAGCACCGCGGCGATCGCGGGGTCGGCGGCGTCGGCGCGGAGCAGCGCTGTCGTGGGCAGGTCGCGCACGCCGATGACGGCGGACGCGTGGCCCCGCCGGGCGAGGCGCGCGGCGGCGTGCTCGGCGAAGACCGCGGTGGGCGCGGTCGGGGACGGGCTGGCGGACAGGATGGGGATGTAGGCCATCTTCGACCTCCGTCGGATCACGGCCAGCCTGGCCGATCCCGCTGACACCGCACCGACATGAGTCTGGCGATATATTCTGTTGGCCGATATATTCGGCGGCATGAGTGTTCGGAGCATGTCGGAACAGGCGTTCCTGGTGCTGACCGCGCTGGCCGGGGAACCGCTGCACGGCTACGCGGTGGTGCAGGCCGTGGAGACGCTGTCGGAGGGCCGGATGAGCTTGCGCGTCGGCACCCTGTACGGGGTGCTCGACCGCCTGGTCGCCGACGGGCTGGCCGAGCGGGACCGCGAGGAGGTCCACCAGGGCAGGCTGCGCCGGTACTACCGGCTGACCGACGCGGGGGTGCGCGCGCTGGCCGCCGAGGTGGCCCGGCTGCGCGCCAACGTCCGCGCCGCCAGCGCCGTCCTGCGCGCCAGGGAGGCCCGGTGAGCACCCGGCTGGAACACCGCTACCGCGCCCTGCTCAGGGTGCTGCCCCGCTGGTACCGCGCCGAGCGCGAGGAGGAGATGGTCGCCAGCTTCCTCGACGGCCGGGCCGGGCACGCCGACGCCGACCTCGACGCCGAGCACGGCTGGCCGGGCTGGGCCGAGGCGGGCGCGACCCTGGCGCTGGCGGCGCGGACCCGGCTGGCGGGCCGCTCCGGCACGGGTGAACTCGGCGCGTCGGTGCGCCTGGCCGGGCTGTTCGGCCTGCTCACCGGGATCGTGATGGCCGCGGCGTCGGTGGTGTCGGCCATGGGGATCGCACCGTTCATGTCACTGTGGACACTCGTGCACGCCGCCTCGGCCGCCGCGCTGATCGCCCTGGTGCGGGGGGCGTGGCTGGAGGCCAAGATCCTCGCCGCCGTGCCCGCACTGCCCGGTCTGGTCGCGGTGGTCCTGTCCTTCGGGCCGGGTGGCGCGCCGTGGGCCCCCGCGCTGACCGTCGCGTTCGTACTGCCCGCTGTCGCCACGGCGGTGTTCCTGTCCCTGGCCTTCACCGCCGATGTCCGCACCCGGCCCGACTTCCGCTGGCTGTGGGCGGGCGCGGGCGCCGCACTGACGGGCGCGCTCTTGGTGCTGCTGCGGATCGAACCACTGGTCGTCGCCCCCGCCGCCCTCCTCACGGTGGCAGCACTGCGCGTCAGTCGCGTGTGGACAGTCGCGGCGGCACTGTGCGCGGCGGCGATGCTGCCGTACGCCGTCCTGCTGGCCGCGATACCCGGAATCCCCCCGTGGCCACGCTGGACACTGGTCACCGCCGCCGCCTGCCTGGCACTGGTGACCAGTTCCCCGGCCTGGACCGCGGCACGCGCGCCAAGAGCGACGGCGGTCAACTGAGCCAACGAGGGGCGGCGGTCAGGGGGCGATGCCCAGGGCGGCGACGGTGTCGGTGACGATGCGGTCCACGTGGTGGGTGACGTCGGCGGTGTGGCCCGGCTCGTCGGGGGTCAGTGGCTGGAGGTCGGCGAACTGCGAGTCCAGCAGGGACGGGGGCATGAAATGGCCGCTGCGGCCGGACATCCGCTCGGCGATGACCTCCTGGGTGCCGTGCAGGTGCAGGAACCAGGCGGGGCCGCCGGAGCGCAGCAGGTCGCGGTAGTCGCGCTTGAGGGCGGAGCAGGTGACCACGCCGCCGGTCTCGGCGTGCTCGCCGATCCACGCCGCTATCGCCAGCAGCCAGGGCTCGCGGTCGGCGTCGGTGAGCGGGATGCCCGAGGTCATCTTGTCGATGTTGGCCTGCGGGTGGAACTCGTCGGCCTCGGCGTAGGGGACGTCCAAGGCCGTGGCCAGCGCGGTCCCGACCGTCGTCTTGCCTGAACCGGACACGCCCATCACGACCACCACGACCGTCATTCACCCTCCAGAGTTCCGAATGCCTGACCGGAGTCAAGCCCAAAAGCCGGACTTAATCAAACGCCGCGGAGAGCGGCGGTCACAGGACGAGCGCGTCCGACCAGAACCGGCCCTCCCTGCCGCTGAGCGCGTCCAAAAGGGACACGCTCTGGCCGTCGGTCAGCGACGCCACGAAGTCGATCACGGCCCGGCCGCGGGCGAGCGCGGGGACGCTGACGTCGAGGTCGCCGCGGGGCCCGGTCAGGGTTTGCGGGTAGTCGGCGGCGAGCCCGGTGTACTCGGCGTGGGCCAGCTCCACCAGGTCGTACAGGCGGCGCGGCAGGCGGTCGGCCTCGAACGGGTCGGCCAGCCACTGGTCGAGGGCCTCCACCAGGGAGGACAGCAGCCGGGCCTGGCCGCGCTGGTGCAGGGCCAGGTCCGGGCGCAGCAGGACGAAGCGGCGGTGGACGAACTTGAGGACCTGCACCTCGTGCCACTGCTCGCACGCCAGCAGGACGTGGCCGGAGCGGGTCGGCGGGTCGGCGACGACGTGGATGCCCGCGACCAGGCGCCGGGTCCAGCCGGTGGAGAACGCGCCGAAGGCCTGCTCGGCGGCGACCGAGCCGTCGAAGGGGACGGCGAGCAGGGCGTCGACCAGGTCCTCGCGCACGCGGGTGACCGCGGCGGCGAAGGCGTCGTCGTCGACCATCCAGGCGTCGCGCAGGTGCAGGCGGCGGCGCAGGGCCTCGATGGAGCGGCCGGGCCTGCGGCGGTCGGCGGCCAGGTCGGTGTCCGACAGCGCGGCGAACTCCGCGCGCCCGCGCTCCCAGCGGCCCAGCTCGGCGGAGACCGGGGCGTGCTGCAGGACGCCGATGCGGTGGAAGTCCTCCAGGTCGTGGATGGCGTAGGCGATGTCGTCGGCGTTGTCCATCACCGAGGACTCCACGCTCTGCTGCCAGTCGGCGATCCGGCCCGCGAACGGCGCGCGGCAGTCGAGCAGGTCGTCCAGCTCGGTGACGTAGGCGGAGAACTTCGCCGACCCGGTGCCCGGCGCCTCGGGCGGCTCCGCCGCCCCGCGCGGCGGGTCGGCCATCGTGCTCGGGTGCGGGCTGGGGTGGGAGAACCGGGTCCACGGGTACTTGAGCACCGCGGCGCGCACGGCCGCGGTCAGGTCCAGCCCGGCCGCGCGCGGCCCGCGGGTGTCGGTGGTGGTGATGATCCGGAAGCTCTGCGCGTTGCCCTCGAACCCGTCGGCCAGGCCGAAGCGGTCCCGGGCGAGCCGGTCGAGCACCTGCTCGCCGAGGTGGCCGAACGGCGGGTGGCCCAGGTCGTGGGCGACGGCGGCGGCCTCGACGACGTCGGGGTCGCAGCCGCCGAGGTCCTCCAGCAGCGGCGCGGTCTCGGGGTCGGCGTTGACGCGCTCGGCGATCGCGCGGGCGATCTGGGCGACCTTGAGGCTGTGGGTGAGCCGGTTGTGCAGGAGGCCGGACCCGCCCGCGGTGACCACCTGCGTGACCCCGCCGAGGCGGGCGAAGAACGGCGAGGCGACGAGCCGGTCCCGGTCGCCGCGGAACGGCGTGGCGGCGAGGTCGCCCGGGGCGGGCCCCGGGTCGCGCCGCCCGGTGCGGTCATGGTCGGACATGCGGTGAGCCTATTACCCGCGTCGGGCTCGATCGGCGGGGCGCGGCGTGGTGGGATCGTCGGTGTGGCGGCTGTGGACGTGATCGTCGCGGGCAGCGGACCCGCGGGCTGGGCGCTGGCCGAGGCGTGCACGCGGCGCGGGCTGGCCGTGACGGTCGTCGCCCCGTGCCCGGACGCGCCCTGGTGGCCGACGTACGGCATGTGGGCCGACCAGGCGCCGTTGCCGCCGGGTACGCGCGTGGTGAGCGCGGTGCGGGCCGGTGGGCGGGCGCTCGGGCGGGAGTACGCCGTCCTCGACAACGCCGCCGCGGTGGCCGCTCACGTCGCGGGGACGACGCCGGTGGTGCGGGACAAGGTCATCGGCGCGAGCTACGGCGCCCGCGGCGCGACCGTCCACCTGGGCTCCGGCGGGGCGATCGCCGCCGCGGTGGTGGTGGACGCGACCGGGCACCGCCGCGTGCTCAGCGGCGGGCGCCCGGCGGGCGCTCGGGCGGAGCAGTCCGCGGTCGGGGTGGTCGTGCCCGACGCCACCGCGCTGGTGCCTGCGGGCTCGGCGGTGTTCATGGACGACTGGGACACCGCCGACGGGCTGGCCACTTTTCTCTACGCCGTGCCGCTGCCCGACGGGCGCACGCTGCTGGAGGAGACCTCGCTGGCCGCCCGGCCGGGCGCGCCCGCGGAGCCGCTGCGCGAGCGGCTGACCCGCAGGCTGGCCCGCGCCGGGGTTCCCGTGCCCGCCGACGCCCCGACCGAGCGGGTGCGGTTCCCGCTGGACCTGCCCATCCGCACGGGCACTGGCATGGGGGCGGTGGCCTTCGGCTCGGCCGCGGCGATGGTCCACCCGGCGACGGGCTACAGCGTCGGCGACGCGCTGGCCGCCGCGCCCGCCGTCGCCTCGGCGATCGCCGAGGCCCTGCCCGAGGGGCCTGCCGCCGCGGTGGCCGCGGCGCGGGCGGCGGTGTGGCCGCGTCCGGCGCGGGTGGTGCACGCGTTGCGCGGGCACGGGTTGCGGGCGCTGTTGGCGCTGCCGCCTGCCGAGGTGCCGGAGTTCTTCGCGCGGTTCTTCGACCAGCCGCAGGAGCGCCAGCGCGCGTTCCTCACCGGCCGGGCGGACCTGGCGGGCACCGCGACGGCGATGGCGGGCCTTTTCGCCGCCGCACCGTGGGGAATTCGCCGCAAATTGGCGGTGTTTCGGTAGGTTTTCACGCGCGATTATTCCCCATTGCGTGACATTCATTCCGCCATACGTGGAATGGGTTCGGCCAACCGGTGTCCGGGTGCCGACCGCGGGTCGTGAGCCGGACCACAGCTGAGTGAACAACCAGTGACAGGAGGCCACAAAGCCCTGTCCCACAGGCACACTGGCGAGGTGACCGTGGTGCCGGACGTCAGCTACGCGTTCCAGCCATTGCTCAGCACCCGCACCGGCGAGATCGTCGCGGTGGAGGCGCTGGCCCGCCCCAAGGACGGCACCGTATACGACTTACTGCGCCAGGCGGGAAAAGCGGGCAGGCTCACCGACACCGACATTTCCCTGGCCAGTGGCGCGCTGTTGGCGAGCAGCGGGCACAACGCCGCGGTGCCGGTGCACGTCAACATCCTCGCCGCCACCGCGACCCGCCCGGACGAGCTGGCCCGCTTCCTGCGCGCGGCGCTGGCCCGCTGCGGGCGCCACCCCCACGACGTGGTCCTGGAGATCACCCCGCCGTTCAGCCGGGTGCACCGGGCCGCGCTGGTGCGCGGCATCGCGGGCCTGCGCGAGCAGGGCTACCGCGTCGCCTTCGACGGCGTCGGCGACGGCGACCTGCCGCTGACCCTGCTCACCGACGTCCGCCCCGACCTCGTCAAGCTCGACACCGAGCTCATCGGCGGGCTTCCCGACGACGAGGCGTGCCTGGCCGTGGTGGAGTTCCTGGCCCAGTACTGCGCCAGGGTGGACGTGCGGCTGGCCGCGGTCGGCGTGGACAACGAGGACCAGCTGCTGTGCCTCAACCGGGCGGGGGTGCGGCTGGCCCAGGGCAACCTGCTGGCCTCCGCCTCGCGCGGCGGCGCGGTCGCCGCGGCGCTGTCCCGGCCGGTGGCCGAGATCATCGAGCTGAACGCCACCACGACCAGCGAGGGCGCCGGCGTCCCGATGGTCGCCGACTTCCTGCGCCCGGCGTCCACGCTGCCCGAGGACGCCACCGCCGAGGCCGCCCGGGAGCGCTTCGCCGACAACCCCGGCGTCAACGGCGTCGTCCTGGTCGACCCCCTGGGCAAACCGCGCGCGACGCTGACCCGCAGCCGGTTCCTGCTCGCCGTCACCGGTCCGTACGGCCACGCCCTCAACGCCAAGCGCCCCGCGGCGCGCCACGGCGAGACCCCGCGCGTGGTCGGTGTCGACGCCACCGGCCTGCAGTTGCTGGAGGCCGTCGACGACACCGACTGGGATCGCTCCACAGAGGACATCGTGGTGGTCGACGCGCGCGGCGTGTGCCAGGGCGTCGTCCGTCTCGGCGAGGTCGTGCGCGCGGTGGCCGCCGTCCGCGTCGAGCAGGCGGCCGCCCTGAACCCCCTGACCCGCCTGCCCGGCAGCGACGTCGTCGACCGCGAGATCGACCGCCGCGTCCGGCGCGGCCAGATGTTCGTCGCCGCCTGGCTCGACGTCGACGGGTTCAAGGCCGTCAACGACACCGTGGGCTTCGCCGCGGGCGACGACCTCATCCGCGCCATCGGCCGCGAGCTGTCCCGGGCCCAGGCGGAACTGCCCGGCGTGCGCGTCGGCCACGTCGGCGGCGACGACTTCCTGGTGGTCGCCGAGGTGGACGAGATCGCCGCCCTGGCCGCCCGCGTCGTGGACCGGCCGTGGTCGACCGAGGGAATGGTGGTGACGGTGTCCCTGGCCTCACTGGTGTGCGGCGTGGGCGCCATCTCCTCCTACCGCGAGGCGTCTCGGCAGCTGGCCCCGCTGAAGCAGCGCGCCAAAGCCGTGCCCGGCTCCAGCTGGGTCCTCACCCGCGCGGGCAGCGACCGCGTCGAGGTCCTCCGCGGCCGCGCCCCGGACAGCGGTCGCGCCCCAGCGCCGGTGAACCGCTCCCCCGCCCACGCGGGCTAACACACAGCAGCGTGGACTCCGGCTCGACCGGCGTCGCCCGCCGAACCGATCTCGGGCAGGGATCAGGACACGGCGCGGCGCAGCGCGGCGAATTCCGCGGCGATGTCGGGGAGTTGGTAGTGCGCGTTGAGGCCGCTGGGGTTGGGCAGCACCCACACCGCGGCATCGGCCACCCGCTCCTCCCGCGCGCCCACCTTGGCCTCGGCGATCCCGAACGCCACCCGGTAGGCCGTCACCCCGACGACGGCCACCACCTTCGGCCGGTACCGCGCCACCCGCGCGCGCAGGAGGGCGCCGCCCTCGACCAGTTCGGCCGGGGTGAGCTCGTCGGCCCGCGCGGTCGCCCGGGCGACGAGGTTGGTCACGCCCATGCCGAAGCCGGGAAGGAGGGACTCCTCGTCCGGCAGCAGCAGGCGCGGGGTGAAGCCGGACAGGTGCAGGGCGGGCCAGAAGCGGTTGCCCGGCCGGGCGAAGTGGTGGCCGGTGGCCGCGGAGTACAGGCTGGGGTTGATCCCACAGAACAGCACGGACAGACCGGGCGCGATGACATCGTGGACGGTCCGGTCGCGCGCGGCGTCCAGATCGGCGCGGGTGGGGCGGGGCACACCCCCACCCCAGCAGAAGCTGATCACTCGTGCCACCGCAGGCTTGCCGCCTCCGGCCGACCGACCTCACCGCACCCTTTTCGAGCCCCAGCAGATCAGCGGGCCGCCGCAACCCTTCTCGCATTATCCAGATAGCTGAAAGCAGATCGTAAAAAGAACCCGTCCCCGGCGGGACGGGTCCTCAGCGAGTCAGACGGTGAAACCGAGCGCGCGCAACTGCTCGCGGCCGTCATCGGTGATCTTCTCCGGACCCCACGGCGGCATCCACACCCAGTTGATCCGGAAGTCCGACACCAGCCCGCCCCCGGCGCCGCCGGTCAGCGCCGCGCGGGTCTGGTCCTCGATGACGTCGGTCAGCGGGCAGGCCGCCGAGGTCAGGGTCATGTCGACGATGGCGGTCCTGTCGTCCTCGACCCGGATGTCGTACACCAGGCCGAGGTCCACCACGTTGATCCCCAACTCGGGGTCGACCACGTCGCGCATGGCCTCCTCCAGGTCGTCCAGCGTGGGCAGGTCGGCCCGGGGGGCGGCCTCGGGCAGGGCCGCGGCGCCGCGCTCGACGGTGCCGACCGCCTCATCGGTGTCGACAGTGCCTGCCGTGTCGGCTGTCTCGTCGGTCATGTCTTCAGGCTCCTCCGGTGCGGGCCAGCGCGTCCTTGAACGCCATCCAGCCAAGCAGGGCGCACTTCACGCGGGCAGGGTACTTCGCCACACCCGCGAAGGCGATGCCGTCCTCCAGCACGTCCTCGTCCGGCTCGATCCGGCCGCGCCCCTGCATCAGTTCGACAAAAGCGTCCATCTTGGACATCGCGGACGTCACATCGCGGCCCACCACCAGATCGGTGAGCACCGACGTGGATGCCTGGCTGATCGAACAGCCCTGCCCGTCGTAGGACACGTCCTCGACAACGCCGTCGGACACCCGCACCCGCAACGTCACCTCGTCCCCACAGGTCGGGTTGACCTGGAAGGACTCGGCGTCGTACGGCTCGCGCAATCCACGCCCGTGCGGGTTCTTGTAGTGGTCCAGGATGATCTCCTGGTACATCTGCTGCAGCTGCATCACGCCACCCCGAAGAACTTCTGCGCCGTCCGCACCCCGTCGAGGAGGGCGGCGACGTCGTCGAGGTCGTTGTACAGGTAGAAGCTGGCCCTGATGCTCGCGGGCACGCCCAGGTGCCGGTGCAGCGGCCACGCGCAGTGGTGCCCCACCCGCACGGCCACGCCCTCGTCGTCGAGCACCTGCCCGGCGTCGTGCGGGTGCACGCCGTCGATGACGAACGACACCGCGCCGCCGCGATCGGCCACCGCGCCCGAGGCGTCGAGCACCGGGCCGAGCAGCCGGACGCCGGGGATCTCGGCGAGCCCGGCGAGCGCGGCCACCGTCAGCGCGTGCTCGTGCTCGGCGACCCGGTCCATCCCCACCGCGTTCAGGTAGTCCACGGCAGCGCCGAGACCGACGGCCTGCGAGGTCATCGGCACGCCCGCCTCGAAGCGCTGCGGCGGCGGGGCGAAGGTGGACTTGGCCATCTCCACCGTCTCGATCATCGACCCGCCGGTCAGGAACGGTGGCATCGCCGCGAGCAGCTCGCGCCGCCCGTAGAGCACGCCGACACCGGAGGGTCCGAGCATCTTGTGCCCGGAGAACACCGCGAAGTCCACGCCCAGCGCGGTGAAGTCGACCGGCGAGTGCGGCACCGACTGGCACGCGTCGAGCACGGTCAGCGCGCCGACCTCGCGGGCGCGGGCCACGATCGCGGCGACCGGGGTCACCGTGCCGAACACGTTGGACTGGTGGGTGAACGCCACGACCTTGGTGCGCCCGGTGACCAGGGTGTCCATGTCGGACAGGTCGAGGCGCCCGTCGCCGGTGAACCCGAACCAGCGCAGGGTGGCCCCGCTGCGGTGCGCGAGCTGCTGCCAGGGCACCAGGTTCGCGTGGTGCTCCATCTCGGTGACCACGATCTCGTCGCCGGGGCCGAGCACGAACCGGGCCGACTCCGGGCCCGCGGTGGCCGCGTTGGCCATCGCGTAGGCGACCAGGTTGATGCCCTCGGTCGCGTTCTTGGTGAACACCACCTCGTCCGGGGCGGCGCCGACGAACGCGGCGATGCGCGCCCGCGCCGCCTCGTAGGCGTCGGTGGCCTCCTCGGCGAGCTGGTGCGCGCCGCGGTGCACGGCGGCGTTGTGCCGCTCGAGGAAGTCGCGCTCGGCGTCGAGCACCTGGCGCGGGCGCTGCGAGGTGGCCCCGGAGTCCAGGTACACCAGCCGCTTGCCGTCGCGGACGGTGCGGCGCAGGATCGGGAAGTCGGCGCGCAGCGCGGCGACGTCGAGCGGGGCGGTCACCGCACTGTCGGAAAGACTCATCACCGGAAGCACCTCCATACGGCTCAGTACAACGTCAGGACGCGCTGTTCGCTTCCGTCTTGCCCGCGTACTTCACGTAGCCCTCGGACTCCAGCACGTCGGCCAGTTCCTTGCCGCCGGACTCGACGATGCGGCCACCGGCGAAGACGTGCACGAAGTCGGGGGTGATGTGGCGCAGGATGCGGGTGTAGTGGGTGATCAGCAGCACACCGGACTCGCCGGACTCGCGGAAGCGGTTCACGCCGTCGGACACCACGCGCAGCGCGTCGACGTCGAGGCCGGAGTCGGTCTCGTCGAGAATGGCGATCTTCGGCCGCAGCAGCGCCAGCTGCAGGATCTCGTGGCGCTTCTTCTCACCGCCGGAGAAGCCCTCGTTGACGCTGCGCTCGGCGAAGGCCGGATCGATCTCCAGCTCGCCCATCGCCGACTTGACCTCCTTGACCCAGGTCCGCAGCTTCGGCGCCTCGCCGCGGACCGCGGTGACCGCGGTGCGCAGGAAGTTCGACATGGACACGCCGGGGACCTCGACCGGGTACTGCATGGCCAGGAACAGGCCCGCCCTGGCGCGCTCGTCCACGCTCATCGCCAGCACGTCGACCCCGTCGAGGGTGACCGACCCCGAGGTGACGTCGTACTTCGGGTGCCCGGCGACGGCGTAGCTCAGGGTCGACTTGCCCGAGCCGTTGGGGCCCATGATCGCGTGCGTCTCGCCGGACTTCACGGTCAGGTCGACGCCCTTGAGGATCTCCTTGGGACCCTCGTCGGTGGCCACCGAGACGTGCAGGTCCTTGATCTCCAGCGTGGACATTGCGGTTCTACTCCAAAGTCAGTTCAGCGTGGTGGTGGTGTCGACGCGCACGTCGCCCGCCTCGACGGTGACGGCGTAGACGTCGACGGGTTCGGTCGCCGGTGGGGAGGAGGGCCTGCCGGTGCGCAGGTCGAAGCACGACCCGTGCAGCCAGCACTCGATGCCCTTGCCGGTCATCTCGCCCTCCGACAGCGCGAGTTCGGCGTGGGAGCACTCATCGCGCAGCGCGTGCACCTCGTCGCCCTGGCGCACCAGCACCACGGCGATGTCGTCGACCTGGACGGCGAACGGCTTGCCGTCGTCCAGGTCCGACAGGGCGCAGACCCGCGTGCCGCTCATCCGCCGACTGCCGCGAGTTCGGCCTCGATCGCCGCCTCGAGGCGCTCGCGCACCGACGGGACGGCGATCTTCATCAGCAGCTCGTGGAAGAACCCGCGCACCACCAGCCTGCGGGCCTGGTCCTCGGGGATGCCGCGGGCCTGCAGGTAGAACAGCTGCTCGTCGTCGAAGCGCCCGGTCGCCGACGCGTGCCCGGCGCCCGCGATCTCGCCGGTCTCGATCTCCAGGTTCGGCACCGAGTCCGCGCGCGCCCCGTCGGTGAGCACGAGGTTGCGGTTGAGCTCGTAGGTCTGGGTGCCCTCGGCCGCCGCGCGGATCAGCACGTCGCCGATCCACACGGTGTGCGAGTCCTCGCCCTGCAGCGCGCCCTTGTAGACGACGTTGGAGGTGCAGTTGGGCTGCGTGTGGTCGACGAAGGTGCGGTGTTCGAGGTGCTGGCCCGCGCCCGCGAAGTACAGCCCGGTCATGTCGACCTCGCCGCCGGGACCGGCGAAGGCCGCGGTGGGCGAGATCCGCACGACGTCGCCGCCGAGGCTGACCACGATGTGCTTGAGCAGCGCGTCGCGGCCGATCGTGGCGTGGTGCGCCGAGACGTGCACCGCGTCGTCGGCCCAGTCCTGGATGGACACCACGGTCAGCTTCGCGCCGTCGGCCAGCACCAGCTCGACGTTGTCGGCGTAGACCCCGGAGCCGCGGTGGTCGATGACCACGATGGCCTCGGCGAACAGCTCGGCGCGCACCTGGATGTGCCCGTAGGCGACGGAACCGGCGCCCGGCCCGGTGACGGTGACCATGGTCGGCGCGGACGCCCGCGTCTCCTTCGGCACCGTGAGCACGGTGGCCTCGGTGAAGGCCGAGTACGCCTGCGCGGCGACCCGGTCGGCGGGGGTGCCCGCCGACCCGAGCCGCGCGTCGGAGCGCTCGACGGTCTCCACCGTGACCTCGGGCGCGGCCTCGACCGCGACCGAGGCCGTGCCCGAGGCCGCCGCGCCGGTGTGCAGGCCCGCGAGCCGCTTCATCGGCGTGAACCGCCAGATCTCCTCGCGCCCGCCGGGGACCTCGAAGGCCGCGACGTCGTAGGAGGTGAACCAGTCGGCCCGCGACGACTTCGGCGTCACCGGGCGGTCAACAGAGACGGTCATTTAGCCGACCGCTCCTTCCATCTGCAGCTCGATCAGTCGGTTCAGTTCCAGCGCGTACTCCATGGGCAGCTCGCGCGCGATGGGCTCGACGAACCCGCGCACGACCATCGCCATGGCCTCGTCCTCAGTCAGGCCGCGCGACATCAGGTAGAACAGCTGGTCGTCGCTGACCTTGGAGACGGTGGCCTCGTGGCCCATCTGCACGTCGTCCTCGCGGATGTCGACGTACGGGTAGGTGTCCGAGCGGCTGATCTGGTCGACCAGCAGCGCGTCGCACTTCACCGTGGACCGGGAGTGGTGCGCCCGCTTGTTGACCTGGACCAGCCCGCGGTAGGAGGTGCGCCCGCCGCCGCGCGCCACCGACTTCGACACGATGGTCGAGGAGGTGTGCGGGGCCATGTGGACCATCTTCGCGCCCGCGTCCTGGTGCTGGCCCTCGCCCGCGAACGCGATCGAGAGGACCTCGCCCTTGGCGTGCTCGCCCATGAGGAACACGGCCGGGTACTTCATGGTGACCTTGGAGCCGATGTTGCCGTCGATCCACTCCATGGTCGCGCCCGCCTCGGCCTTGGCCCGCTTGGTGACCAGGTTGTAGACGTTGTTCGACCAGTTCTGGATGGTGGTGTAGCGGCAGCGGCCGCCCTTCTTCACCACGATCTCCACGACCGCCGAGTGCAGCGAGTCCGAGGAGTAGATCGGCGCGGTGCAGCCCTCGACGTAGTGCACGTAGGCGCCCTCGTCGACGATGATCAGGGTCCGCTCGAACTGGCCCATGTTCTCGGTGTTGATCCGGAAGTAGGCCTGCAGCGGGATCTCCACGTGCACGCCCTTCGGCACGTAGATGAACGACCCGCCCGACCACACGGAGCCGTTCAGCGCGGAGAACTTGTTGTCCCCGTGCGGGATGACCGAGCCGTAGTACTCCTCGAACAGCTCGGGGTGCTCGCGCAGCGCGGTGTCGGTGTCGAGGAAGATGACACCCTGCTTCTCAAGCTCCTCGTTGATCTTGTGATAGACCACTTCGGACTCGTACTGGGCGGCGACACCGGAGACCAGGCGGGCCTTCTCGGCCTCGGGGATGCCCAGGCGGTCGTAGGTGTTCTTGATCTCCTCGGGCAGGTCCTCCCACGACTGGGCCTGCTTCTCCGTGGAGCGCACGAAGTACTTGATGTTGTCGAAGTCGATGCCCGACAGGTCCGCGCCCCAGGAGGGCATGGGCTTGCGGTCAAAGAGGCGGAGTGCCTTGAGTCGGGACTCCAGCATCCACTCAGGCTCGCTCTTCTTGGAAGAGATGTCCCGCACGACGGCCTCGGACAGGCCACGCTGTGCCGTGGCCCCCGCGGTGTCGGCGTCGGACCAGCCGTACTCGTATCGCCCGAGCGTGGCAATGGTCTCTTCCTGGGACAGCGGCGTGGTGGTGCGCTGCTCGGCAGCGGCAGTCATTCGGACTTCCCTCCATCAGGAACCGGTGGTGCGGTCGCCTGGGGCGCGGTGGCCGGGGCGACTTTGGCCAGGGGCACATGTGTTGTGCACACGGCGTCCCCGTTGGCGATGGTCGCCAGCCGCTGCACGTGGGTGCCCAACAGCGCCGCGAAGGCCGCTGTCTCCACCTCGCACAGCTCGGGGAACTCGGCGGCGACGTGCGCCACCGGGCAGTGGTGCTGACACAGCTGCTCCCCCGCGCCGACGGTGCGGGTCGAGGCAGCGTAGCCCTCCCGCGTCAGCGCGGTGGCCAGGGCCTTGGCCCTCGCCCCGGGGTCAGCCGGGCTGGTCACCGCGTCGCGGTGGCGATCGACCAAGGTGGCCACCCGGCGCTCCGCGAACGCCCGCACCGCCTGCTCCCCGCCGCTCTCGGCGAGGAAGCGCAGGGCGGCGATGGCGAGATCGTCATAGGCGTGGCCGAAGCGGGCGCGGCCCGCCTCGGAGAGCAGGAAGAGCTTGGCGGGCCGTCCGCGGCCCCGGTCTCCGCGGCGGGGGGCGTCACGCGTGCCCGCCTCGCCATCGGTGACCAGTGCGTCCAGGTGCCTGCGGACGGCGGCCGGGCTCAGCCCCAGCGCCTCGGCGATCGCGGCCGCCGTGATCGGCCCCTGCTCCAGCAGCAGGCGGGCGACACTCTGGCGAGTGCGCCCGTCCGCGTGCTGCGCGGGAGCCCCGTCAGGGGTCCGCGGCGCGGGGGCGGTCTTTTTCACAACACAAGTGTGTCTTATTTCCGGCCGACAGGCAAAGTCGGGTGATCGGGGTCACCGGCAGAGCGCACGGACGGGGCTTTGCGGCCACCCGGATACGCTTCCCGCCGTGGTGGCCGGAGAGACGGAGCGGGTCGGCGCGGTGGGGTCCACCGGGCTGGACGCCGCCGAGCGCAGGCAGCTCGACGTCATCCGCCGGTTCGGCACGGTGGGGGCGCTGCTGCTGCTGCTCGGCTCCCTGGGGGCGGGCGCGGCGCCGGTGTTCAACCCGGTGCTCCGGCTGCCGGTGCTGAGCCTGTTCAGCCGGATGCCGACGGTGTCCATCGCGGTGGGCTTCACCGGGGTGTTCATGCTGGCCCTGGCCTGGCTTGCGTTGGGGCGGCTGTCGCGGCCCTCGCGCGAGCGGGTCGTCTCGCTGCCGCAGATGGCGCGCACGCTGGTCATGTGGATCACCCCGCTGGTGTTCACCGTGCCCAGCTTCAGCCGCGACGTGTACAGCTACCTGGCGCAGAGCGAGATCGCCGCGCTGGGCATGGACCCCTACACCGAGGGACCCGCGCAGGCGCTGGGCGTCGACCACCCGCTGACCAAGGGCGTGCCGACGGTGTGGCGGGAGACGCCCTCCCCCTACGGGCCGCTGTTCCTCTCGCTCGGTCGGATCGTGAACTGGCTCACCGGCGGGCACGTGGTGTGGGGCGTGGCCATGCACCGGCTGCTGGCGCTGGTCGGCCTCGCCATGATCATCTGGGCGCTGCCCCGGCTGGCCCGGCGCTTCGGGGTGCACCCGGTCAGCGCGCTGTGGCTGGGCGCGGCCAACCCGCTGGTGCTGTTCCACCTGGTGGTGGGCGTGCACAACGAGTCGCTGGCCATCGGGCTGATGCTGGTCGGGTTCGAGCTGGCGCTGCGCAGGATGCCGTGGGTGGGGCCGGACGGCCCGTTCCCGCCGTGGCAGCCCGGGGAGCTGGTCGGCTACGCCACGGGCGCCGCGGTGATCACCCTGGGCGCGGCGGTGAAGATCCCCGCGGCGCTGGCCCTGGGCTTCCTCGGGGTGATGATCGCGCGACGGCTGGGCGGGAAGTGGTCGCACCTGTTCGCGACGGCGGGCGGGCTGTTCGTGGTGTTCGCGGTGGTGCTGACCGCGGCGTCGCTGGGCAGCGGCCTGGGGTACGGCTGGGTGGCGACGCTGAACACCGCGGCCACCATCAAGAGCTGGCTGGCGCCGATGACCGCGCTCGGGTTCGCCGCGGGCGGGCTGGGCATCCTGCTCGGCCTCGGCAACCACATCGACGCGGCGATCACCGTCAGCCGGACGGTGGGGGCGGTCATCGGGCCGCTGATCGCCGCGAAACTGCTCTTCGACAGCTTCCAGTGGAAGCTGCGCCCGCTGACCGGGCTGGGCGTGGCGCTGGGCGCGGTCCTGGTGTTCGGCGCGACCGTGCAGCCGTGGTACCTGCTGTGGGCGGCCGTGCCGCTGGCCGCCGCCGCGGGCGACACGAAGTTCCGCGCGGCGGCCACCGGGATCAGCGTGGTGCTCGCGGTGGTGCTGAACACGACCGGCTCGCCGTTCGACGGGCGCACCTTCCAGCTCCCGTACGCCTACGCCGCGGCGATCGTCGCCACCGGCCTCGCCGTCCTGATCGCCCGGCGGCACCTGCTCGGCCTGCCCGCCACCCGCGTGACCAGCGGCACGGCATAGGCTTCCGGCTCGTGAGCGAGTCCGCCGTCGAGGTCCGCGACGTGGTCAAGCGCTACGGGTCGACGACCGCGGTCGCGGGGGTGGCCCTGACGCTGCCGCGTGGTCAGGTGCTGGCCCTGCTCGGGCCCAACGGGGCGGGCAAGACGACCACTGTGGAGATCTGCGCGGGCTTCCTGCGCCACGACTCCGGGTCGGTCCGGGTGCTCGGGCTGGACCCGATGGCCGCCGCGCTGCGGCCCAGGGTGGGCGTGATGCCGCAGGGCGGCGGGGCGTACCCGGGGGTGCGGGCGGCGGAGATGCTGCGGCTGGTGGCCGCGTGCGCCCGCGACCCGCTGGACCCGGCCTGGCTGCTGGACGTGCTGGGACTGACCGGGGCGGCGCGCACCCCGTACAAGAGGCTCTCCGGTGGGCAGCAGCAGCGCCTGTCGCTGGCGTGCGCCCTCGTCGGGCGCCCGGAGCTGGTGTTCCTGGACGAGCCGACCGCGGGCCTGGACCCCCAGGCCCGCAGGCTGGTCTGGGACCTGGTGTCCGCGCTGCGCGCCGACGGGGTGAGCGTCCTGCTGACCACGCACCTGATGGACGAGGCCGAGACGCTGGCCGACCAGGTGGTGATCATCGACGCGGGCCGCGTGGTCGCCGAGGGCACCCCGCGCGCGCTGACCTCCGAGGACCAGCTGCTGCGCTTCCGCACCCGTCCCGGCCTGGACCTGACGCTGCTGAGCGCGGCGCTGCCCGAGCAGTGCGCGGTGTCCGAGCCGTCGCCGGGGGCGTACGTGGTGAGCGGGGTGGTGGACCCGCAGGTGGTGTCCGCGGTGACGGCGTGGTGCGCCCAGCAGGGGGTGCTCGCCGAGGAGCTGCGGGTGGGTCGGCGCAGCCTGGAGGACGTGTTCCTGGACCTGACCGGACGGGAGCTGCGCTCGTGACCTTCCCCGCAGGCACCTTCACCCCCGCGCCGGGCGCGGGCCGTCCACTGCGGATGCTGCTGGCGCACGCCCGCACCGAGGCGACGCTGACG
The DNA here is from genome assembly GCF_053813445.1 of Actinokineospora lacus. Taxonomy (NCBI): domain Bacteria; kingdom Bacillati; phylum Actinomycetota; class Actinomycetes; order Pseudonocardiales; family Pseudonocardiaceae; genus Actinokineospora; species Actinokineospora lacus. The sequence goes on from NZ_JBQERA010000012.1 coordinate 159,687, forward strand.
CTGCGCAACGGCGAGCAGGTGCTGCTGACGCTGCTGATCCCGCTGGCGCTGCTCGTCGGGCTGACGCTGGTGCCGGTGATCGAGCTGCCCGCCCCGCGGGTGGACGCGATCACCCCGAGGGTGCTGGCGCTGGCGGTGCTCTCCTCGGCGTTCACCGGGCAGGCCATCGCCCTGGGGTTCGACCGGCGCTACGGCGTGCTCAAGCGGCTGGCGGCGACGGCGCTGCCCCGGTGGCTGCTGGTGCTGGGGCGCGTGGTGGCCGGGCTGGTCGTGGTGGCGGTGCAGGCGGTCGTCGTCTCGGTGGTGGCGCTGCTGCTGGGCTGGTCGCCGAGCGGTCTGCTGTGGATGGTCGCGCTGCTCGCCCTGGGAACGCTGTGCTTCGGGGCGCTGGGGGTGCTGCTGGGCGGGGCGCTGAAGGCCGAAGTGGTGCTGGCCCTGGCCAACGTCGTGTGGTTCGTGCTGCTGCTGGCGGGCGGGGTGGTGGTGGCGACCTCGGCGCTGCCCCCGGCGATGGCCTCGGTGGTGTCCCTGCTGCCCTCCGCCGCCCTGACCGACGGGCTCACGACCGCGCTGGCCGGGGGCACTCCCCCGCTGTCGGTGTGGCTGACGCTGCTCGCCTGGGGCGTGGGCGCGGGCGCCTTGGCCACGCGCACAACCCGGTTGACGTAGCGGGAAGCATGGGGGCATGGCCTCCCTCCACGGACGCGTGGCGCTGATCACCGGCGTCAGCAGGCGCGCGGGTATCGGCTACGCGATCGCGCACCGGCTGGCCGCGCTCGGCGCCGACCTGTTCCTGCACCACTACTCGCCACACGACGAGGACCAGCCGTGGGGCGCGGACCCCGGCGGCCCGGACGCGCTCGTCGACGGGCTCGCCGTCCACAAGGCACGGGTCCGGCACGGCGAGTTCGACCTGGCCGAGCCCGAGGCCCCGCGGCGGCTGGTGGAGGCCGTCGCCGAGGCGTTCGGGCACCTGGACGTCCTCGTCTGCAACCACGCCCGCAGCGGCGGCGACGGGCCCCTGGAGGCCGTGGACGCGGCCATGCTCGACGCGCACTGGGCGGTCAACACCCGCTCGACACTCCTGCTGGCCCAGGCCTTCGCCGCCCAGCACGACGGCAGGCCCGGCGGGCGGGTCGTCTTCATGACCTCCGGCCAGGACCTCGGCCCCATGCACGGCGAGGTGGCGTACGCGGCGAGCAAGGGCGCGCTCGCCTCGATCACCCGCACCCTGGCCGACCACCTCATCGACCGGGGGATCACCCTCAACACCGTCAACCCCGGCCCGGTCGACACCGGCTACGCCCCGCCCGAGGTGCACGAGGTCGTCCGCGCCCACTTCCCGCGGGGCCGCTGGGGCACGCCAGACGACCCGGCCCGCCTGATCGCCTGGCTGGCCACCGACGACGCCGCGTGGATCACCGGCCAGACCATCAACACCGAGGGCGGTTTCCGGCGCTGGCCGAACCCGGTCGGCCGGGAGACCCCCGACTGACGCCGTGCCGACGGCAGGCCGGATGACGATGCGGCTCGTCCGAAATTCCAGTGACGGATCACCGGCCGCGTCGCCTGCAGCAGATCACCAGCACCGGGTCACCAGCACCAGATCACCAACAGCGGTCACCAGCAGCGCATCACCAGCACCAGGTCACCAATAGCGCGTCACCAGCAGCGCGTCACCGGTACGGGTCACGGCAGTGCCGCGGCCACCCGTTCCAGCCACGCCACCTCCTCCGCCAGGTCACGGCCGCCGCGGCGCTCCTCGACAGCGGCGGCCAGCGGCGGTGCGCCCGTCCGCAACCGGGCCACGGCGGCGCTCAGGCAGGCCGCTTCGGCGGCGGCCGGGTCCGGTCCCGCCGCGGCGGCCACCGCCGGGTCGAGGTGTCCGCGCAGGGCGGCCCGGCCGTCGGCGATCTCGATGACGCGCCGGTAGAGCCGGTGCTCCACCCGCCACCACGGAACCGGCGCGGGCAGCTCGATGGCTGGGGCGGCCGCGCGCAGCATCCTCCACAGGGGACCGAGGCGGTGGTAGGAGCGCAGCCTGCCCGGCCAGGCCGCCAGCTCGGCCAGCCGAGGACCCCACGCGGGCAGCACGATGCCCGCCAGCCCGAGGAGCAGCCCCAGCGCGAGCAGCAGCATCGCCACCAGCCGGAAGTCGGTCGTCCTGCCCGCCATCGCCAGCGCCACCACCGCGACCTTGTACCCCGCCCAGCCGAGCAGCGCCAGCGCCGCCGCGGTGAGCAACCGCAGGCCCCGGCGCAGCCAGACCCGGTCGGCCATCCGCGCCCAGTGCGCCGTCAGCCGGGCGTTGCCGACCAGCCCGTGGGCCAGGTAGCCGAGGAACACCAGGTTCGCCGCCCCGGACCACGGCTGCGCGGGGAAGTCCGGGAACGCCCACACCGGGCGCTCCACCAGCACCGCCACCAGCCAGGCGGCGGTCATCACCACCAGCGCGGCGACGCTCAGCACCGCCTTGGACCGGACCGCCGCCGCCATGGAGCCGGGCGGGTGCGCCGAGCACAGGAAGAACAGGTGCAGGGCGAACACTCCCCCGAAGACGACGGCGTGCTGCGCCAGCCACACCAGCCCGGTCGCCCACACCCCCTCGGTCGGCACCCACCAGGTGTGGCCCAGCACCAGGGCGACGACCAGCAGCCCCAGCGCCACCGTCAACGCCACGCGGCCCGGCGCTGGCCGCCGCAGCAGGTCGACGACCCGGTCGACGGCCGCCGCCAGGGCGACCACGATCACCGCGAGGTGAACCAGCTCAGCGGTCATCGGCCAGGAGGTCGGCGAGCCGGTCGACGACCTCGGCGTCCGCGGGGGCCAGGGTGCGCGGGCGCCGGGGGGTCGCGCGGCCCGCCAGCTCCCAGATCAGGGCGGCGGCCAGTTCGGCCTCGCGCTCGCGGGCGTCGTCGTAGCCCGAGCGGGCGAGCATGCGGGCCAGGACCGCGGGGTCGAGGTCGGGGGTGAGGGCGGTGAGGTCGGCGCTCTGGTGTTCCAGGAGCATGTGGCCGAGTTCGTGGCAGATGATGTGCTCGGCGCGCAGGGCCGAGGTGTGGGCGTCGTAGATGATCATGTCCCAGTCGCGGCCCGCCAGCCACACGCCGTCGGGCGCGCCCGGGGGCAGCTCGATCGGCACCAGCCGCAGCGGTGTGCCGCGGTGGCGGGCCACCCGCTGGCAGAACTCGCCGACGTCCCACGGCCTAGGCACGCCGATCTCCTGGAGCAGCCCGCCGATCCGGTTCCGCAGCACGCGGTACGCGCGGGTCACCCGGCCCCCGTGGGCCTGCTCGCGGCCCGCTCGATGTCGCGCACCCGGATCGCCATTTCCAGCAGGGCGGCGCGGCCCGCCTCCGACAGCTCCCCCGCGCGCATCGCGATCGCGCGGACCTGGGTGTCGCGCCAGGCGGCGACCAGGTCCAGCTGCTCGTCCACCCTCGCGGACTCGGCGTCGTCGCTGAAGTACGCGATCGGCACGCCGAAGAACTTGGCCAGGGCGGCCAGGTGCCGGAAGCTCGGGTTGTCGCGGGTGCCGCGCCGCCACGCCGAGACGGCGCTGTGGGTCAGGTCCACGTGCTGCTCGTCGCGGATGGCCGCGGCGATCTCCTCATTGGTGTACGGCCCGCGACCGGCCGGGTGCACGGTGGCCACCAGTCGGTTGAGCTTCGCGGCCAGGCTGCCGGTCCCCAGTTCCATGACACCCCTTCCGGCGGCGTTCGACACCTGTCGAATGTCACCACCGGCGATTGCACCAGTGTTGAAACCCCTGCACAACCAGTATAGGTTTGCGCGTGAGGGGTGGCGCTACCGCCGGACGGTTCGTTGGGGGGAAGCGATCCGTCCGGCGGTAGCTGGGGGAAGGCGATGGGGGAGGCCGCCTTCCAGCGACGTAGTGTAGTGCCCCATGATCGGTACGTGGGGGCGAACCGCGAACATGGCCACACTTTTGCCATTGGCCGCGCGATGAGAGCCCGGACACGCTAAAGCAGCGCCGCTGACCACCCGCGCCGCGGCCCGTCCTACGATTCCCCGGTGCCTTCGCTGAAAGCCCGCGTCGAGACCATCCGCCCGTTCTCGCGGCGCGCGCAGAAGACGCTGGCCTGGGCGGTGGTCGCGACCCAGGGGCTCATCGCGGTCACCGGCTCCATCGTGCGGGTCACCGGCTCGGGCCTGGCGTGCCCGACGTGGCCGGAGTGCCACCCGGGCAGCATGGTCCCGGTCGAGCACCCGGAGTACGCCGACCTCAACCAGTGGATCGAGTTCGGCAACCGCCTGTTCACCGGCGTGGTCGGGCTGATCGCGCTCGCCGCCTTCGCCGCCGCCTTCCTGGAGCGACCGCGCCGCACCCGCTACTACCGGCTCGCCCTGGCCATGCCGGTCGGGGTGGCCGTCCAGGCGGTGATCGGCGGGCTGACGGTGCGCTTCGACCTGCTGTGGTGGACCGTCGCCGTGCACTTCCTGGCCTCGGCGGTGATGGTCTGGCTCGCGGTGCTGCTGGTGTACGCCGTGGACGAGGCCGACGGTCCCGCGCGCCCGGTGCAGCCCGCGCTCGGCAAGGCCATGGTGGCGATGACCGCCGTGCTGGCCTGCCTGCTCGTCGCGGGCACGATGGTCACCGGCTCGGGTCCGCACGCGGGCGACCCGCTCACCCCGCGCCTGGCGCTGCCGGTGGAGACGCTGGCGCACGTGCACGCGGCGTTCCTGTACGCGTTCCTGGCGCTGCTGGTGGCCGTGGGCGTCTTGTTGCGCAGGGACGGCACCGCCTCGCTGTGGCGGCACTACGCCGTGCTCGTCGTGGTCGTGCTCGCCCAGGGCGCGCTCGGCTTCACGCAGTTCGCGCTCGGGGTGCCGGAACTGCTGGTCGCCCTGCACGTCCTCGGCGCGATGGCCGCGATCGTGGCGACCGCCGCGCTGTGGAGCGCGGCGCACCCCCGCCCGGCAGTGGGTCAGGCGTCCCGGTAGAGGTCCCGGACCTCGGGGAGTGGCTGGAAGCCCGCCGACCTGTAGGTGGCGACGGCGCCGACGTTGGAGCTCGGGGTGCAGACGATCGCGCTCGACGAGCCCATCTCCTGCAGCGCGGCCGCCGCGGCGACGGTGATCGCCTGGCCGTGGCCGTGGCCCCGGTGGTCCCGGTGCACGCCCATGGGCTCGATCAGCCCCGGCTTTCCCGGCCCTGCCGACCACACCGTCACCGCCGCCACCGCGTTGCCCTGGTCGTCGTGGGCGACCAGGCACCGGGCGTCGGCGTAGGGCGATCCGGCCGCCATCGCGTGCCAGCGCTCGTCGGTGAACGTCGAGCCGTCGAAGGACGCCCGCTGCACCGCGGTCCGCACGTGCGCCCGCTCCGGCCCGATCACCTCGATCCGCACGGCCGGGTCCCGCACCCGCTCCGCGAGGTCGCGGCGCAGCGGCGTCCACGGCTCGGCGACGTTCCAGCCGTGCTCGGACAGCAGGTCCTGGACCAGCGCGCCCCGGGGCGCCTCGACGGAGACCTTCCCCGCCGTCAGCACGCCGCGCTCCGGCTCGGTCAGGTCGTGGGCCAACTGCCGCGCCAGGTCCTCGTCCCGCAGCGCGTCCGGCGCGATCGTCATGCGCAACAGGTCGGGTTCGTCCAGCAGCCCGACGGCGAGGACCCGCCCGTCCCGGCTCCAGGTCCGGACCGCCTCGGCGGTCGCCTCCGCGCCGAAGCGCCAGAACCAGCCCAGGTCCCCCGGGTGCAGCTGCATCGGCGCCCCGTCGTGCTGCCACTCCCGCAGCACACCCGCGGCCTCGCCCAACCCGTCGACTCCCGGCTTGTCCACCACGATCGCCATACCCCGATCCCACACCACCGCGCCCCACCCGGCACGCCGTTTTCGCCCGACCGGGCGGTGGCTCGCTAGCCGCGCGCGCGGGCGGCCATCTTGGCCCGGTGCGCCGCGCCGATCCTGGTGCTCTCCACGGTCTCGCGGTCCCACTCGGACGCGTCCAGCCCTTCGGTGCGCTCGATCAGCGCCTGCCCCGCGGCGGGGCTCGCGACCATCACATCGCCCATCGCGCCGTCCGCGCCGACGAGCACCACCCGGGCACCCGCGAGGCCGACGTTCCCGACGACCGCGCGCGCGGTCTTGCCGTGCGCGGCGACGAACGCGGCCGCGGCCTTCACCGCGGTGGGGCTGGGCTGCTGCCGGTCAGTGTCCATATGGGGAGCGTAGATCGTGCCCGCGGGGAACACTGGGCGGGCGTGATCGGTTCCACTTGCCGGAGAGTCCGACCACAGAAGGAGAGTGCCGTGCCGCAGGCAGTGCTGGTGTCCGAGACCGGTGGCCCGTCCGTGCTGGGCGTGAGCGACGTCGAGCCGAAGACGCCCGGCCCCGGCGAGGTGCTGGTCTCGGTCGCGGCGGCGGGGGTCAACTACATCGACACCTACCACCGCAGCGGCGCGTACCCGGTCCCGCTGCCGTTCGGCATCGGCGTGGAGGCCGCGGGCACCGTGACCGCCGTCGGCGAGGGCGCCGAGGCCGCGGTCGGCGACCGCGTGGCGTGGGCGGGGGTGTTGGGCAGCTACGCGGCCGAGGCCGTCGTCCCGGCGGCCGAGACCGTGCCGGTCCCCGACGGCGTCTCCGACGAGACCGCCGCCGCGGTGATGCTGCAGGGCTTGACCGCGCACTACCTGCTCACCTCCACCTACCCCGTCCAGCCCGGCGACACGGTCCTGGTGCACGCCGCCGCGGGCGGGGTCGGCCTGCTGCTGGTCCAGCTCGCCCGCGCCCGCGGCGCGCGGGTCATCGGCACGGTGTCCACCGCGGAGAAGGCCGACCTGGCGCGCGCGGCGGGCGCGGCGGAGGTGATCCGCTACGACGAGGTGGACTTCGCCCCGGTCGTGCGCGAGCTGACCGGCGGCGAGGGCGTGGCCGCGGTGTACGACGGCGTCGGCGCCACCACCTTCGACGGGAGCCTGTCGGTGGTCCGCCGCCGGGGCGTGCTCGCGCTGTTCGGCGCGGCCAGCGGCCCGGTCCCGCCGGTCGACCCGCAGCGGCTCAACCAGGCCGGGTCGGTGTTCCTGACCCGGCCGAAGCTCAACGACCACGTGGTCACCCCGGAGGAGCTGCGCGGCCGCGCAGGCGAGGTGTTCGCCGCCGTCCTCGCGGGCGACCTCGACGTCCGCGTGGGCGCGACCTACGGCCTGGACCAGGCACGGGCCGCGCACGAGGACCTGGAGGGCAGGCGGACGACCGGGAAGCTGCTGCTCATCCCCTAAGCCCCTGGTCGGTGAGAGTCGGGATCGGGGTTTGGGGTCAGGTCCTGGCGGTCAGCGAGGACACCAGGTCGACCAGCTGGAGCCGGAACGCCTCGTAGTCTCTGATCGCGCCCAGGACCACGGGGTCCTCGCGCTCGGCGCGCAGCACCTCGGCGTGCGCCTCGCGGCCGCGGTCGGTGATGGTGACCAGGGTGCGGCGCCGGTCGGCCGGGTCGACGCCGCGGCCGACCATGCGGGCCTTGGCCAGGCGCTCGACGGTGCGGCTCATGGTCTGGTCGGTGACCTTGGCGCGGCGGGCCAGCTCGCGCTGCGAGGACGGGGCCGCGACGAGCAGGTGCAGGGCGATCAGGCCCGCGTGGCTGAGGCCGCGGGTGGCCAGGAAGTCGTGCCAGGACTGCTCGACCAGGCGCGCGGCCACCGACAGCAGGCGGCCGGTGGGCCAGTCGGCGACCGGGTCGACGGGGTCCTCGGGCACGCGGCGTCCTCTCGGGCTATTGTTCAGCCTGCTGAACAAGTTGGAAGTCCGAGCGTGATTCTGCCGCGAAAGGCCCGCACGACGATGAATGCCACCCGAACGGCGCCACGGTGGGTCCTGCCCGCCCTCCTGCTCGTGCTCTGGCTGGCGGTCGGCGCCGTCGGCGGGCCCCTCCAGGGGCAGCTGTCGAGCGTGCAGGAGAACGACAACGCCGCCTTCCTGCCCGCTTCGGCCGAGTCTACGCGGGTCGCCGAGCTGCAGAAGTCGTTCAGCCAGGACAACCGGCTGCCCGCGGTGCTCATCTTCGAGCGCGCGAGCGGTCTGACCGACGCCGACCGGACCGCGATCGAGGCCGTCCTCGCCGACATCCCCGGCCAGGTCTCCCCGCTCCAGGTGTCCACTCAGGACAACCCACCCCAGGCGGCGCAGGCCGTGGTGGTCCTGCCCGCCGACACCGAGGCCGCGCGCGGCACCGTCGAGGACATCCGCGAGCGGCTCGCCGCGCTGCCGCAGGGCCTGGCCGGGCACGTCACCGGGCCCGGCGGGCTCATCGCCGACTTCGCCACCGCGTTCGGCGGCATCGACGGGATGCTGCTGCTGGTCACCGCGTCCGTCGTCGCGCTGATCCTGATCATCGTCTACCGCAGCCCGGTGCTGCCCCTGATCGTCCTGACGATGGCCGGGCTGGCGCTGTCGATGGCCGCGGCGGCGGTGTACCTGTTGGCCGACAACGACATCATCACCCTCAACGGCCAGAGCCAGGGCATCCTGTTCATCCTCGTCTTCGGCGCGGCCACCGACTACGCCCTGCTGCTCATCGCCCGCCTGCGCGAGGAGCTGCGCAGGCACGAGTCCAAGTACGCGGCCATGCGCGCGGCGCTGCGGGCCGCCGTCGAGCCGATCGTGGCCTCGGCGGGCACGGTGGTGGCGGGCCTGCTCTGCCTGCTGCTGTCCGACCTGCGCTCGAACTCCAGCCTGGGCCCGGTCGCCGCCATCGGGATCGTGGCCTCGATGCTGGCCGCGCTGACGTTCCTGCCCGCCGTGCTCCTGCTGCTGGGCCGCGCCGCGTTCTGGCCCGCCCGCCCGACCCACGGCAGCCCGACTCACGGCAGCCCGACCCACGGCAACGAGGAGAACGCGAAGAAGGGCCTGTGGCAGCGGATCGCCGGTGTCGTCGGCGCCAAGCCGCGCCTGACCTGGATCACCGCGACGGCGGTGCTCCTGGTCGGGGTGGCCTTCCTGCCCCAGCTCAAGGCCAACGGCATCAGCCAGAGCGACGTCTTCCTGACCGAAGTGGACTCCGTCGTCGGCCAGGAGGCGCTGGCCAGGCACTTCCCCGGCGGCACCGGCTCCCCCGCGGTCCTGGTCACCGCCGCCGAGCGCGCCGAGGAGGTCGTCCGCACCGCGGAGGGCACCGAGGGCGTGGCCGCCGCGGCGGTCCGCGGCGAGCCCAAGGACGGCAAGGTCATCGTCGACGCCGTCCTCGCCGACGCCCCGGACAGCGCCGCGGCGCTGGACACCGTGCAGCGACTGCGGACAGCGACCGCGGGCATCGGCGACACCCTGGTCGGCGGACAGTCGGCAAGCCAATTGGACGTGCGGGAGAACGCGCTGCGCGACCGCGCGGTCATCATCCCGGTCGTCCTCGTGGTGATTTTCCTGATCCTCGCGCTGCTGCTGCGCGCGTTGCTGGCCCCGCTGCTGCTGATCGGCACCGTGGTGCTGTCCTTCGCCGCGACGCTGGGCGTGGGCGCGGTCGTGTTCAACGACCTGCTCGGCTTCCCCGGCGCGGACCCCAGCGTGCCGCTGTTCGCGTTCGTGTTCCTGGTGGCCCTGGGCATCGACTACAACATCTTCCTGATGACCAGGGTGCGCGAGGAGGCCCTGCGGACGGGCACCCGCACCGGCACGCTGCGCGGGCTCTCGGTGACCGGCGGGGTGATCACCTCGGCCGGGGTGGTGCTGGCCGCGACGTTCGCCGCGCTGGCCGTGCTGCCAATCCTGTTCCTGGCCCAGATCGCGTTCCTGGTGGCCTTCGGCGTGCTGCTGGACACCCTGCTGGTGCGCTCGCTGCTGGTGCCCGCCCTGACGGTGGACATCGGCCGGGCCGTGTGGTGGCCCAGCAGGCGTATCGGCCCCTAGAGCAGGCCATGACGGCTCAGGTCAGGTCGACGGCGTCGATGACGAAGACCAGGGTCTCGTTGGGGGCCACGCCGTTGCCGCCCTCGCCGTAGCCCTTCTCCGGCGGGACGACCAGGAGCCTGCGCGCGCCCTTCTGGATGCCGACCAGGCCCTCGTTCCAGCCATCGATGACGCGGGCGTTGCCGAGGTTGGCCACCGGGAACGGCTCGCCGCGGTCCCAGGAGTTGTCCAGCACCTGGCGGTTCGACCACGTGGTGAGGTGGTAGTGGGCCAGGACGGTGGCGCCCTCCTCGGCCTTCGCGCCCGCGCCCGGCTTCAGGTCCTTGATCAGCAGCTCGGTCGGCGGGGAGCAGTTGTCGGGCAGGGTGACCTGCGGCTTGCTGTCCGCCTCGCCCTCGACCTTGATGTCCTCGGCGGTGCACTCCACCGCGGTGCTCATGTCCTGGGTGGTGGTGGTCGGGGCGACCGGGGCGGTGGGCGCGTCGCCCGGCGCGGCAGCCTCCTGACCACAGGCGGTGAGGGCGGTGAGGGTGACGGCGGCCAAAGCGGGACCGAGAAGGCGCATAACGGCGAACTCTAGGCGGCCACGGTGTGAGTACGCCGTGAGGGGTTACACACAGCCTCACCCGTTTTCCGCATATGCCCCCGCGATCGCTACGCGTAAAGTGACAGCTCGCGCCCGTTCGGATACTGAAAGCAGCGAACGCTGCCCGCTCCAGTGCTGCGCGGACGTCCGCAGAGGAGGTGACCTACCTTGCCCGCGGACGGCAAAGCCATCCGCTCCCACCCGATCCAGGAGATCTTCTGGACCAGGACGGGCTTGCTGCTCGCCACGCTCATCGTGGTGTCCGGCCTGGCATTCACGGTGTCCAGCGCACTGGGACCAGGCACCCTGAAGTCCCTGCTGACCGCACTGGGCACCGGAACCATGGTGTCCGCCCTCGTGAGCTTCGGCCAAACCCTGATCACCGCGAAGGCCGCCCGTGAGGCGATGCTCAAGCCGATGGTCGAGGAGAGCCGCCGAGCGCTGCGCGAGCTGTCCGACGAGTACCGCGCGCTGAACCAGGAATTCTTTCCCACGCACGTGTTCGAGGCGAGCGTCGACCCCGACCCGGCCTTCAACGCGCTGATGATGAAAGACCTGCGCCGCGCGCGGCAGTACTGGTTCCGCGGGTTCTCCGGGCGCTACGCCGCGGTGCGGCTGCTCGCCGCGCACGCGGAGTGGGAGGTGCGCGCCGTCGTCGCCGACCCGCGCGAGCGCAGCGCGATCAGCGGCCGGGCGCGGTACCTGGCCCGCAGGGAGGGCTCCGACACCGACCTGGACCAGATCAGGGAATGGCTGCACGAGGAGATCCGCATCGGCCTGGTCGGGCTGTTCCTGGCCCGGTCGAGGTGCACCCGCATCGATGTCACGGTGGTCGCCGACCCGCCGCTCGACCGGGTCGAGATGTTCGACGACAGCGTCTGGATCACGCTGTACAGCGACCCGGCGGCCCCATCGCCCTACCCGCGAACGCTGCGGTTCGCCGAGAGCTCGTTCATCCACGGCATGGAGCGCGCCGACTTCGGCAGGCTGCACGCCACCCGCGACGCCCGCAGGCTGGTCATCACCCCGGACACCAGCCGCGCGGAGTTCGCCGCGCAGTTCGCCCGGATCACGGGAACCCCGCTGACCGACGAGGGCTTCGGAGAACTGGAGGCCGCGTTCCACGGCTTCCGCCGGGACTTCTCCGCCAAGGCCGAACTGGAGAGTTGATACCTTTGCTGACCCGCGTCCACGCGCTGCCCGACCTGGCGGGGGGACTGTGCGCCACCCCCGGTTTGCAGGCGGGCTGGGAGACCGCGCACGCGGTGTTCGAGTCCTGGGTGGACGGTCGAGCGCCCAGAGCCGCCATAAGACGCCACCTGAGCGAGCTGTCCGCCGCCGAGGCCGCGGCGCTGGTGTCGCGCTCGCGGGAGACCACCACGCACTTCGCGTGGTGCCTGCGCGACGAGCCCGAGGAACCGTTCTCGTTCTGGCTGCACGAGTACAAGCCCCAGCGCGACTGGCGCGCGGGCTACGCGGACTCGGTGCACAACCACCGCTACCACTTCTGCACGGTCATCCTCAGCGGCGGCTACCGCCACGAGCGCTTCGACACCGACATCGACCCGGCCACCGGCCTGGTCAACGAGGTGCGGATGACCCGCGGCGCCCACTACGACACCGGCACGGCGGGCTACCTGCTCGCCGAGGAGTTCCACCGCATCCCCACCGCCGCCGACGGCACCATGACGTTCCTGGTCAAGTCCCGGCCAGTGGCCGATTGGAGCCTCTCCTACGACCCGGCGACCCGCGTCGGGCACCGGCACGTGCCGGTTGAATGTCGACTTCAGGAGCTAACGAGGAGTATCTGACACCACTTACCATCACCCCACCCGCACACCCAACGGGAGGGGTTGCTTTGTCCGCGCCAACCATCACGTCCACCGTTTCCCGCTCGATCATCACCGACGTCGAGCACCAGGTCCGTGACCTGTGCGAACGCCACGCCCGCCGCCTGCCGTTCCACGGCTGGCACCACATCGGCTTCGTCAGGGACAAGGCCGTCGAGTTCGCCGCGGCCAACGGCTCCGACGCCGCCGTCGTGGAGACCGCCGCCCTGGTCCACGACGTCAACTACCTGGTGCGCCGCAACTCCACCGCGGCGGCGGGCAGCGGCCTGCGCAGGCACCTGCTCGCCGCCGCGGGCGTGCGCCCGGCCACCGTCGACTGGATCGACGCGGTGGTCGACGAGGCCGAGATGCGCACCCGCCACCGCCACATCACCCTGGAGGCCCAGGCCCTGAGCGACGCCGACACCCTGTTCAAGGCCCTGCCGGTGACCCCGGTCGTCCTCGCCCACCGCTACCTCACCGAGAACGGCATCTCCCTGCGCGACCTGGCGGACAAGATCGTCGGCGAGCAGTGCGACGTCCACGACCAGGGCTTCTACTTCTACTCCCCCACCGCCGCGGACCTGTACTCCCGCTGGGCGGGTGCCAACCTGCAACTGTGGCAGTGCATCAAAGAGTCCCTGGAGGACCCGACCGTCGAGCGACTGCTGGCCGCGGTGGACTCCCCCGCGGGCTGAACCGCGCGCCGCTGCCCGCGACCGCGGCCCCGGGACCTGGTCTAGAAGGGCCAGCCGAGCACCGGCAGGCCGAGTGCCGAGTCGACGGCGAGTGCCAGGAACACCAGGGTCAGGTAGCTGTTCGACAGGTGGAACAGCTTCATCGGGTTGGCGGGCTCGTCCCGGCGGATGGCGGTGTGCAGGCGGTGGGCGTAGACCAGGAACCAGGCCCCGGCCAGCACCGCGAACGCCAGGTACACCCAGCCGGTCGCGGGCAGCAGCAGCATCGTCCACGCCACCATCACCCACGAGTAGATGACGATCTGCTTGGCGACCTGCACCGGGGTGGCCACGACCGGCAGCATCGGCACGCCCGCGGCGGCGTAGTCGTCGCGGAACTTCATCGCCAGGGCCCAGAAGTGCGGGGGGGTCCAGAAGAAGATGACGCCGAACATGACCAGCGCGGGCCAGCCGATGTCGCCGGTCACCGCCGCCCAGCCGATCACCACCGGCATGCACCCGGCGGCGCCGCCCCAGACGATGTTCTGCGCCGTGCGGCGCTTGAGCACCATGGTGTAGACGAGGACGTAGAACAGGATCGCGCCGACGGCCATGGCCGCGGCCAGCAGGTTCGTGGTGGTCCACAGCCAGGCGAAGGACAGCACGCCGAGGACCACGCCGAAGACCAGCGCGTTGCGGGCGGGCACCACGTGCTGGGCCAGCGGGCGGGCGCGGGTGCGCTTCATCAGCGCGTCGATGTCGGCGTCGACCACGCAGTTCAGGGCGTTGGCGCTGCCCGCGGCCATCGTCCCGCCGACCAGCGTGGTCAGCACCAGCCACGGCGAGGGGATGCCGCGCTGGGCGAGCAGCATCGCCGGGACGGTGGTGACCAGGAGGAGTTCGATGATCCGAGGTTTGGTCAGCGCGACGTAGGCGCGGACGGTGGCCCGTCGGGACGGGGCGGCGGGCGCGTCGGTGGGCACGGGGGTCACCGACGGCATCTCACTCCTCGAACGTGGCGGGCACACGATCCTGAGACGCAGGTCACCGGGGTCGCGCGGGGTTTGCGGCCAGCGCCGCTGGGGTAACGCGGCACGGTACGGAATGGTAACCGCGCGGCGTCCGGGTGCCCGTATCGGGTGGCCGGGACACCTCGAGGTCGGACGGAGATCACAGAGATCCCCCTGGCGCACTAGGCTGACCCGCGGACCAGGGATGACCTGCGGGTCGTGGCACACCGGCCGCCCGTGATCGATCAAGGCCGGCAGGGCGACGAGCCGCCAAAGACTATGGAAGTGGGAGCGCGAAGTCCGTGTCCGCCAGCAGTGACGTCCCAGCAGACCTGACCACAGCCTCGGTGCCCGAGGACTGGACCGACCTCGACCGGCGGGCGGTGGACACCGTCAGGGTGCTCGCCGCGGACGCCGTCCAAAACGTCGGCAACGGCCACCCCGGCACCGCCATGAGCCTGGCCCCGCTGGCCTACGGCCTCTACCAGCGGGTGATGCGCCACGACCCCAGCGACCCCGAGTGGATCGGCCGGGACCGCTTCGTGCTCTCCTGCGGCCACTCCAGCCTCACCCTCTACCTGCAGCTGTTCCTCTCCGGCTACGGCCTGGAGATCGAGGACATCAAGGCGCTGCGCACGTGGGGCTCCAAGACCCCGGGCCACCCCGAGCACGGCCACACCGCGGGCGTGGAGATCACCACCGGCCCGCTGGGCCAGGGCCTGGCCTCCGCGGTGGGCATGGCGATGGCCGCCCGCCGCGAGCGCGGCCTGTTCGACCCCGAGGCCGCACCGGGCGAGAGTGTCTTCGACCACTTCGTCTACGTCGTCGCCTCCGACGGCGACATCGAGGAGGGCGTCAGCTCTGAGGCCTCCTCCATCGCCGGTCGCCAGGAGCTGGGCAACCTCGTCCTGTTCTACGACGACAACCAGATCTCCATCGAGGACGACACCGCGATCGCGCTGTCGGAGGACGTGGCCGCGCGCTACGCCGCCTACGGCTGGCACGTGCAGGTCGTCGACGGCGGCGAGAACGTCACCGGCATCCTGGCCGCGGTCGAGGCCGCCAAGGCCGAGACCGCCAAGCCCTCGATCATCGTGCTGCGCACGGTCATCGGCTACCCGGCGCCGAACCTGATGAACACCGGCAAGGCGCACGGCGCCGCGCTCGGCGACGCCGAGGTCGCCGCGGTCAAGGAGATCCTGGGCTTCGACCCGGCCCGCACCTTCGAGGTCGACCCCGAGGTGCTCGCCCACACCCGCCAGGTCGCCGAGCGGGGCAAGGCCGCCCGCGCGCGCTGGGAGGAGAGCTTCGGCGAGTGGGCCGCGGCCAACCCCGAACGCCGCGCGCTGCTGGACCGCGCCACCGAGTACCGGATGCCCGATGGCTTCGCCGAGGCGCTGCCGAGCTGGGAGCCCGACGCCAAGGGCGTCGCCACCCGCAAGGCCTCCGGCGAGGTGCTCAACGCCATCGGCGGGCTGCTGCCGGAGCTGTGGGGCGGCTCGGCCGACCTCGCCGAGTCGAACAACACCACCATCAAGGGCGCGGACTCCTTCGGCCCCGAGTCGGCCTCGACCAAGGCGTGGAGCGCCAACCCGTATGGGCGCACGCTGCACTTCGGCGTCCGCGAGCACGCGATGGGCTCGATCCTCAACGGGATCGTGCTGCACGGCCCGACCCGCCCGTACGGCGGCACGTTCCTGGTGTTCAGCGACTACATGCGCCCGGCGGTGCGGCTGGCCGCGGTGATGGGCCTGCCCGTCACCTACGTCTGGACGCACGACTCCATCGGCCTCGGCGAGGACGGCCCCACGCACCAGCCGATCGAGCACCTGGCCGCGCTGCGGGCCATCCCGAACCTGGTCGTGCTGCGCCCCGGCGACGCCAACGAGACCGCCGCGGCGTGGCGGGCGATCCTGGCCCAGTCCACCCAGCCGGTGGGCCTGTGCCTGACCCGGCAGAACCTGCCGGTCCTGGAGGGCACCCGGGAGAAGGCGGCCGAGGGCGTCGCCCGCGGCGGCTACGTCCTGGAGGACTCCGAGACCGTCCCCAAGGTCGTGCTGATCGCCACCGGCTCCGAGCTGCAGATGGTCGTCGAGGCGCGCAAGGTCCTGGAGGCCGACGGCATCCCGACCCGCGTGGTGTCCATGCCGTCGATTGAGTGGTTCGACGCGCAGGACGAGGCGTACCGCGACACCGTCCTCCCGCCGACCGTGCACGCGCGGGTGGTCGTCGAGGCGGGCATCGCCCAGCCGTGGCACCGCTTCGCCGGGCGCGCGGGCGAGATCGTCTCGATCGAGCACTTCGGCGCGTCGGCGGACTACCAGACGCTGTTCCGCGAGTTCGGCCTCACCACCGAGGCCGTCGTCGCCGCCGCCCGCCGCTCCCTCACCGCGATTGGAGACACCAAGTGAGCGACAAGACCGACCTGCTCGGCAAGCTGTCCGACGCGGGGGTGTCCATCTGGCTGGACGACCTGTCCCGCGAGCGGCTGCAGTCGGGCAACCTCGACGAGCTGATCCGCGACAAGCACGTCGTCGGGGTCACCACCAACCCGACGATCTTCGCCTCCGCCCTGGCCGACGGCGCCGCCTACGACGAGCAGGTGCGCGAGCTGGCCGCCCGCGGCGCGTCGCTTCCGGAGGCCGTCCGCGAGCTGACCACCGCCGACGTGCGCCACGCCTGCGACAAGTTCCGCGACGTCTGGCAGGCCACCGACGGCGTCGACGGCCGGGTGTCCATCGAGGTCGACCCGCGCCACGCCAAGGACGCCGACGCCACCGCCGCCGAGGCGCTCGACCTGTGGAAGGCGGTGGACCGGCCGAACCTGCTGGTCAAGATCCCGGCCACGCACGAGGGCCTGCCCTCGATCAGCCGCACCCTGGGCGAGGGGGTCAGCGTCAACGTCACGCTGATCTTCTCCGTCGAGCGGTACCGGGCGGTCATGGACGCCTACCTCGCCGGGCTCGAGCAGGCCAAGGCCAACGGGCACGACCTGCGCTCGATCCACTCCGTGGCGTCGTTCTTCGTGTCCAGGGTGGACAGTGAGGTCGACAAGCGCCTCGACGCCATCGGCACCGACGACGCCGTCGCCCTCAAGGGCAAGGCCGCGCTGGCCAACGCCCGCCTGGCGTACGCGGCGTTCCAGGAGGTCTTCGGCGGGGAGCGGTTCGCCGCGCTGGCCGCCGACGGCGCCCGCGCGCAGCGTCCACTGTGGGCCTCGACCGGGGTGAAGAGCCCCGACTACCCCGCCACCCTCTACGTCGACCAGCTCGTCGTCGCCAACACGGTGAACACGATGCCGGAAAAGACCCTGCACGCCGTCGCCGAGCACGGCAGGATCTCCGGTGACGCCTTCGCCGACACCGTCACGGGCACCGCCGCCCAGGCGGGCGAGGTCTACGCCGCGCTGGAGCGGGTGGGCATCGACGTCGACGACGTGTACCTGACGCTGGAGAACGAGGGCGTGGAGAAGTTCGAGAAGTCCTGGACCGAGCTGCTGGAGACGGTCCAGGGCCAGCTCGACGCCGCCAAGTAGGAACCGGCAAGTAGAACCGGGCAAGCCGAACAGGAGAGGGCTGACGCCGCAGATGGCAGAGCACCCCGGAGAAGTCGCAGTAACGATCACCGACGAGCGGCTGTCCGAGGAGGCCGCCGCGCTCATCGGGCAACTCGTCTCCGGACGGGTGGCCTCGGCGCTCACCGCGCAGGACCCGACCCTGTGGGGCGAGGCCGCCGAGGCCGAGGCGGCCGTCCGGCTGGCCTGGACGACGCTGCACGAGACCTCGCGGCCCCTGCTGGCCGAGATCGACGCCCTCCGCGCGGAGCTGCGCGCGGAGGGCGTCGACCGGGTCGTGCTGGCGGGCATGGGCGGCTCGTCGCTGGCCCCGGAGGTCATCACCGGCACCGCGGGCGTGCCGCTGACCGTGCTGGACACCACCGACCCCGACCAGGTCGCCGACGCGCTCGCGGGCGACCTGGACCGCACGGTGGTGGTGGTCTCCTCGAAGTCGGGCTCCACTGTGGAGACCGACAGCCACCGGCGGGTCTTCGCCGCGGTGTTCGAGGCCAACGGCATCGACGCCGCGTCGCGGATCGTGGTGGTCACCGACCCCGGCTCGCCGCTGGAGGAGCTGGCCACCGAGGCCGGGTACCGGCGGGTCTTCCAGGCCAACCCGAACGTCGGCGGGCGCTACTCGGCGCTGACCGCGTTCGGCCTGGTGCCCGCGGGCCTGGCGGGCGCGGACGTCGCGGCCCTGCTGGACGAGGCCGCCGCCGCGGCCAAGTCGCTCTCGCGCGACGCCGAGGACAACCCGGCCGTGGTGCTGGCCGCGGCGCTGGCCGCCGCGCACGGGCGCGGCGCGGAGAAGGTGGTGCTGGCCGACACCGGCTCGGGCATCGCGGGCTTCGGTGACTGGGCCGAGCAGCTGGTGGCCGAGTCCACCGGCAAGGGGGGCACCGGCCTGCTGCCGGTGGTCGTCGAGGGCCCGGACGCCCCCGGGTTCGCCGACGCGGGCGAGGACGCGACCGCGGTCGCCATCGGCCCGTCCGGCGGCGGGTCCGCGCTGGCCACCTCGGGCAGCCTCGGCGGGCTCATGCTGCTGTGGGAGTACGCCACCGCGCTGGCCGGGCGGCTGCTGGGCGTCAACCCGTTCGACCAGCCCGACGTCGAGGCGGCGAAGAAGGCCTCCCGCGCGCTGCTGGACAACCCGACCGAGGAGGCGGGCCCCGGCCAGTCCTTCCTGGACGGACCGGTCGAGGTGCACGGCGCACCCTCGGGGGTCAGGACCCTGGTGGAAGCGCTCAAGGTGTTGAGCAGCGCGGCGCCGGAGTTCGGCTACATCTCCATCCAGGCGTACCTGGACCGCATCACCGACGCCTCGGCGATGGTGCTGCGCGCGGAGCTGGCCAGGCGCACCGGCCTGCAGACCACGTTCGGCTGGGGACCGCGGTTCCTGCACTCCACCGGGCAGTACCACAAGGGCGGGCACCAGAACGGGGTGTTCCTGCAGCTGACCGGCGCCGTGGAGAACGACATCGACGTACCCGACCGCCCGTACTCCCTGGGCGTGTTGCAGCGCGCGCAGGCCGTCGGCGACGGGCAGGTGCTCGCCGGGCTGGACCGCCCGGTGCTGCGCCTGCACCTGACCGACCGGGCCGCGGGCTTGGCGCACCTGGTGCACGCGCTGGCCGAGGTGCAGAAGTGACCGCGACGACGGACCGTGGCGGCTGGACCAACCCGCTGCGCGACGAGCGGGACAAGCGGCTGCCGCGCATCGCCGGGCCGTGCGGCCTGGTGATCTTCGGCGTGACCGGCGACCTGTCCCGCAAGAAGCTCATGCCCGCGATCTACGACCTGGCCAACCGCGGCCTGCTGCCGCCGGGCTTCTCGCTGGTCGGCTTCGCCCGGCGGGACTGGGCCGACCAGGACTTCGGGCAGGTCGTCTACGAGGCGGTCCGCAAGTACGCGCGCACCCCGTTCCGGGAGGCGGTCTGGGACCGCCTCGCCGAGGGCTTCCGGTTCGTGGCGGGCACCTTCGACGACGACAACTCCTTCGACAACCTGGCCAAGACGGTGGCCGAGCTGGACCGCGTCCGCGGCACCAGCGGCAACCACGCGTTCTACCTGTCGATCCCGCCCGGGGCGTTCCCGGTCGTGACCAAGCAGCTGGCGCGCAGCGGCCTGGCCTCGCCCGCCTCGCCGGACGAGTGGCGCCGGGTGGTCATCGAGAAGCCGTTCGGGCACGACCTGGCCAGCGCCAAGCAGCTCAACGACATCGTCAACGACGTCTTCCCCGAGGAGGCGGTCTTCCGGATCGACCACTACCTCGGCAAGGAGACGGTGCAGAACCTGCTGGCACTGCGCTTCGCCAACCAGCTGTTCGAGCCGATCTGGAACGCCAACTACGTCG
The DNA here is from genome assembly GCF_053813445.1 of Actinokineospora lacus. NCBI lineage: Bacteria > Bacillati > Actinomycetota > Actinomycetes > Pseudonocardiales > Pseudonocardiaceae > Actinokineospora > Actinokineospora lacus. The sequence continues at coordinate 179,558 of NZ_JBQERA010000012.1, forward strand.
ACCACGTGCAGATCACCATGGCCGAGGACATCGGCCTCGGCGGGCGCGCGGGCTACTACGACGGCATCGGCGCCGCGCGTGACGTCATCCAGAACCACCTGCTGCAGCTGCTGGCGCTGACCGCGATGGAGGAGCCGGTCTCCTTCTCGCCGCGGGCGCTGCGCATGGAGAAGATCAAGATCCTGGAGGCGACCCAGGCCACCGGGCCCTTCTCCGAGACCACCGCGCGCGGGCAGTACGCGGGCGCCTGGCAGGGCGGGCAGAAGGTGCCCGGCCTGTTGCAGGAGGAGGGCTTCGCCAAGGACTCGACCACCGAGACCTTCGCCGCGATCACCCTGGAGGTGAACACGCGGCGCTGGGCGGGCGTGCCGTTCTACCTGCGCACCGGCAAGCGCCTGGGCAGGCGGGTGACCGAGATCGCGGTGGTGTTCAAGCGCGCGCCGCACCTGCCCTTCGACCAGACCTCCACCGAGGAGCTGGGGCAGAACGCCCTGGTCGTGCGGGTGCAGCCGGACGAGGGCGTGACGATGCGCTTCGGGTCCAAGGTGCCCGGCACCACCATGGAGGTCCGCGACGTGTCGATGGACTTCAGCTACGGCCACTCGTTCACCGAGTCCTCCCCCGAGGCCTACGAGCGGCTGCTCCTGGACGTGCTGCTCGGCGAGCCCTCCCTGTTCCCGGTGAACAAGGAGGTCGAGCTGAGCTGGGAGATCCTGGAGCCGGTGTTGAAGTACTGGCAGACCGCGGGCAAGCCCGAGGACTACCCGGCGGGCACCTGGGGCCCGCCGTCGGCCGACCAGATGCTGGCCAGGACCAACAGGCATTGGAGGCGGCCGTGATCTTCGACCTGCCCTCGACCACCACGTCGCAGGTCAACCAGAAACTCGTCCAGGTCCGCGAGCAGGGCGGGGCGAACACCCTGGGCCGGGTGCTCACGCTGGTCATCGTCACCGACGACGGCGAGCGCACCGAGGGCGCCATCGACGCGGCCAACGACGCCAGCCGCGAGCACCCGTGCCGGGTGATCGTGGTGGCCCGCGGCGCCAAGCGGGCCGCGGCCCGGCTGGACGCCCAGATCCGCGTCGGCGGTGACGCGGGCGCCAGCGAGGTGGTCGTGCTGCGGCTCTACGGGGCCCTGGCCGACGAAGGCGCCTCGTGCGTGATCCCGCTGCTGCTGCCGGACGCGCCGGTCGTGGCGTGGTGGCCGTTCGAGGGCCCGACCAGGCCGGTCGACGACCCGATCGGGCGGCTGGCCACCCGGCGGATCACCGACTCCGCCGCCGAGCGCAACCCGATCAAGGCCCTGGAGGTGCGCCAGAAGAACTACGCCGAGGGCGACACCGACCTGGCCTGGACCCGGCTGACGCTGTGGCGGGCGCTGCTGGCCGCGTCGCTGGACCTGCCGCCGTACGAGAAGGTGCTGGGCGCGACCGTGACCGGCGAGGCGGACTCCCCGTCGACGGACCTGCTGGCCGCGTGGCTCGCCGCGCGGCTGCGGGTGCCGGTGCGCCGGGTCAAGGCCACCTCCGGCGAGGGCATCGTCTCGGCGACGCTGGAGCGGCGCTCGGGCGTGGTCGAGCTGGAGCGCCCCGACGGCCGGGTCGGCACGCTGACCCAGCCGGGGCAGCCCGCGCGGCGGGTGGCGCTGCAGCGCCGCCAGATCCGCGACTGCCTGGCCGAGGAGCTGCGGCGGCTGGACCCCGACGAGATCTACGAGAGCACGCTCAAGTCGCTGGGCAAGGTCGAGCGCGCCCGCACGGCGCCGAAGACGAAGCCGCCCGCGGCGCCCGAGTCGCCCGCGACCGAGGCGGACAAGCCCACCCCGACGGCCCGCAAGGCCAAGGAGGTGGCCGCCGGGCGCAGCGGCCCGGCGGAGAAGGCGGCGAAGCCGAGCGAGCCCGACAAGAAGTCGAGTGAGCCCGACAAGAAGTCGAGTTCATCGGAGAAGAAGTCGAGCGAGCCGGACGCGAAGCCGGGTCCGTCCGACAAGAAGTCCAGGAAGGTCAAGGCATCGTGACCCACGTCGTGGTGCACCGGACCCCGGAGCTGCTGGCCGCGGCGACCGCGGCGCGGCTGATCACCCGCCTGGCCGACGTCCAGGCCGCGCGCGGCGCGGCGTCGGTGGTGCTGACCGGCGGCGGCACCGGGATCGCGGTGCTCAAGTGCGTCAACGAGTCCGCGGCCCGCGACGCCGTGGACTGGTCTCAAGTGGACGTCTACTGGGGTGACGAGCGGTTCCTGCCCGCGGGCCACCCCAACCGCAACGAGACCCAGGCCAGGGCCGCCCTGCTGGACCACATCCCGGTCGACCCGGCCCGCGTGCACCCGATGGCGCCGTCGGACGGCCCGCACGGCGACGACCCGGACGCGGCGGCGGCCGCGTACGCAGACCTGCTGGGCGGCTCGTACGACTTCGACGTGCTGCTGCTGGGCGTCGGCGAGGAGGGCCACACCCTCTCGGTGTTCCCCACCTCGCCCGCGGTCCACGAGGCCGAGCCCACGGTGGTGGCGGTGCGGGACTGCCCGAAGCCGCCCCCGACCAGGGTCAGCCTGACGCTGGCCGCGGCCCGCCAGGCCGCCGAGGTCTGGCTGGTCACGGCAGGCGCGGGCAAGGCAGCCGCGGTCGCGACGGCCCTGTCCGGCGCGGACGAGGTCGAACTGCCCGCGGCGGGCGCCCACGGCCGGGAGCGCACGCTCTGGCTGCTGGACACCGCCGCCGCGGCGAAGGCGGCAGGCGCAGCTCCACCGGTGGCATAGCCGCTCGTTCCCAATACCCGGGTGCCGTGTGCAGGCACCCGGGTATTGGGCGTCGCTCGGCGACCAGAACCTGATGTCACGATTGAATGAAGATCCACTACGGATACGACTGGTCCGGTAACTCCGCGTTGAAAATGTCGATGTATCCCGCGAACTGGGAGCGACGGTGCCCACTGGTTGATGCCGCTCCCCAGGGGCGCAACCGTGGTGAGGAGCCCGGCATTGAGCGATCTAGGCCACGAATTCCACGTCCGCGATGAAAGCGGCTGCGGCTCGCTGACCGCTGACGAGGTTCGTGTTCTACGAGCGGCAAAGCTGGCCAAGTCGGCTGCGGGTGCCATCGCGCCGGTCGACCTCCAAGCGGAGATCCGGCGACTTCCCCCGCAGACTTCCGCGTTCGTCAGGCAGCAGCTCAAACTCCGCAAGAGCGCTCCGCTCGGAGTTTACTCTCAAACACTGCTGGCCAGGCTGACTCGCGCACCTGACGACCTCACGATCAAGATCCTGCACGACGTGCTCCCCGCGGTGGTGACCTTCACCTGGTTGACCGAGGAGCTTGATCGAGCCGAACTCGTCGCGTTGCTTTCCGGCGATCCTGACCGGCTGCGGTTTCTCGCCGATTCCGAGATCCTTGTCGAACTCCTCGGCCACAACGAAGGCAGTCCGCGGGGGTCCACCTGGGTGGCCGGGTGGGCAGCGATGGCCAGTGCGGGGCACGCGGGCTCCACAGCGGCACTCGCCTGGCTCGTCGCGGACCCACCGGACTTCTGGGGTGCCGACCAGCTTTCGGCGATCGAAACCGCGTGGGGTCGCCTTCGGGAGCGGGAACCAGAACTTCCGGAGCGGCCGATTCCGCTTTACCGGCTGACACAGGTGGTCAAGCAGATGGACGAATCTGGCTCGTTCGCGTTGAATCCCGACTTCGAAGACTGGGCCGATGGCGACGCACCACCCTCGGTCGAGCCGGACAGCACCTGGACCGAAGGCAGACTGGACGAACTGAGCGCTCGTCATGCCGAGATCGGCCAAGCGGTGGCCGCGGTCCAGACCGATGTGCTGCCCGAGTTGAGCGTGAGCCTGGGAACAGGCCGGATTCCCGATCCAGAACGGGTGTCCACCTTGCTCGACGTGATCGGCTTGATGACCGCTCTCTTCGACGACATCGCCTCTGCTGGGCACGGTGAGCCACCGGAATCGCTTGAGCACGCCCGGGCGCTGCTAGACGATCTCGCCGCCACCAGCGCGTCGAATGCCTTGCTCGACCGCATCCGGTTGTTGACCGGACTACGCGCTCCCGACTATTTCGCCGCCGAAGCCGCGGCGATCGCGGACCTCGCGGCCGGAGTCGACCAGGACACCGACCCTGTCCTGCTTACCAGCTTGGACGCTTTCCTCGCGATCGTCGAACTTGCCGGGACCGACCCGCAGCGCGGTGCCGAACTGGCCCGAGTCGTCCAGGTGGGCCTCCCCTCGGCGATGCCGCTGTTGATGTCGGCGAACACCGGAGACCTGGAGGTCGCGAGCCTGCCTCACCAGGAAAGCGACGGGAACGTAAGCGACGGGACTCACCGGGAGGACGTGAACGAGGGGCAGGGTGACCCACGCCCGGTTCTCCTCGACGCCGAAGCGCCGGATGCGTCCGGCGAGCCAGTGCGTGACGCCGCTCCTGCGGCCGAGGTCGCGAACGCGGAAACCGACGTCGCCCAGACCGAGGGCGACGGTGAGCTCTCGCTGGACCACGACGACGACCTGGCAACGGTGATCGCTGATCTCTCGTTCACCATTCCGGCCCCGCAGACCCCCGAACCGGCCGCGGCAGCGAGTCCGAACGCCCCGAACCCGAACTTCGTACCCGGCGCTGATCGCGGTGCGCCGCAGCCGGACCTCGCCGTGGCACCCGAGGACGCGCCAGGCCAGCACACCGAACTGCTGTCCCGACTGCTCCGCGATCGGAAGTTCGCGTTGGCATCCTGGCTCAGCGACGCACTCGACCAGCCTCCCGCCGACAGCGCCGTGTTCCGCCTCACCGCGCACGGGGTCGCGATCCGCTCGTCCCTCGGGTCGAACGCCGCCGCTTTCGCCGACATCGCCAAGGGGCTCGACGCCGACGACCTCCACGACCGGCTCGGGCTCCAGATGCTGGTGTACGCGGCCTCCGTACGCGCGGGCCTGCTGTCCCCGATCGCCAGCGCGGCCACCGTGCTGCGGGACGTCACCACCAGCATCGTGAAGACCGGCCACGCTGTCGAGAACCTCACCGACGCCCTGCTCACCGCGTTCTACAGCGGGGTCTACCTGACTCCGCAAAGCGCGGGCGCGGTGGTTGAGGCCGCGGGTGCCGAGGCCGAGCACGAGAGGCTCGCGGCTACCGCGCGGTCCATGCTGAAAGGGGGGCCGTCCCGGACCATTCGCTACGTCGCCGCGACCGAGCTGTGGCAGTCGTGGATATCTCCCACCGGTTACCTCGGCAGGCCCCTGGCCATCCTCGCGTCCGGCTCCCAGTCGGCCGAGGATGTGAGCATCGTCCGCGCCCAAGTCGCCGAGCTTCGATCGCGCCCGAACGTGGAGGCTGCCCTCGATCGGGACAGCCTGGTGCTGCGGACCACGAAACGTCGCCCGCGCAAGATCGAGGCGCGCGCCAGGGACAAGATCCTCGACTGGACCAATGACGTCACCGAACTGCTCGCCATGTGGGTGGCGGCGACCGACAACCTCAACCGGCCCGCCACCGGAACGTGGATGGCCGATCCGATGGCCGACCTTCGCCGCCGTGTCACCGCGACCCGGGCCACGGCCATCGCCGAACTGGCCACGTTGACCGGAAGCGGGTCGCCAACGCGGGACGCCGCGATTGACATCGGGCTTGCGCTGCTCAGCGAAGCCTTGGACTTGCTGGGAGCACCAGTTGCGCTCAACGAGGTCGAGGTGGCCGCGGATCGCGTCATCGCCGGGCAGCTGGCACTCGCGATGGACCTGCCACTCGACGTGACCCTCGCACCGTTGCGGCCGGTCACGGTTGACGATGTCGCCGCGGCCTCGGAAGCGCTCGCCGCCGCCGAACGCGGCTGGACCGCCAGTTTTGCCGGTCGCCTGGCGCGCCACGATCACGTCGGCGCGCAGATCCTCGTCGAGACGTTGCGCCCGACCGACCCACGCCTGGCACAGCGGTTGTCCGCCGAACGCGACAGCGCGGTGACCCGGTCGATCGAGAAGCTCGACGGAAAGGTCGTCGACCTGCTCCAGCGAATCGACTCCGACCGTCGCTTCGGCCGCCTCAACTACGACCAGTGGACCGATCTGTCCAGTCGTGCGCGTGCCTACGAGGCCGGTTCTCGTGGCACCCGAAGGGATTTCGACACCATGATGGCCGCCCTCGATGAGATCGAGACGGGCCGGGACACCGCTGTCGGCGCCGCCTGCGAAGCCGCCCGAGAAGCACTCGCAGGCCTCAGGATCAGCGCCGACGATCTCGACCGAATCCGCGGCTGTATCGACCAGGGCGACATCACCACGGCCAACGAATTCCGCGAAACGCTCCGCAGCGGCCGCGACCTCCCGGCCCCTAAGGCCGAACTCCAGCACCTGACCCGCTTCTACCCGGCGTTTCCTGAGCTGTTCGCGGGCGCGGGCGGCTCCGGTCGCGCCGGCCGGATGCGCGAGTTGAGCGACGTGATCAAAGCGGGCGTGAACCCGGTGGACACGCCGCTGGCGGATCTGCTCAACAAGGCCGACATCGATGTGTCGACGATTCTGCGACCCACGACCACGGCGCGTCGGCTCGAGAACTGGATCGCGCTGGCCGACGCCAAAACGCTGGCTGAGAGAACCAACCACGTCAAGGCGATTCTCGAACAGCTCGCGTTCTTCGTCGAGACGATGGAACTTCAGCGCAAGCTCACGGGGAAGTCGCAGCGGTCGTCTTGGGCGCACCTCACCGGGGCCCGCGCCACCTCGGGCAAGGCGCTGATTCCCGCCTACGGGTCCCGCATGAGCCCGTCCGGGGACTCGTTGCGGTTGCTCGCGGTATGGGGATCACCCACACCTCCGGAACTCATCGAGTTGTTGCGCTCCGAACCAGTCGATCAGTCGATCATCGTGCTCTACTTCGGGACACTGGACCCAGCAGCGCGCCGTGAGCTGGCCACTCTGTTCCACCGGGGCAGGAAACTGCCGCCCGCTGTCGTGATCGACGACGCGGCGTTCGCCTACCTCGCGGTGCAGCCGGAGGCAGGCCGCGACATCACCATGTCGATCACTCTGCCGTTCACCACGGCGTTCCCGTTCACTCCGGACGTCGCGGGTCTCGTGTCGCCGGAGATGTTCTACGGCCGAACCGAAGAACGCGACAAAGTCGTCGACATGATGGGGCCCTGCATCGTCTACGGCGGCAGGCAGCTGGGAAAGTCCGCACTGCTGCGGGCGGCGGCGAGGGAGTTCGACGACAACAATCTCCGGCACGCCATCTACCAGTCGATTTTCAAGGTCGGGCAGTCCCATCCGGTGGACTCGGTCTGGCTGGAGCTGTGGCCCAGCCTGGCCGACAAGAAGATCTTGCCTGATGACGTCCCCACGAGCGACGTCGCAGCCACGCTCATCAAGGGGATCAGGAGTTGGATCAAGAAAATTCCCGGTCGTCAGCTGCTGTTGTTGCTCGACGAGTCCGACTTCTTCCTCGACGGCGACGCGACCGACAGCGGGTTCACCCATGTCAGCCACTTCAAGGAGCTGATGGAGTCGACGGACCGGGCCGTCAAGGTCGTGTTCGCGGGACTCCACAAGACAGCCCGGTTCGAGCGGTTGGCGAACCACCCGCTCGCGCACTTCGGTGACCCGGTGTGCGTCGGCCCATTGGCGCCGCAGCCCGCCTATGACCTTCTCACCCAGCCGCTTCGCGCGCTCGGCTACCACTTCGAGAGCAACGACGAGCAGGCCGCGCGCGTGATCGCGCTCGCGAACAACCAGCCCGCGCTGATCCAGCTCTTCGGCGACCAGCTGCTGCGCAACCTGTACAAGGTCTCTCTCGCGACCACAGCTCCGCCGCACGTGGTGACCGGTTCGGACATCGTCGCTGTCTGGTCTGACAGTGCCCTGCGCACCTCATTCCGGAAGCGGTTCGAATGGACGCTCAACCTCGACCCGCGCTACAAGATCATCGCCTACAGCGTCGCGTTCCACGCCCACTCCAGCGGTGTCGGCTCGACCCTGACCCCGGCCCGGCTGCGCAGCGAGTGTGAGCAGTGGTGGCCGCAGGGCTTCGCCGCCGGAGCCGTGCGCACCGGTGAATTCCACGCCCTGCTCGATGAGTGCGTCGATCTCGGCGTTCTGTCGTACGCCGATGGCGGTTACCGGCTTCGCACCCCGAACATCCTGGACCTCCTCGGCTCCCGCGACGACGTCGACGAGGTGCTCGAGCAAGCTGAGTCGACGCCACTGCCGGAGAGTTTTGACGGCTCCCTCATGCGGCCGTCGTACTGTGGCGGCCCGACTCGTGGACCGCTGACCTCCCAGCAGATCGCCGACCTGCTTGCGCAGCGAAGCCAGGTGCGCCTCATCGCGGGTTCCCCCGCCCTGACCGTCCAGCGATGCGCGAAAACCCTGCGATACGAGAACCGTGGCACCAACCACCTGATCGACGCTTCCCTCTCACAGCTGCGCAAAACCTGCGACAGGGCGACGCTGCACGCGGCGGGCAGGCATGCGGTCGTCGTGGTCGGTGTTCCAGACTCAGCAACACACCGCGACGTGCTGGCCGCGTGGAACGAGTCACGAGAACTCATCGCGGCGCACTCGGGCGGAACGCTCGGCATCGTCATCATCACCACCGCGGCTCATGTGCCTGCGTGGCTGACGGCGGTGGACCAGTCCGACGCATCGTCGGCGGTAGTCGGCCTGCGTCGGTACGGCAGCACCGACCTGCGCTTGTGGCTCAACGAGTCTTCCTTGCCATTCCAAGATGACGCCTCGCGAAACGAGCTGCTCGCGGTCACCGGCGGGTGGCCCGTCAACGTCAATCGTGTCACCGATGAGCTCACGAACAACCCGGAGTCGCCGACGCGTGATCCGCTGGGCAGGATTCGGTCATATTTGGCCGATCCGGTCCATGCGGACAACCTGGTGGCCCAGTCTGGAATCCGAGCCGACAAGGTGCTTTCCCAAGCCTGGTCGGTCCTGTGTGGTCACTACGTCAACGACCTCGCCGATGCCGCCACTTTCGCCGACTACCTGAGGTTGCACGCTGAGAGCGCTGAACCGGGAACCGAGGCGTTGAGCGCGGACGCGCTGCGCACCTACGGCTACCCCGACACCGATGGCGTCGTCGCCGTGCTGACGACGCTCGGTGTTCTGGCAACCGCGGCGGATGGGCTGCTCCAGATCGAGCCGGTGATGGCACAGGCCACGCTCATCGCCGGGGCCGACAGACCAGGCCAGGTCGGCAGTAGATGAGCGTGGAACAACGGAGATTACTGCGCACCCTCCTACGCGAAGCGGCCGTCGAACTGCTCCACACGCCTGCCTTCGTGGATCGCGACATTGATCCGGCCCGGTTCACCACCGCCAACACCAGCCAGCTCCTCCAGGTGATCGCGCGCTCCGAGCGGCTACGCGCCACGCTCGCCGAAAGACACGATTCCGACCTCGCCAATGCCCATCCCCTGCTTCGGGACCTCGTCGCGCCGGAGCCGCGACTCGCGGAGTCAGCCGCGGTGGCGCTCGCGGCCGATCCGAACCGGGTCGACGCCAAGCCCTGCATCGTCGCAACGGAACGAGCGGAGAAAGCAGGCAAAGAAGAACGAGCGGCACGTCGAGCAGCAAGGGACCTTGCCCAAGCACGGGCCGCTCGTGACCGGGCCCGGGCCCAGTTCGACTACGCCGTGGGTGAGCGCGACGCCGCCCGAGCGGATCTGTCGGCCATGGAATCCGACCTGGCGGACGCGCTGGCCGTGATCCAAGCCCTGCGCGCCGAACTCGTCGTCACGCGGGGCCGAACCGCTGCTCTGGCCACCGACGTCTCCCATGCGGCAAAGGTCCTGATCGAAGCCACCAGTCCCCGGCAGACCAGCAGTGACGCCGCCGACCGCGACCCTCGTGACTCCGAGCTGCTGCCGGAACCAGCCACGGCGTCAGTCGACAACGCCCACCCCGTGGTCAGGGACGCACTGAACCGAGCACTCCTGACGGACGCGCAGTTCCTGGCCGTTCTTGGCGAGATCGTCCACCCGACGCCACCCGTGCCGGAATCACGGCAGCCTGCCGAGGCGGGGCTGCTGACCCGCGACCGCGGAATCACCTTGACCCCATTGGGCGGCGACACCGACATCGGCGGTTCCTGCATGCTTGTCGAGGTCGGCGGCGTGCGCATGTTGGTGGACGCGGGTATGCGCCCCAAGCGCCCGATGAACGACGCGGGCCCGCGCGATATCCACGTGGCCAGAGCGGGCCGGATCGACGCGATCGTCATCACCCACGCCCACAACGACCACGCGGGCTATGTGCCCGCGCTCATGGCTGACCACTCCGACATCGACCTGCTCTGCACACCCGACACAGCCGCGCTCTTGCCGACGATGTGGGCCGACTCGGTCAAGGTGTTCAGCCGGGACGTCGACAACACCTACGGCGAACCCCGCGCGGTTCCTCCATACACAACGGTCCAAGTCCAAGAGGCGCAGCGCCGCATCCGGGAGGTGGTGTGCGGTCGAACGGTCGAGATCGCTCCTGGGGTCACGGTTGAACTGTTCCCCGCGGGACACATTCTGGGCGCCGCGGGGGTCGTCATCTCGGCGGGGCCGGACCGCGTCACGATCACCGGCGACGTCAGCGACCTCACCCAGGCCACCACCCCAGGGCTGGTCGTGCCTGATTCCGCCCGCGACTGCGACCTGCTCGTCATCGAATCCACCAACTGCCGCGACGGTGGCTCGCACCGCAACACCGAGGTCGACAACTTCGTCTCGACCGTGTCGGAGATCGTCGGCTCCGGCGGGCGCGTGCTGGTGCCCGCGTTCGCGCTCGGCCGGGCACAGGAAGTCGCGCTCACCCTGCGGGACAGGCTTCCCGACGTCCCTGTCCTCATCGACGGCATGGCAAAGGAGATAACCCGGATCTACGAGCGGCAAACCGCGGACGGGGACAGGCCGCTCAAGATCTTCGGGGAGAATGTGCGCGAGGTGCCCGTCGAACGGCGAGCAGAACTGATCACCTCATTCCGGCGCGGCGTCATCGTGACGACGTCCGGAATGCTGAACGGCGGACCCGCCGTCCAGTGGGCACGGAAGATCCTGCCCGATCACACGGCCGGGCTGCTGGTCGCGGGCTACCAGGACGCCGAATCGCCGGGGCGGGCGTTGCTCGACCTCACGAACGGATCGAGCCCCGCGTTCGAGCTCGACGGCCGACGTGTCGACGTGAACGCACGGGTAGCGAAGTTCGGCCTGTCGGCGCATGCCGACCGCGCGGGCCTCACCTCGATCATCGACGCCATCGCGCCCGCCGAGGTGATGCTCGTCCACGGCGTGCTCGGCGCGCAGCGGGAGTACGGCGCATACCTCAGAAGCCGCGGCCATCGCGTTGTCCCGACGAAGGCGTGGCGAGCGCGGCGCCTATGATGGCAGGTGACGTATGGGGCTGGCCGCGTTCGACCACACCGTTCACGCCCAGCCACCGTGCCAGGTGTTTGGTGCCAACGCACGAAGCGGAAGCTGGCATGATCGCCGGTGGTGCGGCGGGTGCTCCGGCCCACCACTACCTGCACGACGACCGGCCATGCGGGGCGCGCGTGTGCCCGGAGTTCGCCATTTCGTTCACCTGCCTTAGGTTCTCGATTCGACACGGCTGAGAACGCCCACCGAACACGGAATCCGACTCAGTCTCGCCAGTCGGGCTCGCACCTGGCCGCGATCCTGGATCGCAGCTTCTTCAGCGCCCGATGCTGCGCGACTCGGACGGCGCCGGGAGTCGTGCGCAGCAGGTCTGCGGTCTCCCGCGCGCTCAGGCCCGCGAGCACCCGGCACCCACCTACGGATCGGCAACACCGGCAAGCATGACCTCGCACTCGCCCCGGAGGGCGAGCAGGTGCTTCCAGGGTTCTCCGGCGCAGGCGGCGGGCGGCACGAGCGGCCCTCGCGTCGCTGGCCGAGCTGATCGCCGAACTCAACGAGCGGTTCGGCAGCAACCTCGGGGAAACCGACATCGTGCGCGGGTCGGCGGAGGCGGCGATGGCCGAGCCGCAGGTGCGGGCGGCGGCGTTCGCCAACGACGAGGAGAACTTCGACCACGTCTTCGACGAGGTATTCGAGGACAAGCTCTACGAGCGCATCGAGAACGACACCAAGGCGGTGCAGATGTTCGCCGACGACCCGCAGTTCAACTCGGAGCTGAAGAGCATCGCCCGCCGCTACGCCTACGAGTCGCTGCGCAGGGATGTGGCCTGATCGATGGCGGTGCGACGGACCCTGGCCGGGCGATACGAGCTGACCGCGCCGATCGGGCGCGGCGGGATGGGTGAGGTCTGGTCCGGGTTCGACAAGCGGCTCGACCGGGCGGTGGCCGTCAAGCTGCTACGGGCTGATGCTCTCTCATCCGGCGCGGATCGCACTGCACTGGTGAAGCGATTCATCCGGGAAGCACGGCTCACCGCCCGCGTCGAGCACCCTGGGTGCCTGCGGTCTTCGACGCGGGCACCGATGGCGACGAGCTGTTCCTGGTCATGCAACTGGTTCCTGGGATCGACTTGGTCGACTTCCTCGCCCAGAACGAACCGGTGCCACTGGAGTCGACGGTCGCCGTGGCCGCGCAGATCGCGTCGGTGCTGGCCGCCGCCCACGCGGCGTCCCTGGTGCACCGCGACCTCAAGCCGACCAACGTGATGATCAGACCGGATGGGTCGGTCACCGTGCTCGACTTCGGCGTTGCGGCCCTGCTCCATGCGAATCTGACCCGGCTGACCACCACCGGTGAAGCCATCGGGAGTCCCGCGTACATGTCCCCGGAGCAGGTCCTCGGCGGTATGCCCAGTCCCCGCAGCGACCTGTACTCCCTCGGCTGCATCCTGCACGAACTCCTCGCGGGCACTCGGCCCTTCACGACCGAGGGAACCTTCCCGGCGATGCGACAGCACGTGGAGGACCCGCCCCCGCCGCTACGGGCAGATCGGGCTGACACGCCGGTCGAGATCGAAGAACTCGTGCTGCGACTGCTCGCCAAAGCACCCGATGACCGGTCGGACGACGCGCAGGAGGTGTACGAGCGGCTACTGCCGTTCCTGCCGTCGCCGCGTTCCAGTGCCTCGTTCGAACCATCGCCACCGTCAGACCCCACGCGGCCGTACCGGCATCCGTTCGCCCCTCGCGGCCGGGCCACCTCCCGCGAACCCATGCGAGCCACGCCCGCGCCGGTCGACCTCGCCGGGGTTCGGGACGAAGCCGCCGAGTTGGCCGACGCGGGACGGTTCACGCAGGCGGCGGAGCTGCTGGACGGCCTGCTCCGGCAGCCCGGCGCGGCTCCCGCGCGGCCAGCAGCGCGGCGCCCGGCTGCAACTCGCCAGCACACTGCTGCTCGGCGGCGATTACGCGGGCGCGTTCATCCAGTACGAACGCCTCGTCGATGAAATCGGACCGGAACGGCCCATCGACGACGCGGACCTCCTGCACTGGCGACTGCAGATCGCGGTCTGTCACGCCGCGCTTGGTCGGGCACCAGAAGCCTTGGGCCTGTTGGAACCGGTGCTGGAAATCCGGCGAGCGCAACTCGGCGCGACTCACAGCGAGGTTGTCGAACTCCGGGAGGAAACGGCCAAGTTGCGGGCGTCGGCGGGGGACGTGCGCGGAGCCGCGATCGAGTTGCGCTCGCTGCTCGTCGATCTCGGCCCCGGACACCCGCTGGCAGCCGAGCTGCGCGCGATGTTGACCCGGTTCACCGGGTAACCACGGGCTCGGCTGCCAACGGCACGTCAGCGCAGGCCGGTCAGGACGGCGACGTCGACCAGGAGGTCGGGGTCGTCGGTGATGATGCCGTCGACGCCGAGCGCGATCAGGCGCAGCATGGTGGCGCTGTCGTTCACGGTGTACGGGATCACCTTGATTCCCTTGCGGCGCAGGTCGTCGACGGTCGGGCCGTGGAAGTAGGCCGGGTTCTCCCTGACGTACCAGTCGGCTGAGGTGACGGTGCCCTGGTTCGGGTCGTGCACCTGCCAGTTCGAGGACACAGTGGACGCACCGGCCCTGCGCACGAGCTTGCCGAGGTCCCGGTGACGCCACCAGTCCAGGCCGCCGGTCCACGGGCTCTTGACCGACGGGTCGCCGTAGGCGGCCTGGAGCGAGCACTCGTCGGCGACGGTGGCGCACTCCCGCGGGCCGTACTGCCAGACCAGCGCGACTGTCTCAATGCGACGGTCGAGTTCGCGGGAGAGCATGATGGTGCGCCAGTCGAAGGACTGGATGGTCGCGCGGCGGGCGAACCCGGCGCGCTGGATCTCGCCGACGACCTTGCGGGTGAACACGTCGTAGGGCGCGGTGTCCCCCGCTGTCGGGCTGATCTTCGTCTCGATGTTGAGCCGGACGTCAGCGCGGCCCGAGGCGCGGACCGCGGCGAAGACCTCGGCCAGGGTGGGGACGCGCTCGCCGGGGACGGCGCGCTGGTTCGGGAACTCCGCCAGGGTCTTGACGCCGCAGTCCAGGGTCTTGACCTGCGCCAGGGTCAGCTCGCGCACGCGCTTGCCGACGTAGGGGAACTCGGGGTCGTTCGCCGCGGCGGGCGCGGTGTCGACGCAGTGCGAGCCGTTGACGGTGCGGTCGTGGATGACGACGACCTGGCCGTCGGCGGTGATCCCGGTGTCGAGTTCGAGGGTGGACACGTCGGGGTTGGCCAGGGCGTGGTTGAAGGCGGCGATGGTGTTCTCCGGCAGCACCGCGCGGGCGCCGCGGTGGCCCTGGATGTCGAACGGGGAGGCGTGGCCGCGCGGGAGCCGGTGGCCGCGGGTGGCGAGGAGGTCCCGCAGGCGGTCGGGGTAGTCGGTGATGAGGCCGTCCACGCCGTCGTCGATCAGCTTGGCCATGGTGGGCGCGTCGTTGACGGTCCACGGGATGACCTTGATCCCGTTGCGGTGGGCGTGGCGGACCATGTCGGCGGTGACGTAGGGCCGGTAGCCGGGGTCGGTGACCTTGCCGTTCTGCGGGAAGCCGTGCACCGGGGAGAAGGCGGCGGCGCCGAAGGTCTTGATCGCCGCGATCGGGTCGCCGCCGAAGTCGTCGATGTCCAGCCCGCCGAGCCAGGGCGACCTGCCCGGCTGCCCGGTCTGGAGGAAGTCGTAGTTGGTCAGCGCGACCCGGGGGACGCGCGGCGCGACCTCCCGCCAGCGCATCAGCGTCCCCCAGTCGAAGCTCTGCACGCTGACCCGCCTGGCCATGCCCGCTGCGTTGATCTCCCGGTTGGTGACCTGCACGAACTGCTCACGCGGCGCCGTCTCGTGCGGCGCCCCCGCCTCGACCTTGGTCTCGATGTTGAACCGCACGTCGTGGGCGTCGTAGCGCTTGACAAGGGCGAAGACCTCGCTGAGCAGCGGCATCTTGGAGCCGGGGGCCAAGCGCTGGCCGGGGTGGTCGGCCAGGCGCAGGGAGCCGCAGTCGAGGGTCCGCACCTGGGCGAGGCTGAGAGTGTTGACGTACTTGCCGACGTAGGGGAACTCAGGATCGCCCCCGGTCACGGGAGCGGTGTCCCGGCACTTGCGCGCGTCCACCCGGCGGTCATGGGTGACCACGGCCCGCCCGTCCTCGGTGATCTGCACATCCAGCTCCAGAGTGGACACCCCCAGCCGAATGGCGTTGCCGAACGAACTCAGACTGCTCTCCACCCGCAACCCCAGCCCACCCCGGTGGGCCTGCAGATCAAACTCCCGCTGAGAACGCGCCGCAGCAGGCACGGCCGCCACGGTGCCCACCGACGCGACGACCACCGCCAGCGCTATAAGGGATCGCTTCATGGCAGGCATGCTCGTCCGCCAACCACACCACCCGGTGACCTCCGGATGAACTCAAGCCCCCGTCTCGCGAGCGACCTGCGCCAACGACACCATCAGCTCTGGCCGCGCCGCAAGCTCTCAAAAGCCTCGCGCAGGTCTTTCGCTTCCGGCAACTGCCGCACCTCAACCGCCCGCACGACCTCCGCCGCCCGCCACTGGTTGGACGGGACCACGCGGCCGGATGAGATGGCCTGCTGTGCGGCATGGCAGGCCTCGTCGAGGCGGTCGGAGGCAAGCAGGGCCAAGGCCAGGTCGAGGTTGGCCGATGCCATCCGCCTCGGCCACTTCCCGTCGGCTTCGCTCGGCTTGAGCCGGGCAATGATCTCCCGGGCGAAGCTCTCAGCAGCGGGGTCACCTATCCACGCCAGTGTGGTTGCCATGTAGGCGATCGACTTGTCAGGGTCGTACCGGTAATGATGCTCCGGCCGATCGGGTCGCCGAAGCGGTGCGACCAATTTGCTCACCCGGCCGATGGCATCGTGCGCTTCTCGCGGCTGCTTGAGCCGCGCCCAAGCCCGCCCCTCTTGCGCGGTGGCTTGAATAGCGATACTGCTTCCGGCAGGGGCAAGGTCTTGCGCCGTACGGGACAAGACAACGGCTTGGGAGAAATTCCCTTCAGTCAGCACTCGCCAGGCTTCGGTTTCATAGCACCACGCCCGGATCTCATCATGGCCCGCCTGCTTGGCCAGACTGGCAGCAGTGCGCAGGTGGGCAGTGGCGGCGGCAACATGATTCAAGTCGATATGCACCGTGGCCGCAAGCAATGACAGCCAGGCACCAGCAACAATGAGCCGCTGCCGTTCTTCCAATGTCATGCGCGCATCCATCAGCATACGCACATACGACAAATGACTCCGCAGACGTGACAAGAGTGCTTCCGGCAATGTCACCGGATAGGCGGTCGCCAGGTCATCAACCGCGCATTCAAGTTGTGTCAGCGTCTCATTGCCAACATCACTGGCCGATACCCGCCGCAACAACTCCGCAGCCGCGATCTCGTCATCGTCACCAGTCGCAGGCGACGCCCAAGCGGTGAGCGGCGTTGCACGAACCAAATCGACCTGGCTTTGCGCTGCAACCCGCCCGATGGCTCGTTCCTGACTTGCGTGCGCCAGTCGTGCCGCTTCAAGCTGAAGGTAGTCGGTGATGAGCTGGCTATCGGCCTTGGTCGCCCCATCGACAATACGCCAAAAGCGCTCGTCTGCGCGGCCCCGACCCTTCTCGATATGCGCAACAGTCGTTCGGTCACAGTAGGCCGCAGCCGCGAGTTGACCCTGGGTCACCCCGGCGGCCTTGCGAAAGATGGCCAGGCGTTCGCCCAATGCACGGCGCAACTCCGCGATGGCTGCTGCCTCACGTGCCATGTCATCCACGCTTCCGAGTGTGCCTGCCTACGGCTACTGACAAGCCTAGCCGGTGGTGACAAGCGGTGTGGCAATGCCGCACACGTAGTGACCCACATATCTGAGCTGGTGTTTCATTGGTCTCAGGCCCTTAATGCCCTGACCGGAACGACCACGCAAGCCTGACCCGCCTCCCCCACGACGTTGTCGTCCCCGACTCCGGGTTCAGTCAGCTCCGGGCGGAGTGCTCCCCATGCGCCGATCGAGTTAGAGGCCGCGTCCGCGAGCAAGAAGCAGTCCGTCCGCCAAAGCCTCCTGGGCAAGTCCACTTTGGAGATGTTCATGTCAACGCCGTCATTGGTCATCGAGGTGAGTGCGCTGTGAATGGCACTACCCGTGCGCCGCGCAGCGGTGTCCTCTCCCCGCACAGCGCACAACACTGGACTGTGCCGCCATGGCCGAGGTCGGCGAACGTCCATGACGTTGTCGACCACTTCATCCGCTTCACGCTGCGCGACGGCGCGACGGACCTTGAGCGTCTCACCTACTACGAGACCTACGTCGCGGCACTGGAGACCGCACGCGAGCACAGCGCTGGGCTGGAGCGCTCGGCATTTGTGCAACGCTGGTACCACGACCTCCACGACGCCTTGCTGCGGTGCTTGGAGCAATACCGCTTGCGCTGCGAAGAGAACGAGTGCGTAGAGCAGCGGGGGCGTGTGGTTCGGCTGCGGGACGGTGAGTTGCCCGGCGCAGCGGTCAAACCTCGTGAGCGGCGACCGAAGTGACCGATGCCCCGAACGTGGAACCGTTGGTTCGCCCCGCTTCGTGATTGCTCTCGGGTGCCGCTGGCACCGTCAGTGGCGCGGCGGCTGTTGCGGTTCGAGCTGGAGCGGCTGGTTGCCGAAACGCGAGTAACCCATGCGACGGTGGCGTCGTGGTTGGGAGTGTCCAGGGCATCGGTGACTCTTGCGCTGGCTGGCAAGAACCTCGTGAGCCAGCCGGCCATCGAGGTGCTGTGCAATCGCCTCGACCGGGCAGCGTGGTTCCCGCGATCAAGTTCGTTGTTGGCGGCTGCTCGTCGGAAGACCGAGCCGGATGTCGACGCGGTGAGCGGGCAGCGCGACGTCGAGTTGGTGGTGGGCCTGGAAGCCTTCGCCGAGCAGGTCACGGTGTTCGACCCGTGGTTGGTGCCGGTGCACCTTCAGACGCAGATGTACGCGGCAGCGCTGGCGAAACTGGGCAGCACCGTGCAGAACGTCGCGCGTGAGCAGCGACAGGCGCCGCTCCTCGACGACCGCGATCCACTGGTGTTTCAGTGGATCACCAGCGAATACGCGCTCCGGCGTCGCATCGGCGGCACGCCGGCCATGGACGATCAGCGATCGTTCCTGGTTGAGCTGACAGGCCGAGCCAACATCGAACTCTGGGTCATTCCGGCGAGCGTGGAACTGCCGCCGGTCAGCCCGTTCCAGATCGTGTACGGTACACCTCCGGTCGTAGTGGAGCCGAGTCGGTTGGCCGTGTGCACCGCGCATGATTTGGCAACGGTGGCGTACTTCGAGCGTTTGGCCGAGGGGTTGAGGCGGCGGGCACTGTCGCCAAGAGCGTCGGTGGCGCTCCTCCGGGAGTGGCAGCCGTGAAGGCTGGGCAGCGCGCTAGGCGAGGGTGAGTGGGTCGCCTACGGCGATGTGGCCTGGGGTGAGGACGCGGGCCAGGGCGTCGAGGCGGTTGTCGTGTGCGGTGGCGATTGTCTTGAGCACCAAGGGGGAATGCGGCAGGGCAGGTTGGGCCTCGTTGACCATGACGCAGCGTTCGCTGGAGCGGACGAACTCGATTCGGGTTTCGTCGCCGATCACAGCGGTCTTGCCGAGCCAGTGGTCCTCGACGAAGGGCGTGGTGCCCGGTGGGGTGCGCACCAGGATGTTCGGTCGGAACCGGCGTTCGTCAACGGGTACGCCAGGCAGCGTCCGCCGGACCCAGTCGAGGGGTCGCGGTGGTCAGTACGCTCAGCGGCAACTGGTCGAAGTGGGACACCTCGCCCTCGGGCGCCAGCGCCACGTCGTCACGGCCAAGGTACGCCCGCAGATACGCGTCGCTGTCGGTCACCGGCTCCCCGGCCGGGTTAAGCAGTTGCCAGCAACCCGATCTTCGGTGAGTGGGCCGGTCACCGGTGCTCGGCCGGTCAGTGGGTGGGTCGCTAGCCGCGGTCGGTTGCCGGGGCTCGGCCGGGGAAGGGGACGCCGAGCAGGTCCAGCAGGGCCGACGCCTTCACCACCGTTTCCTCGTGCTCGTCGGCCGGGTCCGACAGCGCCACCACGGCGCCGCCGACGCCGAAGGAGACTTCGCCTGGGCGGACCACCAGGGTTCGGATGACCATGCTCAGGTCCGCGGCGCCCGTCAGTGAGAACCAGCCCAGGGCTCCGGAGTAGACCCCGCGCGCGCCCGCCTCCAGGCGGTCGATGATCTCCATGGTGCGTTCCTTCGGCGCCCCCGTCATCGAGCCGCCCGGGAATGCCGCGCGCAGGCAGCGGACCGTGGAGACGCCTTCGGCCAGGCGGGCGCGGACGGTGCTCACCAGTTGGTGGACGGTCGCGTAGGACTCCACTTGGAACAGCGCGGGCACGTGGACCGAGCCGATTTCGGCGTAGACGCCCAGGTCGTTGCGGACCAGGTCCACGATCATGAGGTTCTCGGCGCGGTCCTTCTCCGCGGTGGCGAGGTCGAGCCGCAGGGCCGCGTCCTCCTCCGGGCCACGGCCGCGCGGTCGCGTTCCCTTGATGGGACGGGATTCCACCATGCCGTCGGCGGAGACGGCGAGGAACCGCTCCGGGGAAGCGCTCAACACGGCGCGGTCGCCCAGGCGGAGCAGGGCGCCGAAAGGGGCGGGGTTCGCCTTGCGGAGACGCCGGTAGGTGGGCCAGACGTCGATCTCGGCCGGGGCGGTGAGCTGGTTGGTCAGGCAGACCTCGTAGGACTCGCCGTCGCGGATGGCCGACAGGCACTCGTCGATCATGGCGAGGTAGTCGGCGCGGTCGTGGCGGGCGCTCAGCGGGCCCACCGGGGGCTGCGGGCCCGGCGGGGGCAGGGGGGCCAGGGCGGCCAGCCGGTCGGCGGTCTCGTCCTGCCAGCGGCGGGCGGCGGCGTCGGTGGCCGGGGTGGACAGGGCCAGCAGGTGGATCTCGCCGCTGCGGTGGTCGAAGGCGATGGCGCGGTCGGCGAAGATCAGGGCGGCGTCGGGGTCCGGGCTGGTGTGGGCGCGGGCGCCGCCGCACTCGGCCTTGAGCTCGTAGCCCAGGTAGCCGACCCAGCCCAGGGCGAACCCGAACGGCAGGTACGGCGCCTCGACCGGCCAGTCGGCCAGGTCGGCGTCGAGCCAGTCGAGGAACGGGGTGTGGTGGACGTCGGTGCCGCTCGCCCCGGTGACCGTGACGGTGCCCGCGGCGACGTCGGCGACGGCGGTCCTCGCCAGCGGCCCGCCCGCGTCGCCGAGGAAGGAGAACCGCCCGCCCGCGGCCGAGTCGAGCCAGAAGGCGTGCGGGGACTCGCGGTAGAGGGCGTCGAAAGCCTCCTCCGCGGTGACCGGGAGGGTGAGGTGGCGGACCAGCACCCGGGCCACGGGCCGGGGCCTGGGCGGCGAGGCGATGGTGATGCGCTCGCGGGGCTGCTCGGCGCGGTGGCGGCGGGTCAGAGCGGTGAAGTTGGCCAGCAGGTCGACGCCGTGTTCGGTGCAGACGGACTCCGGGTGGAACTGCACCCCCCACGCGGGACGGTCACGGTGGCGCACTCCCATGAGGACACCGTCGTCGGCCCAGGCGCTCGCCTCCAGCTCGGCGGGCAGGTCGGTGACGGCCAGGGAGTGGTAGCGGACCACGCGCAGCGGGGAGGGCAGGCCGTCGAACAGGTCCCGGCCGTCGTGGTGGACGCTGGAGAGCCTGCCGTGGCGTGCCTGGGGGGCGTGGCCGACGCGGGCGCCCGCCAGCAGGCAGAGGCCCTGGAAGCCCAGGCAGACCCCGAGCAGCGGCTGGCGGGCGGCGGCCAGCACGGCGGCGCTGAGGCCGACGTCGCGGTGGGTGCCCGGGTGGCCGGGGCCGGGTGAGATGACCACGTTGTCGAAGTCGGCGAGGCCGCCGAGGTCCCAGTCCTCGTCGTTGCGCACCACGGTGGGGCGCGCCCCGTCGATGGCGGCCATGGCCTGGTACAGGTTGTAGGTGAAGGAGTCGTGGTTGTCCACGATCAGCGTCCGCACGGCCCCTCCTCTCGTTTGCGCTCGCACAGATCTTCACGGTCGGGCGTCCCGGAGCGGTGGCGGCAGCGTCTCCTTCAGGTGACGAGGGGGGCGATCCATGCCACAGCGACGGCGCCATCCGGCCCCGAGCCGGGAGAATGCTACCGCCGGCGCGGCGGTCCCCCAGCCCCGCGCCGACGAGCACGACCGGGCTGACCAGCCCCTACCACCGGCGGCGATGGGAGGTGGCACGCTGATCGACGTGCCCCCGGCGACTCCTCCACGCCAAGTTCCCCTGCGCCTCCCCCGCATCCTGGCCGACGCCAAGCCCCGCACCCGCGCGGTGGCGTCCGACGTCGCCGCCGTCGTCGTCGCCGCCCTGGACGTGTGGCTGGTGGTGCCCGACGCGCCGCCGTGGTATTCGCCGTGGTTCAGCTGGCTGTCGGTGGCGGCCCTGCTGCTGCGCCGCCACCTGCCCTTCGCCACGGTGCTGCTGTGCATCCCCGGGTTCTTCGTCGGGTGGGCGCAGCTGGCCGCGATGATCGCCCTGGGCTCCCTGGCCAAGCGCGAGCTGTTCTCCTGGAAGACCGCGCTCGGCGCCCTGCTGGTCGGCCTGTCCCGGTTCGTCCTGTGGCCGTGGGCCGATTTCCTGGAGCTGACCTGGCGAGACCACGTCCTGGACGCGATCTACGGCGTCCTGGTGGCGGGAATGCCGGTCGCCATCGGCATGCTGATCACCGTCAGGGGGCAGCTCTCCGCCAGAATCCGCGACCTCGCCCGCAGCCGCGACCGCGAACAGCGCCTCCAGGCCGCCACCGTCCGCGCCGCCGAACGCGCCAAACTCGCCCGGGAGATGCACGACGTGGTGTCCCACCAGGTCACGCTGATCGCCATGCAGGCGGGCGCCCTCCAAGTCGGCACCGCCGACCCCGAATCCCGCGAGGCCGCCGCGACCATCCGCGCCCTGAGCACCCGCACCCTGGAGGAACTGCGCGAACTGGTCGGCGTGCTGCGGTCCGGCGGCGACGAGGAGGAGATCCAGCCGGGCCTGGACGAGGTCGACGCCCTGGTCCACGAGGGTGTCGCCATGACCATCTCCATCGACCCGGTCACCGTCCCCGCGCCCGTCTCCCGCGCGGCGTACCGGACCGTCCAGGAGGCGTTGACCAACGTCCGCAAGCACGCGGGCGGCGCCCGGACGTCGGTCCTGGTCACCGAGGCCGACGGCCACCTGGAGATCGAGGTCCGCAACGGCCGCCCGCGCAGGCGTCCCCCCGCGTTCCCCTCCGGCGGCCACGGCCTCCTGGGCCTGCGCGAACGCGCCAGCCTGCTGTCCGGCACCCTGGACGCGGGCCCGACCGCCGACGGCGGCTACCGGCTCGTCGCCCGCTACCCCCTCTGACCCCACGCCGGGCACGGACCCGGGGCACAGCACGACGGCAGGCCCTGACCGGTGGTGGTCAGGGCCTGCCGTCGGCACTGTCTACAGTTCGCGCTTGGCCTTCAGCTTGGCCAGGGCCTCGGCCAGGATGGCCTCGCCGTCGGCGTCCGAGCGGCGTTCCTTCACGTAGGCCAGGTGGGTCTTGTACGGCTCGTTCCGCGGGGCCTTTGGCGGGGCCTGTTCGTCCAGTCCGGCCGGGAGCCCGCACCGGGGGCAGTCCCAGGAGTCGGGCTTCTCGGCGTCTACGGCGAAGGCGGGACGGGACTCGTGGCCGTTGGCGCACCAGTACGAGACCCGCTGCCGAGGGGCGGATTCGCCACGCTCGGATTCGCCCATGGGACCAGCACCGACCCGGGTTCCCCGGATCGCATTACCACCGGCCATCGGATTTCACACCCCCACAAGAAATGGCGTCGTCAGACGCCCTGTCCAGAATCACGCGATCTTGACCAGCAGGCCCAGGCCGACGATGCAGATGACCCAGATCGAGCCGATGAACAAGGTCGCCCGATCCAGGTTCTTCTCCACCACGCTGGAGCCCGACAGGCTGGACTGCATGCCACCGCCGAAGAGCGACGACAAGCCGCCACCGCGGCCGCGGTGGAGCAGGACCAACAGGATGAGCAGAAGGCTGGTGACGATCAGCGCGATCTGCAGGGCAATGATCATGTCATCCTCGCTGTCGAACGGTGGAAGCCAAGGCTACCCGGTGTGGTCATCCGGTACGACCATCGGCCCGGCGGTCCGGGAAACTTCCCGCACCGCCGGACCGGACAAAGGTCGCAATCTAGGGCAGCGGGCCGCCCGCGGCCATGGCGCAGAGCTTGGTGAACTCCTCGCCCTTCAGGCTCGCGCCGCCGACCAGTGCCCCGTCGACGTCGTCCTGGGCGACCAGGTCACCGATGCTGCCGGACTTCACCGAGCCGCCGTAGAGCACGCGCACCCCGGCCGCCACCTCGTCGCCGAAGGACGCGGCGAGCTGCTTGCGCAGGGCCGCGCACACTTCCTGCGCGTCGGCGGGCGTGGCCACCTTGCCGGTGCCGATCGCCCAGACCGGCTCGTAGGCGATGACCACGGAGGCGACCTGCGCGGCCTTGAGCCCCGCGAGCCCGGCGACGAGCTGCGCCGTGCAGTGCTCGACGTGCTCGCCCGCCTCGCGGACCTCCAGCCGCTCGCCCAGGCACAGGATCGGCGTGATGCCGTGCTTGAGCGCCGCCTTGACCTTCTTGTTGACCAGCTCGTCGGTCTCGCCGTGGTACTCGCGGCGCTCGGAGTGCCCGACGGTCACGAACGAGCAGCCCAGCTTGGCCAGCATCAGCCCGGAGATGTCGCCGGTGTAGGCCCCGGAGTCGTGCGGGGAGATGTCCTGGGCGCCGTAGCGCAGCAGGAGCTTGTCCCCGTCGACCAGGGTCTGCACGGACCGGATGTCGGTGAACGGCGGCAGCACGGCCACCTCGACCTTGGCGTAGTACTTCTCGGGCAGTGCGAAGGCGATCTTCTGCACCAGGGCGATGGCCTCAAGGTGGTTGAGGTTCATCTTCCAGTTGCCCGCGATGAGCGTCTGCCGCGCCACTAGCCCTCCAGCACTGACACGCCGGGGAGGTCTTTGCCCTCCAGGAACTCCAGCGACGCGCCGCCGCCGGTGGAGATGTGCGAGAAGCCGTCCTCGGGCAGGCCGAGCAGGCGCACGGCCGCGGCCGAGTCGCCGCCGCCGACGACCGAGAACGCCGCGGAGTCGACGATCGCCCGCGCCACGCCCCGGGTGCCCTCGGCGAACGGCGCCAGCTCGAACACGCCCATCGGGCCGTTCCAGAAGACGGTGCCCGCGCCGCTCAGCACCTCGCTGTAGCGCTCGACGGTGATCGGGCCGATGTCCAGCCCCTTCCAGCCCTCGCGGATCTGCGCGGCCAGCACGGTCTGGGTGCTCGCCTCGGCGGAGAACTCGTCGGCGATGACCACGTCGGCGGGCAGCATGATCTTGCCGGGGTGCTCGGCGAGCAGCCGCTTGCACGTGTCGATCATGTCCGCTTCCAGCAGCGAGTCGCCCACGCCGAGGCCCTCGGCGGCCAAGAAGGTGAAGCACATCCCGCCGCCGACGAGCAGCGCGTCCACCTTCGGCAGCAGCGTCTCGATGACGGCGAGCTTGTCCGACACCTTCGAGCCGCCCAGCGCCACCACGTACGGCCGCTTGGGTTCGCTGGTCAGCGTCCGCAGCACGTCGACCTCGGCCAGCACCAGGCCACCGGCGTACGCGGGCAGCCTGGTGGCCACCTCGTACACCGAGGCCTGCTTGCGGTGCACGACACCGAAGCCGTCGGAGACGAACACCTCGGCCAGCGCGGCGTACTCATCGGCCAGCGCGCCGCGCTCGGCGGCGTCCTTGCTGGTCTCGCGGGCGTCGAAGCGCACGTTCTCCAGCAGCGCGACGCCGCCCTCGGCCAGCCCGGCGACGGTCTCGACCGCCGAGGGCCCGGTGACGTCGTTGGCCAGCGCGACCGGCGCGCCCAGCAGCTCGCCGAGCCGCAGCGCGACCGGCGCCAGGGAGTACTTCGCCTCGGGCGTGCCCTTCGGGCGGCCGAGGTGCGCGGCCACGACCACCCGCGCGCCCGCCGAGGCGAGCGCGGAGATGGTCGGCAGCGAGGCGCGGACCCGGCCGTCGTCGGTGATCTCGGTGCCGTCGAGGGGGACGTTGAGGTCGGCGCGCACCAGCACGCGCCGACCGGCCACCCCCTCGGCGAGCAGGTCGTCCAGCGTCCGCATCAGAGCTTCGACGCCACGAGCGCGGTCAGGTCGGCGAGGCGGTTGGAGTAGCCCCACTCGTTGTCGTACCAGCCGACGACCTTGACCTGGTTGCCGTTGACCTTGGTCAGCGGCGCGTCGTAGATGCACGACGCCGGGTCGGTGACGATGTCGGAGGAGACGATCGGGTCGTCGTTGTAGCGCAGGATGCCCGCCAGCGGGCCGTCGGCGGCGGCCTTGTACGCGGCGTTGACCTCGTCCAGGGTGACCTCGCGGCCCAGGGTGACGGTCAGGTCGGTGGCCGAGCCGGTCGGCACCGGCACGCGCAGGGCGTAGCCGTCGAGCTTGCCCTTGAGCTCGGGCAGGACCAAGCCGATCGCCTTGGCGGCGCCGGTCGAGGTGGGCACGATGTTCAGCGCGGCGGCGCGAGCGCGGCGCAGGTCGCCGTGCGGGGCGTCCTGCAGGTTCTGGTCCTGGGTGTAGGCGTGGATCGTGGTCATCAGGCCGCGCTCGACGGTGAAGCTGTCGTGCAGGACCTTCGCCAGCGGCGCCAGGCAGTTGGTGGTGCAGGAGGCGTTGGAGATCACCGTCTGCGAGCCGTCGTACTTGTCCTCGTTGGCCCCGAGCACGATGGTCAGGTCCTCGCCCTTGGCGGGCGCGGAGATGATGACCTTCTTGGCGCCGCCCTCGTCGACGTGCTTGCGCGCGTCGGCGGCGTTGGTGAAGAAGCCGGTGGACTCGACCACGACGTCGACGCCGAGGTCCTTCCAGGGCAGCTTGCCCGGGTCGCGCTCGGCGAGGGCCTTGATGGTCTGGTCGCCGACCTTGATGCCCTCGGCCGTGACCGACACGTCCTGCGGCAGCCTGCCGAGGATGCTGTCGTACTTGAGGAGGTGCGCCATGGTGGCCACGTCGCCGAGGTCGTTGAAGGCCACGATCTCGATGTCGTGGTCACCGGCCGCCACGGCCCGGAAGAAGTTGCGACCGATACGACCGAAACCGTTGACGCCTACTCGCACCGTCACCGTCTTGTCTCCTCGTCAATGGGGCCTTGTGTCCGAACCGAAACCCTAGTCGCCGCACGTGGGCGCGCGGGAACGCAGGTCGGCTGTGTCTCTTTATCGAATCAGACCAGGGCTGGTCCCGCCAACCCCTGACCGCATCGTGGACGTGATCGGCCCAGTGATCAGCCCGTGATCGGCCAGAACGAAAAAACGAAGCGGAGTCCGCCTGCCCCCACGTCGGGCGGACTCCGCTTCGTTCACCCCCCGCGGGTGCTCCTCCCCCAAGCAGCACCCGCGCTCCCGGTAGACAGGAGTGCGGGCCGCGGCCGGGAGATACTGACTGTGGTCCAGATCACACCTCAGGCGTCGACTTCGAGCATTTCCAGAGTCACGACGGACTCGGTGTCCGGGATGCCGAGGTCCTTGGCCTTCTTGTCCGCCATGGCCAGCAGCCTGCGGATTCGCCCGGCCACCGCGTCCTTGGTCATCGGCGGCTCGGCGAGCTGGCCCAGTTCCTCAAGGGAAGCCTGCTTGTTCTTCAGCCGCAGCTCCCCGGCCGCCGCCAGGTGGTCCGGCGCTTCGACGCCCAGAATCTCCATCGCCCGGTGCACGCGCGCGGCGGCGGCGACGGCCGCCCTGGCGCTGCGGCGCAGGTTGGCGTCGTCGAAGTTGGCCAGGCGGTTGGCCGTCGCGCGGACCTCGCGGCGCATCCGGCGCTCCTCCCAGGCCAGCACGCTGGAGTGCGCGCCGAGGCGGGTGAGCATCGCGCCGATGGCGTCGCCGTCGCGCACGACCACCCGGTCGGCGCCGCGGACCTCGCGGGACTTGGCCTGGATGCCCAGGCGCCGGGCGGCCCCGACGATCGCCAGCGCCGCCTCCGGCCCGGGGCAGGTGATCTCCAGCGCCGACGAGCGGCCGGGCTCGGTCAGCGAGCCGTGCGCCAGGAACGCGCCGCGCCAGGCGGCCTCCGCGTCGCACAGACCACCGGCGACGACCGGGGCGGGCAGACCGCGCACGGGACGCCCGCGCGGGTCGAGCAGGCCGGTCTGGCGGGCGAGGCCGTCGCCGTCCTTGACCACGCGCACCACGTACCGGGTGCCCTTGCGCAGGCCGCCGGAGCTGATGACGTGGACGTCGGCGTGGTGGCCGTAGAGGTCGTGGATCTCCTTGCGCAGCCGCCGGGCCGCCGAGCCGGTGTCCAGTTCGGCCTCGACGACCACCCGCCCGGCGACGATGTGCAGGCCACCGGCGAACCGCAGCAGGGAGGACACTTCCGCGCGCCTGCAACAGGTCTTGGACACCGCCAGACGACTCAGCTCGTCCTTGACGGCAGCGGTCATCGCCACGGCCGGTCTCCTCTCCCACGTTCCCCCGGCGTACATCCCACCACGGCGTGTCGGGAACGGCGTGTCGGCCCTGGATATCGGCGATCGTCCGCGGTTATCCGCGGTTGGCGCGCACGGCGGCGATGGCGCGGGCCAGGGTCGCGCCGAGGGCGGCCGGGTCGTGGCGGTCCGGGATGTCGCCCTCGGTGACCGAGTCCAGCCAGGCCGTCGCGCCCAGGGCTCCTGCGGCGCGGCGCAGCCGGTCGGGGGTGGGGACGGAGTCGGCGTCGGCGATCACGGCGTCCACGCGCAGGCGCGGGGCGTGCTCGCAGAGCACGTCGAGGTGGGCTTCCGGGGAGAAGCCCGCGGTCTCCCCCGCCTGCGGGACCAGGTTGAGCACCACGACCCGGGTGGCGGCGGTGCTCACCAGGGCCTCGTGCAGCTCCGGGACCAGCAGGTGCGGCAGCACGCTGGTGAACCACGAACCGGGGCCGAGCAGCACGAGGTCGGCGCCGAGCACGGCGGCCACGGCGTCCGGGCAGGCTGACGGCGCCGCGTCGCGGCGCAGGGCGCTGCGCAGCCGGATGCGGTGCACCCTGCCGGGCGTGGTGGCCACGGCGACCTGGCCGCGGATGCGCCGCACGGTGCTGGGGTCCTCGTCGAGCCCGGTCACGTCCGCCTCGATGTCCAGCGGCTCGGTGGACATCGGCAGGACCCGGCCGGTGCACCCGAGCAGGCGCGCGGCCTCGGCCAGCGCGGCGACCGGGTCGCCGAGGACCTCCAGGAGCCCGGCGAGGACCAGGTTGCCCACCGCGTGCCCGGCGAGCGCGCCGGTGCCGCCGAAGCGGTGCTCGAAGACCGTGTGCCAGGCATCGGGACAGGCCAGCGCGGTGAGCGCCTTGCGGAGGTCGCCGGGGGGCAGCAGGCCCAGCTCGCGGCGCAGGCGCCCGGACGAGCCGCCGTCGTCGGCGACGGTCACCACGGCGGTGATGTCGTCGGTGATCGAGCGCAGCGCACCCAGGGTGGCCTGCAGGCCGTGCCCGCCACCCAGCGCCACGGCGCGCAGAGCGGTCACTCGCGCCCCAGGTCGCGGTGCACGACCTTGACCGCCATGCCGTCGTTGTCGCTGAGCCTGCGGGCCAGCTCCTCGGAGATGGCGACGCTGCGGTGCTTGCCGCCGGTGCAGCCCACCGCCAGGGTCAGGTAGCGCTTGCCCTCGCGGCGAAACCCGGCGCCGATCAGGCGCAGCAGCTCGTGGTAGCGGTCGAGGAACTCCTCGGCGCCCTCCTGGCTGAGCACGTAGTTGCGCACGTCGCCGTCGCGGCCGGTGAGGTCCTTGAGCTCGGGAATCCAGAACGGGTTCGGCAGGAAGCGCACGTCCATGACCAGGTCGGCGTCCATGGGCAGGCCGTACTTGTAGCCGAAGCTGAGCACGGTCACGCGGGTGCTGACGTCGGTCTCGGTGCCGAAGGCGTCCTCGATCTTGGCGCGCAGCTGGTGCACCGAGAGCGTGGAGGTGTCCAGGATCAGGTCGGCGTCCTCGCGCAGCGGCATGAGCACCGAGCGCTCGGTGGTGATGCCGTCGCTCAGCCTGCCCTCGCCCTGCAGCGGGTGGCCGCGGCGGACCTGCTCGAAGCGGCGGACCAGCACGTCGTCGGTGGCCTCCAGGAACAGCACGCGGGGCTTGTAGCCGCGGGCGTCGAGGTCCTTGATGATCGCGTCGAGGTCGTCGGTGAACGCGCGGCTGCGCACGTCCATGACCACCGCGATGCGGGTGATCGCGCCCCGGGCCTGCGAGCCCAGCTCGACCATGGTGGCGATCAGCTCGGGGGGGAGGTTGTCCACGACGAACCAGCCCAGGTCCTCCAGGCACTTCGCCGCGGTGCTGCGGCCCGCGCCGGAAAGCCCGGTGACGACCGCGACGGCGACCCCCGGGCTGCTGGTCCCCGCCGGGTGGGTCCCGGCGGCCTTCGGATCGGTCATGGCGTCCCCTCGTCCACTGTGGTGCGCTTATTGTCCGCCAAGGCGCTGCGCACGGCCTCGGCGGTGGCCTTGCCGATGCCCGGCACGCCGCTGATCTCCTCGACGCTGGCCTCGCGCAGCCGTTTCACCGACCCGAAGTGCTTGATCAGCACGGCCCGGCGGTGCTGGCC
Source organism: Actinokineospora lacus (assembly GCF_053813445.1). NCBI lineage: Bacteria > Bacillati > Actinomycetota > Actinomycetes > Pseudonocardiales > Pseudonocardiaceae > Actinokineospora > Actinokineospora lacus. The sequence goes on from NZ_JBQERA010000012.1 coordinate 209,563, forward strand.
GAGCCCGGGGACGTCGTCCAGCGCGGACGCGGTCATCCGCTTGGTCCGCTTCTGCCGGTGGTAGGCGATGGCGAAGCGGTGCGCCTCGTCGCGCACCCGCTGCAGCAGGTAGAGGGCCTCGCTCGTGCGCGGCAGGATCGCCGGTTCCGGGTCGGCGGGCAGCCACACCTCCTCGAGGCGCTTGGCCAGCCCGATCACCGCGACGTCGGTGACGCCGAGGTCGGCGAGCACGTCGGCGGCCGCGTTGGCCTGCGGACCGGCGCCGTCGACGACGAGCAGGTTGGGCGGGTAGGCGAAGCGCCGCGGGCGCCCGGTGTCCGGGTCGACGGCCGGGGTCGGGTCCTGGCCGCCGGTCTCCCCGGCGTAGCGGGCGAAGCGGCGCCGGACCACCTCGGCGATGGCGGCGACGTCGCCCTCGGTCGCGGCCTCCCTGAGGGCGAAGCGGCGGTACTCGGACTTGCGCGCCAGGCCGTCCTCGAAGACCACGAGGGAGGCCACGACGTCGGAGCCCTGGATGTGGCTGATGTCGACGCACTCGATGCGCAGCGGCGCGGTGTCCAGGCCCAGGTTGTCCTGCAGCTCCTGCAGCGCGGCGGAGCGGGCGGTCAGGTCGCCCGCGCGGCGGAGCTTGTGCTGGGTGAAGGCTTCCTTGGCGTTGCGCTCGACGGTCTCCATGAGCGCGCGCTTGTCGCCCCGCTGGGGGACGCGCAGGCTCACGCGGGAGCCGCGCAGGCCGCTGAGCCAGTCGGCGAGGACCTCGGCGTCGGCGGGCAGTTCGGGGACGAGCACCTCGCGCGGGACCGGGCTGGCCTCGGTCTGCTCGGTCTGGTCGGCCTGGTCGCCGTAGAAGGCGACGATGAACTGCTCGGCCAGGTCGGCCAGCGGGTTGCCGTGGGTGTCCTCGACCCGGTCGTTGACCCAGCCGCGCTGCCCCCTGACCCGGCCGCCGCGCACGTGGAAGACCTGCACGGAGGCTTCGAGGTCGTCGTGGGCGAAGGCGACGACGTCGGCGTCGGTGCCGTCGCCGAGCACCACGGCCTGCTTCTCCATGGCCCGCTTGAGCGCGGCGATGTCGTCGCGCAGCCGGGCGGCCCGCTCGAACTCCAGGGTCGTGGCGGCGTCGGCCATCTCCCGTTCGAGCCTGCGCACCATGGCGTCGGTCTTGCCGGAGAGGAAGTCGTTGAAGTCGGTGACGATCTCGCGGTGCCGCTGCGCGTCGACCTTGCCGACGCAGGGGGCCGAGCACTTGTCGATGTAGCCGAGCAGGCAGGAGCGCCCGATCTGGCCGTGCCGCTTGAAGACACCGTTGGAGCAGGTGCGGGCGGGGAAGACGCGCAGCAGCAGGTCGAGGGTCTCCCGGATGGCCCACGCGTGGGCGTAGGGGCCGAAGTACCGCACGCCCTTCTTGCGGGCGCCCCGGTAGACGTGCAGGCGGGGGTACTCCTCGTGCATCGTGACGGCGAGCACGGGATAGGACTTGTCGTCGCGGTAGCGGACGTTGAAGCGGGGGTCGAACTCCTTGATCCAGTTGTACTCCAGCTGGAGGGCCTCGACCTCGGTGGAGACGACCGTCCACTCGACGCCGCCCGCGGTGGTCACCATCTGGCGGGTGCGCGGGTGCAGGGAGGAGAGGTCGGCGAAGTAGGAGTTGAGCCTGCCGCGCAGGCTCTTGGCCTTCCCGACGTAGATCACCCGGCCGCCCGGGTCGCGGAACTTGTACACCCCGGGCGCGTCGGGGATGGTCCCGGCGGAGGGCCGGTAGGTGGACGGGTCGGGCACGACCCAACCCTACGACCGAGCCCCGACAACCCTCACGCGAGCCGCGGGGATCTCGGTGAATCCCCACTATCGCGACGCCCCGTGCGGGACACTCGGTGGGTGCTTCACGACTTGGGCCTTATTGTCACTGTGTCCGTTGCTGTGGCCACAGTCCTGATTGCCGTGCAGCTGGTCGTGGCGTTCAGCAGGACGGGTTCGGTGACCGCCGTCCGGATGACCAAGCGGCGAATCGTGCTGTACACCGAGGTACCGCCGGGAGTGGTGTATTCCTGGCTTGTCCAGCACTGCCCGGCCGGGTACTCCGTCGACGATCACGACCCGACCCGCGGCGTCGTGATCCTTTCGTCCCGACCAACGGCTTTCACCTGGGGTTTCTTCTACCCGGCCGTGGTCTACGCGAACGGCACCGGAACCCGTGTGGACTTCGGGATCAAGTCGAAGGTGTTCCAGTACGGGCCGTTGGTGACACGGGCCCACCGGAAAGCCGCGCACGCCCTGGCAGTCCTGACCCACGGCCGCGTCCACGGCGGCTGACCCACGATCACGCGGTGCCGGTCCAGCCCGCGGGGGTGGACCGGCACCGGGCTCAGGCGAGGACGACGTTTCCGCCGTCGACCTTGACCGGGATCTCGCTGAGCCCTGCGGTCGCCGGGCCCTTGGTGACGGCGCCGGTGGTGGCGTCGAAGGTGCTGCCGTGGTTCGGGCAGGTGATGACGCCGCTTGAGGGCGTGCTGACCGGGGTGCCCTGGTGGGGGCAGGCCGGGTTGAACGCCTTGACCGCGTCCCCGGTGCGGACCAGCAGGATCTGGGTGTCCGGGCCCTCGACGAGCACGCCGCCGCCGTCGGGGATGTCGGCCACGGCGGCCAGGGCCCCACCAGTGGCCCCGCCAGGCGCGCCGCCGGTCGGGGCGCCGCCGGTGGGGGCCGGGGAGCCGCCGGGGGTGTTCGCGGGCGCGGGGGTCTCGGTGGAGCACGCGGCGAGGGCGCCGGGGGCCAGTAGGGCGAGCATCAGCCCGCACAGGACCTGCCTGCGGGGGCGGACGGCATCGATGGTGGGTTCTGCGGTCACGCGGGAGCCTCCTCGGACGGGCACTGAGGACAGGAGAACACCCGGGCATACGGGTGTGCCCGCCGAACCGTTCAATCCGAGCGCGGCCCTCAGTGCGGCTGGTGCGCGGCCTTGTGCAGTTTCCGCAGCTCACGGATGGCGCTGACGGCCCGGTCGCCGTCGATGGCCTGCACGGCCATCACCACGATGTACTCGTCGTCGGGCAGTTCCAGCCGCGCGTACGCGGCGCCGTCGGGGAAGGTCACCGCGACGATGTCGGACCAGGCGAGGAACTTGCCGCCCAGCATGTTGCGCACGACCACGCCGGAGGAGTCCGCCGTCACCTTGGGCCAGGTGAACCACAGCGCGCCCACGGCCAGCAGCACGCCGATGCCGACCATCGCCACCTGGTCGGCGGTCTGGAAGTACACCCCGGTCGTCGACTCCTTCAACAGCACCGCGACCACGGTGAACACCGCGATGAACACCAGCGCGAACGCCCCGGAGACGAACCGGATCTTGCGGGGGCGGGCGGTCACCGGAACCCCTGCTCCGTCCACGGCTGCCGCAGCCCGCGCAGCACCAGCGCCGACTCCAGCGCCGCCAGGCACGCCTCGAACCCCTTGTCCTCCGCCGAGCCGGGCAGCCCGCACCGGTCCAGGGCCTGCTCCTCGGAGTTCACCGTCAGCACCCCGTTGCCCACCGGCGTCGACTCGTCCAGCGAGACCCGGGTCAGGCCCGCGGTCACCGCGTCGCAGACGTACTCGAAGTGCGGGGTGCCGCCGCGGATGACCACGCCCAGGGCGACGACCGCGTCGTGGTGGCGCGCCAGCTCCTGGCACACCACCGGCAACTCCACCGCCCCTGGAACGCGGACGATGGTCGGCTCGGCGATGCCCGCCTGCTCGGCCGCGGCGAGCGCGCGCTCCAGCAGCTTGTCGGTGATCGCCGGGTGCCACCGGGTGGCCGCGACCGCCAGCTGGATGCCCTCGCACCGCGGCACGACCGCCTCTGGCCTGCCTGCTCCGCTCACACCGAACCCTCCCCGCCCAGGCCCGGACGTGCCTGGGTGGAGTCGAATTGTTCCAGGTTCGCCAGGTCGTGGCCCATCCGGTCCCGCTTGGTGCGCAGGTAGTGCAGGTTCTCCGGGTTCGGCCACACCGACAGCGGGACCCGGTCGACCACGGTCAGGCCGTAGCCGTCCAGGCCGACGCGCTTGGCCGGGTTGTTCGTCAGCAGCCGCATGGTGCGCACGCCCAGGTCGACCAGGATCTGCGCGCCGGTCCCGTAGTCGCGGGCGTCGGCGGGCACGCCGAGGGCGAGGTTCGCGTCGACGGTGTCGGCGCCCGCGTCCTGCAGCTGGTACGCCTGCAGCTTGTGGATCAGCCCGATCCCGCGGCCCTCGTGCCCGCGCATGTAGAGCACGATGCCGCGGCCCTCGGTGGCCACCGCCTCCAGCGCGGCGTCCAGCTGCGGGCCGCAGTCGCAGCGCAGCGAGCCGAACACGTCGCCGGTCAGGCACTCGGAGTGCACGCGCACCAGGATGTCGGCGCCGTCGCCGACGTCGCCGTAGACCAGGGCGACGTGCTCGATGCCGTCGAGCAGGCTGTCGTAGCCGACGGCGCGGAACGTGCCGTGCGTGGTCGGGATGCGCGCCTCGGCGACCCGCGCGACCTGCTTCTCGGTGCGCCGCCGGTAGGCGATCAGGTCGGCGATGGTGATGATCTCCAGCTCGTGCTCGGCCGCGAAGACCTCGAGCTCGTCGCGCCGGGCCATGTCGCCGGTGTCCTTCTGGGACACGATCTCGCACAGCACGCCCGCGGGCCGCAGCCCCGCCATCCGTGCCAGGTCCACCGCGGCCTCGGTGTGCCCGGGACGGCGCAGCACACCGCCCTCCTTGGCCCGCAGCGGCACGACGTGGCCGGGCCGGTTGAAGTCGCCGGATGTGGCCTTCTCGTCGGCCAGCAGGCGGATGGTGTGGGCGCGGTCGGACGCGGAGATGCCGGTGGAGACACCTTCCTTCGCGTCCACGGTGACGGTGTACGCGGTGCCGCGCGCGTCCTGGTTGGTGTGGAACATCGGCGGCAGGTCCAGCCGGTCGCAGTCGGACTCGGTCAGCGGGACGCAGACGTAGCCGGAGGTGTAGCGGACCATGAAGGCCAGCGTCTCCGCGGTCGCCTTCTCCGCGGCGAAGATCAGGTCGCCCTCGTTCTCGCGGTCCTCGTCGTCCACGACGACGACCGGCTTGCCCGCTGCGATGGCCTCGATGGCCCGCTCGATGGCGGCGAAGTCACTCACCCTCGACCTCCCTCTGCTACGGCGCCCAGGTGTGGTGCGGCCAGTCTCTCCACGTACTTGGCGATGACGTCCACTTCGAGGTTGACTTTGTGGCCGCGCCCCCGGGCGCCGAGCGTGGTCGCGCGCAGCGTCTCGGGGATCAGGCTCACGGTGAACCAGTCGTCCCCGACCTCCACGACGGTCAGCGAGACCCCGTCGACGGTGATCGAGCCCTTCTCCACCACATAACGCGCCAGCCGGGCGGGCATTCCGACCCGCACCAGCTCCCAGTGCGCGGAGGGCTCGCGGGAGACGATCTCGCCGGTGCCGTCGACGTGGCCCTGCACGATGTGGCCCCCGAAGCGGGCCCCGACGGCGGCGGCGCGCTCCAGGTTGACCTCGTCGCCCGCGGCCACCTTGTCCAGGCTGGTGCGGGTCAGCGTCTCGCGCATGACGTCGGCGGTGAACCTGGCGCCGTCGAGTTCCACGACGGTCAGACAGACGCCGTTGACCGCGATCGAGTCGCCGATGCGCGCGTCGGCGGTGACCAGGGGCCCGGCGATGGTCAGCCGCGCGGCTTCGGCGAGGTCGGTGACGGCGACGACCTCACCGCGCTCCTCCACGATCCCGGTGAACACCGGCGTTCCTCCTTCAGTCCGACGCCGGGACAGCGCTGATGCGCACGTCCGGCCCACTCATGGTGACCTGTTCCACGGCCATGCGGTGCGCCCCGGTGATGGTCGACACGCCGGATGCGCCCAACGCCACAGGCCCGGCGCCGAGCAGCACGGGCGCGACGTAGGCCAGCAGCCGGTCGACCAGCCCGGCGGCGGTGAACGCGCCCGCCAGGGTCGGGCCGCCCTCCAGCAGGACGTCGACCACGCCGCGCTCGTCCAGGGCGGCCAGCACCTCGCGCGGGTCGCGGGTGCGCAGGTGCACGGTGGGGGCGGTCTCGTCCAGCACCTTCGCCCCGGCGGGCAGCTCGCCGGTCCCGACGACGACGCGCAGCGGCTGGCGGGCGGCGAGCGCGCCGTCGGCGGCGCGGGCGGTCAGGGCGGGGTCGTCGGCCAGCACGGTGCCGCGGCCGACGACGATCGCGTCGACCCGGGTGCGCAGGTCGTGGACCTCGGCGCGGGAGACAGCGGAGCTGATCCACCGGCTGGTGCCGTCCGCCGCGGCGACGCGGCCGTCGAGGGAGGCGGCGTACTTCCAGGTCACGTGCGGGCGCCCGGCGCGCTGGCGGTGCAGCCAGGCCCGCAGCGCGCCCCGCTCGGCGTCCTCGGCCAGCAGGCCCGCCTCCACGCGCAGGCCCGCGGCGCTGAGCAGCGCCCCGCCGCCCGCGGCCCGCGGGTTCGGGTCGCGCACGGCGTAGACGACCTGGGCGACCCCGGCGGCGAGCAGCGCGTCGGTGCACGGCGGGGTGCGGCCCTGGTGGGCGCACGGCTCCAGGGTGACCACGGCGGTGCCGCCGCGGGCCCGCTCCCCCGCCACGCGAAGGGCCATGACCTCGGCGTGCGGCCCGCCGGGCGGCTCGGTCGCGCCCAGGCCGACCAGGTCACCGCCCGCGTCGAGGACGGCGCAGCCCACCGGGGGGTTCGGGCTGGTCGTGCCGTGCACGCCCGAGCCCCGCGCCAGGGCCGCGCGCATCGCCGCGACCAGCCTGTCCTCCACGCTGATCAGTGTTTCAGGTCCGGCTGACACGGCGCACCCGCCCAGGTGCGCCGTCGGGGGCCTGGGCCCAGTAGAGGATCAGGCAGGCAGGAAATCAGGCCAGTAGAAGATCAGGCAGGCAGGAGATCAGGCCCGGTACGAGATCGAGCGGGCAAGGGATCAGGGCCGGCAGGCGGCGGCCCGCGCGCGCAGCGCGGCGATGGCGCGGGCCGGGTCGTCGGCGCCGTAGACGGCCGAGCCCGCGACGAAGCAGTCCACCCCGGCCTCGGCGGCGGCCTCGATGGTGTCGTCGTTGATGCCGCCGTCGATCTCGACGATGACCTTCAGGTGTCCGGTGTCGACCAGGCGGCGGGCGGTGCGGACCTTGTCGAGCACCTCGGGCATGAACTTCTGCCCGCCGAAACCGGGCTCCACTGACATGATCAGCAGCGTGTCGTAGTCGCGCAGGACCTCCAGCCACGGGTCCAGCGGCGTGCCCGGCTTGAGCGACAGGCCCGCCTTGGCCCCGGCGGCGCGCAGGTCGCGGGCCACGGCGCGGGCGTCGCGGGCGGCCTCGGCGTGGATGGTGACGTTGTGCGCGCCCGCCTCGGCGTACCCGATCGCCCAGCGGTCCGGGTCCTCGATCATGAGGTGGCAGTCCAACGGGATGGCCGTCGCCTTGCGCAGGGACTCGACCACCGGCAGGCCGAGGGTCAGGTTGGGCACGAAATGGGCGTCCATCACGTCAACGTGCAGCCAGTCCGCGCCGTCGACGGCGGCCATCTCCTCGGCGAGACGGGCGAAGTCGGCGGACAGGATGCTGGGCGCGATCATCGGGGCACTCGACACGGCGGCAGCATAGGCAGGTCCACGCAACGCCGTCGCAACCAGCGCGGCCTCAGGTGAGCCACGTCTCGGAAAGCGTTGGCGGGATTAGTTAGGTTCGTGGGGTGGACAACGCGCGCGTGCTCTCTGTCAATCTCGGGTCACCCCGCCCGACCGCCGCCAAGTCCGGGCGCACCGGCATCGACAAGCGGCCTGCCGACGGCCCGGTCGAGGTCTCGGTCCCCGGGCACGCCGAGTCCGGGTTCGCCGGTGACGCGATCTGCGACGTGGACCATCACGGCGGCCCCGACCAGGCGGTGTACGCCTACGCCAGGGAGGACCTCGACCGCTGGGAGTCTGAACTCGGCCGGGAGCTGCCCGGCGGTGTGTTCGGCGAGAACCTGACCACCGCCGGGGTGGACGTCACCGGCGCGCTGATCGGGGAGCGCTGGCGGGTCGGCGGGGCGCTGCTCGAGGTGAGCTGCCCGCGCAACCCGTGCCGCGCGTTCGCGCTCTGGATGCGGCGGGAGCAGTGGCAGCGCGTCTTCATCCAGCGCGCCCGGCCCGGGGCCTACCTGCGGGTCATCACCCCGGGCCTGATCGCCGCGGGCGACGCCGTTGAGGTCGTCCACCGCCCCGACCACGGCGTGACCATCGGCGTGACCTTCCGCGCGACCACCCTGGAGCCGGAGCTGCTGCCCCGCCTGATCGACGTCGACGCCCTGCCCGGCCACATCCGGGCCCGCGCGCGGAAGCGGGTGCACGTCTGATGCGCAAGACCGGGCCGCGGATCGGCGCGTACGTGTTGTGCGTGGACGACGGGAAGGTGCTGCTGAGCCGCTGGACCGGTTTCGGCGACCCCCGCTGGAACCTGCCCGGCGGCGGCGTCGACCACGGTGAGGACCCGCTGGACGCCGCCGTGCGGGAGGTCTTCGAGGAGACCGGCTACACCGTGGAGATCGACGAGCTGATCGGCCTGCACAGCCACGTCCGCACGGAGCGGCGCGTCGCCCACCACTCCCTGCGCGTGCTCTACTCGGGCCGGGTCACCGGCGGCGAGCTGACCTACGAGGTGGGCGGCAGCTCCGACATGGCGGCGTGGTTCGACCTGGCCGAGATCCCCGACCTGCCCCGCGTCTCCCTGGTCGAGGTCGCCCTGCGCATGGCCGCCGACCGCCCGCGCACCGGCAGACTCGGGTGACCCCCCTGGCCGAGGCCGTCCGCGCCCGCCTCGCCGCGGCGGGTGACCCGGCCAGGGCGGCGGAGATGCGCCGCTACATGAAGTCCGAGATGCCGATGCACGGCGTGCAGAAGCCCACGCGGGCGGCGGTGGTCAAGGCCCTGGTCGCCGAGCACCCGTTCACCAGTCGTCCGGAGTGGACGGCGGCCGTCGCCGACCTCTGGCGGGGGGCGACGCACCGCGAGGAGCGCTACGTCGCCCTGGACTTGGCGGGCGAGCGCCGCTACGCCCGCTGGCAGGCGCCGGACCTGCTGCCGCTGTACGAGGAGTTCGTGGTGACGGGCGCGTGGTGGGACTTCGTCGACGAGCTGGCGAGCAAGCGGATCGGGTCGCTGCTGCTGGACCACCGCGCGGAACTGACCCCGGTCATGTGGACGTGGGCGAGCGACCCGGACCGCTGGAAACGCCGGACGGCGGTGATCTGCCAGCTCCACCACAAGACCGCCACCGACACCAACCTGCTGACCCACGCCGTCGAGTCCAACGTGGATGACCAGGACTTCTTCCTGCGCAAGGGGATCGGCTGGGCCCTGCGCCAGCACGCCCGCGTGGACCCGGGGTGGGTCCGCGACTTCGTCGACACCCACCCGGCCCTCTCGCCGCTGTCCCGCAGGGAAGCCCTCAAACACCTCACCTGACACGCCGGGGCGGACGAGCCCTGCCCGTCCGCCCCGGCGTCGTGCTCAGGCGCGCAGGACGGCCCCGTGCCTGCTCGCGGCCAGCTCCACCGCCGCGTCGCGGGCGGTGGTGGCCTCCTCCACCGTCAGCGTCCGGTCGGCGGCCCGGAAGCGCAGGGCGTAGGCCAGGGACCGCTTGCCCGCCTCGACCTGGGCGCCGGTGTAGACGTCGAACAGGCTCAGGTCCTCCAGCAGGTCCCCGCCGCCCGCCCGCAGCGTGGCCGCGACATCGGCGGCGGGCACCTCGGCGTCGACCACCAGGGCCACGTCCAGCAGCACCGGCGGGTAGGGCGAGACCTGCGGCGCCGGGCGCCCCTCGGTCAGCGGCAGGGCGTCGAGGTCCAGCTCCATCGCGCACGTCCGCGCGGGCAGCCCGAGCGCCTCGACCACCTTCGGGTGCAGCTCCCCGGCGTGCCCGACCGGGAACCCGCCCATCCGCAGCTCGGCACAGCGGCCGGGGTGCCACGGCAGCAGGTCGGACTTGCGCACCGTCAGCTCGACGCCCGCGGCCGACGCCACCAGGTGGGCCGCCCGCACGGCGTCCGCCCACCCGGCGGGCTCGCCCGCGCCCCACCAGCCCGGTCGGACCCGGTTGCCGGTGAGGACCGCCGCCACGTGCACCGGCTGGTGCGGCAGCGCCGCCCGCAGCGCGGCCAGCTCGTCGTCCGAGGGCCGCCCGCCCACCCCGACCGACGGCATCGGCACCGCCCGGTGGCGGGGCAGCACGACCTGTCCGATGTGGAACAGCGACAGGTCCCGCGCCCCCCGGGAGACGTTGCGCGAGACCATGTCCAGCAACCCGGGCAGCAGCGTCGTCGGCAGCAGGGGCCGGTCGGCCTCCAGGGGGTTCAGCACCGACATCGCCCGACGGCGCACGTCGTCGGCGGCGAGCCCGAAGGCGTCGAACGCCGAGGGGGCGATGAACGGGAACGGCAGCACCTCGACGTAGCCGTGCTCGGCCAGCGTCCGCCCCACCGCGCGCTTGCGGCGCTGCGCCGCGGTCAGCCCGCGGCCCGCGGGCGCGGCGGGGAGCTCGGTCGGGATGGTGTCGTAGCCCTGCAGCCGCAGGACCTCCTCCACCAGGTCGGCCGGTTCGAGCAGGTCCGCGCGCCAGGTCGGCGGGATCGCGGTGACCATGGGCCTGCCGTCGCCGTCCGCGCCGACGTCCACGGTGCAGCCGATCTGCTGCAGCCGGGTCACGGTGACGCCGCGGGCGTAGTTGACGCCCGCCACCTGGTCCGGCAGGTCCATCGCCATCGCGATGGGACCGGGGCCGGTCGGGTGCCCGGCGTCGGTGCGGCCGGGCTGGACGCGCCCCTCGCCGTACTCGCGCAGCAGGCGGGCGGCCCGCTCCAGGGCCGAGGGGGGCAGCGCGGGGTCGACCGTGCGCTCGAAGCGCTTGGCGGCCTCGCTGGGGAGCTTGTGCCTGCGGACGGCGCGGGCGATCGACGGCGGGTCCCAGATCGCGGCTTCCAGGACGATGTCGGTGCTGTCCGGGGTGATCTCGGTGCTCAGCCCGCCCATCACGCCCGCGAGCGAGATCGGGCCGGTGGTGTCGCAGACGACGAGGTCGTCGGGGTCGAGGTCGCGCTCGACGCCGTCGAGGGTGACCAGCTTCTCCCCCGCCCGCGCCCGCCGGACCGTGATCCCGCCTGCGAGGCGGGTGGTGTCGAAGGCGTGCATGGGCTGGCCGGTCTCGAGCATCACGTAGTTCGTCACGTCGACGGCCAGCGAGATCGACCGGATGCCCGCCAGCGCGAGCCTGCCGCGGATGAACCACGGCGTCGGCGCGGTCGGGTCGATGCCGCTGACCCTGCGCACGACGAACCGCGCGCAGCCGTCGAAGTCCTCGATGGACACCGGGACGGACTCGCCCTCGGCGGGCGGCACCTCGACCGCGGCCGGGTCGATGACCCGCAGGTCGAGCGCGCACGCCAGTTCCCTGGCCAGGCCGCGCACCGAGAAGCAGTAGCCGCGGTCGGGGGTCGGGGCCAGCTCGATGACGGTGTCGGTCAGGCCGAGCAGCTCCACCGCGTCGTCGCCGGGGGCGGCCTCGCCGCTGGGCAGCACGAGGATGCCGCTGTGGTCGTCGCCGAGGCCCAGCTCGCTCAGCGAGCAGATCATGCCGTTGCTGACCCGCCCGTAGGTCTTGCGCGAGGCGATGGCGAACCCGCCGGGCAGGACCGCGCCGGGCAGCGCCACGACGACCAGGTCGCCCTCGACGAAGTTCCGCGCGCCGCACACGACCTGGGTCGTCGCCGGGGCGTGCGGGTCGACGGGGTCGGGCTCGTCGTCCAGCGGGTCGGTGATCAGGGGATCGCCGATCTCGACGGTGCAGAAGCGGATGGGCTTCTTGAACTCCGTGAGCTCCTGGATCTCGGCGACCCGGCCCACGACGAGCGGCCCGGTCACCGGGCCGAGCGGGGTCAGGCCCTCGACCTCGATCCCGATGCGGGTGAACGCCTCAGCGACCTGCTCTGGGGTGAGGTCCTTGGTGTCATCGTCGAGTTCGAGCTGCTGGATCAGCCAGCTCACCGGGAGCCTCAACTACGCCTCCGTGCCGAAGGGAAGGGTGAACCGGACGTCGCCCTCGACCATGTCGCGCATGTCCGGGATGCCGTTGCGGAACTGCAGGGTCCGCTCCAGCCCCATGCCGAACGCGAAGCCGGAGTAGACGTCGGGGTCGACACCGCACGCGCGCAGCACGTTCGGGTGGACCATCCCGCAGCCGCCCCACTCCACCCAGCCCGCGCCGCCCTTCTTCTCGGCGAACCACACGTCGGGCTCGGCGGAGGGCTCGGTGAACGGGAAGTACGACGGGCGCAGCCGCACGCGGGCCTCGTCGCCGAACATGGCGCGGGCGAAGGCGTCCAGCGTGCCCTTGAGGTGGGCCATGGTCAGGCCCTTGTCGATGGCCAGCCCCTCCACCTGGTGGAACACCGGGGTGTGGGTGGCGTCGAGCTCGTCGGTGCGGAACGTCCGGCCGGGACAGACGACGTAGACCGGCAGGTCGCGCTCCAGCAGGGCGCGGATCTGCACCGGGGAGGTGTGCGTGCGCAGGACCAGCCCGCTGCCCTCGGGGGCGACGTAGAAGGAGTCCTGCATGGTGCGCGCGGGGTGGTCCTTCTTGAAGTTGAGGGCGTCGAAGTTGAACCACTCGCCCTCCAGCTCCGGGCCCTCGGCGACCTCGTAGCCCATGCCCGCGAAGACGTCGGCGATGCGGTCGGACAGCGTGGTCAGCGGGTGGCGGGCGCCGCGCGGCACGCGGTCCCACGGCAGGGTGACGTCCACGCCCTCCTCGCGCAGCACCCGCTCGTCGCGCTCGGCCTGCAGGCGCGCGCGGTGCTCGTCGAAGGCGGCCTTGATGGCGGACTGCGCCTCGTTGACCCGCTTGCCCGCCTCGGAGCGGGCCTTGGGCGGCAGCGCGCCGATCTCGCGGCGGGCCAGCAGCAGTGGTGAGCGGTCCCCTAGGTGCGACGGTTTGACCGCGGCCAGCGCGTCGAGGTCGGCCGCGGCGGTGAACTCCGCGCGGGCCTTGTCGACGGCGGCCTGGAGGGTCTGCGGCCGCAAGGCCGCGACCTCCTTCGGGTCGTACGGGTCGTTGGCTCCGGACATGGTTGGTGGACAGCTCCCGGTAGTCCTTTTGACGGCCACTTGAGCGGCGGCCGGGTGAGCAGCCCGATCCTAAGTGATCGCACCGCGGCGGCCGCAGCGAGTTACCTCATCGGGTGGGTCTGCGCTGGGCACGGGCCGTTTCATAAAGGCACAGCGCGGCGGCGGTGGCGAGGTTGAGGCTCTCGGCGGGGCCGTAGAGGGGAATGCGCAGCGCGGTGTCGCAGGCCGCGATGACCTCCGGGGGCAGCCCGTGGGCCTCGTTGCCGAACACCCACGCGGTGGGTCCGGTCAGGTCAGCACTGGCGCCGTCGGTCCCGTGGAGGTCGTGTTCGGCGTGGCCGTCGGCGGCGATGAGGCGCAGCCCGGCGGCGCGGCAGGCGGCCAGCGCAGCGCCGACCTCGCGGGTGCGGGCGATCGGCAGGTGGAAGACGCTGCCGGTGGAGGCGCGCACGCACTTGCCGTTGTGCGGGTCGACGGTGTCCCCGGCGAAGACGACGGCGTCGGCGCCCGCGGCGTCGGCGGCCCGGGTGACGGTGCCCGCGTTGCCGGGGTCGGCGACCCCGACCAGCACGGCGACCATGGTGCCCGACACCACCGACTCCAGTGGACGGTCGAGGAGGTCGCACACGGCGACGAGCCCTTGCGGGGTAACGGTCTCGGAGAGCCCGGCGGCGGCCTTGTCGGTGACCTCGGAAACCCGGATGCCCGCGGCCTCGGCCGCGCTGATCAAGTCGGGTTCACGCTCCGCGGCCCACGCGGTGGCGAAGATCTCGTGCACCCGGCCGTGGGTGACGGCCTCGCGGACGGCCTGGGCGCCCTCGGCGAGGAAGCGGCCCGCCTTGTCCCGGCCCGCGCGGCGGGTCAGGTGCCGGGCGGCGGCGACCCGGGGCGTGCGTTCTGTGTACGCCCCGGGTCGCTGCTGGGTGCTCAGGAAGCGGCCTTGCCCTGGGCGTCGGCGTTGGCCTTGGCCACCTCGACCAGCGCGGTGAAGGCGACCGGGTCGCTGACGGCGAGCTCGGCGAGGATCTTGCGGTCGACCTCGACACCGGCGACGCGCAGTCCCTGGATGAGGCGGTTGTACGTCATGCCGTTCTGCCGCGCGGCGGCGTTGATCCGCTGGATCCACAGCTTGCGGAAGTCGCCCTTGCGGGCGCGGCGGTCACGGTAGGCGTAGTTGAGCGAGTGGAGCACCTGCTCCTTGGCCTTGCGGTACAGCCGGGAGCGCTGGCCGCGGTAGCCGCTGGCCAGTTCCAGGGTGGTGCGGCGCTTCTTCTGGGCGTTGACCGCCCGCTTCACGCGTGCCACGGTTGTCGTCCTGTCGATCTAGTGGGCGGCGGTACCCGCCCGGGTGGGCATGTGCGAGTGGGAGATCAACGGCCGAGCAGGCGCTTGAGGCGCGAGACGTCGGACTTGGCGACGGGCTCGGTGCCGGCCAGGCGGCGGGTGAGCTTGCTCGACTTCTTCTCCAGCAGGTGGCGCGTGCCTGCCTTCTGGCGGCGCAGCTTGCCCGAGCCGGTGACCCGCACTCGCTTGGAGGTCCCGGAGTGCGTCTTCATCTTGGGCATGTTCGATCCTCGGTTCGGCGCCGCCCGCGCCTTGGGGGGTGCGGGCGGCAGTCGGGGTGGACGTGGCCGGGAAGGCCCCGGCGTCACTCCGTTGTGGAGCCGTTGGCCACCGCGGTGTTCTCGGCGACCTCGCTGGTCTCGTCCGACTCGGTGGTGTCCACCGTGTCGATGGCGTCCTCGGAGTCGGCAATCTCGTCGGATTCCCGGTCCGGGCGCCCGGACGGGCCCTTCGGCTTGGGCTTGATGTGCTTGTGCGGGGCCAGCACCATGATCATGTTGCGGCCGTCCTGCTTGGCCGACGACTCGACGAAGCCAAGCTCGTGCACGTCCTCTGCGAGTCGCTGGAGCAGCCGGAAGCCCAGCTCGGGCCGGGACTGCTCACGCCCGCGGAACATGATGGTGACCTTGACCTTGTTCCCGCCTTCGAGGAAGCGCACGACGTTGCGCTTCTTGGTCTCGTAGTCGTGGGAGTCGATCTTCGGCCGGAGCTTCTGCTCCTTGATGACCGTGAGCACCTGGTTCCGCCGGGACTCGCGGGCCTTCTGCGCGCTCTCGTACTTGAACTTTCCGAAGTCCATGAGCTTGCAGACCGGCGGGCGAGCCTGGGGTGCGACCTCGACGAGGTCAAGGTCCGCCTCCTGCGCCAGGCGGAGCGCGTCTTCTATGCGCACGATCCCGACCTGTTCGCCGTTGGGTCCGACAAGTCGGACCTCCGGCACGCGGATGCGGTCGTTGATGCGTGTCTCCGTGCTGATGGGGCCTCCTCGGTACGACCAGTGCGTGCGACTGCGCCGTGAGGTCCCCAAATCATCGAGCCCCGTCGCCGTGATGGCGCGGGGCCCGCTTCCGACCGATCAGTGCTGACAGCACTGGCGCCCCGGTGAAGGGGCTGACCGGACCCGGCACCTGTGGTGACGCGGGTGGGAGCGGGGGCTCCACTTTGCCGCCCCCAAGGTTCGGAGGCTGGTCGCACGTGGAATGGTAGCAGACCGTGAACGACACCTCCGCCGAGCACCCGCCCGCCGACGACGACAACGCCCGCGACCTCGCCGAGATCCCCAGCGTCGAGGTGATCAGCCGGGCCGCGGTGATGCTGATGTCGGCCGCGGCCGAGCGGCTCGGCCTCTCGCACGCGGACCCCTCGTCCAGCCCGCACCGCGACCTGGACGAGGCGCGGCGGCTGATCACCGCGCTCGCGGGCCTGGTCACCGCGTCGGCGGAGTACCTGGGCCCGCACGCCGCGCCGATCCGCGACGGGCTCCAGTCGCTGCAGAAGGCGTTCCGGGAGGAGTCGGCGTTCCCCGACGAGCCCGGCCAGGGGCCCGGGGAGAAGTTCACCGGTCCGGTGTACTGAGCCGGTAGCGGACCTCCGGGCGTCCGACGGTTCCGTAGCGGGGCTGGCGGGCGGCCAGCCCGTGGTCGGCGAGGTATTCCAGGTACCGCCGCGCGGTGACCCGGGAGACGCCCACGGCTTGCGCCGTCGCGGCGGCGGACAGCTCGCCCGCGGCCCGGACCACGGCGAGGACCGCGTCCAGCGTCTCCCCGCTCATCCCCTTGGGCAGCGCGGTGTGGTCGGTGCTGCGCAGCGCGCCGAACGCCTGGTCCACTTCGGACTGGCCGAGCGCGGCTCCCCCGCCGAGCCGGTCGCGGTAGCGGGCGTAGCCCTGCAGCTTGTCGCGCAGCCCGGCGAAGGTGAACGGCTTGAGCAGGTACTGCACCACGCCGACGGACACCGCCGCGCGCACCACGGCCAGGTCGCGCGCCGAGGTCACCGCGATGACGTCGGCGGACCCGCCCCCGGCCCGCAGCGCCCGGACGACGTCGAGGCCGTGGGTGTCGGGCAGGTAGAAGTCCAGCAGGACGAGGTCCACCGCGGTGCCCGCCAGGAACCGCAGGGCGTCGCGGCCGGAGTGCACGACGCCCGCGACGCCGAAGCCGGGCACGCGCTCGACGTAGGTCCGGTGCGCCTCGGCGGAGACCTGGTCGTCCTCCACGACCAGCACGGTGATCACGTCCGCGCTCCCAGCGGCAGCCGCACGGTGAACACCGCGCCCACCTCGCCGCCCACCTCGACGGCGCCCCCGCACCGCCGCACGGCCTGCCCGACGAGGGCGAGCCCGATCCCCCTGCCCTCGTCCTTTGTGGACCACCCACGGCGGAACGCGGCCGCCACGGCGTCGGGGGGCAGGCCGCGGCCGGTGTCGGACACCCGCAGGAGCAGGTCCCCACCGGAGACACCCGCGTGGACCCGCACGCACGGCCTGCGCCGGTCAGCGGCCTCGACGGCGGCGTCCACCGCGTTGTCGATGAGGTTGCCGAGGATGGTCACCAGGTCCCGCGCGGTCACCGGGCCATCATGGCCCAGCGCGGCGGCCGGGATGGCCGAGTCCGGCTCGACGACCAGCTCGACGCCCCGCTCCCCCGCCTCGGCTGCCTTGCCCAGCAGCAGGGCGGCCAGGACCGGCTCGGACACCGCGCCCACCACCTGGTCGGTCAGGCGCTGGGCCAGGGCCAGCTCGCCGGTGGCGAAGTCCACGGCCTCGGCGGTGCGGCCCAGCTCGACCAGGGACACCACGGTGTGCAGGCGGTTGGCCGCCTCGTGCGCCTGGGCCCGCAGGGACTCGGTGAAGCCGCGGACGGTGTCCAACTCCCCCGTGAGGGCCTGCAGGTCGGTCCGGTCGCGCAGGGTCACCACGGTGCCCAGCGGCCGTCCGTCGACGCGCACGGTGGAGGAGTTCACGACGAGCACGCGGGTGTCGGTGAGGTGCAGTTCGTCGCGCATCTCCACGCCGCCGAGCAGGTGCCCGGCCAGCGCGGGCGGCAGGCCCAGCTCGTCGACGCGGCGGCCGTCGGCGTCGGGGGGCAGGTCGAGCAGCGCGCGGACACCGTCGTTGCAGAGGGTCACCCGGTGGTCGCGGTCGAGCAGCACCAGGCCCTCGCGGACCGCGTGCAGGATCGACTCGTGGTAGGTGATCACCCGGCGCAGCTCGGCCGGGGCGAGGCCGCCGGTCTGCCTGCGCAGGCGGCGGCTGACCAGGTAGCTGCCCGCCGCGCCGACGAGCAGCGCCGCGCCCGCCACCGCCAGCAGCGCCAGCACCCGGCCCGCGACCTGGTCGCTGATCGCCGCCAGGGTGATGCCCGCCGAGACCAGCGCGACCACCGCCCGGTCCGGCCCGAAGACCGGGACCACGGCGCGCACGGACGGGCCGAGCGTGCCGGTGTAGGTCTCGGTGAAGGCGCGCCCGGCCAGCGCCTGCGCGGTGTTGCCGAGGAACCGGCCGCCGATCATCCGCGGGTTCGGGTGGGTGAACCGCACGCCCGCCGGGTCCATGACCGTGATGAAGTCGATCCCGGTGTCGGCGAGCACGGCCTCGGTGTAGGGCTGCAGGACGGCGGTGGGGTCCGGCCCGGTGACGGCGTCGGCGACCATGGGCGCGTCGGCGACGGCGCGGGCCAGCGCGGTGACCGTCGCCGCGCTGGACTCCTCGGCCCGGTCGGCCACGTCGGCCCAGGCCAGCGCCGCTCCCCCGGTCACGATCACGGCCACGATCACGCCCTGGAGCAGGAGCAACTGTCGGGCCAGGCTCCATTGCCCGCGCTGGTTCATGGGCCCAGTCTGAACCGCGGGCCGTGAACGCAATGAACGCAATGGTGACCGCGACCACACCGCGGCCGCAGGGTCTTGGGCAACCCGAATGCCCTTGGAGGCCCCCGTGTCAGCTCCCCCGCGGCAACGCCGAGACCGCGCGCACTGGCTCTACATCGCCGTCATCGCCGCCGTCGTGCTCGGGGTCGGCGTCGGCTTCCTCGCCCCGGACCTCGCCAAGGAGCTCAAGCCGCTGGGCACCGGGTTCGTCGCGCTGATCAAGATGATGATCAGCCCGATCATCTTCTGCACGATCGTGCTGGGCATCGGGTCGGTGGCCAAGGCGGCCAGCGTCGGGCGGGTCGGCGGGCTGGCCCTGGGCTACTTCCTGGTCATGTCGACCGTCGCGCTGGCCATCGGCCTGCTCGTGGGCAACCTCCTGCACCCCGGCGACGGGCTGCGGGTGACCGCGGAGACCGCCGCCGCGGGCGCCTCCCAGGTCAAGGAGTCGGAGACGACGACGGAGTTCATCCTCGGCGTCATCCCCGCGACCCTGGTGTCGTCGCTGACCGAGGGCGAGGTGCTGCAGACGCTGTTGGTCGCCCTGCTGGTCGGCTTCGCGCTCCAGCGGCTCGGTCGGGCCGGTGAACCGGTCCTGCGGGGGATCGGGCACCTGCAGAAGCTGGTGTTCCGCGTCCTGGCCATGATCATGTGGGTCGCGCCGGTCGGCGCGTTCGGCGCGATCGCCGCCGTGGTCGGGGAGACCGGGCTGGCCGCGATCAAGAGCCTCGCGGTGATCATGCTCGGCTTCTACGCGACCTGCCTGCTGTTCGTCGTGGCCGTGCTGGGCACGCTGCTATGGCTGGTGGCGCGGGTGAACCTGTTCTCGCTGCTGCGCTACCTGGGCCGGGAGTTCCTGCTGATCCTGTCGACGTCCTCCTCGGAGGTGGCGCTGCCCCGGCTGATCGCCAAGATGGAGCACCTGGGCGTGAGCCGCCCGGTCGTCGGCATCACCGTGCCCACCGGCTACTCGTTCAACCTCGACGGCACCGCGATCTACCTGACCATGGCCACCCTGTTCGTGGCCAACGCCACCGGCGCGCCGCTGGCGGCGGGCGAGCAGATCTCGCTGCTGGTGTTCATGGTCATCGCCTCGAAGGGCGCCGCCGGGGTCACCGGCGCGGGCCTGGCCACGCTGGCGGGCGGGCTGCAGTCACACCGCCCCGACCTGGTCGAGGGGGTGGGCCTGATCGTGGGCATCGACCGGTTCATGTCCGAAGCGCGGGCGCTGACCAACTTCGCGGGCAACGCCGTCGCCACGGTCCTGGTCGGCACCTGGACCCGGGAGTTCGACCGGGACCAGGCGCGCGCGGTCCTCACCGGCGACGACCCCTTCGACGAGACCACGATGAGCGACGACCACGGCACCGTGGAGGTGGCGCCGCAGCGCACGCCGGTGGCGGCGGGAACGCCGTAGCCTGCGCGCCCCTGCCTCGTTGTACCGATCGAACCGCCCGCCGCCCGATGCCCCCGGGACCGGGCGGTTCAGTCGTCCCCGGCACGTCATCCCCTGGGCGTCACCAGACCGGGTGCACGGGTCTGCGGTGGTCGGGCAGCAGCCGGGGCCGCAGGCGCGGGACGACCGCCCGGTCGTTGCCGTGGCCGTAGCTCAGCGGCTGCAGGCGGGCGCTGACGGCGCGGACCACGCGGAACGGGCCGGTGGCGACGTCGGAGCTGGTCACGTCGACCAGGGCGACCTTGATGCCGGTGGCGCCGAGGACCCCGGCCAGGTCGTCGGTGGACGCCGGGGCGCCGGTCTCGGGCAGGTCGGCGAGGCGGGTGGTGCCGCCGCAGCGCAGCCGGTCGAAGGCGACGACGCGGTCGGGGCGGAAGTAGTAGGCGGCGTGGTCGAGCATCCCGCGCACGTCCTCGGGGCGCTCGGGCACGGGGTGCGCCTTCTCCCGCAGCAGCATGGTCAGGTGCGGGGCGCTCTGGGCCAGTTCCATGATCGCCGCGCGGATGGCGGCGCGCGGGTCGCGGTCGGCCCCCAGGCCCAGCACCGCGCCGGGCAGCTTCTTGCCGTCGCCGAGGGCGAGCGCGACGGCGGTGGCGCCGTAGGTGCTGGTGGGCAGGAGGTGGACCTCGACGATGTGGCCCTCGTCGGTCAGGGCGTCGACGGCGTCGGCGAGGTCGGCGTCGAGGGTGTCGTCCAGGTCGAGGAAGCGCCCCTTGGCGCCGGTGAGCCAGGCGGCGAGCATGGCGTCGCGCTCGACGAGCTCGAGGACGGCGGGCACGGCGGCGGACTCCGCGTCCTGCCCCGCGGCCAGGCCGTTGGAGGTGCCCTGGCAGATGAGGTGCTCGGGCAGCAGGGACAGCTGCAGGTAGGCCAGGACGGCGGGCACCCAGACGGGTCGGCCGTCGTGCAGCCAGGTGCCGCGCACCCAGGGGTGGTCGACGCGGCGGTCGAAGGGGACGAAGTCGAACCCCTCGGCGGCGTACTGGGCCGGGTCGTAGAGGGGCAGCTCGCGCGGGTCGAGGACGTCGCCGTCGAGGTCGGCCGGGCGGGCCCAGTGCAGGCGGGCGGGGTCGGGCAGGCTGGCGGCGTAGCGCTCGACGGCCTCGCCGACGGCGGAGCGGATGGCGGCGGCCTCGTCCATGCCCTTGCCCCAGCCGATCGGCAGGGGGTGCGCGCGGCCCGCCTGGTCCAGGTGGTGCGGTGGGGCGGCGGTGGCGACGTGGATGCCGCCGGGCAGGGGCTGGCGGACGCTCAGCCACGGGATGACGCCGGTCAGCGGGTCGACCCAGCCCGCCAGGGACTCCAGGAGTTCGGCCGGGTCGTCGGTGTCGGGCAGCTTGACGGTGGCGATGCCGTCGGCGCCGCCGCAGACCGGGCAGTCGGGCAGCGGGATCACCCGGTGCCACAGCGTCGTGCCGTCGCGGATCTCGGCGACGTGGTCGCGCAGCTCCAGCCGCTCGCGCAGGAGCGCGACCACGGCCGCGTCCCGGGGCGCGTCCGCCGCGGCCACCACCGACCCGGCGACCACGGCCGTCCTGTCGTCCACCCCGGCGATCACCGCCCCGGAGACCCGCGTGGTCGCCTCGCCGTCGGGCGCCTGCGCGAGGCGGGCCAGCGCGTGGCCGGTTACCCGGGTGGTCACCTCGCCGTCGTCCAGGGCCCGGCCGGTCGTCCGCGCGCCGTCCAACCGGGCCAGCTGCCCGCCGGTCACGCGGGAGGTCGCCTCGCCATCGCCGACGGGCCACTCCGCGGTCGTGCGCGCACCGCCCGGCCTGGCCGACTGCCCGCCGGTCACCCGAGAAGTCGCCTCACCCCCGGACCACTCGGCGGTCGTCCGCACACCACCCGGCCGGACCGGCTGCCCGCCGCTCACCCGGGAGATCGCCTCACCATCACTCCCGGCGGTTCGCGCACCGCCCGGCCGGGCCGACTGCCCGCCGGTGACCCGGGAGGTCGCCTCGCTGTCGCCGACGGTCCGGTCGGCGGTCGTTCGGGCGCCGCCCGGCCTGGGCGACTGCCCGCCGGTCACCCGGGAGGTCGCCTCGCCGTCGGCGGACCAGCCCGGGGACACCGGGGCGGTGCGGGTGGTCAGCTCCGGGTCGACCGCGGCGGCGCCCGACATCCCGGCCGCGGCGGCGACGCGGCGCACGCGGGCGCACTCCGCGCAGCCCGGGCGCCCCGGCTCCGACAGCGGGCCCGCGTACACCGTCTCGCCGTCCACCTCGACCACCACCGCGGGCAGCCGGGCCTGCCTGGCCCACCGGCCGAAGGCCCTGGTGTCCACCCGCGAGCCGGGGACCACGCACACCGCCAGCCGGGCGCCCGGTCGGCTCGCCCGGTCGAACACCACCTCGGGACCCAGTTCCCGGCGCAGGCGCGCCGAGAGCCCGGCCGCGTCCGTCGGCCGGGCTGGGTCCACGCGCGGTTCAGCAGGCACGAACGGCCATCTCCTTGGCCGTCCGGCCGGGTGCCCCGGCCGGGGTGCGGCGCCGGGCGACGAGCCGGAACTCGGCGGGGGCGGTGATGCCCTTCATGACTTCCCAGCGGCGCAGCCGAGCGTCGTCACCGCCGCCGAGCAGGGACAGCGGGGCGGCGGTGCCGCGCGTCATCGTGGCGACCCTGGCTTCCAGGTCTCGCGGGTTGGTCATGGCGGGGCCTCCTCGTGGTCTTCGTACACAGAGGAGCGCCGCCGACCTGTCCGGATACATCCTGGCCGGTCATCGTGGCCCGGAATGCCCCGGCAGGCAACTCACAGCACCTTGGAGAGGAACCTCCCGGTGTGGCTCTCCCGCACCTCGGCGACGTCCTCGGGGGTGCCCGTGGCGACGACGCCGCCACCACCGGAGCCGCCCTCGGGCCCGAGGTCGATCACCCAGTCCGAGGTCTTGATCACGTCGAGGTTGTGCTCGATGACGATGACGGTGTTGCCCTTGTCGACCAGGCCGTTGATCACGCCGAGCAGCTTGCGGATGTCCTCGAAGTGCAGGCCGGTGGTCGGCTCGTCGAGGATGTAGACCGTCTTGCCGGTGGAGCGCTTCTGCAGCTCACTGGCCAGTTTCACGCGCTGGGCCTCGCCGCCGGAGAGCGTCGGCGCCGGCTGGCCGAGGCGCACGTAGCCCAGGCCGACGTCCACCAGCGTCTTCAGGTAGCGGTGGATGACCTTGATCGGCTCGAAGAAGTCGGCGGCCTCCTCGATGGGCATGTCCAGCACCTCGGCGATGGTCTTGCCCTTGTAGTGCACCTCCAGGGTCTCCCGGTTGTACCGGGCGCCCTTGCACACCTCGCACGGGACGTAGACGTCCGGCAGGAAATTCATCTCGATCTTGATGGTGCCGTCGCCCGCGCACGCCTCGCAGCGCCCGCCCTTGACGTTGAAGGAGAAGCGGCCCGGCTGGTAGCCCCGCACCTTGGCCTCGGTCGTCGAGGCGAAGAGCTTGCGGATGTTGTCGAACACCCCGGTGTAGGTCGCCGGGTTGGACCGCGGCGTGCGCCCGATCGGCGACTGGTCGACCTGCACCAGCTTGTCGAGGTGCTCCAGGCCCTTGACCCTGGTGTGCCTGCCGGGCACCTGGCGGGCGCCGTTGAGCTTGTTGGCCAGGACGGTGGCCAGGATGTCGTTGACCAGGGTGGACTTGCCGGAGCCGGAGACGCCGGTCACCGAGACCAGGCAGCCCAGCGGGAACGACACGTCGACGCCGCGCAGGTTGTGCTCGCGCGCGCCGACCACGGTGAGCTGGCGCTTGCGGTCGATGGGCCTGCGCAGGTCGGGCTTGGGGATCTCCGCCCGGCCGGAGAGGTAGGCCCCGGTCAGCGACTTCTTGTTCTTCAGCAGGTCCTTGAACGTGCCGCTGTGCACCACCTGGCCGCCGTGCTCGCCCGCGCCGGGCCCGATGTCGACGATCCAGTCCGACGAGCGGATGGTGTCCTCGTCGTGCTCGACGACGATCAGCGTGTTGCCGAGGTTGCGCAGCCGGGTCAGCGTCTCGATGAGCCGGTGGTTGTCGCGCTGGTGCAGCCCGATCGACGGCTCGTCCAGCACGTACAGCACGCCCACCAGGCCGGAGCCGATCTGGGTGGCCAGCCGGATGCGCTGCGCCTCGCCGCCGGAGAGCGTGCCCGCGGCGCGGTCGAGGGAGAGGTAGTCCAGGCCGACGTCGAGCAGGAACCGCAGCCGGGCCTGGATCTCCTTGAGCACCGCGCCTGCGATCATCGTCTCGCGCTTGCCGAGGGTCAGCCCGTCGAGGAAGCGCGCGCACTCGCTGATCGACATGGCCGCGACCTCGGCGATCGAGCGGTCGCCCTGGTCGGCGTGGGCCAGGGTGACGGCCAGGATCTCGGGCTTGAGCCGGGTGCCCTGGCACGCGGGGCAGGGCACCTCCCGCATGTAGCCCTCGTACTTCTCGCGCATGTAGTCGGACTCGGTCTGCTCCTGGCGGCGCTCCAGGAACGGGATCACGCCCTCGTAGCTGGCGTAGTAGGAGCGCTCGCGTCCGTAGCGGTTCTTGTAGCGCACGTGCACCTGGTCGCTGACCCCGTGCAGGACGGCCTTCTGCGCCTTCGCGGGCAGCCGGCGCCACGGGGTGTCCATGCGGAAGCCGATGGACTCCCCCAGCGCGCCGAGCAGGCGGGTGAAGTACTCCGCGGTCTGCCCGCCCGCCCACGGGGCGATGGCGCCCTCGCCCAGGGACAGCTCGTCGTCGGGCACGACCAGCTCCGGGTCGACCTCCTGCTTGACGCCCAGGCCGGTGCACTGGGGGCACGCGCCGTAGGGGGAGTTGAAGGAGAACGAGCGCGGCTCCAGGTCCTCCACGCCGAGCGGGTGGCCGTTGGGGCAGGCCAGGTGCTCGGAGAAGCCGCGCCTGCGCTGCGCGTCGTGCTCGTCGAGGTCGACGAAGTCCAGCTCGATC
Organism: Actinokineospora lacus; assembly: GCF_053813445.1. Taxonomy (NCBI): domain Bacteria; kingdom Bacillati; phylum Actinomycetota; class Actinomycetes; order Pseudonocardiales; family Pseudonocardiaceae; genus Actinokineospora; species Actinokineospora lacus. The sequence continues at coordinate 234,248 of NZ_JBQERA010000012.1, forward strand.
AGCCCGTCGGCCAGGCGCAGCGCGGTCTCCACCGAGTCGGTGAGCCGCTGCTTGGCGCTGGGCTTGACGGTCAGCCGGTCGATGACGACCGCGATCTCGTGCTTCTCCTGCTTCTTCAGCTTCGGCGGGTCGTTGAGCTGGTGCAGCACCCCGTCGACCAGCGCGCGGGCGTAGCCCTGGGTCTGCAGCTGGGAGAACAGGTCGACGTACTCGCCCTTGCGGCCGCGGATGACCGGGGCCAGCACCTGGAACTTGGTGCCCTCGGGCATGGCGAGCACCTGGTCGACGATCTGCTGGGGTGTCTGCCTGCTGATCGCCTCACCGCACGCCGGGCAGTGCGGCTTGCCCGCACGCGCGTAGAGCAGGCGCAGGTAGTCGAAGACCTCGGTGATCGTGCCGACGGTGGAGCGGGGGTTGCGGCTGGTGGACTTCTGGTCGATCGACACCGCGGGCGAGAGGCCCTCGATGAAGTCGACGTCGGGCTTGTCCATCTGGCCGAGGAACTGCCGCGCGTAAGCCGACAGCGACTCCACGTAGCGGCGCTGGCCCTCGGCGAAGATCGTGTCGAACGCCAGGCTGGACTTGCCCGAACCGGACAGGCCGGTGAAGACGATCAGACTGTCCCGGGGCAGGTCGATGTCGACGCCGCGCAGGTTGTGCTCCCGGGCGCCGCGAACAACGAGGCGGTCGGCCACTGAGGTCCCTTCGGTTCGTGCTGTAGAGCCCGTCACACGGCTGGACGCGCGGAACACCGCTGGTACCTGCTCAAACGCGACGGGGGTTCTCGGCCACGGAAGCGGCCAGCGTCCATGCTAAGCGGGGGGTCCGACAATTCTGCCCCGCGAGGGCTCCCGATGCACCCGCGGAGCGGTACCCGCCGGTAACGGGGCTCGCCTAACCTGGGTGGCGGGCGCTGCTGCGCCATTCACCCGACACCCACGCCGAAGGTAAGTACCCATGACGGGATCGACAACGACTTCCGTACAGGCCGACCGGGCGGCGAACGCGCTGGTCGCCGTGCGCGAGGCGACCACGACGCTGCTGGGCGCGGTGGCCGGGCTGGACCAGCGCGCGCTGGCCGCGCCGAGCCTGCTGCCGGGCTGGACGCGCGGGCACGTGGTGACCCACCTGGCCCGCAACGCGGACGCTTTGGTGAACCTGCTCACGTGGGCGCGGACCGGGATCGAACACCCCGCGTACCCGAGCAGGGCCGACCGCGACGCCGACATCGCCGACGGTTCCGACCGGATCGCCCAAGTGCAGCGCGAGGATCTGATCGCCGCGGGCGAGCGGTTCCTGTTCGCCGCCGAGCGGCTCGACTCCGACGCGTGGTCGACCATGCTCGCGCACCCCTCCGGCAGGCCGATGGCCGCCGCGGAGATCCCCGAGCTGCGCCTGTTCGAGATCTGGACGCACCTGGTCGACCTCGACTCCGGGATCGACTTCACCGCCGTGCACCCCGGCCACCTCGACCTGATGCTGGACATCGCCGTGCGGGGCAGGCTCGCGGACGACGGGGCGGCGGCGGTGCGCCTGACCGTGGACTTCCCCGACGGGCGTCAGGCGGAGTTCGCCCTGGCGGGCGCGCTCAGCTGCGCGGTCAGCGGCACCACGGCGGCCGTCTTGGGCTGGCTGACCGGCCGCGGCCCCGCCGACGCGCTGACCGGCGAGCCGCCGACGCTGGGGCCCTGGGGCTGAGGCGTCTGCGGCACCTCGCGCAGCGCGGCGGCCAGGGCGGCGACGCCCGCGCGGGCCCTCGCGGCGAACTCGGTGAACCCCGCGCCGGTCAGCCAGGCGTGCACGGGCCGCTCGACCGCCCGGGTCAGGGCCCAGCCGAGCAGCACGGCCATCGCCAGGCAGAGGACGAAGCGGCCCACGGGGCCGACACCGGCGTCGACCAGGAGCCGGGCGAGGACGTAGCCGAGTTCCTGGTGGACGAGGTAGACGCCGAAGGAGATGCCCGCCAGCCAGGTGATCGGCCGGGCCAGCGGGCCGACCTTCCAGTCCGGCCCGCCCGCGGCCATGGCCAGCGCGATCAGGGCGAACCCGAACGCGATCGTGGAGGCGGTATCCACGAACTGGGTGTGCAGCTCCAGTGCGATGAGCACGGCGGCGCCGTAGGCGGCCAGGTGCTGGCCGGACATCCGCTCACGGGTCCACAGCCACACCGCGACGCCCACGCCGAACAGCGCGGCCCTGTGCAGCGTCAGACCGTCGAAAGTGGACCGCATCCACTGTGGGGAGTCGGCGTGGATCACGAGGAAGCGCAGCAGGAGCGGGACGACGACCAGCGCCCACAGCAGCGTCGCCATGGCGACGGGCCCGCGCAGCCATTCCCGCGGCCACAGGAGGGCGGCGCAGAGGAAGGCGAGCACCTGGGCCGGGAGCGTCCAGTACGAGCCGTCGACCCAGTGGAAGTCCGGTGACCACGCCTGCACGAGCAGCAGGTTCGACGCCAGGTCGGTGAGATCGGCCGCGTACCACCCGAACTTCGGCGCGAACCACCGCAGCACGGCGAAGGTGACCAGCAGGGCGGCGAAGTAGGGCGGCAGCAACCGCGCCAGCCGGTGCCCCAGCCACCGCGCGGTCCGCCCGCGCCGCACCGTCACGCAGACGAAGAAGGCGGACACGACCAGGAGGGTGTTGGCGCCGAACAGGACGGGCAGGTGGATCGGGAAGGGCCCGAGTTCGGGGTGGTTGAGCGGAGCCTGCCGGGTGATGTGGCCCACAACCACACCGAGCACGGCGACGACGCGCACAACGTCCCAGCTCACTTTGCGCACGGACTTGACGGGTTCTGTCTGCGGTTTCGGCACGGCTCACAGGGGTGGTCGGCGACAGGTCACGGCGTGGTAACACCTTAGTCGGTGCGGGCGGGCCAGTGCGGATGGGGTGGCACCTATCGTTGCCTTCGGACTACCGTCTGCCACCGTGGAGCTTGTCGATGAGTACACCGGTCACGTGGCCCCCAGCGGCCCTGCCGCCCGCCGCACCCTTGAGGCCCTGACGATCACCAAGGTCTCGGTGGGCCCGATGGACAACAACGCCTACCTGCTGACCTGCCGGTCGACACACCAGGCACTGCTGATCGACGCCGCCAACGACCCGGCCCGCCTCTCCGACCTCATCGGCCACGGCCCCGACCGGCCAACCCTGCGCACGATCGTCACGACGCACCAGCACGACGACCACTGGCAGGCCCTCGGCGCCACCGCGGGCGCCTTCGGCGCGGAAACGATCGCCCACCCCGCCGACGCCGACCCACTCCCCGTCCCACCGGACCACCTGGTCACCCACGGCGACATCATCACCGTCGGCGCCTGCGCCCTCGAAGTGATCCACCTCCGCGGCCACACCCCCGGCTCCATCGCCCTGCTCTACCGCGACCCCACCGGCCACCCCCACCTCTTCACCGGCGACTCCCTCTTCCCCGGCGGCGTCGGCCGGACCACCTCCCCAGAGGACTTCACCAGCCTCCTCGACGACGTCGAACACCGCGTCTTCGCCGACCTACCGGACGAGACCTGGTTCTACCCAGGCCACGGCGACGACTCCACCCTCGGAACCGAACGCCCCAACCTCACCGACTGGCGCGAGCGCGGCTGGTGAGCCAGCGAGACCCCGAGAACCGCCGCGAAAGCATCCGCGATCTCCTCGACGCGGGCCTGCTCCGCGCGGGCGAACGACTGCGATTCACCCGTCCCAAATCGGGCGAAGAAGATGTCGCCACGGTGTCATCCGAAGGGCGCATCGTCCTGGCGAATGGCGCCGAGTTCGCCACTCCCTCAGACGCGGCCAAAGCAGTCACCAATACTCAGGTGAACGGTTGGACCGTGTGGCGCACCGACGCGAATCGAACCCTCGCATCCCTACGCGACCAGCTTCGCGACGCGACGGCAGGTATCACCGTGTCGTCCACGCCGCATGAATACTTGAGCGAAGTCGGCGAACAACTCCGAGCGGACGAGGCCGCCTCGATCACAGTGCGCGAACTGCTACGACACTGGAACGCGCGGAACCGTGGGACTAGGATCACCCGCCGCATCGAGAAGGATCTCGCAAGCCATGGCGTCAAGACGTTCCCGCATTTTCGTGATGTAGCGCTCGATACACCGATCCGGTTCGCACTACTGGATGACGAAAGAACAGAAAATTCGCCGGATAGTTCCGCAATTAATGCGCACCCTTCATCCAGCTCCGACATCGAGCCAGACGACAGCGACCCACCGCAGATCGGTCTCAAGGTCGGTAATCTGCCATCGGCGATGGACGGAGTCGTTTCCATAACGCCAGACAGCACCGTCGAGCAGGCGATCACGATGATGCAGCTCGATGACTACTCCCAGTTGGCCGTACTATCCACCAATAAGCGTAAACTCGCTGGCGCGGTAACATGGAAATCGATAGCTACTGCTCGGCATACGAACCCGGATGCCGCTCTACGCGACTGCTTGATCGACGCGCCAGAGATCCCCTACAATAAGGAACTGGTTGATGTCTTGGACGTCCTCCAGAGTGTCGGGTTCGTCTTCGTGCGAAACGAGATCGCCGAAATCAATGGTATTGTCACAGCGGCTGACCTTGCACACGCGTACGGGGATATGGCAACACCGTTCTTCCTGATCGGAGAACTGGATCAATTGTTGCGACACATCGTCAGCACGCGCATCCCTCTCGCAGAAGTTGTTGCGCTGTGCGATTCCTCGGAATCTCGCGGAATCACGTCATTCGACCAACTGACCATGGGCGACTACGAACGCACTTTGCAGAATCCTAACTCATGGAAACGCCTAGACACCAAGCTGGACCGCGCTCTCTTCTGCGAGAGACTGGGGATGATTCGCGAGATTCGGAACGACATCACGCACTTCAACCCTGAGGACATTCCTCCGAACACCGTCGACATGCTTCGGAATCTCATGCGCGTGATCCGCTTGAACATGACGGTCTAATCCGGTCGCGGCCGCCCATAGCTGCGATCCACCTGTCACCCGTCATGCACGATCGTTCATCGTGGACCACTGCTGCGCCCATGCCGGTCGAGGTGACCCGGTTGGGAGGAACGAACTAGCCGCGCTGTGGGGGGCCGCCCCCGGCACGTCCGTGGTTGCCACCCGACTGGGCGAACCGGTGCAGATCCGGTATGGCTCGGTGTCCCGAACACCGGGGTCAGGTTGTCAGGTGGGTTGTGGCGTCGAGGAGGTCCAGGTAGCCGGCGGTGGCTTCCCAGAGGGCGTCCGCCTGGGGGTCGAGTTTGCCGGGCTGCCAGCGTTTCTCGGCGTACTCCGCTGAGCGGCGGCGTAGGGCGGTGAGGCTGGTGGCGGTTTCCCGGGCGATGCGCTCCACCAGTTCGTGGGGTTCGGGGGCGGGGGCGCGGACGGAGTCGCCGTGGCCGTTGGCGATGGCGTCCAGTGTGGATTGGTGGGTTTCGCCCGCCCAGATCAGGGCGGGGCGGGTGAGGCGGTGGTTCCAGACGGGTCTGGTGCGCCAGTACGGGGTGAAGGGGCCGCGGGACAGGCGGGAGGCGGCGGACCAGTGCTGGGCGCCGGGGGGCGTGGTGAGCCACGGGACCTCCGGCTGGTCGACCACCAGCGCGACGGTGACCGAGTCGAGGTCGTTGGGCTCGCCGAGGATGTCGCCCGCCGCCCACAGCTCGGTGACCCGCAGCGGGTGGATCGAGGTGGGCGCGCTCGCCAGGCGGGTGCAGGCGTCGGCCAGTTCGGTCAGGTGGTGTATCGCCCGGGTCCACTTCACCGACCCATCCTGCCCGCAGGCCAACCGGTCCACGATCTCGGCTGGCGCACCCGCCACAACATCCCGTTTCCGGTCAGGGACAAGACGTACTCCCCGCCCCACCGGGACAGCTGTACCGTGATCATCCGTGCGACGAGACCCGCCGATCACCTTCCGGGGCGCCCTCAAGATCCTCGGTCACCACGACCGGCCCTGGCTGGATCGGCTGAACAAGCTGGTGGGTGGGGTCATCCTCGGGTCCGGCGGGATTCCGCCCGTCTCCGCGCTGTGGGGGTGGGTGGATCAGAAGAACGAAGCGGTCGGTCTGGTCCGCTCGGCGCTCGACAAGGTGTCCGACCGCCTGGCAGGCACGAACGGCCTCCTCCGCCAGGACCTCGTCGTCGCCGCCCACTCCACGATCGTGCTGACCGCCTACTTCGACGCCATCCAGGCGTACCTTGACGAGCACCACGGTCAGGCGAAGATCACCGAGGCCGAGAAGGTCCTCCTGGCCGCGGGCGCGATCCCCGACGGCGGCGATTCGCTCGTGCGGGCGCTCTACTCAGGGTCAGTCCCCACCCCGTCCGCGACCTGCGACTTCGAGTCGAACGTCGCCGTCGTCCACGGCTGGGCGATCCAGTTGACCGGCGACCTCGCCGCCCCGTTCAGCGGGACAGGCGTGGCCTTCGCCGACCCGGAGGGCATCGGACGGGACGTCCGGGACCGCTACCGCTCGCACTTCCTGTCCCTCGCCGCGACCGTGCCCGAGTTCGCGATCTGGGCGAACATGACCGGGCAGGCCGCGATCGGGACCGCCTTGGCCGCACTGACCGCCCTGCTCACCAACGGCCCGCGCACCGACCCTCCCGACCACCGGTCGCTGCTGGATCAGGCCAACCAGGCCGAACTGGACCGTCCTGTGGTCGAGACGGCGAGCGCTCCACCGGTCTTCCCCACCGTGCGCGGCGTCTTCCAGACCCCGCGCTACCGCATCGAATGCGTCGACTCCCAGCACTCGATCGCCAACGAGGACTGGTGGTCGGAGACCCCCATCGCCGACGACCTGCCCCACACCCTCGCCCGGCACTTCAGCTCACCGGAGTCCACCGAAGGGCCGCTCCTGCTGCTCGGGCACCCCGGCGCGGGCAAGTCCCTGCTGATGAAGGTGCTCGCGGCCAGTCTGCCCGCCGCGGACTACACCGTCGTGCGGGTGCCCCTGCGGCACGTGGACGCCAGCGCGTCGATCGCCGCCCAGGTGGAACAGGCGCTCCAGCGGACGACCAACGGCCGGGTGTCCTGGACCGCCCTCGACGGGAACGGCGACACGATCCGCGTCGTGCTGCTCGACGGCCTTGACGAACTGCTGCAGGCCACCCCGCACGACCGCACCGCCTACCTGCGCGACGTGGTGGAGTTCCAGCAGCGCGAGGCGACGATGGACCAGCCGGTCGCGGTCGTCGTCACCTCCCGCACCCTGGTCGCCGAGCGGGTCACGGTACCCAGTGGCACCACCGTCGTGAAGCTGGAGGAGTTCGACGACACCCAGATCAGCGCGTGGATCACCGAGTGGAACCGGGTCAACGCGGGCACCGGCGCGCGACCACTGTCGACGGGGATCGCGCTGGCCCGGCCCGAACTCGCCAGGCAACCGCTTCTCCTGATGATGCTCGCGGTCTACTTCGCCGACCCGGACGCGGTGTCCCCCGCCGCTGACATGTCCCTGACGGACCTGTACGAGCGGCTGTTCGACGCCTTCGCCCGCCGGGAGGTCGCCAGGAACCCGGTGACGGACGTCGAGCACGCCGTCGCCCACCACGTGCGCAGGCTGTCGATCGCCGCGCTCGGGATGCTCAACCGCGGGGCGCAGCAGATCAGCGAGGCCGACCTCAGCGCCGACCTCGCCGCCCTGGGCGACCCGGCGCCGTCGGGCAAGCGGTTGCTGGGCGAGTTCTTCTTCATCCACGCCGCGCAGGCCACGACCGACACCGTCGTGCGGACCTATGAGTTCCTCCACGCCACTTTCGGCGAGTACCTGGTCGCCGACCGGGTCGTGGAGGTGCTGCGCGACGTCGCCGAGAGCGCCTACGGCAGGCGGAACCCGCACGAGCCGGACGACGACCTGCTGTTCGCCCTGCTCTCCCACGAGACGCTGGCGACGCAGCCGCCCGCCCTCGGCTTCATCAAGGCGAAAATCGCCTGTCTGGACACTGTGGAGCAGGATCGGATCATCCGCACGCTGGTGCGGTTGCTCAGGACCTACCACCGCCGCACGTCACTGGGCCGCTACGAGCGGTACGCGCCCACTGAGATCGACACCGTGCGCAGGCTCGCGTCCTACTCGGCGAACCTCACGCTCCTCCTGACCCGCGCCAAAGAAGGCGGCTTCGAACTCTGGACCACCCGAGTGGGCGAAGCACAATTCTGGATTGATCTCCCACGATGGGAGTCGACTGTCCAGCTGTGGACCGCGGGCCTCAGCCTCCAGAACTTGAAGGCGATGCTGCTCACCATCCACTTGGTCAACGGCCGCCGTGTCGTCGCGGGCCACTCCGCCGCCGAATGGCTGGACGAGAGCCTGCGCATCGCCCAACTGGGGAACAACTACGCGTTGGAGAAAACCCTCCGGATGGGAGTCGCCATCGACAGAGGTGTCTACTACGACAAACCAGACCGTCCGGATTGGCAGAACGCCTGTCTTCCCTGGCTCACGGGAATGCTGGCAGGCCGATCTCCTGGGCTGTACTTCCCACAGCGTCCCTCTCCCCGTGTGCCCGCCGACGTGGTGCAATCCGTCGCTGAACTCGCCACTCGGGTCATGGTCACCATGTTCACCAACTGGTCCCCCGAGTTCCTTGACAGGTTCCTGCGGTGGCTCATCGCATTGCCCGGGGTCACCCACAACCCCGTGGCATTCTTCGTCGTCACCTGGAGGCATCCTGAGTACCAGCGGGTCCCCGGCGTGGTTGAGCTGATAGCCAGGGCTGAGCGCCAACTGCACTTCATGGACGAGGCCGACCTGGAGGTCGTCGAGTACATCCTGGCGAGCTTGCTCCAGTAAGAAGGAGCGGCCCCGCCGTCGGGGGGTGACGGGGCCGCTGCCTGGGTGTCGTTCAAGCCGTCCCCGGTGTTACCGGCGGGTCGTCGGGCGGGCTCCCGGGCCTCAGGAGAGGATGGCGGCGGCAATCGCAGTCGAGGAGAACGAGGTACGGGTATGGCCGCGCAGAAGCCCGAGGTCGAGCCGATCGAGGGGGCGCCGCCCGCTGACCTGGACCAGACGGACATCACCGTCGGGGACGGGCCCGAGGCCCAGCCCGGCCAGCTGGTCAGCGTGCACTACGTCGGTGTCGCCCACTCCACCGGCGAGGAGTTCGACTCGTCCTGGAGCCGCGGGGAGGCCTTCGAGTTCCCGCTGGGCGCGGGCCGGGTCATCGCCGGGTGGGACCGCGGCGTGGCGGGGATGAAGGTCGGCGGCAGGCGCAGGCTGGTCATCCCGCCGCACCTGGGTTACGGCGAGCGCGGCGCGGGCGCGGTGATCAAGCCCGGGGAGACGCTGATCTTCGTGGTCGACCTGCTGGGCGTGGGCTGAGCAAACGGGGCCGCCCAGCACCTGGGCGGCCCCACCTCAGCGCAGGCGCTCCAGCAACGGCGCGAGGGCCGCCGGGTCCTCGACGTGCGGGCTGTGGCCGAGACCGGGCAGGATCACCGGCTCCGCCAGGGTCCGCAGGTGATCGACCGGGCTGAGCGGGTCGTCGGAGCCCGCGGCGAACACGACCGGCGCGCGGGAGGCGGCGAGCAGGCCGGGCAGGTCCGGGCGGCCGACGGCGAACGCGGCCGGGTCGAGCGCGAGCCGCCAGCCGTCCTCGACGGGCACGACCAGCCGATCGGCAGACGCCCAGGCGGGCAGACCGGCCACCTTGCGCGCCCGGTCCAGCGCCTCCTCCTCGGAGGCGAACACCCGGGACGGCCGCGCGGCGAGGTCGGCGGCCTTCGCCAGCTCCTCCGGCGACCAGCTGACCTTCACCCCCAGCGCGCACACCGCGGTGACCCGCGCCCCGAACCAGCCACTGGCCAGCGCGAGCCCGACCACGCCGCCGAGCGAGTGCCCCAGGACCGCCACCGGCCCCGGCGCCACGCGCGCGACCGCGGCCGCCAGCGTGCCGAAGGAGTACGCGGGCAACGGCACCGACTGGCCGTGCCCGGGCAGGTCCAGCGCGATCCACGAGCCCGGCCAGTGGTCGATCACGCCCGACCACACCGCCGCCGAGCCGCCGAGGCCGTGCAGGAGCAGCAGGGCGGGGCCGTCACCGCCGCGTTCGACATGGAGTTCTTCCACGCCGCCGATCATGCCGTACGACAATGCCCCCATGGACACCGCCGCGCTGCTGGACCCCGACACCTACGTCCGCGGCGTTCCGCACGCCCTGCTCGCCGACCTGCGGGAAGACGCCGCCGTCCAGCGCGTCGGGGACTTCTGGGCCGTCCTGCGCCACGCCGAGGCACGCCACGTCCTGCGCACCCCGAAGACCTACTCCTCCCACCTCGGCGGCACCCAGGTCCGCGACCCCGCCACCCCGGAGGACCTGCGCTACGTCCGCAGGATGATGCTGAACCAGGACCCGCCCGAGCACGGCAGGCTCCGCGGCCTGCTGGCCAAGGCGTTCACCCCGCGCGCGGTGGCCAGGATCACCGACCGGATCGAGGAATGGGCCCGCGAGCTGATCGGCGGCGCCGTGCGCGAGGGCGGGTTCGACTTCGCCAAGGGGATCGCCGACCTGCCGCTGCTCACCCTGGCCGAGGTGTTCGGCGTGCCCGCCGAGGACCGGATGCTGCTGTTCGACTGGAGCAACCGGGTCATCGGGTACGAGGACGCCGAGTACGCCGACAGCCGGGTGGCCACCGGCGGCACCGCCATCGCCCGCCGCGCCCTCGCCCTGCGCCCCCGGCCGGGCCCGGACGGCGAGCTGCCCGACCCGCGCACCCGCGAGGGCATGCCCGACCTCTACGCCTACGCCCACGGTCTCGGCGAGCTCAAGCGCGCCAACCCCGGCGACGACGTCATGAGCACCCTGATGTCGGCAGAGGACAGGGTCTCGATCGAGGAGTTCGAGAACCTGTTCTGGCTGTTCTCCGTCGCGGGCAACGAGACCCTGCGCAACGGCATCCCGGGCGGGATGATCGCCCTGATGTCCAATCCGGACTCCTACGACGCCCTCATGGGCGACGCCGCGCTCCTCGACACCGCCGTCGAGGAGATGCTGCGCTGGTGGTCGCCGGTGATGAACTTCCGCCGCACCGCCACCGAGGACACCGAGCTGGCGGGCACGGCCATCCGCGCGGGCGAGAAGGTGGTCGTCTGGTTCACCGCGGCCAACCGGGACCCGAGAGCGTTCCCGGCGCCCGACACCTTCGACATCGCCCGCACCCCCAACGACCACCTCACCTTCGGCCACGGCCCGCACTTCTGCCTGGGCGCCGAACTCGCCCGCGCCCAGCTGCGGGCGGTCTTCCGCGCCGTGCTCGCCCTCCCGGGCAGGCTGAGGCCCGCGGGTCCGCCGGTGCGGCTGCGGTCGACCTTCCAGAACGGGATCAAGAGCCTGCCGGTGCGCCTGGCTCCCCGGTAGCGTGATGCGGAGCGACGACTGGGGGAACGCCGATGAGGGACCTGCTGCTGCTGGCCGACGAACCCGCCGAGTCCGCCGCGGCCTTCGGCACCCTCGGCCTGGCCGTGGGCTGGGTGCGCCACCGCGGCACCGGGGCGCCCGCGGCCGAGTTCGTCCTCGACGACCCCAGCGGCACCCTGGAACCGCTGTCCCGCCTGCGCGCGCTCTGCCGTGAACGCGACCTGCGCCCGGTGTACGCCGCGGGCACGACCGACGCCTCGGTCGTCTACGCGACCCTGTGGGCCGAGGCCCTGGGCGTGCGCTGCGCCTGCCCGAGCGAGTGCGTCGACTTCTTCTACGACCGCCTCGTCCAGCGCCGCGAACTGGGCGGCCATCCCTGGAACGTCCCCGCCGTCGCGGGCGACGAGCTCGACGCCCTGCCCGGCCCCGGCCCCTGGGTGGTCAAGGCCCGCGGCGGGCCGGGCAACTCCCTGCGCTGCGCCACCCCGGCCGACGTGGCCGCCGCCGTGGGCGCCGAGGGGGCCGACCGGGTGGTCGAGCCGTGGCTGCCTGGTGTGGACGTGGCCATGGACGCCTTCTACGTCCACGGCGCCATCCGCATCACCGCGCTCGGCGAGTCCACTGTGGACAAGAACGTGACCGCGTGGCTGGCCGGTCCGGTGCTGCCCGAGGAACTCGTCGCCGACCTGCTCGCCGACCTCGCCGACCTGCTCACCGCGCGCGGTTTCGAGGAGGGCCCGGTGCACGCCCGCTTCCGCGTGCGCGGCAGCACCCCGACCCTGGTCTCGCTGCGCCCGCGCCCCGGCGGCGACGGGCTCTCGGCCCTCGGCGCCGCGACCGGCTCGGCGGGCCTGATGGACTGCTACCGCCGGATGCTGCACGGCGACGACCTGCCCGCCTACGCCTTCCCGGACAGCTGGGCCTACCAGGTCCGCGCCGCGGCGGGCGTCTCCCCCGCACCCGCCCGCGCCGCCGTCCCGGCCGCGGAGTTCACCGACCACGGCGCCCGCGGCTGGTCCCTGCGCCTGCGTACCGCCCACGAGACGGCCGCGCGCGCGGCGAGGAGCCGGATCGAGCAGGCGCTCGGCCTTTAGAACCGTGGTGTGCCAACACTTTCGGACACCAATGGCATTGCGACGCCGCGCGCCGAGGCGAAGACCGCGGGGACCTCGCGGCAGCACAGCCGCGGCGCCGACTCCTGAGAGTCGGACACGCGGACTCCGCTTCGGCGCGCGCCTTCACTCCCGTGATCAGGAGCGCGGGTGGCGGTGGATCAGCAGCCGCCGCAGTTGTAGTACGTCACGTCCCAGTGGTTGCTCTCTTTGTAGTAGATGTTGCCCGAGCCCGCGCGCCACTGGTTGCCGCCGATGTAGGTGAAGTTGCCCTGCACGTAGTTGTTGAGGCACGTGCTGAGGGAGAAGTCGAGCTTGTAGCCGTTCCAGTGGCTGTAGGTGCCGCTGGCGTGGCCGACCTCGGTGCCGCCGGTGACGTTCAGCGCGCACCCGCTCGCCGACTTCAGGGTCTGCGCGCCCTGGATGGACATCAGGTTGACCTGCTCGAAGGAGGTGCAGGTGGAGTTGTAGCGGTTGCTGCAGTTGCCACTGGACGACCAGGTGATGTTGGACGAGCGCAGGCGGGTGGTGGCCTGGCTGTGCGTCAGCTTGGTGACGAGCACGCCCACCTCCCCGTTCGCCGGGGTGAAGACCGGGTCGACCTCAGCGGCGGCGGTGCCCGCCCCCATCCACACGCCGATGGCGGCGACGGCGGTGACGAGGGCGCCGCGTAAGAGACTGGTGCGCAAGGGTTTCTCCTTTTCCCGGGCAGCACTCACCAGGCCAGGGGGACGCCGGGCCGGACGAGGTGCGTGCGGACTGTGGAGCGCAGCGCGCCGGTTTGTCGGCAGGGGTGCCGGGCGCGTCTCCACCCCGAGGGTAAATGCCGGACAACCGGCTAGCCCAGAGTCCGCTCAGGGATTTTCCAACCAATCGTTCCCTGTTTACCGACCGGGAACGACCGGGCGGCCCTCGGCGACCGAGCGCAGCGCGGCGTCGATGGTGTGGGCCAGCTCGATCGACGACTCCGGCGAGACCGGCGCCTGGGCGCCCTCGCGCAGCCAGGCGGCGACCGCGCGGTAGTAGCCGAGGTAGTCGCCGTCGTGGAGCGCGACGGCCTCGACGGTGTCGGTCACGAGTTCACCCGCCAGCGGGTAGGTGCCGAAGCCCGCCGTCGTGGGGACGATCCCGGAGCGGGCGGCGGTCTCCTGGGGGTCCAGTCCCCAGGTGCGGAACCCGGCCTCGGCGCCCGCGACCACGAACCGCGGGGCGACGGGCACCGTCGAGTCGCTCATGCGCAGCACGGACCGGACGCCGGAGGCGTGGGTCAGCAGGATCGTGGCGTCGCGTGGGCCGCGGGACTCGGCGTGGACGGAGGCGGGCGGGCCGAAGAGCACCTGCGCCTGGTCGGCGAGGTGGGTGCCGAGGTCGTAGATGATGTCGGTCATGTCCGCCGGGTCGGTGCTGGCCTTCCACGCGGTGCGGCTGGAGCGCGCGGCGCGCTCGAAGCGAGACTCGAACCGGCCGACCTCGCCGAGCCTGCCCGCCTCGACCAGCTCGCGCACGGTGCGGAAGTCGCCGTCCCAGCGCCGGTTCTGGAACACCGTGACCCGCCCGTCGGCGAGGAGGTCGCCGACCTGCGCGGCGGTCGCGGCGGCGGGCTTGTCGACCACGACGGCCTTGCCCGCGGCCACGGCGGCGGCGGCGTGCTCGACGTGGAAGCGGTTGGGCGAGGCCACGACCACCAGGTCCACGTCCGCGGCCAGCAACTCCTCCACCGAGGACAGGACGGCGACGTCCGGGTAGCGGGCGCCGACGGCGGCGGCGCGGGTCGGGTCGCCGGTCACCACCGCCGCGAGCCGCAGTTCCGGGACGGCGTCGATGTACGGCGCGTGGAACGCGCTGCCCGCCAGGCCATAACCGATGACACCCACCGCGATGCGGTCCACACCTGTTCCCTCCGCCGACACCCGAACGTGTACAGCATCTCACCCTTGGCCCGCGATAGTCTGCGATAGCCCGCCCTGACGAAATTCGCCCGCCGCGTGTGGCTTATTCTCGCCAAACCGCCCGCGGCCACGGCGCAGCGCCACCGCGGCATTCCCTGATCGCACCATAGGAGAGCCATGCCCATCAGCAGAAAAGCCATCGCCGCATTCACCGCCCTCGCCGCGGTGCTCGTCGCGGGTCCGGTGGCCATCGCGTCGCAGCACCCGGAGGAGGAGCACGCGGTGCTCGCGCTCACCGTCACCGGCCGTCACGGCGGGATGAAGGCAGGCACCCTGCGCTGCGGGCCGGACGGCGGCTCGCACCCGAACGCCTCGGCGGCCTGCGAGGCGTTGACGCAGGTGGAGGGCAACCTGCGGCTGCTCAACACCGAGCCGAACATGGTCTGCACCCTGGAGTACGACCCGGTGACCGCCACCGCCCGGGGCTTCTGGAACGGGGAGATGATCGATTACCGCGAGGTCTTCCCGAACGCGTGTGCCATGAAGTCCTACACCGGCCCGGTATTCACCATCTGAGGCCGCGCGGAAACGGGCTCACCGCGACAGCGGATGGGCCCGTTTCGCCATTTCCGGAATTGTCACCCCATCGAGTTGTCATCATATCGAGCGATGCTCGACAATTCCCGTCACCCTCCGCCGCAACTTTCCGCCATTCGGGTGAGGATTTCGCCCAACTCGGGGAAGCAGGGTATGTTCCCGCGGGTGACCGGCCAGATCTGGACGCTTCCCCATCACTTAACCGACACCGAGCCCGAGCCCGCGCGCGACGGCGTGGCCGACGCCGAGCAGGCCGCGGAGTTCATCGAGCGCTTCCACGCCGAGCACCCCGACACGGGTCCGGCCGAGCCCCGCCTGCGCTGGGTGCGCGCGGAGATCGAGCTGACCGGCACCTACCGGCACACCTCCGCCGAGCTGGCCTTCGGCGCCCGCATCGCCTGGCGCAACAGCGCGCGCTGCATCGGCAGGCTGTACTGGCAGAGCCTGCGCGTGCGCGACCTCCGCGCGGTGCACCGCGCCGCCGAGGTCGCCGAGCAGTGCGTCGAGCACCTGCGCCTGGCCACCAACGCGGGCCGCGTCCGCCCGACCATCACCATCTTCGCCCCGGACGCGCCCGGCCGCCCCGGCCCGCGGATCTGGAACGAACAGCTCATCCGCTACGCGGGCCACCGCCGCGACGACGGCACGGTCCTCGGCGACCCCCGCTACACCGCCTTCACCGACGCCGTCCGCGACCTGGGCTGGGTGCCGCCCGCCCGCCTCGGCGCCTTCGACGTGCTGCCCCTGGTCGTGTCCACCCCCGAGGACCCGGTGCACCTGCGCGGCCTGCCCCAGGACGCGGTGCTCGAGGTCCCGATCGCGCACCCCGACCACGCCTGGTTCGCCGACCTCGGCCTGCGCTGGCACGCCGTCCCGGCCATCAGCGCCATGCGCATGTCCATCGGCGGCGTCGACTACCCGGCCGCCCCGTTCAACGGCTGGTACATGGGCACCGAGATCGGCGCCCGCAACCTCGCCGACCGCGACCGCTACGACCTGCTGCCCGTCGTCGCCGAGCGGATGGGCCTGGACACCTCGTCGCAGGCCACCCTGTGGCAGGACCGCGCCCTGGTCGAGCTGAACGTCGCCGTCCTGCACTCATTCGCCGCCGCGGGCGTGACGATCTCCGACCACCACACCGAGTCCGAGCGGTTCATCAAGCACCTGGCCAAGGAGGAGCGTGCGGGCAGGCGCTGCCCGGCCGACTGGAGCTGGATCGTCCCCCCGGTCTCCGGCGGCCTGACCCCGGTCTTCCACCGGTACTACGACACCGAGCACCTGCGCCCGGAGTTCGTCACCGACCCCAGCAGCGTGGCCGCGGCGATCCACGGCACGCCGCCGGAGTTCCCGGTGCGCTCCCCTGACGCCGAGCACGTGCCCTGGGCGTACCTCGGGCCCGCGCGGACGGCCAGCTAACGAGACAGGCAGCTAAAGAGACAGGCAGCCAGCGGACGGGCAGCTAGCCGAAGGGCAGCCAGGCCAGCTTGTCGAGGCTGTCGAGCCCGCTGGCCTGCACACCGCCGTGGGAGAACGTCCACAGCGCGTCGCCCGCGATCACCGTGCGGCTCACGTAGTCGTGCTGGCCCGGGTTCACGACCGTGCCGATCTTCGTGAGCTTGTCCGGGGTCACCCGCAGCAGCACCGCGCCACCGCCGTTCGCACCGCTGACCGGCAGGACCACCAAGTCGCGCTCGGCGTAGTACAGGAACGCGTGCGGGTCGTGCTCGACCACCGAGTAGGTGTCCGGCTCGTGGTGCTGGGCGATGCGGCTCGGCACGGGCCCGGAGACGTCGAACAGCGAGACCTGGCTGCCGGTGGTGCGGCCCTCCTCGGTCGCCTCCTGGCCGACGCCGAGCAGGCGGCCGTCCCCGATCGGGTGCAGGTACGCCGAGAAGCCGGTGATCTTGAGTTCGCCGGTGACCTTCGGCGCGGCCGGGTCCGAGAGGTCCACCGCGTAGAGCGGGTCCGTGCGGCGGAAGGTGACGACGTAGGCGGTGTCGCCCAGGTAGCGCACCGACTGGATCTGCTCGCCCTTGCCGAGCCCGCCGACCCGGCCCACCTGGGCCAGCTTCTGGTCCCGGCGCTCCAGCACCGCGACCGCGCTCTCGGACTTGCGCGCCTCCTCTTCCGATGCGGGGCCCCAGCCCATCGCGCTGCCGGTGGTGGTGGCGACGCGCAGCCTGCCGTCGTGCTCGGAGAGCGAGTACTGGTTGAGCAGCCACCCGTCGACCTCCCCGGAGGCCAGGTAGGCGGGCTTGCCGGGCTGGGCGACGTCGAACTGGTGGATCGCGGTCTTGGCCGGGCCGGGCGGGGTGGACGGCCTGCTGGTGTCGGCCGTGCTGAAGATCACGTTGCTGCGCGGGGTGCGGTCGTCGGCGACGTAGAGCGAGGTGCCGTTGCCGTAGATGGTGTCGCCGTCGGCGGCGATGGCGATGGTGTCCTGCGTGGTCAGGTCGGCGCGCAGGTCGACCGACAGCACGCTGAGCAGCGCGGTGCCGGTGTAGTCGGCGGGACGGCTCAGCGCGGCGCAGTCGACGAGCCTGCCCCCGCCGCCGGGCTCCAGGGTGTAGCGGGGCAGCCAGTCGTCGATGGTGGAGCGCTGGATGACCCCGCGGTTGCGCTGGGTCGCCTTGTCCTCCTCGCCTGCCTCGTCGGGGAAGCTGAACTCAAGCCGCGGTGCGGAGCGCACGACGATCCGGGCGACGGAGCCGACCATGCGGGCGTCGAGGGTGGCGCCGTCGACGGTGAGCGTGCGCAGGACGCGGCGCTCGGCCAGGTCGACCAGGGCCAGCCCGCCGCGCTCGATGTAGGCATCGGGCGCGTGCTCCGGCATGAACGACACCAGCGCGCGGTCGCCGTCGATGAGCACGGAGTCCGCGTGGCCCGGCAGCGCGATGCCCGCCTCCAGCCTGCGGGCGGCGACGTCGACCACCCGCAGCTTGCCGTCGACCACGCTGACGATCCGCCTGCCGTCGGTCTTGACCACGTCGGGCTCGTCGGCGGCGGCCTCGTGCACGTTGGTGCTGGAGAAGCCCTTGTCCGGAGCCGATCCCGCCGCCGCGGAGTCCTCCACGGCCATCGCGCCGCGGCCGAACACCATGGCCGAGCCCTCCAGCCCCCACGGCCCGACCTTCGCCAGCCCCGCCCGTTTGAGGTCGGCGAGGGCGGCGTCGCAGGTGTCGTAGGCGACCAGGCGGATCTGGCCGCCGAGGTCGGCAGGCGGGGTGGGCGCCGCGGTGGTGTCGGTGTCGCCCACGTACCACGCGGCGCCGATCACGACCGCCCCCAGAGCGGCGATGGCGGCCGTGGCCGTGCCGATCGATGGCCAGCGGCGGGACTCGGTTCTCATGCCGCACAGACGGACAGGCGAATGGATGGGGTTGCACCGGGGTAGTCAGCTATCATTGGGGACACAGCGTGTTCGAGTATGTGCGATCCGTGTTTATTCAGGTGAGTTCCCCCACAAAGGCGCACGAACCCGCACATCCGGGATACTCTAGGCGCATGACGATGGCGCTGGAGACCGTGCTCGCGAAGGCGGGGCTGCGGATCGACCCGAACGAGTTCCTCGGACTCGTGGAGGACGCCGCCCGGCGGCTCTCGCCCGCGGCGGCCGACCCGGCCGACTACTTCACCCCGGAGCAGCGCGCCACCCTCGCCGACGTCGGCCTGGACCTGACCCCCCGCAGGCCCGCCGAGGTCGACTCGCGCGCCCGCGCCGTCGCCGCCGAGGCCGTCCTGCGCGACTCCGCCCTCACCGTGACCGCCGCCGCGAGCGTGGTCGGCGTGGACACCAGCCGCATCCGGCACCGGCTCTCCGCGGGCAGGCTCGCGGGCTGGAAGGACCGCGGCGGCTGGCGGCTGCCCGCGTGGCAGTTCGTCAACGGCGGCGTGCTGCCCGGCCTGGAGACCGTGCTCGCCACTGTGCCCGACGACCAGCCGCCCCTGGTGGTCGCCGCCTTCATGACCACCCCCCAACCGGAGCTGCGGGTCGAGGACCGCCCCGCGACGCCGCGCCAGTGGCTGCTCGCGGGCGGGGCGCCCGACCGGGTCGCCGCCCTGGCCGCCACCCTGGGCATCCCGGCCTGACGAAGGAACCCATAACCGCATGTCCCGGCTACCACAGCCGCCTGCCCCCGCCGACCTGAAGACCCTGCTGCGCATCGACGAGGACGTCGTCGCCGTGCACAGCGGCACCCACCTGGTGCGGGTCTTCGCCGCGGCGGGCGCGCACCGGCAGCGCTGGAATTCCTTCAGGTTCACCGGTCCCCTGCCGCACGCCCGGTTCGACCCGCACCCCCTGGGCCGCGACGCCGGCCCCGCGCACGACCCGGAGCACGGCGTGCTCTACTTCGGGCTCACCGTGCGCACGAGCGTCGCCGAGGTGTTCCAGCAGACCTCGGTGGTCGACCGCGGCACCCGGCGCCCCCACCTGGTGATCATCCGCCCCCGCCGCACCTGCGCCTGCTCGACCTGACCGGCCTGTGGCCGACCAGGGTCGGGGCGTCGCAGGAGATCAACAGCGGGAACAAGTCGATCACCCAGGCCTGGTCCCGCGCCATCCGCGCCGCCCACCCCGACCTGGACGGGGTGTGGTACCGGTCCTCCATGGACGGTGGTGAACCGGCGGTGTGCCTGTGGGAGCCGCCCTCGGGCGGCGCCATGCCCGCGGCGCCGGACCTGCTGCTCCCGCTGGACTACCCCGGCCTCGACCTGCCCCTGGCCCGCATCTGCGACGAGCTGAACTACACGCTTCTCTAATCTTTTACTGGCAGGTGGCGGTGCCACCAGTCCAGAACGGCGTCGAAGCGCTGTTTGCGGTGCCGCGGCTTGCCCGATCGGGTCAGCTCGTGGCCCTCGCCGGGGAACAGCAGCAGCTCGGCCTCCACGCCGTTGCGCTTGAGCTTGGTGTACATGCGCTGGGCCTGCTCGACCGGGCAGCGCCAGTCGTGCTCGGAGTGGACGACGGCGAACGGAATCGTGATCTTGTCGGCGTGGGTCAGCGGGCTCTTCTCGAGCAGGGCGCCCGGATCGGTGCCGCAGTACGCCTCGGCGAACCACCAGCCGATGTCCGAGGTGCCCGCGAAGGAGTCCCACGCGTTGACCGCGCGCTCGCTCCACGCGGCGGTGAAGCGCTCGCCGTGGTGGGCGGCCAGCCAGCCGGTCATCCAGCCGCCGTAGGAGCCGCCCATGACGCCGACGCGGGTCGAGTCCAGGTCGGGGCGCTCCAGGGCGGCGTCCAACACCGACAGCACGTCGTCGACGTCGAGGGTGCCCATCGCCTCGATGATGGCGCGGCCGTGCGATTCCCCGTACCCCGCCGAACCGCGCGGGTTGGGCAGCACCACGGCGTAGCCCGCTGCCGCGTACACCTGGGCCTCGTCGAACAGGCCCCAGCCGTAGTACATGAACGGTCCACCGTGGACGGACAGCAGCACCGGGTGCGGCCCGTCGCCCTCGGGCAGCACCACCCACCCGTGGGTGGCGTACCCGTCCGGCGCCGAACCCTTGATCTCCAAAGGCTGGCGGATGCCCCGCGCGCGCAGCGGCGCGGAGAAGTCCGTGAGCCGCAGGGTCTCGTCCGCCGACACCAGCACCAGCTCGCCCGCGCTGTCCCAAGTGGACAGCGTGCACACGACGCGGTCGCCGTCGGCGGCGAAGCCCTTCACCATGGCCTGCCCGCCCGCCACCAGCGCCAGCTCCGAGAGCACGGCCCGGTCGGCGTCGAAGGCCACCCTGCGCAGTTCCACCGCGCCGCGGTTGCGCACCCCGACCAGCACGCCGTCGGCGGTGAGGACCGGGCGGCCCGCGCCGCGCTCGCAGTCCACGGTCTCCGGGTCGGTCAGCCTGCGCGGCTCGGCCGCCCCGTCCAGGCGCAGCGGGACCGCCCACAGGCCGATGTTGCGGGCCACCGAGGTGTTGCCGGTGAACTCCTCGCCCACGAAGACGACGATGTCGTCCTGGCTCACCACGAGCATGTCCGCCGCGCCCGCCGAGCGGGCCACCAGCGCGGGCGCGCCGCCGTCGGCGGGGATGGCGTAGATGTCGGTGTGCAGGGTGTCGGCCGTGCCCCAGTCGCGCTTGGCCGAGACCAGCACGTGCCCACCGTCGGAGGTCCACGCGGGGTCGGCGGGCTCGGCGGCGCCGGTGGTCAGGGCGCGCGGCGGCTCGCCGTCGGCGACGTCCACGACGAACAGCTGCGCGGGGCGGTCGGTGAGGAACCCGATGTCGTCGAGGCGGAAGTCCAGGTTGGTGATGCGCCGCGGCGCCTCCGACCCGGCGTCCGGGGCGTCATCGACGCCGTAGCGCCCCGGCTCGGGCACGCGGGCGGTGAACGCGAGCCGCCTGGAGTCCGGGGCCCACACGGGCGTGCCCGCGCCCAGCGGCAGGTCGGTCAGCTGACGGGCCTCGCCGCCGTCGACCGGCATCACCCATAACTGAGGACTACTCCCCTTTTGGGTCACGCGCAGGAAAGCGACGTGGGTCCCGTCCGGGGAGAAAGCGGGCTGCAGGTCGCGGTAGCCGCGGGTGAACTCCCGCGCGGGACCGCCGTCCAGCGGTACCCGCCGCAGGCCGCCGCGATAGGCGTCCGCGTCCAGGTCGGGGGTCGAGACCCCGACCAGCAGCAGGTCGCCGTGCAAGGCGGGCGCTCCGGGCGCCGCCAGCAATTCGATGTCCTCTGGGCGCACCCGACGACCGTACCCGACAGTTAGCAAACCTCATGACCGTCGTTTATTACCAGACTTCCACAGTTCTCAGTGGTGATGGCCTGCGGTTTCGATGTTGAGCTTCGCGTTCTCGTCGCGCTTGGTCTTCACCAGGCTGGCGATGGTGGTGATGGCCAGCACCCCGACGATGACCGACAGCGAGATGAGGATGTTCGGCGTCCACACGTTCAGCGGCTCACCGCCGTTGAGGAACCCGAGCGAGTTGGTGTGCAGGGCTTCCAGGATCAGCTTCACGCCGATGAAGCCGAGGATGACCGCCAGGCCGGTGGACAGGTACACCAGGCGGGTCAGCAGGCCGCCGAGCAGGAAGTACAGCTGGCGCAGGCCCATCAGGGCGAACGCGTTGGCGGCGAAGACCAGGAACGGCTCCTTGGTCAGGCCGAAGATCGCCGGGATCGAGTCGACGGCGAAGAGCAGGTCGGCGGTGCCGATGGCGATCATCACGATGAACATCGGGGTGACGAAGCGCCTGCCGTTGATCTTCACGAACGACTTGCTGCCGTGGTACTCGTTGGTGACCGGGAAGAGCTTGCGGGCCACGCGGGTCAGGACGTTCTCGTGGTACTCGTCGTCCTCGTGGCCGATGCCCTGGCGGGCCAGGCCCCAGGCCGTGTAGATCAGGAACGCGCCGAACAAGTAGAACACCCAGCTGAACCGGGCGATCGCCACCGCGCCGACGGCGATGAAGATGCCGCGCATGATCAGCGCCAGCACGATGCCGATGAGCAGCACCCGGTGCTGGTGGATCTTCGGCACCTTGAAGGCGGCCATGATGATCAGGAAGATGAACAGGTTGTCGACCGAGAGGCTGTACTCGGTGATGTAGCCCGCGAAGTACTCACCGGCGTACTGACCACCCGAGAAGGCCCAGATCGCGCAACCGAAGGCGATGGCGCAGGCGACGTAGAAGGCGACCCACCGGCCCGCCTCGCCCACCGTCACCTCGTGCGGCTTGCGGTCGACGATGAACAGGTCGATCGCCAGCAGCAGCACCAGACCGCCGATCGTGGCGGCCCAAGCCCAGGCGGGGACGAGCATTTGCGATACCTCCGGTGTTCGGGCACACGCGAACAACCGGAGGTCTCTTCCGCCGGGCCGAAACCCGACCGCCGACCCCGGAGCCGTCCAGCGGCCCGTGCTGACGAGATCGACGCGAAGGAATACTCCCCTCCGACAGCCCCGGGCACGGGGCCACGTCGATTGTGGCTTGTCGGATCACAACGCACCAGTCGAGTCCGTTCCCTCTTGGGTTGTCGTTGGTCACACACGCGCCCGCGGGCCTGGTCAACCCCCGCGTGACCCGTCGCCCGAGGTCACCCGTCCGTGAGCGAGCCGCCACCCGCTGGGAGGTCTCTCAGCAAAGTTCGCATAACGTCGCCCCGTGCCCTCCATTTCACGCCCACGACTCCGCCAGGTGGTCGCCGGTGCGCTGGTCGCCGCGGTGGCGGCGGCCGGTGTCGTCTGGCTGAACACCGGCGACGACCCACCCCCGGTGACCACGGCCGACCAGCGCATCGAGGTGCCCGGCGGACCAGGCGAAGCCGCCCCGGTCACCCTCGACACCCGGCTGTACCTGCCGGAGACCACGCCCGCGCCCGCCGTGCTCGTCGCGCACGGCTTCGGCGGCTCCAAGGAGAGCGTCGACTCCGACGCGCGCGAGCTGGCCCAGCGCGGCTTCACCGTGCTGACGTGGTCGGCGCGCGGCTTCGGCCGCAGCACCGGCCGCATCGGCCTGAACTCCCCCGACCACGAGGTCGCCGACGCCCGCGCCCTGGTCGACTGGCTGGCGCAGCACCCGGAGGTGGTCACCGACGCGCCGGGCGACCCGCGCGTCGGGGTCACCGGCGGGTCCTACGGCGGCGCGCTGTCGCTGCTGCTGGCAGGCACCGACCAGCGGGTGGACACCCTCGTCCCGCTGATCACCTACAACGACCTCGGCCAGGCGCTGGTGCCCAACTCGGCGGGGCGGGCCGAGGCGGCGACGCCCGCGGCGAACCCCTTCGCCGACGACGGGGTGTTCAAGCGGTCCTGGGCGGGCATCTTCTTCGCCGCGGGCATGGGCGGCGCCGGTCTGGCCGACCCGGCCGGTGACGCCGTCG
Organism: Actinokineospora lacus; assembly: GCF_053813445.1. Classification (NCBI taxonomy): domain Bacteria; kingdom Bacillati; phylum Actinomycetota; class Actinomycetes; order Pseudonocardiales; family Pseudonocardiaceae; genus Actinokineospora; species Actinokineospora lacus. The sequence goes on from NZ_JBQERA010000012.1 coordinate 258,027, forward strand.
AGGAGGGCACCGACGACGACTCCGCCGACGCCGCGGGCGGCATCCCCGGCGGCGCCCCCGCCGAGGCGCTGCCCGGTGGCGGCCCGCCCGCGGGCATGGCCGGTCCGAGCGACCCGTGCGGCCGCTTCACCGCGACGGTGTGCGCGGCGTACGCGCAGGTCGCAGGCTCCGGGCAGGCCGACGCCGCGACCATGGCGCTGCTGCGCTCGGTCTCCCCCGCGGCGGTCACCGACCGCATCACCCAGCCGACGATGCTGGTGCAGGGCGAGCAGGACACCCTGTTCGGCCTCGACCAGTCCGACGCGACCGCCCGGCAGATCGCCGCGGCGGGCGGGGAGGTGAAGGTCGTCTGGTACACCGGCGGCCACGACGGCGGGCGGCCGGGACCCGAGCTGCGCGCCGAGATCGCCGACTGGTTCGACTACCACCTGCGCGGCGCGGGCGCCGACCCGGGCACCGGGTTCGAGTACGCGGTGCAGGGCGCGCTGCGGGCCCAGGGCGCGCCGTCGGTGCGCACCGTGACCGCCCCGGCGTACCCGGGGCTGGCGGGCGCGACGCCGGTGGAGCGGCGGCCGGTGCCGCTGGCCGGGCGGGAGCAGACCATCGTCAACCCGCCGGGCGGCAACCCGGCCTCGATCAGCAGCATGCCGGGGCTCGGCTCGGCGATCGGCAGCTCGTCGCGGCTGGCCGGGCGGCTGGCCATCGACCTGCCGGGGCAGGCCGCGCGGTTCCGCAGCGAGCCGATGACCTCCCAGCTGCTCATCGCGGGCGCCTCGACCGCGCGGCTGCGGATCGCGGCCCTGCCGGGCACGCCGCCGCCCCCGGGCGGCGCGGTGATGTTCGCGAAGCTGTACGACCTCGACGCCAACGGCGTGCGGACGCTGCCCGCCTCGGCGGTCTCGGCGTTCCGGGTACCCGACCTGCCCGCCGACGGCACGCCGGTCGAGGTGACGGTGGCGCTGCCGGGCATCGTGCGGCCGGTGGAGACCGACCACACCGTCGAGCTGGTCGTGACCACGACGGACCAGGCATACCAGGTGCCCACGCAGGCCGCGGCGTACCGCGTGGCGCTGGCGGAGGCCGCCATCGCGGTGCCGCTGGTGGCGGGCGTGGGGTCGAGCACGGCGCCGCCCGCCGGGCCGCTCATCGGCATCGCCGTGGTCATCGGGCTGGTGCTGCTGGTGGCCGTGGTGGCGTACGTCAGGCGTCGGCGAGCGGACAAGTTCGACCCGGAGCTGGCCGAGGTGCCGCTGGTGATCGAGGACCTCGCCAAGGAGTACCCGGGTGGGCTCAAGGCGGTCAGCGACCTGTCCTTCCGGGTGGAGCGCGGCCAGGTGCTAGGCCTGCTCGGGCCCAACGGCGCGGGCAAGACCACCACGCTGCGGATGCTGATGGGCCTGATCCAGCCGACCGGCGGCACGATCAGGGTGTTCGGCCACGGCATCCGCCCCGGCGCGCCGGTGCTGAGCCGGATCGGGTCGTTCGTGGAGGGCGCGGGCTTCCTGCCGCACCTGTCCGGGCGGCAGAACATGGAGCTGTACTGGGCCGCGACCGGGCGGCCGCTGGATGAGGCGCACTTCGCCGAGGCGCTGGAGATCGCCGGTCTCGGCGGCGCGGTGGACCGCAAGGTCCGCACGTACAGCCAGGGCATGCGCCAGCGACTGGCGATCGCCCAGGCGATGCTCGGCTTCCCGGACCTGATGGTCCTCGACGAGCCGACCAACGGCCTCGACCCGCCGCAGATCCACCAGATGCGCGAGGTCCTGCGCCGCTACGCCTCGACCGGGCGCACGGTGCTGGTGTCGAGCCACCTGCTGGCCGAGGTCGAGCAGACCTGCGACCACGTCGTGGTGATGCACCGCGGCAGGCTCGTGGCCGCGGGCACCGTGGAGGACATCGTGGCGGGCGGCGGCGAGGCCACCTTCCGCGTCGACGACCCGCTGGCGGCCGCCGAGGCCCTGCGCGGGGTCGGCGGCGTGGACGGGGTCACCGTCGACGGCGACCTCGTCCACGCCGACCTCGACGGGATGCCCCGCTCCCAGGCCCTCAAGGTCCTGGTGAACGCGGGCGTCGCCGTCGAGCAGGCCGGGCCGCGGCGCAAGCTCGAAGACGCCTTCCTCCAACTAGTCGGAGAGGAACCGCAGGCATGAGCGGGGACAACAACGGCCGCACCCCGGACTGGGGCGTGCCCCGCACGGCCTCCAGCGACCGGCGCTCCGGCCGGGAGACGCTGACCACGGTGCACACCGATCCCGAGGCCATCGAGGACATGGTGGCCTCGGCGAGCCGGGAGCACGTCGGGCACGGCAGCGACGGCTCCGTCGACGGGTTCGTCTCGACGAAGACGCTGCCGCTGCGGGTGGAGCTGCTGCGGCAGCTGCGCCGCAGGCGGACCCAGGGGCTGCTCGGCTTCCTGGTGCTGCTGCCGCTGATCCTGTGGGCGGCCTTCGAGTTCGGCTCGGACGAGTCCGGGCGGCGCTCGGGCGGGTTCGTCGACCTGGCCACGGCCAGCGCGCCGAACTTCGTGGTGTTCGTGCTGTTCGCCTCGGGCAGCTTCCTGCTGCCGATGATCGTGGCGCTGTTCTTCGGCGACACGGTGGCCTCGGAGTCCTCGTGGTCGAGCCTGAAGTACCTGCTGTCCATGCCGATCCCCCGGCTGCGGCTGCTGCGGCAGAAGGCGATCACCTCCGGGCTGCTGTCGCTGCTGGCGCTGGTGCTGCTGCCCGCGGTGGCGCTGCTGGTCGGGATGGTCTTCTACGGCGCGGGCGAGGCGGTCAGCCCGACCGGCGACGCCGTGCCGTTCGCCGACTCGCTGCTGGCGATGGTGTTCGCCGTGCTGTACCTCGCGGTGAACCTGATGTGGGTGGCGGCGCTGGCGCTGTTCCTGTCGGTGAGCACCGACGCGCCGCTGGGCGCGGTCGGCGGCGCGGTGCTGGTGTCGATCCTGTCGCAGATCCTCGACCAGATCACCGCCCTCGGCGACCTGCGCGACTACCTGCCGACGCACTACGCCTTCGCCTGGTCGGACCTGATCTCCACCGACATCGACTGGACGCAGATGACCGAGGGCGCCTTCTCCTCGATCTGCTACGCGGCGGTGTTCGGCCTTTTGGCGGCAAGGAGGTTCGCCCGCAAGGACATCACCAGCTAGGTCGTGGTCCCGACCCAGAACCTTCACCGTGTCTCGACACGCCCACGACGCGCCTGGCCGCGTTGCCGCAACACCTCCGAACAACCAGTACGACGCTGTCCCGGCGCCTTGCCAGCCACGCCGTGGACACGCCGATACACGGCCAAGGTTCTGGGTCGGGGCACTAGTGGGATGATCTCGCCCGTGGACGACGTCGACTTCTACGAACTCCTCGGCGTCCCGCGCACCGCCACCGCGGGGGAGATCAAGGCGGCGTACCGGGCGCTGGCGAAGGTCCTGCACCCGGACGCGGGCGGGACAGCGGGCACCTTCCGCCTCCTGACCACCGCCTACGAGACCCTGTCCCACCCGGCGCGGCGGGCCGACTACGACATCGAGTCGGCCCCGCCGCCGCCCCCGCCGGTGCGCGCGCGCCGCCGCATGTTCCGCGACGAGCCCGCCTGGGTGCCGCCCGCCTGCCAGGTGCCGCCCGCGTCGCTGCCGTGGTGGCACCTGACCAAGCACCAGCCGCGCATCGGCTACGTCCGCGCTCCCGGCCACGCCCCGGCGGTGGCCACCATCCTGGCCGCGGTCCTGCTCGCGGTGCCGCCGCTGCTGCCCGGGAACCTGCCCACGGCCGTCCTCATCGTCTGGCTGACCCTCGTGGCCGCCGCCGTGGCCGCCGCGATCCACCTGGCCCGCGCCTACCTCGCCGCCGCGCGCGGGCACCGGGCCGCCCTGGCGGAGTTCGGCGAGCGCACGGTCTTCGGCGTCGCCGACGCCGAGCCCGCGGGCGAGCGCCTGACCGCCGACCTCCTGCAGCGCTACCTCGGCCGCCTGCCCGGCGCCCGGGTCTTCCACGGCCTGTCCCGCCCGGGGTCGGTCTTCGCCGACATCGAACACGCCGTCCTCTGTGGACAGCGCCTGGTCCTGGTGGAGTCGAAGCTGTGGCTGCCGGGCCACTACGAGTTCGACGACGACGGCGCGCTCTGGCGCAACGGCCACCCCTTCCGCGGCGGGGAGACCTCCCTGCCCGACGCCGTGGCCGCCTTCACCGACCTGCTGCCCGGCGTCGAGATCCGCGGCGCGCTCATCCTCTACCCCAACCGCCGCGGCCCCCTGACCACCGACGACACCCCCGCCCGCGGCGTCTCCCCGGTGGACCCGGACACCTTCGTCCACGAGGTCGGCGCCTGGCTGGCCGCCGACTGCGGCCACGTCGACCACCACCTGCTCCGCGCCGTCCGCGCCCGCGTCGTCACCACCTCCGACGCGGCCTGACCCGCTGGCCGACCGATCGCAGGCCAGTCCGGTCGCAGACGGCACGGCCGGATACGCCCGAATACAACACCGGTATGAGGACGATCCCGCCGCACCGCCAGCGACCGGACTGATCACGACTCTGCCGCCCCTCACATCTGAAACACGGCCTAGTCTTGCGGGCATGCCCTGCCCGTCATGCGCCGAACCACGGCAAGCAGTAGCCGGGTCCCCGCCTGCCGACAGCGTGGGCGGGCACCTGCTCGCTGCTCATCGGCTGCGCGAGTGCGGGCGAACAGACCTGGCGACGGCTGTGCTGACGTGTCCTTCGCTGGCACAGGCGAGTGGAACGAGCCGGATCTTGGTCTCGGTGCGGCTGGCCGAGTTGCACGTCGAGCGCGGTGACCCGACGCGGGCGCGTCTGCTGCTGGCCGCGTGCCTGGACGGGGCCGAGGACCTGGAGGATCGGGCGGCCGTCTCCGCCGCTATCCGCGCTTTGCCGAACGGGTCGTCCGACTGACCAAGAGCAGGGTCACCGCGACTTTGGCCGTGCCGTTGTGGCGGACGCCGAAACCGGTTGAGCAGACGCGGTGCCGCTGACGGTCACTGCGACGCCGTCCACGGCCGTGGCCACCCGTGCCTCCCGGGCACTCGCCACCAGGCCGCTGCCGCTCGGCTTTGTCCTCGACGTGATCCTCGTCGCAGCGCGCGGTATGGATCTCGGCGACTGCGCTGGTCAGCGGCGGCGGGCCAGGTGGCAGGACCACGCGCGTGGCCTTCCGCGTGATCCACACTTCGGGCGGCCACCGTATTCGCGGGGGCCATGACCCCGACCGTGGAGAGTCCCTTGCGAATCAAGGCCCTCGTCTTCTCCCTGCTCGCGCTCGCCTCGCTGGCCGCGGCACCCCGTGCTGCCGCGGCAGGCGAATGGATCACGTACGCCTCGGCCAAGGGAGCGCAGGTGCACGAGTTCCAGGGAACGCGGACCGCCTCGGGCCGCTGCGAGATCCCCGTGACGCTCACGCTGGGGTGAATGAGACCGTGGTCAGCGCCGAGGAGGTCTCACACCATCCCGCTTCCTGCCGCAGCCGGGTGGCCCTGCGCCGCGAGATCACCGCCGAGCCCTCGGCGGGTGCGGACAGGGAGAGTGCGGACACCGAGCTCGCGGGGCCCCAGGTCTCGACCGCCGCCGTACGCCACTCCTCCGCGCAGATGCGTTCCTGGCTGGAGGACCCGATCATGCTGGAGGTCAATGCGGTGACCAACCGGATCAGCTGGGGCTGGTCGGGCTCGGGCTGCGTCACGCCCGGCACGGGGGCAAGACCTACGAATGGCTGACCGCGAGCGGCTGGGACCTGGTCACCAGCAGCTGGCAGAACACCTACACCTGCTCCAGCCAGCTCTCCAGCTCCACAGTGCACTTCCTCAACGATGTCTTCTGCGCGGGCACGGACACGAACGCCCGCTACAAGCCGAACGTCGTTCGCGGCTTCAACGACGGCACCTTCTCCGGCTCCTACGTCATCACGAAGGACGGCAACTGCGAGGGCCTCCTCTCGCGCCACTCGGAACTGCGACGCACATCGTGAGGCCGGGTCCACCCGGAATCCCAGGTTGTGAAACTCGAAAAGAACCGGGGTCCACCGCCACCGCGTATCCACGGTCACAAAGGACCGAACAATCGCGGGAGCGGATATGACCGACAAGATGGGGCGTCGACCAGCACTGGTCGCCGCGTCGACGATGTGTGCGGCAGCACTGTGGGCCTTGGTCCCCATCGGCGTGGCGGAAGCCCTGCCCACCGGTTCGGTCTGGGTCGACGGGGACACCCTCACCTTCCGGGCGGCCACGGGCACGGAGAACCGGGTGCGGGTGAGCAAGGCGGGCACAGACCTGGTGGTCCTGGACGTCGTGCCGATGGCACCGGGGACGGGGTGCCGCACGGTCACCGCGTACAAGATCGCCTGTGCGGCGAGCACGATCACCGGCATCGACGTGGACCTGGGTTCCCTGGATGACGACTTCGCCATCTCCGCGCCCGGTCTGGGCGGGGCGGTCATCGGGTCGACGGGCAACGACTTCTTCAGCGTCGAGGGTGACTACTTCTCCGGCGGCCGGACGTCCGTCGTCTACCTGGGCGGCGCGGGACACGACCGGATCAGCTACGCGCTGTCCCCCGTCGGCGTCGAGGTGAGCAAGGGCGCGGGCCGGGGCGACGGCAGGCGGGTCTCCGAGATCGATCCGATCGGTTGCCACTACACGAGGGACGAGTGGAAGACGCCGGTGGACGGCGACGATGTCCGCGATGACATCGAGGAGATCCAGGGCAGCGACCACGGCGACATCATCGAGGGATCGCGGTCGGCCTACAACGGTGACCACCTCGCCGGTGGCGGCGGGCGGGACTGCCTGCTCGGCCATGACGGCAACGACCGCTTCCTCGAGGGATCAGGCGCCAACGGCTCGGACGGCCTTGAGGGCGGCAAGGGCTACGACACCGTCGACTACTCCAAGCGAACCCTCAAGGTGCGGGGCTGGTTCTCCAACTACCCCAAGAACCAGTACACCGGTGAAGTGGGCGAGAGCGACGCGCCCTACTCGATCGAACGCCTCTACGGCGGCTCTGGCCCGGACAACATAACCTTCGGCATGGGCCCGGTGGAGATCCACGGCGGTCCCGGAGACGACGACCTGAACGTCCTCGGCTACTACAACGCCAACTACGGCCGCTTCACTGACACCAATGACCGCCTCTTCGGCGGCGACGGCACCGACCACCTGATCGGCGGCGGGGGCGATGACCACCTCGACGGCGGTCCGGCAGCCGATATCCTGGAGTGCGGCCTGGGCACCGACTCCGCCGTCCGCACCCCGGGAGACGACCTTTCCCGGTGCGAGACCATCTCCTGACTCGCGCCCGCAGTGCCCGTCCCTGACAAGGGCGCTGTTGGCGAATCCGTCCCGCCGTCAGGCGGCGGGACGGAGGGCTGCGAAGTGGGAGGGGCGAACTGCAACACGACACCAGCGTCGACGGCCCGGCAACACCGCAGGCCGTCCGTGCGCGGAGAACAACCCGGCGAACTCGGCCTCATCGAACAACGAGCACAGCACATCCCGCACCCGCATCACCAGACACCCCTTCGGGAACTCCACCCTGGCCGGCTTCGCTGTCTCCGCCGGACCCCACCCCTACCAGCCGGACGCAACACCCCGTACTTCCCACGCTGTCGTGCCCCGCATGACCCGATGATCATGCGGGCCAGCGAACCCTCGCAGGTGTAGGCACCTCAGGTTCCCGTCGTGACGGCGACGGAGACCCCGCGTGTGCCGAGGTGAGTGGGCGCAAGCGGGTCCGGCTGGGCCGTGGCGCACGGCGAAGGGCCGCAGAGCAGCAGCGGAGGAAGCCGCGGCCGGCGCCGCGACGAGCAGGAACGCCCGCAGGCACATCGCCGGGGCGAGCGCGAAGCCGAGCGAGGACCCGGCCACGCCTTCTCGCCTTTCCTCTGCTGCGAGTAGCGGGATCAGGGCTGGCGCGGTTCCGTCGCCAGCGGATCAGGGGTAGGAGCCGCTGCGGCAGACCACGGTCCAGGTGAGCGGGGCGGTCCCCGCGGGTTCACATGCGCTCGTTCTGGTTGCCCGCGGCAGCCGCATAGACCGCCCCGGCGTTGATCGAGGCGCGGACGGCGCTTCGTGGACGCTGGACCCAGATTCATGTTCGCCACCGCGGACTTGACGTGATTGAGGGTCGCCCAGTCGATGCCCTGGAAACAGGTCGCTGTTGGTGCCGCCCGAGCAGACGAGCACCCGGACGGAGACCGGTCGGGTGCTCTTGGCGACGCCGTACTCCTCGCCGCCGACAGTGCCCGCGACGTGGGTCCCGCGCCCGGTGCAGTCTCGGTCCCCGCGGGGTCCACCGCGTCGATGCGAGCGTGGCCCGGCCTTGGAAGGTCTGGTGGGTGAGACGGATGCCGCTGTCGATGATGTAGGCGTGGACGCCACTGCTCTCGGCGTCGTAGGTGTACAGGGTCGTCGGTCGGGGCTGGAGCGCTCGTCGATCCGGTCGAGTCCCCGGACAGCGGCGCGAACCGGCCCTTGGACGAATGGCTCGACGACCTGATCCCTGCTCGACGTAGTCGACCGCGGGATCGGCCGCCAGCCGCCGGGCGTTGGTGTCGTCCATGCGCACCGAGAACGCGAGTACGGCGGGAGTGCGCACTTTCCCTGTCAACAAGTCAGCACCCTTGCTGGAAACAGACGCTGAGTCCATTATAGATGATTCAAGAGCCTCGCCAATTCGATGGACACATCATGGCGAACCACGGTGGCATCTCGCTTCACCATCATGCCTCCACCGCACGGCGACGTAGGTCACCGAAAGACCGGCGGGCGCGGCCTTCAACGACGCGCTCGGCCTGCTGCCGGTCCGGGCGGTCACAGGACCCGCGCGCGGGATCTGATGGCCACGCCCGGTCGGTCCACTTGGCCGTGGAGCTGATCACCAGCGCCGTCTACGTCCGCGAGGCCGCTGGTCTGCCGATCCGGCCGACCAACGGCCCCTGCGGACCGACCACGGGATCGGCGCGGTCCTGCTCGGGTAGCCGACGTCCTGGCCACCGCGCACCTACCGACCCGGGTATGGCGGACCACAATGGACCGCCATACCCTCATGTCGCTAAAGCTCGTCCACGACGAACGGGACGACCTCCATCCAGCCGTTGCCGCTGGCGCCGTTGAGGCGGCCGTTGGACTGCTTCTGGATGGTGTACCACTGCTCGACGTGGTCGGGGTCGTCGGTCCACCACTTGCCGGGAATGGCCTGGATGATGCCCTCGACCACCGGGACATAGGCGGCGTACTTCTTGGACATGGCCCCGAGGGCCGTGTTCAGCGCGCTGGCGAGCTTCTGGTAGTTGGTGTCGCCGTCGTCCTCCATCATCACCGCGTCGGCGGCGTTGAACTTGTACTGGTTCCACCAGATGAGGATCTGGTTCGGGTAGTAGGTCTTCTTCTCGGTGTTGAGGTAGGGCATCTTGACGACCGTCGCGATCACCGTGTCGTCCTTCGTCGGGTCCGGGTTCTTCTTGATCCCGCCGACGATGGTGAAGATCTCGGAGTCGCCCTTGAACCACGGTTCGCGGTCGTTGCTGACCCGAACGGCGGTGATCTTGGTGGTGTCCACGGACGCTGCGGTGGTGGGGGCGGACGACACGGCGGCCCGGCCCGACAGCGCCAGAGTCTGGTTGATCAGCGTGGAGCCCGCGTCCAGTGCCTTGCGGACGTCGATGTCCACCACCAGCACCGGCAGGCTCGGGACAGTGCCCGTGGCCAGGGTGTGCACGCGGCCCGAGGTGTCGTAGGCGGTGACGCCGGTGGGGGTGTCGTCGTCGGCGGGGACGGCCACCAGCGGCTCGGCACCCGCCTTGAGCGCGGCGGACATCGCCGGGTCGGCGAGGCGCACGGTGAGCAGGTCCCCGGTGGCAGACGGAAGCCCCTTGGCTGCCAGCACCTTGGTGTTGGCGTCGACCACCGCCGCGCGCAGGTCGGCCGGGGCGGCGGACCCGGCGACGGCCTCCAGGTCCAGTGCCCGCCCGGAGGCGACCGCGTCCACGAGGGCCATGCGCCACCGCTGGGTGCCCAGCGACAGCGCGGTCTGGCGGGCCACGGTGTCCTGGATGGCGTGGGTGGTGACGGCGTCCTCGGCCTGGACCGAGTTCTGGGCGCTGCCCAGTGGGGCAGTGGTGAGGACCGCGGCCGCCGAGAGCGTCGTGGCGATTCCCGCCAGCACCACCTTGCGCCGGGCACGTGTTCCGTTCTGGAGCATCCGGAGCTTCCCCTTGTCTCTCTCCTGCGTGGTCTGCGAGGACCACTACCAGGCAGTACGGGAAGCTCGGGACCGTGGTTCGGTATTTCCCAATAGTGCTCTGCGGTGAACCATCTCCCCCTCGGCCACCGTATTCGCGGGCGAGCCGCACCACAGAAGACAGGCGAGCCGGACTGGCGGTACCAGGTCCGGCGACGGCGCAGGGCGGTCAGCGGCGTCGGTGACGCCGCCGGGCGGATGAACTCAACGAACGACCTCACTGTGGTTGAGGCCCAAGCAATTCCGCGCCATCGCCACCCGCTACGACAAGACCACCACCTCCTACCGAGGCATGCTCGACCTGGCCACCCTCGCACTCTGGCTTTGCGGACAGGCCCTAGTAGGGCTTCGTTAGGTCGCTCCGACCTGCGGAGATGCGACGGCCTGCCGGGCAACGCCGAGAGACGTCTCCGCGCATCGCCCCAGGTCATGGCCTCAACGTCAGCGCCCGACGGCCGGTGGTGTCGCTTCTGGCTCCGACCTAACGAAGCCCTACTAGCGCCCCGACCCAGAACCTTGGCCGGGTGTCGGCGTGGCTGGCAAGGCGCCGGGGCGTCGTCGTACTGGTTGTTCGGAGGTGTTGCGGCAACGCGGCCAGGCGCGTCGTGGGCGTGTCGAGACACGGTGAAGGTGCTGGGTCGGGGCACTAGGAGCTGTTTGGAGTTCGGATCTAGGTGGTCCGGTGGTGTGTTGTTGGGGCTGGTAGAACTCGGGGTGTGGCGCGTTTTGATCTGACCGATGCCGAGTGGGCGCTGATCGAGCCGCACGTGCCGGTGGCGGCCACCGGGCCGTTGCCGCGGCGGGTGCGGGAGCAGTTCAACGGGGTCCTGTGGCGGTTCCGCACCGGGTCGGGCTGGCGTGATGTGCCCGAACGGTACGGGCCCTGGTCCACCGTCTACTCCCGGTTCAACGCCTGGGTGAAGGCCGGGGTGTTCCAGGCGTTGATGGAGGCGCTGATCGCCGAGGCCGCCTCCCGCGGGCAGGTCGGGCTGGAATTGGTCGGTGTGGATTCCACGATCGTGCGGGCGCATCACGAATCGGCCGGGCTGGCAATCGCGGGGGAGACCCTCGACGCGCTGGAACAGGCGCTGACCGAGAAAAAGGGGCTCCCTTGTCCACGCAGCGGCGGGTGCTGCGGGTGATCCGGCGCGGTCAGCGCCGAACACCGCCGAGGCGGGCACGTCTGCCGATCGGGATCGTGCCGCCCTCCGGCGCCGTCGGAGGGCGCGGGCGAAGGCGGCCGGGCTCGGCCGGTCCCGAGGCGGGCTGAGCAGCAAGATCCACGCCGCGGTCGACGCCGCCGGGCTTCCGCTGGCCTTCGTGCTCACACCTGGCCAGGCCGCGGACAGCCCGCAATTTCAGACCGTGCTCGACCTGGTCCGGGTTCCCGGCCCGTCCGGACGGCTCCGCACCCGTCCGGACGCGGTGGCCGCGGACAAGGCGTACTCCTCCAAGGCCAACCGGGCTTATCTGCGTCGCCGCCGGATCACGGCGGTGATCCCGGAGAAGGCCGACCAACAGACCAACCGGAGGAAGAAGGGCTCCGCCGGAGGGCGGCCGGTGTCGTTCGATCCCGTGCGCTACAGGCGACGCAACACCGTCGAGCGCTGCTTTCAGAAGATCAAGACATGGCGTGGCCTGGCCACCCGCTACGACAAATCACCGGAAAGCTACGAGGCCGGACTGCATCTACGAGGAGCGATCATATGGCTGAAAACCCTGACCTCAACCACATGATCCCAACCCCAAAAAGCTCCTAGAACCGGCCCGCCAGCCCGACCTCGACCGCCCGGCGCGCCACTCGTTCCCGGTCGGCATCGGGCAGGCGGGCGACCTCGGCCTCCACCCGCTTCAGGCCCGCGGCGTCCAGGTGCGCCAGCACGGCGAAGAGGTCGGCGGCGAACGGCTCCTCGGCGGCGACGGCCACCGCGACCACCTCCGGCACCAGCGCGTCGGGCACCAGCGCGAAGATCTCGGCGAAGCGCGAGTCGTCGTCGCTGAACACCGCCGTGTGCAGCATGTCCTCCACCGACAGCTCCCCGACCAGCACCCGCAGGGCCGGGCCGGGCAGCTCACCGAGGAAGCGGCCCATGGTCACGTGGTCCCCGCGCCTGGCCAGCTCCGCGGCGACGGCGCGCATCCGGTCCACCGGCAGCGCCGCCAGGATCGGCGCGACCCGGCGCGGGTCGAGGTCGGCTGCGACGTCGGCCAGGAAGTCGGCCGGGACCCGGCCCGCCAGCTCGACGGCGCGCTCGGGCTCGAGCACCCCGGCCACCCGCGCGCACAGCAGCGGCCCGAACGCCCGCTGGGCGATCACCGCCGTCACCGCGTTCGGCACCAGCCTGCTGGCCGCCGCGATCCGCTCGAAGACCGCGCCGTTGGCCCCGAACAGCACGTCGGTCGCCCGCTCCCGGACCGCCCGGACGTCGGCGGCGGGCAGGTCGGCCAGGTACGCGAACCGCGACGGCGGGGCCTCCAGCAGGCGGGCCAGCTTGATGATCTCGGCCCGGGTGCCGCTCACAGGCCGAGCACCTTCCGCACCAGGGGCCGGATGAGCCGGGGCACCTGGCTGAGCGACTCCTCGGTCGCGGCCACCAGGTGCTCGGTCTGCCTGCGCCGGGCCTCGCGCAGCGCGGCGGCGAGATCGTCGGCCGCCTCGGCGGGCAGCGCCTCGACCGAGTCGGGCAGCGGCGCCCGGAACTGCCTGCGCAACTCCATCAACCGATCCTATTTCACTGGACGCAGAACTCGTTGCCCTCCGGGTCCCGCAGGATCATGCACCGACCGGTCTGGTCGTGCTGTTCCCTCAGGACCGCGGCCCCGGCGGCGACCAGCGTGCCGACGTGGACGAGCACGCGGTCCCAGCGGGCGTCGTCGTGCTCGCCGCCGACGTTGACGTCGAGGTGCACGCGGTTCTTCGCCGTCTTGCCCTCGGGAACCCGCTGGAACAGCAGGCGCGGGCGGACCCCCTCGGGGTCGACGACGGCGGCCAGGTCGTCCCACCGCTCGCGGGGCAGGGCGATCCGCTCGGCGAACTCCGCCCAGCTGCCGAACCCGGCGGGCGGCGGTTGCCGCTGGTAACCGAGAGCGACGGCCCAGAAGTCGGCCAGGCCCGCCGGATCGGCTGCGTCGAAGGTCACCTGAAAGTCGAGCGCCATGTCAGTAACACCTCCAGCCAGCGACCTTACGACCACAGACCGACAAATCGGGAACTCACCAGGGTCATTGGTCCCTTCCGGTTACCCCGCCCTTTACATAGCGTCGCGGGCACCTCGATATGTACTGCCAGTGAACGCGAGTCGCCCGCATGCACGTTTTCCTCAGCTACGCCCGCCGGGATCAAGCCTCGATCACCCAGCTGCGGGCTGATTTCGAGCGACTCGGTCACCCTGTGTGGTACGACCGTGACAGCCATGGTGGGCAGCAGTGGTGGGACCAGGTGCTGCGCCGCGTCCGCGAGTGCCGGGCCCTGGTGTTCGCCCTGTCGCCGGACTCGCTGCGCTCGGCGGCCTGCCTGGCCGAGCTGCGCTACGCCATCGCCCTGCGCAGGCCCGTGCTGGCGGTGCGGGTGCGCCCGGTGGACAGCGAGGCGCTGCCGCCCGAGCTGCGCCGCGGCGAGGTGGTCGAGTACGTCGACCGCACCCCGGAGTCGGTGATCTCCCTGCTCAAGGCGTTCAACGCGCTGCCGATGGCCAAGCCGCTGACCGGCAGGCTGCCCGCCCCGCCGGAGATCCCCGCCACCTACCTCGACGCCTACCTGGCCCGCATCGACGCCGACGACCTCGCCCCGGCCGAGCAGGTCGAGCTGCTGATCCAGCTCGCCACCCGCCTGAACGACCCGCACGAACGCCCGGCCGTGTGGGAGCTGCTGGTGCGGATGCGGGCGCGACCCGAGCTGAGCGAGCAGGTCGCGGCCGAGATGGAGCACCTGCTCGGGCCGGGCTGGCAGCCGGACCCGCGCGGGCGCTTCGACGCCCGCTACTGGGACGGCCAGAGCTGGACGACGCTGGTCCGCCAGGGCGGGCGGGAGTTCAACGACCGCAACTCGCCGCCGTCGTCCTCGGCGCACCTGCAGACCGCGCTGGAGGACACCGGCACCCACGAGCTGCCCTTGGCGGGCGGCAGGCACGCCGACCCCGAGCAGCGACCGCGCCGGGGCCTGCCCCTGCTCGTCGGCGCCGGGGTGCTGGTGCTGGCCTGCGGGGTCACCGGCGGGGTCCTCCTGTTCGGCGCCGGTCCAGACCAGGGGGCGGCGATCCAGGTCGCCCGCAAGTTCGTCGACGCGGTCAACACCCGCGACGAGGCGGCGCTGCGGCAGTTCGTGTGCGACCGGGACGGCACCGAGGACTCCCACCTCTACCGGGGCTTCCTGGAGACGGCCAACGTCACACTCGAAAGCGTGGACGTGTCCGGGTCAGACCCCCGGTTCACCGTGCTCGCGGCGCGCACGATAGGCAACTCGTCGGTAAAGTTGAACATCCCGCTCACCGAAGAGGACGGCGAGTGGCGGGTGTGCGACATCAGCAAGGCGCTGTCGGGGCGCTGATTGCGGAGTGAACATGCACGTGTTCGTCTGCCACGCGGCACCGGATCGGGACGCCGCGGCCCGGTTGCGCGCTGATCTGGCGCAGACCGGCAGGCAGGTAGCGCTGGACAGAGGCGAGCCCAACGGTCCCCAGTGGTGGGACACCGTGCTCGCCCGCATCCGGGGCTGCGCGGTCTTCGTGTTCGTCGTCTCGCCGGAGTCGGCGCGCTCGCCGGGCTGCCTGGCCGAGTTGCGCTACGCGGCCGCCATCGGCAAGCCGCTGGCCGCGGCGCGGCCACGGCCGGGGCCGCTGCCCGCGGAGCTGGCCGACGCCGCGGTGATCGACCTCGGGGGCGCCACCGCCGAGCGCGTCTCGCGCCTGCGCGCCGTGCTCGACGCCATCCCCGACCCCGGCCCGCTGCCGCAGCCGCTGCCGCCGGAGCCCCCCGTGCCGTACCTGGACGTGTACCGGACGCGGCTGGAGGAGCAGTCCCTCGACCAGCAGTCCCAGCTGTCGATCATGACCGACCTGCGCTCCCGCCTCCTCGACCCGGCCCAGCGCGCCGCGGCGTGGGGCCTGCTGGTCCGCCTGCGCGAGCGCGAGGACATCGCGGGCCCGGTGGCGGCCACGCTGGAGGCCGTCCTGGCCCCCGGCTGGCAGCCCGACCCCGAGCGCCGCGTCGACCGCCGCTACTGGGACGGCCAGGCCTGGACCACCCTGGTCCGCCACGAGGGCCGCGAGTTCAACGAACGCCGCGTGCCGCCGCCGGAGGCCACCTGGTCGGGAAGGCCGGTCCAGCAGCCCGCCGGGCGCGCGGCGCGGCCCCCACGCAACCGCAAGTGGCTGCTGATCGCCGCGGCCGCCGCCGCCGTGGTGGTCGCGGTGGGCGTCGCGCTGACGGTGCTCCTTCCCCAGATCACCGACTCCGACGACGACCCCGTGCTGACCGCCAGGACCTTTGTGGACGCCGTGAACGTGGCCGACGTCGCCACGCTGCGGGCCGTGACCTGCGAACGCAGGCGCCCCAACGCCTCGGACCTGTTCCTCGGCGGCGGCTTCCGCCTGACCCTGGAACGCGTGCAGGCCGACGCCCAGCCGCCGACGTTCACCGTCCTGGCCACCGACACCCGCAGCGGCTCGGTGGACAGGCGCACGTTCCCCCTGGTCCGCGAGTCGGGCAACTGGCTGGTGTGCGCTCCCTAGCCTGGTGGAGCGGACTGGGTCGTGTTCCAGGGGTGGGCGTGATCAGTCCGCCCGCAGGCGGTGCGGACGGATCGCCCTCGTATCGGTGTTGTATTCGGGCGTATCCGACCCGCCAGCGGGCGGACAGGCCCTAGATGATTAATGCGTAAGTCGGTCAGTGGTCGTAGGCGGTCAGGGATCGGGTGATGGGTTGTCCGGTGGTGCGGTTGTGCCAGATGGCGGCGGTCAGGGCGAGGAGTCGT